>NZ_CABPRY010000014.1:0-88384 GCF_902459625.1 Pandoraea cepalis
CAAATCGGCAGCATGATTGCCTCGGACGTTCCACTTAAAAATCTCAGAAGACTGTCCGAACGAGCGAAGCCACCTCTTAAGGCTGGAATACATCGAGCTAGGCAAGCCGCAATAGAACGCGTACATCGAACGGTTCAACCGGACCGCGCGCTATGAATGAGGTCGATTGCTGCTGACGGTCCACCGTTCAACGCTAGGCGGAACAGTGACCAACGCTGGCCAGCTCCCACGCGAAGCTAAGTGGCAATGCTGTCAGCGTCTTATCCCGACGCTCTCATCAAACGCAGCCATTCCCTTCTAAATGGCGACATAAAAGCCCATGTGAAAAATTCCATTTCCCTGACGTTTGCTTCGAACTGCATTGGATATTTTCCATTGAAACGGGTTGTCCTCCTGCCCCTTGCCATTGCTTTTTATGTAATAGATAAAACAACATCAATTCATAAATGACAAAAACCGACAGGCAGATGAGCAACGGCTCAAGCCCATCATCGACAGATGAATGACGGTAGCCATCAGCTACACGATCCTCATATCGAATAAAAAAATATCAACACGGTTGATCCGTTGGCATAACCACCAACGAGATCAATCATGTTCGATGAAAACTGCTATGGCCACGGCATCAGCCGTGACAACGAGATCAAACGTCGTAAGGCTGAACAAGCCAGAGTCCGCAGGAACAGACGTACAGGCCTGAGCTTTGAAGAAGAGATGTTCGAAGATAGCTCGCGCCATCTGATCCTCTTCCCCACTCTGATCTACAAGAAACGGCACCGTCCAGACGTGATGCTCGGAACGATTCAGCAGCATCGAGATCGATTGTTCCGTCATGTCGAAGACTACGACAGCGAATTACTGCAAGGCATTCGCGGACTGATCTGGAAACTCGAAGAAGGCAAGCGCTCAGGCTTGCATCTTCATCTGCTCGTCTTCTATCGAGGTGATCGCAGAGCTGACGTACCGATTTGCAGGATGCTCGGCGAGTATTGGGAGCACGACATCACGAAGGGATGGGGCGACTACTGGAATTCCAATGCCCATAAGGCTGATCTGGAACACCGATGGGGAGTGGGTCTCGGCCAAGTCAATCGGCGTAATGATCCCAAGCGTGATTCCCTGCGTCTCTTCATCGAAAACTATATGGCGAAGTCCAACCAGGTGCCGAGGGATCGTACCGATGACGATAAGTTGTTCGGCGTGCGGTATTTCGGATAATCAGCGTAAGCACCCGGGGTATGCTGATCTGCCCCGTCGTCACGCTGCTTCTCCGCTTCGAGCTACATCGATGCTGTCGCGAAACGCCGGAAGACCCTTCTCATGCATCAGGTTACCAATCTCGAAAAACGCAGCTAAACGTTGGCTGAGGACCGGACCGAGTTTTCTTCCAGTCCCGATCTCTCGATAGGACTCTGCATCGGCATAGATCTCCGAGAAGAGATAGGTCATGTAAAAAACGTAAGTCGGCGTGAGAACCCCTTCGCCAGCGAGAACCCCCGCGGCAATGGAGTGATTGCCTCCTTGTACAAATCCAATACCCCAGGGTAGCCAGAGCGCCACGCGATGATTGGAGTCCTGGCGCCAAGCACCCGAGTGATGGCGATTCCAGATACGAGGATAAGAATCGGGACATGGCGCCAAAGCCAACTAGGTACCCGGCGGGACGGTTCTTCCGGAAAGGTCATTGCGCAGTCACCTCGGCCTTGATCCGGCTAGCCGGAAAAAATCCTGATGAGAAATGAAGCCTACCTGTTCTGCCCTTACGGGCAGAACAGGTAGCTCACTCTCAAGGGTAGATTTGCAGCAACGTACTGCCACTGCAGTTACTGGCTGCGCACAATGCTGTCTTGAACATTGAGCACGGCGTGAACGTGATCATCGCCCCGACGACGGAGCAAATTCCACATCGTCTGGTTCCAATTTCGATCTTGACGTATAGCGCTACCGTCCTGCCTCTCCAGCGCGACGCCGGACCAAGCAGGAACAACCTCGTTATCGCGGACGAACCACTGGAATACTTCGGTCGCTTTGGTCACGCCGCCGTATGCCTTGTCGATCTGTGCGAGCGCATCTTTCTCCGATTGTTCGAAACGGATGCGCTCATGCTCCACGGCAGCCAAACCACCCTTGGCATCATTCAGTTCCCGTTGCGCCCGTTCAACGGAGAGTTGGACCGCTGCCATTGCGCCTTCTCGGTTGACGAGTGACTGTTTCAGATCTTCCGGATTTGCTGGCGCTGGCGCACTCGCCTGTGCGGCTTGCAACTGCGCGAGTTGGCTCTGCGCGTCGGCAAGTCGTTTTTCCAGAGCCTCGGGATTCTGCTGACGGATGCTCTCAGCCGTCTGATCAAGGCCACGGTAGTAGCCTTGGAAGTCGTGTTGCGTATCGGCGATTTTCTGCTGACGAAACGCCGCAAGCAGCGCCGCGCCACTCTTCAGATCGCAGCGATATTCGACGACAACGCGGTTCGTGTCATCCTTGAACGAACGCCATTCGTCCTTCTCGCACGACTCGCGGTTCAACAGCGCTGTCGCGTAGGTATGTGTTGGGTCTTGCGGGACGGAAGCAGCCTTGACTGTATCCACCTCGGAATGGCCACAGCCTGCTAGCTCGACGCTGATGACGGCCGTTGCAATAAAGGAAATGCGTTTCATTTTTTCTCCAAAGTTAAGGTCGGGTTGTCAATCAGTAGTCACTTGGTAACAAGATCGTCGTCACCGATCGGTCGGCTTCCGTGATGATCCAGAACCTCTCGCCGTCAGGCAGGTCGTAGCTCGACAGCAGACGCTGGCCGGTCAACAAGGCCAGTTCGTTGGCGGCTTGGTCTTCGGCGGACAGCGCACCCCAATCGCCATGAAGATGACGAGCGAGAAGGAGCACACCGGACATTCCGATGGCATCGAGCGCAGCCTGAGCGGCGGGTGTGATGACCGGCTGACCCATGGGGAAGCGCGGTCTGGGAGGCGAATGATTCAAAGTGAGACTCCTGTAGAAATCGAGAACGAGCGCGGCCCTCCGGATGGACCGGATATGTGGTGTGAACGGGGAGAATTCAGCCGATTGAGGGAATTACGGCGTGGCGCTGGCCAACTGACGCCGAAGCGCAGCAGCCTTTGCCTGGGAACAACGCAGATGTCGGCGAATGCCGGAAACGGTAGGCACCACGATACCGGCCTGAATATCGCGGGTGAGCCTCGTGACTTCGGCTTCTGGCTCCGGGACGACAGGTAACGGTTCAGGCACAGACATGTCGGTTACCGCGACCGCTAGACTGTCTGTGACGGATACCTGCCTACTGGGTATCAATGCAATCCACCACAGCAGGCACGCCGTCGCCTCCAGTACCGCAGCGAACGCCAACCCTACGAGCAGATCGAGCGTCGAGCCTGCTGCCCCGAAAAGCGCCGCCAGTCGTGCCGTGACTGGATCACGACGAACAGCATCACGGCGGGTCTCGGCCCTGTCTTCGATGGCTTGATACCGGCGGATGTCACCCGCTTCGGCATCCAGCGCTTCGAGTCGGGCCGTCAGCCCTGCACGACGCCCATGCAGTCCCGTACAGTCACCAATACAGGGACGGGCGTTAGCCTGGGCCAGTTGCGCCGTGACCGATGCGCGATCCACCATGACTGCCGCGAGACTGCGATGTACCGGGGCGATCACGATAGGTGTGGATGCGACCCGGAGATCGCCCGCATGCGACTGAGACAGCAAGAAAAACGTCGCATGTCCAAATGACGCCGACGCTATGCGGCACAGCCACAGCGGCGAGCCGACACCGCGCACGGCAATCGGTGCTGAGAGGCACAAGGCAGGTAGCAGATGGGCGCTGACCACCAACACTACGCCTATCGCAACCCACACAAGCCGTTCCGACAACCACCCGCCGCGCTGCCAACCCGCCAGTACCGACATACAAACTGCCGTACTGGTCGCCATCGCCGCCAGAGCGAGTGCTAGACGGCGGGTCATGCCGCCTTCCCACCCAAGAGCGCAGCCCGCTGATCGAGTCGATCCTTCAGGCTGGGTGCGGTAGTTGTCTCCGTACCGTCGTGACCCTCGCCGTGGCTCCCAGTCTCGCCAGGCTCCCCCGGGTAGAACTCGTCCACGACCGCCGCGCCGTCTTCGATACTTTCCTCGAATGCACCGTTACCGAAGCCAGTACGCGCCGCCGCATCGAGTGCCACCTGGTCGAACCCGGCCCCCTTGCGCCGAGCATCCAACTCACGGGCTTCCGTAATCGCTGTTTCGATCGTGCTACCGAGCCTGACACCAATATCGGTGTAGTAAATCGGTGCGCGATAGCTCTGCGTGGTGGACTTGCCGCGCAGTTTCAGTTCCAACGGCAGACAGGCCAGCAGGTTGCCAGACACGGCGCTGAAGTAATGCAAGCGTGCAGCGAGCGTGCGGATCGAATTGATCGACGTCGTGCGAAAGCAAAAGCTCCCCATCTCGTCCTCGTCCCCAATCAGCACATTGAGCCGCCCGTAGGGCTTGCGCGCACAGCCCTGGCCGAAGGCACAGCCGTCCGGTGACGGGCACGACATCTCTTCGATGCCAGCATCCGTGACACGCCGACAGGTTTCACCATTACCAACGCAGACCGGTCGTCCTGTCTCGCGATCAAAGCACGAGTATTCGGCACGCAGGTTCAGGTCGGGATCGCTGAAGAGAAACCGCACGGGGATCGCGCGAAGTTTGCCGGTATTGGCTTTGCGCAAGGTCTCGTTGAGCGGGTGCAACACCCAGCCCTCGCGGTTTTGTACTTGGGTGGTCAGGGTGAACTGGTCGTCTTTCTCAGGAAGGCGCTTGCCGTTCTTTTCAACGACGCGCCCGATGCTGATCCTCCCGAGCACCGGAGGGGTGATAGCCAGGCCTTTGAGCATGATGGAACTCCTATATGTAGTTAGAGAGGGATGGCCAGGTATCGGTCAATCCCGGATCAGGAATCGACGAGTTCCGGGCTTGGTGATGGCGTACTCGGAAGCCAACTCGGGATGGTTCAGGAGCAGCAAATCGGTATTGATGACGGTGCTGTCCTGGCTACGCTTGAACAGAACGCGGCCCGTCTCGAACTGCGCCGCGGACGCATCGCCCATAGCCTGTTGCAAGGTCTGCTTGAGCTGCTCGGCGTAGTCCTGCTTGGCCTTGATGTCGGCGCGCAGGTTGACCAGGTCGGCAAACGTCGCCGATAGGTTCCCGTCGTCGCTGAAATCCACTGTGGATGAATTGCCGGGGTACAGGACACGCAGGGCGCGATCCGCCGACTCCGATCCATCGGCCGGGGGTGGCGTGTCGCTCGTGACGTACTCCCAGAACTGCGCTTCCAGGTGGATCAGCCGGGCAATGAGATCGTCGTCGCGTTGGATGCGATGGACTTCCAGCCGCTGGCCGCAGATCAGTACGGCGACGTCCGCTGTCTGCTTGCCGGTTACAGAAAGCTGGTGTTGGACTTGAAGCTGGACGTACTCTGGCACACCGTCCTTCCAAAGCCGTGCGCCGAACTCGCCCGCCGTCTTGCACTCCAAAATCGATACGTCTGGAGTGCCGACGACCTCCCGATCCAGGTTCGTCAGCATGAAGGGAAACTGCGGATGCTGAAGGATCGCGTTGACCTTGCGCACCTTGCGGCCCGTCTGTTGGGTATAGCTAGCCGCGACGATCGGTTCGAGCATCGTTCCCCAGTACACAGGCTCCGTGGTGTCCTTCGGATCGGGCCTAGGCAGATCGACATCCCGGTTGGTTTTCTCCATCCAGAGTTCGAGTTGGGATTTATACGGACTCAGGCCCACAGCGGCTGCGGCGTCGGAACCACCGATGCCGGTCTTGCGCACGTCCAGCCAGTCGGCCCGCTCGATCTTGCGGGTGTCGATCAGGCGCAGCGCCGGGCGGGTGTCCGGCTGTTGTTTGGGTAAAGCCATGATGGAGACCTCCAAAAATGAAGAAACCCGGCCAGCGCGTGAGCGCTGCCGGGCTTCATGGGGGATGATGAAAAAGTGGTTGCCTGTAAAAAGGCTTGCTCATGCGACGAGCTTCAGTGCCTCGTCCCAAGCTTTCTGCTTGATGTCAGCGCCAGCACCAAACCAGGCGGCATCCAGGCGGTGATCATCGGAACGGGCGCGACGGTGGTGATCCACATACTCGGTGATCGCGTTCACCAAGCCCCAAGCCGTACCCGCTGCCGAAGCCATCTCGGCACCCTTGCCCTGTCCGTTGTAAAGCGCGTGAACAGCCTTGAGCGCCCGGTCGTTGATCGCCACGGCCAGGCCTTCGGCATTGGGATTCACTGGATAGGTCAGCACACGCTTGAGGAACGTCTCGGCAGCAGCATCCGTGACCTTGCAGTCGCTCAGCGCCTTCATGCGAGCGAGGAACGAATCCCAGGATGACACTGCGATCCCGAGCTGGCGCTTGACGGCCTGTGCATCGAACTGGCTGCGGTGGCCGACCTTGATGGCGTCCGTGCCATTGCCGAGCGCCACGCGCAGGGTGTTGTTGCAGACCACGCGAATCGACGTGAACTGAGCCGTCGTAGCCAGGCTACCGTCATTTCCGGTCGCGAGGAGCAAGTAGCCATTGACGCGATCGCGACCTTTCAGGCAGGCGGACTGGCCGGTTTTGGCGAGCGCCCAGAGTTTGCGCCCCTCCTTCAACACGCCAGCGGTCTCCAACTCGAATCCGCCCGCTTCCACCAAATCGCGGTAGAACTCGATCACCTCACGGGGTTGCACGACATTGAAGCGGCGGGAGACGACCGACAGCGGAGCCTTGGTGTCGGAGCGGTACAAGACCTTCTGGTCCGGGAAGGCGTGGATGGAACCGATGTTGTCGCTGCCAGCGACGTAGCGGACGTCGGCGGACTCGACCGTCCAGTCCATGCCGGCTTCACGCTGCCAGACTTCGAGCGGTTGTTTGGGAGAGAGTTGATTGCCCAGGCCGTGCCAGGGCTCTTGGCCGACGTAGGCCATGGATTGCACCAAATGCATGGAAATCTCCAGATGGGAATGGGAAAGACGAACGCATAAATGCCTACAGCCCCGAAGGGCTGTAGGCATGGAGCGGAAGAAAGGAAAAGGCTGAGGACGGTGACTAGCGTTGCGCCAGGTGGCGTTTGCCGAAGGTATGACCGCAGGCGTGGCATTCGTAGTTGTCGAGCAGTGCGTTATCGACCTGTTCACCGATGGCCGCACCGGCAGCGCCTCCGGCGGCACCGCCGATCAACGCGCCCATGAGTGCTCCGGCCAGGCCACCAAATAGGGACCCGACCGGCCCGGCGATCATGCCGAGTGCAGCGCCGGCTTCTGCGCCCCCCAGAGCAGCGGCGGCGCTACCGGCAGCGCCGGCGGTGGTGCCCACGACCGTGCCGGTCTTGCGGCCGTAGTCATGAGTGGTGATGTGCTGCGAATCACAGCGAGGGCAGGAAAGGGCATTGTTCATTTATCGACCTTGTGAGAATTCGGGGCAATCGGTGTTGCCCAGGCAATCCAGGGTGGATGCTCAGTCGGGTGATATATGTGTGAAGTTTTCTGCGATGCCCTTGGTACGCTAGGATTGGGCTCCGTCCTTGCGCATGTAGCTGATGAATCTTTCCGATGTCGAAGGCTTGTCGGGAAGGTTCATCTCGTCCTGCCAAAAGGGAGTTGATCCGGGCTGAGTGTCCTGGCCAGCGTCAGGCAGATTACGCTCGGCCGCCCAAAACTCAGTCGGCTCCCTCGACTTTCCGTCTTGGTCGTGTTTTTCGTCTTTTCCGCTTTTTTCGACTTTCGGGATGTCATCATCGTAACGCCCCTCATCACGCGAGTTACGTCCTTGGTTGCGTCCTGGCGTGCGATCAGCATCATCGCGGCGGCGGATAAGGCGCTCCCCCTGGTAGCCAGCACGCGACGGGGCACAAAGGCTATCGAAATCAGCGCCGGGAAGCGCCCAGTACCATGCGCCACGCGACTGCCCAGGCTCCTTCGTCGACTTCCCACCCAGTTCGGCCAACGCCTTGCGCAAATTCTCAGGGGTATAGCCTTGGGCCTGCCCGCTACTGATGGCTTCATTGGCTTGTACCGGGCCACTGCGCAATAGGTCACCCACGAATTCCAATTCATCGGCCAACTCGTCCTCGATGGACGCGACATTGGACTCGGCGTCTCGAACGATGGTCTCGGGGTCACCAACCAAGTCTTGCATGTCCCACTTCAACGCTGTCGCGTCCGCAACACCATTTTCTGCATCAAGGCGGACGGATTGGATCGTAAAAGCGTGTCCGCCATTGGTCGGCCCGATGTTGGACTTGGCGCGCACCAGCACTCCGCGGGCGGGATCGTCCGTGGAAGTTCCAGTTCCCATCACCCTGCTGACGAACAAGACGACGCGAGACACTGCCAGGTAGGCGACGCTACCGTTGATGCGGTCAGCCAACTTCTTCTTGGACGAGGCCTTGGCCAAGTGACGCACGCCGATGATGGCAAGCCCTTCCTGTTCGGCCAGCAGAATCAATGGCTCCAGGTTTTTGCGCACGGCATCGTTATTGTTCGTATTGCCAGAACCCGATGGCAACGGGTCAATCGCAACGACACGAACATCTGTCCCCGAAGCGCGCAGGCGCTTGATCTCGTTGATCAGTTCGGGCATATCCGAAGGGCGGAAATAACGTCGCTTGCCGTGCTCGGCCATGCCGCGCAAGACCAGGATGTTTTTCAGCTCCGCGCGGGCTGCGATCAGGCGTGCCATAACCGTTTCTTCGATACTGTCCTCGCTCGTCCAGTACAGGCAAAACACTTTAGGTGCCCGCGTGCCATCCGGGAGCAAACCACCAGTGGAGAATGCGGCAAGCAGGTCGGCCAGCAGTGTGGTTTTTCCAGAGCCTGGCTCACCGACCAGCAAGTGCAATTTGCCGACGGCAAGCCAGAATCGCCAAAGCCAATCGATCGCCAGAAGCGCAATGTCACTGGCGCGATCAATGATCGGGCCGTTGCGTTTCGGGGGCGGCGTATAGGAGTCGTCGTTATGCATAGTGATACTCCTTACGCTGTGCGACAACCGTCATGGGCTGAATGAATGTGAAGGTCGGTAGCGCCTCGGAGCCTTTGGCGCGGACGTATTTCTCGCGCAAGGCACGGCACTCTAGTTCGAGCAGGAGCGCGTCCTTTTTTGCGGCGTCGTGCTGCTCAATCAAACCGCACCAGGAGCATTGCGGTTCACGCCAATGGTGAACATGGCCATCACCGTCCGTCACCTCGTCCCACAGAAGATCCACCTCGTCGGCAAGGTCGCTCGGCGCTGCACGGCCATCGGCCAGCAAAACGGCACCAAGATAAAGACCATGAACGCGAGAGAAATTGACTGTGATGACACCACCTCGAAGCTGGCCCTTGATGAACACTGTTCGTTCAAGATGATCTTGGAGCGCGAGTAGGTCTTTCTGGACCAACGCGATGCTGGGGCGGTGAATTACGTCGGGTTCGTCATATATCCTTTCCTTCGACATTGTCTCCAAGAATAGCAACTCGTTGTTCCTCGCACACTCGTACAGCGCATACGCGGCTGATTCGTTCGCTGGGACGAACGGCTTGCGCAAGAGAGCAACCTTGTACGCGAGAACCGGCTCGTCACTGAAAAACGCCGCTTCGATGGCACGCTGAACTCGCATCACATCGGCGCTGCTCTTGCGCTGCCATTGAATTGCGCGTGCTACGGCCTGAGCGCGCGCGCCTTCATGGCAAACCTGCTCGAACAGTTCGCGATTAAACATGCCCATTTCCTTGCGATCGGCCATTGTGCTCACAAGTTGGCTGAAATGGCTCGGCAGCAGGGTGCGCAAGAGAACGTCGATGACGGGGACATCCTCGCGATCCGGACTCGGAAGCGTTCGACACAGCTTCAGGCGACTGGTGATGTCATCCTGCTCTTGGTCGCTAAAGAACATGCGACGCCCATTGAAAATCTGTGCCGTAGTCTTAACCGCCGCACGCAGGCTTCGGGCGTAGTCGTCCACTAACCAATGCGTGGTGCCGTCGAGGCAATGAGCGATGCCGAAGTCGAGGCCGGCTTGCTTGATACAAGCATCGTGCTTACTCGGGCTAGACACGTTGTTTGTATAGGAGGGGCCGCTCATCACGCCACCTCCGTTACGCCGAGGACCTCACGGGTACGAGGGCGTGCTTTCAGCCAGGCCTCAACCTCGTCGGCGATATAGACGGTTTTGCGCGTGCCAAGCCTAATCGGCAGCGGCCACGTCGGATCGTAGTAAGGGGATTTGGGGTCTTGCCAACTGAATCGGGTCGTTTTGCCGATACCGATCAAGGTATCAACTTCGGCGCCCCGCAGGTGGAGCGGCTTGATTGTGTTCATGTAGCCTCTGAGCAGACGGTCGTAGCTGCGTGAGGGGTCGTAGCAAATGCGCGCGCCCACCACCCAGCATCCGAGTTAAAGGATGTGGTAATGGGTCGCAGTACGACCGCACGTCGGCGACTACAAAGGTTCCGCTGCTCAAGTCAGAGGTACAAAACACTACCCGGACAACCGGCCAGAAATGCCAGTCATGCGAAAGCCGGTTGGTGCGTCAACCAAGCCTGATACGAATGAGACCACAAATTTTCTTGCACGGCAACAAATTGTGATCTCGACGCCCCAGTGGTAAATCAGGCGCTACGTAGTTGCGTGACCGACGCGCCGGTCACACATCGATCCAGATAGTCCGACCAAGACTGCATCATCTTGGCTCGTGGCTCCAGATACAGCGCATGGTTGTATGCCGCGCTCACATCGTTGCGTTCCTGGTGCGCCAATTGCAACTCGATGTGCTCGTGTGGCCAACCTTGTTCGTGCAGGACCGTCGAGGCAACACCCCGGAATCCGTGCCCAGTCATCTGCCCCTTGTAACCCATGCGCTCTAGCGCCTTGAGGATGGTGTTGTTCGACATCGGCTTCTTGAAGTCGCGGTCGCCGGGGAAGAGAAGCTCCCGGTGGCCGGTCAGGGTGTGCAGCATCTGAAGCAAGGTTACGGCCTGGCGCGACAGCAGCACGATATGCGGTGCCTTCATCTTCATCCGCTCGGGCGGGATGTCCCAACGGGCATTGTCCAAGTCGAATTCGACCCATCGAGCGCCGATCAACTCGCTGGTGCGCACAAAGGTCATCGCCATCAGCTTCATTGCCATGCGGGTCACAGTACTGCCCTGATAGACCTCGATGTGGCGCAGCAGTGCAGGCAGTTCCTTGGCGTCCACGCGCGCGTAATTCTGTTTGCGGCGAGATACGAGGATGTCGCTGGGGCGAATTTCGGTAGCCGGGTTGCGTGTCGCCGAACCGTGGGCGATGGCATAGCGGAAAATCTGGCTACAGGTTTGCAGGGAGCGCTTGGCGATATCAAGCGCGCCGCGCTCTTCAATCGCCTTGGTCATGCGGACCAGCTCGGGGGCCTGAATCTCGCTGATCGGGCGCGCACCAAGCGTCGGAAAGATGTCGGACTCCATACGGCGCAACACATACTCGGCGTGGCGAGCGCTGCGTGACGGCGACCAGTGATCCCACCATTGGCGAGCAACCTGCGAAAAGGTCGTCCCAGCCGGAGCCAAGGCCTGCTGTTTGCGCTCGGCCATCGGATCGGTGCCCGATGCCAGCAATTTCCGAGCGGCTTGGTGTGCCTCACGGGCTTCGGCCAAGCTCACGTCCGGGAACACTCCCAAGGCCATGACCTTTTCCTTGCCATCGACGCGATATTTCCAGCGCCAGTACTTGCCCGCCTGATTGACCAGCAGGTAGAGCCCGCCCCCATCAGCGAGCTTCTGGGGCTTCTCGGTCGGTTTTACTTTGAGGACTTGTTGGTGGGTCAATGGCATGCTGGGGGTATCTGGCTTTGGGGGTACATAGACATACCCCCAAAAATACCCCTCAAGCTACCGGATTGCAACGAACCTTATCGGACCACCCAGAAGCAAAAAAGCCCGTGAAACGTTGATTTCACGGGCTTTTCGCCTACTTTCCGAACCGATTTGGATCGCTTCGGATTACATCTTGGCGGAGAGGGTGGGATTCGAACCCACGGTACGGTATAACCGTACACCGGATTTCGAGTCCGGCGCATTCGACCACTCTGCCACCTCTCCAAGCGTTCTTTTTGCTTTGGTTCGCTGCCCAAGTGGCCTCAAGCAGCGAGAAAGAGATTATAGCCGAATTTCGTCAGCCGCCAACCCCCTTTCTCCAATTTTTTTACGCAGCCGGCGCGAGACGCTCGATGCCGCCCATATACGGACGCAGCACATCGGGCACCGTCACCGAGCCGTCCGCGTTCTGGTAGTTCTCCAGCACCGCGACCAGCGCGCGCCCCACGGCCAACCCCGAACCGTTGAGCGTGTGCACCAACTCCGGCTTGCCCTGCGCATTGCGGAAACGCGCCTGCATCCGTCGGGCCTGGAAGCTCTCCATGTTCGAACACGACGAAATCTCGCGGTACGTGTTCTGCGCCGGAATCCAGACTTCCATGTCGTACGTCTTCGCGCTGCCGAAGCCCATGTCGCCCGTACACAGCACAATCGTGCGGAACGGTAGTTCAAGCTTCTTCAGAATCGTTTCCGCATGCCCCACCAGCATCTCCAGCGCGTCGTACGACTCCTCCGGACGCACCACATGCACCAACTCGACCTTGTCAAACTGATGCTGGCGAATCATGCCGCGCGTATCCTTGCCGTAGCTGCCCGCTTCCGAACGGAAACACGGCGTATGCGCCACCATGCGCAGGGGCAACGCATCGCCCGCCAGCAATTCGTCGCGCACAAGGTTCGTCAGCGACACTTCCGCCGTCGGAATCAGATAGAAGTTCTCGATGCGCTCGCCGTCCTCACCGCCCACCTTGCGCGGCACCTTGAACAGATCGTCCTCAAACTTCGGAAGCTGCCCCGTGCCACGCATCGACGCCGCATTCACGATGTACGGCACGTACGTTTCCGTATAGCCATGCTCGCTCGTGTGCGTATCGAGCATGAACTGCGCCAACGCACGATGCAGACGGGCAATACCGCCCTTCATCACCGAAAAGCGCGCACCGGCGAGCTTCGCCGCCGCGTCAAAGTCCAGACCCAGCGCAGCGCCCAGATCGACGTGATCGCGCGGCGTGAAGTCGAACGCGCGCGGCGTGCCCCAGCGGCGCACTTCCACGTTCTGCGTTTCGTCCGAGCCGAGAGGCACGCTCTCGTGCGGCAAGTTCGGCACGCCCAGCAATACGTCCGACAGACGCGTCTGAATCTCCTCCAGACGCACCGACGACGCCTTGAGCGTGTCCGCAATGCCGCCGACTTCAGCGATTTCGGCCGAGGCGTCCTCGCCCTTGCCCTTTTTCATGCCGACCTGCTTCGAGAGCGCATTGCGGCGGGCCTGCAGCTCCTCGGTTTGCGTCTGAATCTGCTTGCGCTCCGCCTCGAGCGCAGCAAACGTCGCCACGTCCAGCGTGTAACCGCGCGCCTTGAGTCGCGCCGCAACGCCGTCGAGATCCTTGCGAAGAAGTTGAATGTCGAGCATGGTGGGGTGTCTGTCGTTAGCGGCCCACCGTCGTGGGCCAAAAAATTCGTTCTGGCTGCCCGCTTGCCCATCAAGGCACCGGAGGCAGCATCAAGCCAGGGATTTTACCAAACGCACACGGCGATTTCGCCATTTGGCGTGTTGGCGACGGCAGGCGCGTCCGCGTCAGGCCGATTCATCGTCGGAAGGCTCGGCCGGCGCGGGCTTTCCGGAAGGCATCGCCCCCGCACCCGACGACTTCGCCGGGGCATCGGCACCACGCCCCTTGGTGTTCGCGCGCCGCCACTCGGCATCGAGCGACTTCAACCAGTTGAGCTTCTCCCCAATCTTGCCCTCCAGCCCCCGCGGCACCGGACGGTACCAATGCTGGGCGCGCAGATCGTCGGGGAAATACGTCTCGCCCGCCGCGTAGGCATCGGGCTCGTCATGCGCATAGCGGTACTCGTGGCCGTAGCCAAGTTCCTTCATCAACTTCGTGGGCGCGTTGCGCAGATGGATCGGCACCGCCCGCGACTTGTCCTTGCCGACGAATGCCCGCGCCTGGTTGTAAGCGTTGTAGCCGGCGTTCGACTTCGGCGCCGCCGCAAGATACAAGATGGCCTGCGCGAGGGCGAGTTCGCCTTCAGGCGTGCCGAGGCGCTCGTAAGTCTCTGCCGCGTCGAGCGCGATGCGCGCCGCGCGCGGATCGGCCAGACCGATGTCCTCCCACGCCATGCGCACAATCCGGCGCGCGAGATAGCGCGGATCGGCGCCGCCGTCGAGCATGCGGCAGAACCAGTAAAGCGCACCGTCCGGCGAGCTGCCCCGCACCGACTTGTGCAACGCGCTGATCTGGTCGTAGAACGCATCGCCGCCCTTGTCGAAGCGCCGCAGATTCTCGGCAAGCACGCTGGCGAGCAACGCTTCGTCAATCGTCGTGACGCTCTGCATCGCCGCTGCCTGCGCGACGATCTCCACGTTATTGAGCAGCTTCCGGCCATCGCCGTCCGCCGAATCGATCAGGCCCTGGCGCGCTTCGTCCGTAAATCCGATGTCGCCCAGTTCATGCGCCGCGCGCACGATCATCTCCCCGAGTTCGTCATCATTCAGGCTCTTGAGGACATACACCGCCGCGCGTGAGAGCAACGCACCATTCACCTCGAACGACGGATTCTCTGTCGTCGCCCCCACGAAAATGAAGAGCCCCGATTCGACGTGCGGCAGGAACGCGTCCTGCTGCACCTTGTTGAAGCGATGCACCTCGTCGACGAACACCACGGTTTGCTTGCCTTGTCCGCGCTGGATCTGCGCGGCTTCGACAGCGTCGCGAATATCCTTGACCCCGGAGAGCACCGCCGACAGGGCGATGAAGTATGCCTTGAACGCATCCGCCATCAGGCGCGCCAGCGTGGTCTTGCCCACGCCCGGCGGCCCCCACAGAATCATCGAGTGCGGACGCCCCGCTTCGAACGCCACCCGCAAAGGCTTCCCCTTGCCCAGCAAATGGCGCTGGCCAATCACGTCGTCGATGGTACGGGGGCGCAGGCGCTCGGCCAAAGGCACCGAAGCCGACAGAGGGGCGTCGTTTGACATGTTCTCAAGCAGCGCGGCCGGGGAGTCCCCGGCCGCTTTCAGATCGTCAGATGTCCCCATTATGCCAGCCCGGACACCGCCCCGCCGGCAAGTAACGCCACCGAGGACGGGCACGGCGCGGACTGACGCGGACGAAGTGCGTTCAACCCTTGATCAGATCCGCCCCCTTGGGCATCGTGAACTTGAAGCTGTCCGCCGGCATCGGCGGATTCTTCTGCATCTTGTCGAATGTCAACAACGTGACGTTGCCGAACGCATCGTAGAGTTCCATCGCCGCCAGATTCCCGTCGCGAAACCCGATACCCACGCGCTGGAACTGCGTGTCTTTCGCCTTCGGTTTCAGCTCCACCCAGTCGATGCCATTCTTCACGCCGGCATCCTTGAGGGTGAAATTCTTCTCGATGTCGTTGCTGCCGAACAGGATCGCCGCCGGGCTCGCGCCCAACGAAGCGCCCAGCTTGCGCTCGGTCACCTGGTTCAGATCCTTGTCATAGATGTAGAGCGTCTCGCCGTCGGCCTGCAGCAGTTGGTCGTAAGGCTTGACGTAGCGCCAGATGAAGCGGCCCGGGCGCGCAAACTCGAAGGTCCCCGAGGCTGCGTTCGACACCTTCACGGCCCCATCCTGCTGGCCCTTGACCTGCTTCTGCTCAAACTCGCCACGCGCCGACTTCACTTGCGCGACAAACGCCTTGAGCTGCGCCGTGCCGCTGGCATAGGCAGGGGCAACCAGCGCCGCCAGCGTCACACCAACAGCACCCGCGATAAGCGGCAAGCCGCGCTTGAATCCCAACATATTCCTTACTCTCCTTCGCGATTCGGCACCAGAATATCCCGGTTGCCGTTGCTCGCCATCGCCGACACAACGCCGGACTGTTCCATCTGTTCGAGCAGTCGCGCCGCCCGGTTGTAGCCGATGCGCAGATGCCGCTGTACCAACGAAATCGACGCACGGCGCTGTTTGAGCACCACGGCCACGGCCTGATCGTACAGCGGGTCGGACTCGCCACCGCCCTCGCCGGTTCCGCCGCCGGCACCACCGGCACCGTCGATGCCGCCGTCTTCACCGTCGACAACGCCGTCCAGAATGCCCTCGACGTAATTCGCCTCGCCCTGCTCGCGCAGGCGCTCGACCACGCGATGCACTTCGTCATCGGCCACGAACGCCCCGTGCACCCGCAACGGCAATCCCGTGCCCGGCGGCATGTAAAGCATGTCGCCCATGCCCAGCAACGTCTCGGCCCCCTGCTGGTCGAGAATGGTGCGCGAATCGATCTTCGACGACACCTGGAACGCCACGCGCGTCGGCACGTTCGCCTTGATCAACCCGGTAATGACATCGACCGACGGACGCTGCGTTGCCAGAATCAGGTGGATACCCGCCGCACGCGCCTTCTGCGCGATGCGCGCGATCAGCTCTTCGACCTTCTTGCCGACGACCATCATCAGGTCGGCCAACTCGTCGATCACCACGACGATATACGGCAGGCGCTGCAACGGCTCCGGCGCGTCGGGTGTGAGCGAGAACGGATTCGGGATGTGCTCTTCGCGCTTGGCGGCGTCGTCGATCTTGTTGTTGTAACCGGCGAGGTTGCGTACCCCGAGCTTGCTCATGAGCTTGTAGCGACGCTCCATCTCGGCCACGACCCAATTCAGCGCATGGCCCGCCTGGCGCATGTCCGTGACTACCGGGCACAGCAGATGCTGGATGCCTTCGTACATGCTCATTTCGAGCATCTTCGGATCGATCAGAATCAGCCGCACCTGCTCGGCAGTCGCCTTGTAGAGCAGCGACAGGATCATCGCGTTGATCCCCACCGACTTGCCCGAGCCCGTAGTACCGGCCACCAGCAAGTGAGGCATTTTCGCCAGATCGGCCACCACGGGCTTGCCGCTGATGTCCTTGCCCAGCGCGAGCGTGAGCAGCGACGCCGAGTCGTTGTATATCTCGGAGCCGAGAATCTCCGTCAACCTCACCGTCTGACGACGCGGATTCGGCAGTTCCAGCCCCATGAAGTTCTTGCCGGGAATGGTTTCGACCACGCGAATCGATACGAGCGAAAGCGAGCGCGCCAGATCCTTCGCCAGGTTGACGATCTGGCTGCCCTTCACGCCGGTGGCCGGTTCGATTTCGTAGCGCGTGATGACCGGCCCGGGATACGCGGCCACGACGCTCACGTCGACCCCAAAATCCTTGAGCTTCTTCTCGATGAGGCGCGATGTGAATTCTAGCGTCTCGGCCGAGACGGTCTCCTGTGCGGCCGGGGCGGCGTCGAGCAACGCGAGCGGCGGAAGGATCGAATCGGGCAAATCGGCAAACAGCGGCGCCTGCTTTTCCTTCTCGACACGCTCGCTGCGGGCCACGACCTTGACGGGCGGCACGATCTGCACGGGTTCGTGTACTTCCGCACGCACGCGGTTCTGCACGATGGCGCCTTCGCGTGCGATTGCGGCCTCCTCGCCCAGCCGACGGTCCTGGCGCGCCTCGCGGCGGCGGCGGATCACGGTGCCGGTATCGAGAATCAACGCGCCGAACTGCTCGGCAACGCTCAGCCACGAGAAATGGAACAGCAGCGACAGGCCGAAAACGAAGATGAGCAGCAATGCCAGCGTGCCGCCGGTGAACCCGAACGCGTGCTGGAAGAAGCCGCCGACGGTCTCGCCGATCACACCCCCCGAGGCGCGCGGCAATTGGGCTTTGAGGCGATATAGACGCAGCGATTCGATGCCGGCACTGGAGAGCAACAGCATCAGGGACGAAACGATCTCGACCCATCCGCCGCTGGCCAGCCGTTCGCGCAGCGGGGGCGCTTCGCGCTTGGCCGAGATCCGGCGATAGCCGGAAATCACGCGCCGGGCGATGAACACCACCAGCCAATACGCGGAAAGGCCCAGCATGAGCAGCAGCATGTCGGCCACCCAAGCCCCCACGCGCCCCGCCCAATTGGCGATGCGCTCCACGTGCGCCGCATGCGTCCAGCTGGGGTCCAGACGGCTATAGGACAGCAACGCCATCAGCAGGAACACCATCAGCGCGACCTGCGCCATCCAGCGAATTTCATGGAAGAGGTGCGTCACCCGGTTGGGTAACGACGATCCGGCACCAGCAGAGTAGGAAGATTTCGTCGTCATCAAGCCATGCGGTTGGGCGGGCAGACGGGCGGCCTGCCGCGCGGCAAGGCTCCATTGTAAACAACTATTCCCCCACTTAATGCACGAATACGTGACAAGCCGTAACGCCGGGCCTCCCGGCGGCCTTCGGCAGACCGCCGCGACCGGGCGCTCACCCGTCACACTCCGGTGGCGCGCGGGCTATCGCGTCGATTGCAAGACTCGATCAACGAAACGACGTCGGCCCCTTATAATGGCGGTTTGCGCCAATCCCCGCGCCGCGCCATCGCGGTGCAGGATCGGATCGGGCGCCAGCCCCCATCCCTTTCCGGTGAGTCCTCGTTCATGTCCGTTGCCAAGCACGCCAAAGTCCTGATTCTCGGTTCCGGCCCCGCCGGTTACAGCGCCGCCGTCTATGCCGCGCGCGCCAACCTCAAGCCCGTGCTCATCACAGGCATCGCCCAGGGCGGCCAGTTGATGACCACGACGGATGTCGAGAACTGGCCCGGCGACCCGACCGGCGTGCAAGGCCCCGAGCTCATGGCCCGCATGCAGGCCCACGCCGAGCACTTCAACACCGAGATGATCTTCGATCACATTCACACGGTGCATCTGAATGAGCGTCCGCTGCGTCTGATCGGCGATTCCGGCGAATACACCGCCGATGCCCTGATCATCGCCACGGGTGCCTCGGCACAATATCTCGGCCTGCCGTCGGAAGACGCCTTCTCGGGCCGCGGCGTGTCGGCCTGCGCCACGTGCGACGGGTTCTTCTACAAGGGCAAGGAAGTCTGCGTGGTCGGCGGCGGCAACACGGCCGTCGAGGAAGCGCTGTACCTCTCGAACATCGCCAGCAAGGTCACCGTGATCCATCGTCGCGACAAGTTCCGCGCCGAGCCGATCCTGATCGACCGTCTGCTGGAAAAGGCCAAGCAAGGCGCAGTCGAACTCAAGTACGACACTGTGCTCGACGAAGTCACCGGCGACGACTCGGGCGTGACCGGCATTCGCATCAAGAACGTGAAGACCGGCGCCAGCGAAGCCATCGCGCTGCATGGCGTGTTCATCGCCATCGGCCACAAGCCGAACACCGACATCTTCGAAGGGCAGCTCGAGATGAAGAACGGCTACATCGTCACGCACAGCGGCCTGAACGGCAACGCCACGGCCACCAGCGTGCCGGGCGTGTTCGCGGCAGGCGACGTGCAGGATCACGTCTACCGTCAAGCCATTACCAGCGCCGGCACGGGCTGCATGGCCGCGCTCGACGCCCAGCGTTACCTCGAAAACCTCGACCAGTAACCGCTGAATGACCTGCGACGGCGCCCTCGCCACGTGAAATTTCACACGCTGGGGGCGCCGTTGTCGTTTGATCTCTTACCGTCCTTGTTCGCACGACCATGAGCAAGAAGCCTCCCAGACTCGGCCTCGGCGATCTCGCCGGCCTGCGCGACGCGATCGCCAAGGATTCGGCCGCGCGCGAAGCCGAACGCCAGGCCGCAGCCAAACGCGCTGCGCAAGCCAAGCGCGACGCCAACGTGTTCCGCGACAGCGTGGGCGACATCGCCCCGATCGCGCGCAAGGGCGCGACCGATCGCGTGGAGCATCCGCGCCAGCCGCCCGAGCCGGTGGCCCGTCAGACGCAGGAAGACGAAGCGGCCGTCCTGCACGAGTCGCTGTCGGACGAGTTCGACCCCGAAGCCCTGCTCGACACCGACGATCGCCTGTCCTATCGCCGCCCCGGCATCAGTCACGACGCCCTGCTCAAGCTGCAGCGCGGAGAATGGGTAGTGCAGGCGCAGATCGACTTGCATGGCATGCGTCGCGACGAAGCCCGCGAGGCGCTGTCCGCCTTCCTGAACGACGCCGTGAAGCGCGGACTGCGTTGCGTGCGCGTAATCCACGGCAAGGGACTCGGTTCGGTGAACCGCGAACCGGTACTCAAGGACAAGGTCCGCGGCTGGCTGGCGCAAAAGGACCAAGTGCTGGCCTGGGCGCAAGCCCAAGGACGCGATGGCGGCAGTGGCGCGTTGGTCGTCCTGCTCCAGGGTGCGCAGACGCGAGCGCCGCGCGGGTAGCCCACACGCGCCCGGGCGCGCGACGTCTTGCGCGAACGCGCGCCGCATACACCACGTCGCATGCCGCTGCAGGCATCGCACCGTGGGAAGCGACATCGCCGTCACCTAGCCGTCATCGCGGCGTTAAGCAGAATCAAGCAGAATCAAGCGGCATTACGCGGCATTACGCGGCATTACGCGGCATTAAGCGGCATCAAGCGGCATCAAGCGCCATGAACGCCGAAGGGCGACGCCGCCTGCGCAGTCGTCGCCCTCCTCCGTCCAGCCCTTTGCGTCTCGCCCCGCTCGCCGCCGCAACCTCGCGACGACGCCCGAACCGGCGTCAGACCGCTTGCTCGCCCTCTTCGCCCGTACGAATGCGGATCACGCGCTCGACATCGGTCACGAAAATCTTGCCGTCACCGATCTTTCCGGTGCGCGCCGCGCCCAGTACCGCGTCAATGACCTGATCGGCCTGTGCCGAGCCGACCACCACTTCGATCTTGATCTTCGGCAGGAAGTCGACCACGTATTCGGCGCCGCGATACAGTTCCGTGTGACCCTTTTGACGGCCGAAGCCCTTCACTTCCGTGACGGTCAGGCCGGTCACGCCGACTTCGGCCAGCGCTTCGCGGACTTCGTCGAGCTTGAAGGGTTTGATGATGGCAGTTACGCGTTTCATTGTCGCCTCGATATCTTGGTTGGATTGTTCTGAGAATTCGCCGGGCTATTGTACCGGTCCGCGCAAGGCGCGCCGATCACAGTAGGCTCAGGCATGCGGGTCGTCGGGCACGGTGTCCAGGTCAGCGAGCCACACCACCGACTCCGAATCGCTCGGTGCCCGCCAGTCGCCGCGCGGTGAAAGCGACCCGCCCGTGCCGACCTTTGGCGCGTTCGGAATGCACGACCGCTTGAACTGACTGGTGCGGAAGAACCGATCCAGGAAAATGCGCAGGTTTCGCTTGATCGCCACCAGATCGTACGCGTGATGCGCGACGTGTCCTTCGTCAGGCCAGCGTCCCGTCGACGCGTCGTGCCACGCGCTCCACGACAGAAACGCCACCTTGCGTGGCGCGTAGCCGAAACGCAGCGTGTAGTAGAGATTGAAATCCTGCAACTCATAGGGACCGATGAAATGCTCGGTGCGCTGTTCCGGCGCGCCGTTGGCCTTGCCCGGTACGAGTTCCGGGCTGATTTCGGTCTCCAGGATATCGATGAGCACGTTGCGACGCGATTCGGCGTCCTTGCCTGTCTTGCTCGCGGGCTTGGCCGACGCCGCGCCGCCCAACTGCCCGGTTTCCGCCACCCATCGCACGAGGTGCATGATGAGCGTCTTGGGCACGCTGGCGTTCACGTTGTAGTGCGACATATGGTCGCCAACGCCGTACGTGCACCACCCCAGCGCCAGTTCGCTCAGATCGCCGGTGCCGATCACGATCGCCCCGAGGTGATTCGCGAGCCTGAACAGATGATTGGTACGCTCGCCGGCCTGCACGTTCTCGAACGTGACGTCGTAGACTTCCTCACCCCGCGAAAACGGATGGTCGAGGTCTGCCAGCATCTGCATGCAACTCGGGCGGATGTCGATCTCACGCGCCGTGCAGCCGACCGCCGCCATCAGCTCGCGCGCCTGGCGCAGCGTTCGCTCGCTCGTGGCGAAACCGGGCATGGTGTAGGCCAGGATGTTCGCGCGTGGCAGCCCGAGCCGATCCATGACCTTCGCGCACACGAGCAGCGCATGCGTCGAATCCAGGCCCCCGGACACCCCGATCACGACCTTCTGAATCTTCGACGAGGCCAGACGCTGCATCAGCGCCTGCACCTGGATGTTGTAAACCTCGTGGCAACGCTCGTCGCGGCGCCGCGGGTCGGACGGCACGTACGGGAAGCGTTCGATGGCCCGCGCGAGCGGCAGCTCGGCATTGCGCGGCATCGCGACGTCGACCTTGATCGTGCGGAAGCGCGCCACCTCGTCGGCATGGCGGCGCACCGACACTCCGAACGTCGTCTGATGCATGCGCTCGCGCGCGAGCCGCTCCAGATCGACGTCCGCATAAATCAGGTGCGATTCGCTGGCGAAGCGCGCCGACTCGGCCAGCAGGTCGCCGTTTTCATAGATGAGCGCCTGGCCATCCCACGCGAGATCGGTCGTCGATTCGCCCTGCCCGGCCGACGTATACAGATACGCCGCGAGGCATCGCGCCGACTGTTGTCCGACCAGTTGATGGCGATACGCCGACTTGCCGACGACGACGTTGGATGCCGACAGGTTGACGAGTACCGTCGCGCCCGCCAGTGCGGCAAACGACGACGGCGGCACGGGCACCCAGACGTCCTCGCAAATCTCGCAGTGAAAGCGCAGCAACGGCTGGTCGGCCGCCTCGAAGACGAGTGCGCCGAACGGCACCTCATTGCCGAGCAGCATCACCGTGTCGACGCCCGCGTCATCGGCCGCGTTGAACTGACGCGCTTCGTAGAACTCGCTGTAGTTCGGCAGGTAGGTCTTGGGAACCACGCCATGCACGCGTCCGCGCGCGACGACCACTGCGCAGTTGAACAAGCGTTGCTGCACGCGCACCGGCATGCCCACGATCAGTGCGGCGCCCAGTTCGCGGCTCGCCGCCACGATGTCGGCCAGCGCCACGTTGCAGGCGTCGAGCAATGCACGTTGCTGGAACAGGTCTTCGCAGCTATAGGCGGGGATGCCGAGTTCGGGGAAGGCGACGAGCACGGCGCCCGCGGCATCGGCCTGCTTCGCGAGGGCAATGGTCTGCGCGGCGTTGTAGGCAGGATCGGCGACACGGCATTGCGGCACTCCGACGGCCACACGCGCGAAATCGTGATTGTAGAGATTGAGAAATCGGTTGGTCATGTCGGCGGCTACGAGGCATCGTCCCTGAGCCGATACGCCGGCAGGCGAAGCGGCTAGGGGCCGACGCCCGCCCGACGCGAGCGGCGGACGTGAGAATCGCCAGTATATTACGCGCGACGCTGCCCTGCCCGGCGCGCACCCGCGTCGCTACGGCGTCAGGACGCCGAGCGTTTGAACGGCGTATGGGCCTCCAGCTCACCGATATGCTCGTCCATCGCCGAGGTCTCCGCATCGAGAAACTCGGCAATGGCGTCGGCGAAGCGTGCATCGGCAATCCAGTGGGCCGACCAGGTAGGTGTGGGCAGCAGACCGCGCGACATCTTGTGGACGCCCTGCGCCCCGCCCTCGAAGCTGCGCAGCCCATGCGCGATGCAATACTCGATGCCCTGCGCGTAGCACGTCTCGAAGTGCATGCCGGAGACGAACGCTGTCGTGCCCCAGTACCGCCCGTACATCGTGTCGCCGCTCACCACGTTGAGCGCGCACGCCAACGGCTCGCCCTCGCGCTCGGCCACGACGAGCAGCAGCGTGTCCGGCATCGCCGCATGCCACTGGCCAAAGAAGGCGCGGGTCAGATACGGCGCATTCCAGTGCTCTCGATAGGTGTTGTCATAGCACTGATAGAAGAAATCGAGCGCGGCTTCGTCGATGTCGGCACCGCGCAGCCACCGGTACGTTACCCCGGCATCGCGCACACGGCGGCGATCCTGTTTGAGCTTCTTGCGCTTTTCCTGATTCATCTGCGCGAGGAAGTCGTCGAACGAGGCCACGCCGGGGTTCTCCCAATGGAACTGCACGCCCTCGCGCAGTGCATAGCCGGCCTCGGTGAGCGCCGCCAGATCGTCGTCGTGCGCGAACAGCACGTGAATCGACGACAACTCGAGCTGCTTCGCGAACGCGATCGCGCCGCGCGCGAGCGCGACCCGGTCAGCGTGGGTGCGCGCCAGCAGGCGCGGCCCCGTCACGGGCGAGAACGGCACCGCGCACAGCAGCTTCGGGTAGTAGTTCAGGCCATGACGCGCAAACGCCTCGGCCCACGCGTGATCGAACACATACTCGCCGCGCGAATGTGATTTGACATAGAGCGGCATGGCGCCCACGAGGCTGTCGCCGGCCTGCATGAGCAAATAGGCCGGCTGCCAGCCGGTGCGCTTCGACGCGCATCCGCTCGTATGCATCGCATGCAGGAACGCGTGCTGCACGAACGGGTTGCCGCGCGCGAGCGCATTCCACGCGTCGGCCGGTACGTCTTCAATCGATTGCACTACACGGATGACTACATCGCTGCTCACCGCTCACCTCGTCTGCGAACCTGCGAGCCGACGTTGCGGCCGTCGGCATTGATCCATGGAACTGGTAGCCATTGTCGCCGAACTTGGCGAGGCTTTCAGCGGGCAACAAAAAAGCCCGGCACACGGCCGGGCTTCTCTGGCGTCGACAAGCGACGCCGCAGGCGAAAATCGCTTACTTCTTGGCGTTGGCCACGCCGTCGACGATTTCCTTGTGGGCGGCTTCGATGCCTTCCCAGCCTTCGATCTTCACCCACTTGCCCTTCTCGAGCGCCTTGTAGTTCTCGAAGAAGTGCTTGATCTGGTCCTTCAGGTAACCCGGCACGTCGTCGATCGACTTCATGTGCGCCGTCATCGGGCAGATCTTGTCGACCGGCACGACCACCAGCTTGGCGTCCACGCCCGACTCGTCGGTCATGTTGAGCAGACCCAGCGCGCGGCAGCGCACGATCGAGCCAGCCAGCAGCGGGAACGGCGTGACGACCAGCGCATCGACGGGGTCGCCGTCACCGGACAGCGTTTGCGGAATGAAACCGTAATTGGCCGGGTAACGCATGCCCGTACCGATGAAGCGGTCGACGACCAGCAGGCCCAGTTCCTTGTCCGCCTCGTACTTCACCGGGTCGCTTTGCGCCGGGATCTCGATGATGACGTTGAAATCGTTGGGGATGTCCTTGCCGGCAGGCACGTGGTTGAAGCTCATGATGGCATTCCTGTGTTTGAAAAGGGGCACGCCGCCGCACGGCATGCACGCCCGCCAACCCGCCGGATGCCACGCCGCCCGACGGCAATCGGGCGCGGAACATTATAGCGGGTTTGCCTGATTCGCCTGTATTGACGGCAGTCGGACCAGTCGCTGCGACGTGAGGTCGCCCATGTTTGCACAGCCCAGCAGTTGCATCGTCGTGCGCAACTCGCCCAGCAGCAGCGCGAGCACCCCGGCCACGCCCGCGCCGCCGCGCGCCGCCACGCCATACAGCGGCGCACGGCCGAGCAACACCCCCTTGGCTCCCAGCGCAACGGCCTTGGCCACGTCGGCGCCGCGCCGCACGCCACCATCGAGAAACACGGCCATCGCGGGCCCGCGAGCGCTCAATGCCTCGACGATCGGCGGCAGCGCCTCGAGCGGCGCAAGCGTGCTGCCCAGTTGTCGCCCGCCGTGATTGGACACGACGATGCCATCCGCGCCGTGCGCCTGCGCCAGTCGGGCGTCCTCCACCGTCTGGATCCCCTTGACGAGCACTTCACCGGGCCAGTGGCGGCGCACCCAGGCCAGATCGTCCCAACCGAGCGACAGGTCCATCTGACGGCTCAGCACTGCCGCGTGACGGGCCAGATCGGCGCGCTCGCCCACACTCCTGGCGATGTTGCGCAGTTGCGGCGCGCCGTAGGCCAGCATCTGCCAGCTCCAGTGCGGGTGCCGCATGCAGTCGGCGATGAGCCGAGGCGTCATGCGCAACGGCAGTTTGAAGCCGTTGCGCGTGTCGTGATCGCGCTTGCCATGCACCGGCGTGTCGACCGTCAGCAGCAGCGTGCGGAAACCCGCCTCACGCGCGCGGCGCATCATGCTCTCGGCAATACGCCGGTCTTGCTGCACATAGAGCTGGAGCCACATCTCGCCATCGGGCACCGCCGCGCGAACGTCTTCCAGCAGCGACGTCGACGCCGTCGATAACACGAACGGCAGCCCGGCGTCGGCCGCCGCGCGGGCAAGCCGCTCATCGGCACGTGGCCAGAACAACCCGTTGAGCCCGGTCGGCCCCACGGCCATGGGGGCGGCGGCTTCACGCCCCCAGAACGTCGTCGCACTCGAACATTGCGACGTATCGGTCATCACGCGCGGCGCAAAGCCCCACTGTGCGAACGCATCGCGGTTGCGACGCAGCGCGTCGCCGTCTTCCGCCCCGCCCTCCAGGTAATCGAACGCCAGCTTCGCCAGACGACGCCGGGCAGCCCGACGGTAATCCTCCACGCAGGAAAACGCGTGCATTGCTCCCCCTATTCTCATGTTCCCCCGTGGCGCTCGCCACGCAGCCTCATTCCTCGGCCAATGACGGGCTCTCCCGGTAATTCATCGCTTGCACACAAACAATTGCATTACAATCACAATCGTTACAATCCGAACATATTGGTACATTCCATGCCGCGCTTGCCCGCCCGGTCATCCGGCCGTACTGAAGACGCGCCGGCCACCGCGTCAGCCAAATCCGCCAGCGTGTCGGACGCTGCGCCGTCGACGCCCCGCTCGTCGCTCTTCGTCGGATCCACCGAAAAGACGTTTCAGGTGCTGCACGCCTTCGACGGCCCGGCGCGCTACATGACGCTTGGCGACATCGCCAAGGCGGCAGGGCTCGATCGCAGCGCGACGCAACGGCTCGTGCACACCCTCGAAGTGCTCGGTTATTTGTTTCGCGTGCCCGAGACCCGCACCTACGGTCTGACCACCAAGGTGCTTCAGTTCTCCTACAACTACATCCGCGCGAACGATCTCGTCGAGAAGGCCGCGCCGTATCTCCTGGACATCTTCCGCCGCGTTGGCGAGACGACCAACCTGCAGGAGCTGGACGGCCACGAGATCGTGTACGTCGCGCGCTTTCCCGGTCAGCATCTCGTGAATATCGGCATCGTCGTCGGCGCCCGCCTGCCGGCAATGTTCACCGCCTCCGGCATCGCCATGCTGTCGCGCCTGCCCGACGCACGCGTGCGGGAAATCCTCGCGAATACCTCGCTTGAACCGATGACGCCATACACCACGACGGACGAGAAGAAGCTCCTCGAACGCATCCAGACGGCTGCGCGGCGCGGCTATGCCATCGTCGAAAGCGAAACCGTGATGGGGGACATCTCGGTCGCCGCCCCTATCACCGATCACGATGGATACGCCGTCGCGGCCATCAACATCTCGGTGCCGACCTCGCGCTGGACACGCGAGCGCGTCGAGGCCGAACTCGCGCCGCACGTGCAGGTCGCCGCCACCTCGATCTCGAAGTCGCGAATCTCCACCTTCCGCCGCTAAATCGCGCCAGCGGCGGCAGGTCCAGACCGCGCCCGGCCTCAGCGGCCCTCGAAGATCGCCAGTTGCCTGGCCAGTTCCTCGCGCAATTGGGCCGACAGCGCCGGTGCGGGCGGCACCAGCGGGGCGAGCATCGCCGGCGCGTCCACGCCGATCAGGTCCATCACCGACTTCATCGGCCCCGGGTTGGTCTCGGCAAACGCCAGGTTCATCAGCGGAATCAGCGAGCGGTGCAACTCAAGCGCGTCGGCCGTCCGGCCTTCTGACGCGAGCATGAAGATGCGCTGCCACGCGCTCGGCAATAGCGACGCTGTCACCACGATGCCGCCTCGCGCGCCCGCCGCCACATGCAGCGGGAACAGCGTGTCTTCGCCGCTCAGCACGGCGAACGACGCATCGACGCCCGCGATCGTGCGCAGGAAATGCCACATGTCGGTGTTGCACGCCTTCATGCCCACGATGTTCTCGTGGCGCGACAGCTCGTGCAGCACTTCCGGGGCAATCGCGATGCGCGTGCGATACGGGATCTCGTAGATCAGGATGGGTACCGGCGACTCGTCGGCATAGCGCAGGAAGTAGTCGCGGATACCGGCTTGCGTCGGGTTGGTGTAGTACGGGGTGAGCACGAGCAGGCCGTCGGCACCCGCTGCCGCGAAGTCGCGACCGGCTTCGATGGCGTCGTGATAGCCCGGGTCGAGCACGCCGGCGATCACCGGCACGTCGCGGCCGTGCGTCTTCACTTCCTGCGCCGTGAGTTCGGCCATGCGCACGCGCTCGGCGCGCGAGAGCGCCCCGTACTCGCCGGTGCCGCCGAGCGGCACCACGCCGTCGATGCCCTGCCCCAGCAGATACCGCATCAGCGCGCGCGCCGCATCGGTGTGAATCGTGTCGTCGGCGTTCACCGGCGTGGGAATCGCCGGCAGAATGCCCTTCAGTTGTGCAGAGCGAAGCATGTGTTAAACGTCCGTGAATCGTGAGTTCGGTGAAATCGGATACCGCATCAGGTCGCGAGGCTACGCCGGCGCAAGCGCTCGGCCACCCAGATGAGTGCGGCGATGAAAAGGAACAGGCAGGTGGAGACCGCGGCGATCACCGGCGAGATCTGCATCGTGATCTCGTCCCAGAACTGCTTGGGCAGGGTGGTCGACAGACCGCCCGACGTGAACAGCGCAATCGTGAGTTCGTCGAACGACGTGGCGAACGCGAACAGGAACGACGACAACAGGCCCGCACCGAGAATCGGGAACGTGACGCGGCGAAGCGTCGCCCACGGACGCGCCCCCAGGCTGTAGGCCGCCAGGTCGAGGCGCGTGTCGTAGTTGCGCAGCACCGCCATCATCGTGATGACGACATACGGCACGGCCACGACGGTATGCGCGAGGGTCAGCCCGACGCTGGAGCCCACCAGCCCGATCTTGGCGAAGAAATAGAACACGCCGACGGCCAGGATCATGCGCGGCACCACGATGGGGGCGAGCACGAAGGCGAGCATCGCCGACTTGCCGCGCATGCCGCCGCGCACCAGCAAGAACGCGGCCGGCGTACCGATCAGCATCGACAGCAATCCCGCTCCGATGCCGACAAGCATCGAGCGCGTGACCGCCTGCATCCACAACGGCGATTCCCAGATCTGCTGATACCACTGCAGCGAGAAACCTTTCGGCGGCCAGGCCAGGCCCGAGGCCGAGTCGAACGACATCGGAATCATGAGCAGGGCCGGTGCGGCAAGAAACACCACCAGCAGGACCACGATCGTGCGCAGCACGCGCCCATCGCCCTGCTCGCCCTTGTGGCGGGGCATCGCACGCAGCAGCAGATCGGTGGCACTGCCCAGCGCCGAGAGCACGCTCTCGCCAAGCGCCCGGCTCCACCCGCCGCGCCGCTTGCCGGTCTTGATGTCGCCCGCGCCGCCGGCCATCGTCGACAGTCCGACCAGGCGGTCGTAGACGAAGAACACCACCAGCACCACGGCGAGCAGCAGCACCGAGATCGCGCCCGCGAAGCCCCAGTTCAATGCCTGCATCACCTGATCGATGATGAGCTGCGTAATCATCGTGTCGTGACGACCGCCGAGCAGCGTCGGCGTGATGAAGAAGCCGATCGATGTGACGAACACCATCAACGCGCCGGCGGCCACGCCCGGCAGCGACAAGGGGAAATACACCCGCCAGAACACGGTGCCGGGGCGCGCGCCCAGCGTCGATGCCGCGCTCGGCAGACGACGGTCGATGTTCTCCATGACGGAGAGCATCGTGAGCACCGCCAACGGCATGAGCGCATGCACCATGCCGAGCAACACGGCCGGAAAGCTGTAGAGCAGCGAGAGCGGCGCATCGATCAGACCCAGATCGAGCAATGTTCGATTGATCACGCCGTTGCGCCCGAGCAGGACCACCCAGGCAAACGTACGCACGAGAAAACTCGTCCAGAACGACAGCAGGAGCCAGAACAGCAGCCGCTGCTTGCGCGCGCCGCTCAGTGTCGAGAGCCGATACGCAATCGGATAGCCCGTGAGCACCGCGAAGAAGGTCGTGTATAGCGAGACCTTCAGTGTGATGAGCAGCACCTCGACATACACCGACGAGGCGAACAAGCGCTGATATTCGGCGAGCGTGAAGCCGCTCTCGCCGCGAATGCTCAACAGCAAGAGTTGACCGACCGGATAAATCAGCATCACCGCCAGCAGAATGACGATGGGCGCGGCCATAAGCAGCGGGCGCAGGCGCGCACGCCAGCGGGCCCGGCGCGGCGCCGGCTGGGCGGGACGGGACGACGAAGGACGAACCACGGCGGATGCACTCATCGCTTACCCCGCGATCGCCACGGCGTCGTCGGCACGCCATGCGAGACCGAGCGTCTGCCCGATCTCGAAACGGTTGCCACGACGATGTGTCGGAAACGACGCCACGAGCGACTTGCCCACCCCGCCCCCCTCGCTCACCGCCCCGCCCATCACCGACGACTGCAGGTACAGCTTCGTCATGCCGCCCGTGACCATGATGTCGGTGAGCTTCGCCGAGATCGTTGCCACGCCATCGCGGTTACCGCCATCGCCCCCCTCGGCGCCCTCGTGGATGTGCAGGTTCTGCGGACGCAGCAGCAGCTTGACCGCACGGCCCGGCTCGACCTTCGGGTCATAGACCATCGCACCGGCACCCTGCGCGCCTTCCACGCCCGGCATCGCCACGCGCACCTGATCGCCCGCGCGCGTCAGCACGGTGGCATCGAGCAGGTTGGACTCCCCGAGGAAATCGGCCACGAACACGCTCGACGGACGGAAATACAGATCGTCCGGCGTGCCCAGTTGCGCGATTTCCCCGGCGTTCATCAGGCAGATGCGATCGGACATCGTCATCGCTTCCTCCTGATCGTGCGTCACGTACACGATGGTGGTACCGAGTTCGCGGTGAATCCGCTTGATCTCGAGCTGCATGTGATCGCGCAACTTCTTGTCGAGCGCGCCCAGCGGCTCGTCCATCAAAATGATCGACGGCCGGTAGACCATGCAACGCGCGAGGGCGATGCGCTGCTGCTGCCCCCCCGAGAGTTCGCGCGGATAGCGCTCTGCCACATGCGGCAGATGCACCATCTCCAGCGCGTTCATGACCATCTTGCGAGCGGCCTGTGCGTCGGTGCGACGCATTTGCAACGGGAATGCGATGTTCTCCGCCACGGTCATGTGCGGGAACAGTGCGTAGTTCTGAAACACCATACCGATGTCGCGCTCGTACGGCGCGCCGTACGTGACATCGGTCCCATTGATGCGGATGGCGCCCGCATCGGGCTGCGACAGACCCGCGATGAGCGAGAGCAAGGTGGTCTTGCCCGAGCCGCTTGGGCCGAGCAAGGTCAGGAATTCGCCCTGGGCGACATCGAGGTCGGTCGGGGCAAGCGCGACGAAATCGCCGTAGCGCTTGGACAGACCCGACACTTGGAGATTGGCAACGGTCATGAGATCAGCACTCTAGAATGCATGAAACGGAACAGCAGGTGAGGATCAGGTCAGGATCCAACGATTGAATCGCTCGAGCGCCACGCTCTGGTTTTGCTGCCAGAACTTCGCGTTGATCTGCACGCCACTCTTCATGTTCGCGGGGAATGTCGGGCAGTGCTTCGCAATCTCGGGCTTGACGTAGTTGAACGCCTCGGGCTGCGTCATCCCGGCCGGGAAGAACTTGGTCAGTTCGGCCTGTCGCTTCGGATCGCTCACGAACTTGATGAACTCGCGGCAAGCACCGGCGTTCGGCGTGCCCTTGAGGATCGACCAGTTGTCGCACCCCCAGATGTTCTGGTTCCACACGATCTCCACGGGCGCGCCGTTGGCCTGCGCCGACTGCGCGCGCGAAGCCCACGTGGCGACCATGTCGACCTCGCCCGAGCCGAGCATCTGTTCGAGCTGTGCGCCGGTGGTCCACCATACGTCCACATGCTTCGCAATCTTGTCCAGACTCTTGAATGCACGATCGAAGTCGCACGGATACACCGCGCCGGACGCCACGCCGTCGGCCAGCAATGCTTCTTCGATGGTGTCGAACGGGTACTTGCGGATGGAGCGACGGCCCGGAAAGTCCTTCACGTTCCACAGATCGGCCCACGACGCCGGCGCCTTGCGGCCCTTGAACGCATCGGTTCGGTAGGCGAGCACCGTCGAGTAAATGTTGGTTCCCACGCCGAACGGCGACATGTACTGCGAGGGGATCTTCGCGATGACGGGGTCCGACTCGAGACCGTGGCGCTCGAGGTACTCCTTGCCGCCCCCCGTCAGCAGCAGGATCGCGGGCTGGCTGATCTTGGCCATGTCCCACGTGTAGCTGCCCGCCTCGACCATGCTCTTGATCTGCGCCGTCGGCTCGGCGTTGGCCTGCACGCCCACGACTTCGATGCCGGTCGCCTTGGCGAACGGCTTATAGAACACGGCGTCGTACGCCTTGTTGTAGATCCCGCCATCGTCGCGCACGACGATGCGCTTGGTGGCGGCGCGCGAGGACGTCCACACGAACGGGAATGCCACGGCTGCGGCACCGACGAGCGCCGTCTTCATGGCCGTGCGGCGGCCCGGCTGTGCGAGCGATGCAGCGTCGTTGTCGGCGTGGGTGTCAGCGATGTCAGCAGTATCGAGCGGGCTTGCGAAGGGCTTGCGTTTCATCTTGGTCTCCGGTCTTGACTGGGAGGGTGGGCGCGGCGACGGTGTGCGACTTCGGCACAGCCGCCGCGCGCGCGGTTATGGCACAACAAACAGCAATGCGTGAAATGACTCAGGGAACGAGACGTCCCGGATTGAACAACTGGTTAGGGTCGAGTGCCGCCTTCACGGTGCGCATGAGGGCGAGTTCGGCCGGCGCCTTGTAGCGCTGCATGAGCGGCAAGCCCGTCTGGCCAACGCCATGCTCGGCGCTGAACGTGCCGGACAGCCGTGCGGCCACGTCGTTTACGCACGCGCGCATGATGTCGGCCATCGACGCACTGTCGGCCAGCGCCGCCCAGGCGGCAAACGAGAACATCGGGATGAAGTGCACGTTGCCGTCGCCCATATGGCCGACGATGGCGATGTCGAGCCCCGGCACGACGGCGTGCACGGCGCGCGTGGCGGCGTCGATGAATTCGGGCACGCTCGACACCGGCACCGCGCAATCGGTCGTGAGCCCGACGGCGGCCTTCTTGTTGGCTTCGCTCACGCTGTGGCGCACTTCCCAGAGATCGGCGCGCTGCGTGTCGTTCGCGGCGATGACGGCGTCTTCGACGAGCCCTTGCTCGATGGCCTCGCCCAGCGTCTGCGTCAGCACGGCTTCGAGCCCTTCGGCGTCGCGCGTGTCGCTCAGCTCGACCAGCACATGCCAGGCATGCGCGTGCGCGAGCGGATTGCGGCGATTCGGCACATTGGCCAGCACCAGATCGAGCTGGTGACGGTTCATGATCTCGAAAGCCGACAGGCGCGCGCCGCAGGCGCTCTGAAACCTACCGAGAATCTGTTGCGCGGCGGCGGGATCGCGCGGCGCAAACCACGCGAGCGCATGCTGCGTGGGCAACGGATGCAGCTTGAGCGCGGCGGCCGTGATGATGCCCAGCGTGCCCTCCGCCCCGATGAACAGATGCTTGAGATCGATACCGGTGTTGTCTTTGCGAAGTGCGCGCAGACCGTCCCAGATCGTGCCGTCGGCCAGCACGACTTCCAGGCCCAGCACGTTCTCACGCGTGTTGCCATAGCACAGTACGCTGGTGCCGCCCGCGTTGGTCGAGAGCGTGCCGCCGATCTGACACGACCCCTCGGCACCAAGACTCACCGGATACAGACGTCCAACGCCGGCCGCCGTCTCCTGCACGGTTTTCAGGATGCACCCGGCCTCGACGACCATCGACCCGTTGGCCGCATCGACCTGCCGAACGCGACGCATGCGCGCCAGGTTCAGAATGACGGGCGCCGGGCCGTCGGTCGGCGGCACCGCCCCGCCGCACAGGCTCGTGTTGCCGCCCTGCGGCAGGATCGGCACGCCCGCGGCGGCGCATAGCCTGACGACATCGCTCACCTGCGCGGTGGTCGAGGGCAGCACGACACACAGCGCCTCGCCCCGGTAACGGCCCCGCCAGTCCTCGGTGTAACCGGCGGTATCGGGCGCATCGCTGAGCACGGCTTGGGCGCCCAGCGCGTCTCGCAACCGAGGGATCAGTGTTTCACGCGTCACTGCGTCGTTCATTGCCTGCGGACTCCTGAATACTTCCGTTCGACGTTGTCGCCACGGCGCGGATAGCCGTATGCGACGAGCGGTGGGGCTACGCCAGATGTCCGTCTGGCGATTCATTTCGATCAAGGATAGGTGATAAAAAATTGCAATAAAATCTCTTTAATTACAATGCGATCAATTTAGGTGTTTGTGCGGATGTGACGCATGTGACGGTCAACGCCCTCACGAGTTAAGTGATAATGAGGGCCACCCCCACACGAGGTGACGTCGTCATGCCCGAAGCTACACACTTCATCGGCAACCAATGGGTCGCTCCCGCGAAGAGCCCGACGATTCCCGTTGTTGACCCTTCCGACGGACAAGTCTTTACCCAGATCGCCCGCGGCGACGCCGAGGATATCGACCGCGCCGTGAAGGCCGCACGTTCGGCCTTCGAAGGCGACTGGGGACGCATCGGCGCCGCCGAGCGCGGCCGCGTACTCTACGCAATGGCGAACGTGCTCGCTCAACATCACGAGGCGTTGGCGCAGCTCGAAGCACGCGACACCGGCAAGCCGCTCAAGCAGGCACGCGCCGATGCCGCCGCCATCGTGCGCTATTTCGAGTTCTATGCCGGGGCCGCCGACAAGCTGCACGGCGAGACGATCCCCTACCAGCCCGGCTTCACCGTATTCACCGTGAGAGAGCCGCACGGCGTGACCGGTCACATCATTCCGTGGAATTACCCGCTGCAGATCTTCGGGCGCAGTGTCGCCGCGGCCCTTGCGAGCGGCAACGCCTGTGTCGTGAAGCCGGCGGAAGACGCCTGTCTGTCGTTGCTGCGCGTGGCCGAGCTGTCGATCGAAGCCGGGCTGCCGCCGGGCGCGCTCAATATTGTGACCGGCTACGGCGCCGAGGCGGGTGCGTCACTCGCGCGGCATCCGGGCATCGATCACATCTCGTTTACCGGCTCGCCCGCGACCGGCACGCTGATCTCGCAGATGGCCGCGGAAAACCATACGCCCGTCACGCTCGAACTCGGCGGCAAATCGCCGCAGATCGTTTTCGCCGACGCGGACATGGACGCTGTGCTGCCCGTGGTGGTCAATGCGATCGTGCAGAACGCCGGACAAACGTGCTCCGCCGGCAGCCGTCTGCTCATCGAGCGCGACGCCTACGAGCGCCTGCTCGCGCGTCTGGCCGAGGCGTTTGCGCATCTGCGCGTGGGACCGTCGCAGGACGATCTCGATCTCGGCCCGCTGATCAGTGCGCGCCAGCAGCAACGCGTGTGGGACTTCCTGTCCGAAGCGCAGCACGATGGCATTGCGGTGATGTCGCAGGGTGAAGTCGTCGGCAGCGCACCGGAAACCGGGTTCTATCAGGCCCCCACGCTCCTGCGCGACGTTCCCGCCACCCATCGTCTCGCCCGCGAGGAAGTGTTCGGCCCGGTGCTCGCCGCCATGCCGTTTATTGACGAGGCCGACGCCGTGCGGCTGGCCAACGGCACGCCCTACGGTCTGGCCGCCGGGGTCTGGACGCGCGATGGCGCACGCCAGATGCGCCTGGCACGCGACATTCGCGCGGGACAGGTCTTCATCAACAACTACGGCGCGGGCGGCGGCGTGGAGCTGCCTTTCGGCGGGCGCAAGCACTCCGGCCACGGACGCGAAAAGGGCTTCGAAGCCCTCTATGGCTTCACGACACTCAAGACCGTGGCCATCCGGCACGGTTGATTCGCAGGACCGACTGCACACTCCCTGATCTAGATCGCGGCGAAGCATCGAACGCACGCCCTGTGTCCGACGCTTCGCCATCCCCAGGCACTTCAGGAGACAAGGCATGCGTTTGCAAGAGAAAGTGGCCATCGTCACGGGCGCCGGTTCCGGCTTCGGCGAGGGCATCGCCAAGACGTTTGCGCACGAAGGCGCCGCCGTCATCGTCAACGATCTGAACCGCGAGGCCGGCGAGCGCGTGGCCGAGGACATCGCCAAGGCCGGTGGGCGAGCGGCGTTCGTATGCGGCGATGTGTCCCGAGAGGACGATCACGTCACCCTGCTGGACGAAGCCGTCACGCGCTTCGGCCATCTCGATATCGTGGTCAATAATGCGGGCACCACGCATCGCAACAAGCCACTGCTCGAAGTCACCGAAGCCGAGTTCGATCGCGTCTATGCCGTGAACGTCAAGAGCATTTTCTGGAGTGCGCGCGCGGTCATGCCGTACTTCCTGCAGCGCGGCGCCGGTGTGATGATCAACATCGCGTCGACGGCGGGTGTGCGCCCACGCCCGGGGCTCGTCTGGTACAACGGCAGCAAAGGGGCCGTGATTACGGCGAGCAAGGCCATGGCCGCCGAATTCGGCCCGAAGAACATCCGCGTGAACTGCGTCAACCCGGTCATCGGCGATACCGGATTGACCGCCGAATTCATGGGCGTGCCGAACACCCCCGAGAACCGCGCCAAATTCCTCGCAGGCATTCCGCTCGGGCGCTTCTCCACGCCGCAGGACATTGCCAACGCCTGCCTCTACCTCGCCAGCGACGACGCCGCATTCATCACCGGCGTGTGCCTGGAGGTCGACGGCGGACGCTGCATCTGATCGACCCATCGTTTTTGCAGTCGGTAATCCCGTAGTTGTCGCACTCACACCATAACGACAGACAACACCACGTCAAACCGGAGGAGCTTTCGTATGAACAGCGTTCCCACGCCCCCCTCGCCCATGACCGATGCGTCGTCGGCCGACTTTGAAGCGGCCACCTACCGCAAGGTCGGCTGGCGGCTGATTCCGTTTCTACTGCTGTGCTATGTGGTCGCGTATCTCGACCGGGTCAACGTCGGCTTCGCCAAGTTGCAGATGGTCGGCGACCTGCAATTCTCCGACACCGTGTTCGGTCTCGGCGCGGGTATCTTCTTCTTCGGCTACTTCCTCTTCGAAGTGCCAAGCAACGTGATCCTGCATCGCGTAGGCGCCCGCGTGTGGATCGCGCGCATCATGATCTCGTGGGGCATCATCTCGGGCGCGACGATGTACGTCACGTCGCCACAGATGTTCTACATCATGCGATTCCTGCTCGGCGTGGCCGAGGCGGGCTTCTTCCCCGGCATCATCCTGTACATCACCTACTGGTATCCGGCCTCGCGGCGCGGACGCATGACCGCCTGGTTCATGACGGCCGTGGCGTTGTCCGGCCTGATCGGCGGACCGCTCTCGGGCTGGATCCTCAAGGACATGAGCGGCGTGAATGGCCTTGCCGGCTGGCAATGGATGTTCCTGATCGAAGCGATTCCGTCGGTGGTGATCGGGCTGATCGTGCTGGTCGTGCTCGACGACCGCATTCGCGATGCCAAATGGCTCAACGATGCCGAGAAGTCGATGCTCGAGCGCAACATCGCCAGCGATGTGCTCAGCAAGGAAGACCTGCCGCTGCGCCGGGTGTTCTCGAGCCCCCGCGTGTGGATGATGAGCCTGATCTACTTCTCGTTCGTGATCGGCCTGTACGGTGTGGGCTTCTGGCTGCCGACGATCATCAAGGGCACGGGCGTGACCGATCCGCTGCAAATCGGCCTGCTTACGGCCATTCCGTATTTCTTCTCGGTGATCGCGATGGTCGTGGTCGGGCGTCGCTCCGATCTGCGCGGCGAGCGTCGCTGGCACATTGCGATACCCGCTTTCGTCGGCGCCATCGGCCTGTTCCTGTCGACGACCTGGAGCCACAACACCCAGCTCGCCATGGTCGCCCTGACGCTGGCCACGATGGGCATCATGATCGTGCTGCCGCTGTTCTGGAGCCTGCCCACGGCCTTTCTGGGCGGCACCGCCGCCGCGGCCGGTATCGCGATGATCAACTCGCTGGGCAATCTGGCCGGTTTCGTGGGCCCATACCTGATCGGCTTTCTCAAAGACGCCACGCACAGCACCAACAGCGGCATGTTCCTGCTCACGATCTTCATGATTCTGGGCGGACTGCTTACGCTGGCCGTGCCCGCGCGGCTCGTCAACCAGTGACGGGTACGGCGGGATCGGCTGACGAAACCGCATCTCGCCGGGCAAGACCGTCCCGCCACGGGGCCGCTGGCCGGGTCGCCACCGTAGCCATCCGTTGGGAGTAATATATTTCGCATCGAGAAGGCCGTCCTTGCCGGGACGGCCTGTTTTTTGCCCCCAAAGATCCGCATGCCCGCCAATGACTCTCAGACGACGCCGGCCGGCGTCTCGCTCACCCCCACCGAGGTCAAGTCGATCCTCTCCGGCCTGCTGCTCATCATGTTTCTGGGCTCGCTCGACCAGACCATCGTCGCGCCCGCCCTGCCGACCATCGCCCGAGACCTCGGTAGCTTCGACGCCGTGTCGTGGGTCGTCACCGCGTATCTGCTCTCGTCCACGGCCATTACCCCCATCGTCGGCAAGCTCTCCGATCTGCTCGGACGGCGCGTCGTCATCGCCGTGAGCGTGGCCGTTTTCCTCGTGGGGTCGGTGCTGTGCGCGCTGGCGCCGAGCATGCTCGCGCTGATCGTCGCGCGCGGCGTGCAGGGGCTAGGCGGCGGCGGTCTCATCGCGCTGTCCAATACCGTGATCGCGGATATCGTCTCGCCGCGCGAGCGTGGCCGATATCAGGGATATATCTCCGGCATGTTCGCCGTCTCCGGCGTGGCGGGGCCCATCACCGGCGGAGTATTCGCCCAGTACCTGAACTGGACCCTCATCTTCTGGATCAATCTCCCGCTCGGTCTGCTCGCCATCTACCTGAGCGACCGCGCGCTGCGCCACCTGCCCCGTCGCGAGGGCAAGCCGAGCATCGACTATCTCGGGTCGGCGCTGCTCATCGCCGCGACCGTCTGCCTGCTGCTGGCGCTCACCTGGGGCGGACATCGCTACGACTGGGTGTCGATGCCCATTGCAGGCCTGCTCGCCGCGAGCGTGATCGTGGGGGCGATCTTCCTGCGTCACCAGCGTGCGGTGCGCGAGCCATTGCTACCGGTGGCGTTGCTTGCCAACCCGGTGTTCCGGATGACATCGACGATGGCCGTGCTCGTGATGATGGTCAACATCAGCATCGGGATCTACGTGCCGCTATATCTTCAGTTGCAGCGCGGCGAATCGGCTAGCCGTTCGGGGCTGATGCTGATCCTGCCGCTGCTGGGCATCGTGGTGGGGGCGCTCAGCGCGGGGCATTACATGCGCGCGACGGGGCATTACAAGCGTCCGCCACAGATTGGCCTGCCGGTGGCGTTGCTGGGACTGACGACGATTGCGCTCGGCGTGCAGTCACTGCCGCTCTGGGTCGTGGGGCTGTGTCTCGGACTGGTGGGGATCGGCTTCGGCTCGGCCATGCCGGTGATGACCGTGGCGACGCAAAATGCCGTCGCGCCGCGCGACATCGGCATTGCGACGGCCGCACACGCATTCTTCCGGGCGCTCGGCGGGATGATCGGCGTCGCAATGTTCGGCGCGCTCATCGTCGGGCTGTTGGTCTCGGCAGACGGCGGCGCACCGCGCGAACTGACCGACTTCCTTCGCCCAGGCGGCGCACCGCCCGGGATGGAAGATCATGTACGGCTCGCCTTCGGTGCCTTCTTCGGCGGTAGCGCCCTCATTGCCGCGCTGGCCATCGTCGCGCTCGGCCGCTTGCCGGAACTGCCGTTGCGTCAGAGTTCGGGGAACGAAGCAACGGCCATCGAATGACGATGCGAGCCTGACGGCTCGCTCACCAGCCATTTACGCGCTCGCGCAGGCCCGATAGTGACGGTTGGCCAGTTCCATCTGCTCGAGCCCCTCGAAGAGTTGCGCCAGCGCGAGATGCACGCGCTGCTGCAGATGCCGGTCGTCGGTATGACGCAGTGCCCCTTCGAGGAACGTCTGCGCCTTGCCCCACAGCCGCTGGTGCTGGCACAGCTTGCCCAGGGCGAAGAGCAGATCGGGATCGTTCGGATGTCGCTGCTGCCACGCCTCGGCCTTCTGGATGAGCGGCAGGGCATCGCCGCCGGCACAATCGGCATAGCGGCGCAGCAGACGTGGGTCCCAGTGCTCGGCCAGCGCGGCCTCGACGATATCGCGCGCCTCGCGCAGGCGGTCGAGCGAAATCAGCAACTCCGCCGCGACATCGGCAATCCGCGCCGACGTGCGCGCATCGGCCGGCAATTCGTTCCAGCACTTGAGCAGCGCGTCGGCATCGTGGCGGTGATCGCGCAGAATGCCCTCGCTGGCCGTCTGCTTGAGCTTGGCCGCCAACGCCGGATGCAGCGCTTCGCGCTTTTCCAGCACCTTGAGCAGCGCCAGGACCTCGGGCCAATGCTTCAGGTGTTGATGTGCCCGCAAGGCGACCAACTGCGCCTGCATGCGGCGCGCGCCCTGCGCCCGCATCTCGGTCAGGGCTTCGAGCGCCCCTTCCGCATCACGGGTATCGACGCGCAACTCCGCCGTCTGCAACAGACGCGCCTCTTCGAGGTTCGCCCCCTGCGCCTCGGCCAGCCAGCTGTCGCGACGCGCAAACTCGCGCATACGATGCGCCGCGCGCGCCCCGATGATCGCCGCCACGCCACGATTGTCCTCTTGCTCGGCGGCTTCGCGCGCCGCTTTCTCCGCCCGCGTGTAGCGTCCCGCGAAGAGATTCGCCACGGCATCGCGCAACGCGATGTTCGCGCGACGGCTGCGTTGGCGATTGCGGTAAGCGGCCACGCGCTCCGGCATCTTGTAGATGTTACGCAGAATACGAATGACGACGTACAGCGCAACGAACAAGGCCAGCAACGCCAACACAAAAAGATTCAGCGATACGTCAACACGGTACGGTGGCACGAGCATCACCACCTGCCCGTGATTGAACGTCGCCAGCACGGCAAAGCCGGCCGCGACCGCGAACAGGAGCGTCAACCAGATCAGTCCTCGCATGCCGGCTCCTTAGGGCTTGTCCTTGACGTCCTTGACCTGACCGATGGCGGTCAGGCTGGCGTCAAGGGTCGGCAGTTCGATCGTGCGCGAGCCCGCGTCGACCTGGTCGAGCAACGTTTTCACGGCGGCGATGCGACGCGACTTGGCGTCGAAATACTTGTCAAGCGCGGCCTGCGCGACCACCACGTCGCTATGCACAGCTGACGCGTTGCGCGCAAGCAGCGCCAGACGCGCATTGAGCAGGCGCAGCTTGAGATTCGCCCGCAGGAACGCGCCCTGCTCCGGCGCCACGAGCATGACGTCCGGGTCGTCCAACCGGCGGACCTGCACCAGTTGCTTGAGGCTGCCCAGCATCTCCGAGGACAGGCGATGCCACGTCGCGATCCAGCCCGCTTCGCTCACGCTGCCCGCACCGGCCGCGCCCCCCGCCGCCGACGTCGGGTCGACGCGCCGCTCCTCGGCCTGCAACGGCAACGTGTCGACCATGGCAATCGCCTGATCGAGCTTGCCGGTCAGTTGCGGCAAATCGGCCGCCGGCACGGCCTTGAGCCGGTCGATGTCCTTCTTCAACGCGTCGCGCACGCCTGCGAGCTGCGGTGCGCCGGAGCGTGCCAGGCGAGCGTCGGCACCCTCCAGCGCAATCAGCGCGCCGCGAACGTTGCCGGTGAGCTGCAATTGTTGATTCGCACTCGTGACGATCTGCTCGGTCTCGGCGAGTACCCATTCGTCTCGGTTGTGCGCCAGATCCTGATAGAGCTGTTCGAGTGCGGCCTGCTGGCTGCGCGAATCGGACACTCGCCCTTCGAGCGCCGTGAGCCGATTTTGCAGATCGCGCTGATTGTCGAGCGCCTGCGCCGTTCGCACCTGCGCCTGCATGACCTGTGCATCGCCCGTCTGCTGACGGCGCGCCATTTCCTGCTGCACGCGGTCGAGCTTCTGGTTCAGCGACCAGCCGCCGATGCCGGCCCCGGCCGACACAAGCACGAAGAGCAGCCAGGGCAACGCGGCCCCCGACCCTCGACGCCGAGGCGGCGGCTCGGGCGGCTGCCATGCGGGCGGGCTACCCGTCGTGCCATAGGGAGCACCGCCGGCCGTGGTTGCATTCGACGCCGCCGGGCCGGTCGACGCCGACGGGTTCTGGGAAGACTCGGGAACGCGATTATCTGTCGTCATGCTTTGACTTGAATGGGATCCGCCCATGTTTTGAGTGCCGCCAACAAGTTCTCGTCGCCGGGCGCGCATTGCGTAATCCTATCAAACCCCGCAGCCCGCGCGGCATCTGCGATGCGCACATGCGACGTAAAGCACCGCGCCGCCAGGATTTGCGCCAGCACCTGCGGGGTGCCCGGCGTGTGAATGCCATCGCGCGTGCCGTAGCGCGCAGCGAGCTGTGTGGCCAGATGACGCACCGCCTCGGAACTGGTCAGCACCCAGGCGCAACGCTCGGGCGAAGCCAGCCGGGCTTCCAGCGCGGCCCACGCGGCGGCGTCCGGCGCGGGCGCCCGGCGCGTGTAGGCACTGACGAGGTCCACCTGCGCGCCACCGGCGCGCAACGTGTCGGCCAGCAGTTCGCGGCCGCCGTCGCCCCGCACGATTAATACGCGGCGTCCTGCCAGCGAAGCGAGGTCGAGTTGCGCGAGGAGCGCTTCCGAGTCGAAACGCGCCGCCGGACCGCCCGGCGGCACGATCACCCGATGTCGTGGCGCGGCGATGCCCGCGTCGGCCAGCGCCTGCGCACTCCCTGGGCCGACCACGGCCACCGGCAATGCCGCGGGCCACAAGTCGCCCACGTGGGTACCGACATCGGTGAGGTCGTCGCTCGTTCGATGATCGAGGGATGCCAGAAGCGCCAGCCGAGCCAGGCCATGCGTCACCGCGTTGGGCGAGACGAACACCGCCAGCGCGTAGGACGCCAGCGAGCGCAATGCGCGATCAAGCGCCGCCAATGTATCTGGGTCGGCCTGCGCGGCAATGTGCAGCAGCGGGAATGCGAGCGTGTCGATGCCTTCTGCGCGCAACGCGCGGGCAAGTGCATGGGCTTGTCCGTCGGGGCGCGTCAGGATGGCGCACGGCGAGCGAGGCGACATTGCCCCACCGGCAAGGCGCCCGCAGACGGACGCTGGCGCAACGCCAGCGGCGGGCGGCAAGACCGGCGCGCGCGGGCTCAAGTGGGAGGATCCTTGGGCTCGGGCGGCGGCACCAGTGCCAGGCCTCCCGCATCGATCAGTTCCTGCGCGACCCGCTTCCCGAGCGCCTCGGCGCCGGCCACATCGCCTTCGGCGACATTGGCCGTGCCCTGAGCGCGAAGCACCGTCGCGCCGTCCGTCGACGCAATGAAAGCGCGCAGTGCCAGGTCGCCCTGCGGCGTAAATTCGGCAAACGCGCCCAGCGGCACCTGGCACGAGCCCCCCAGCGCACGCGACACGGCGCGCTCGGCGCTCACGGCCAGCGTGGTGTGGCCGTGGTGAAGTGCACCGAGCCATTGCAGGATTTCGGGACGTCCCGCGCGCACTTCGATGCCCAGCGCGCCCTGCCCGGCGGCCGGCAGGCTCACCTCCGGCGCGAGCGTGGCGCGAATGCGCTCGCCCAATCCCAGGCGTTTGAGACCGGCCGCCGCAAGAATGATCGCGGCGAAATCGCCCCGGTCGAGCTTGCCCAGACGCGTATCGAGGTTGCCCCGCAACGGCGCCACCTTCAGATGCGGATACCGGGCACGCAAACTCACTTCACGGCGCAGGCTCGACGTGCCGACCACCGCCCCGGCGGGCAATGCCTCGAGACTGTCGTAGTCGTTACTCACGAAGGCGTCGCAGGGATCCTCGCGCTCGAGCACGGCGGCCAGCGTGAAGCCGTCGGGCAATTGCATCGGCACGTCCTTGAGCGAATGGACGGCGAGATCGGCGCGTCCATCGGCCAGGGCAAGTTCGAGTTCCTTAACGAAAAGCCCCTTGCCGCCGACCTTCGCGAGCGAGCGATCGAGAATTTGGTCACCGCGAGTGGTCATTCCGAGGATACTCACGCGACACTGCGGATATAATTTGTGCAGCGCGTCACGCACGTGTTCGGCTTGCCACATGGCGAGCCGGCTCTCGCGCGAAGCGATTACCAGGGTTTCAGGAGCAGCGAAGTTCATTCAGCAACCGCGTGAAGACCAAAAGAAAAAATGGTAACACGCTTGACCGGCCCGAACGGCGGGTCGTGAGAGGAGCGACATGAAGAGCAGCGCAAAGGTAAAAGCCCCGCAAGAGGGCCTCGCCAAGTCGGTCGGCAAGATTTCCCCCGCGAAAGCAGCAGCCGCGGCCCCATCCACTTCCCGCCAGGTGGCGGTTGGGCCGGCCAAGGGCAAGGCCCGCCGCTCGCGCGAAGACAAGGACGCCCCGCTGCGCGAGGACATCCGCTTCCTGGGCCGTCTGTTGGGCGACGTGCTGCGCGAGCAACAAGGCAGCGACGCGTTCGATCTGGTCGAGACCATTCGGCAGAATGCGGTGCGCTTTCACCGGGAAGGCGACCGTAGCGCCGCGAAGGCGCTCAACAGCCTGCTCAACGGCCTGACCAATGAGCAAGCCATTCAGGTCGTGCGCGCGTTCAGCTACTTCTCGCACTTGGCCAATATCGCCGAGGACCGCCATCACAACCGCCGCCGCCGCGTGCATGCGCTCGCCGGTAGCCGCGCCCAGCCGGGCAGCCTGCGCGCCGCCCTGCAAAGTCTGAAAGATGCCGGCCTCGCCGATCCTGCCACGCTCCAGGCGTTCTTCGCAAGCGCGCTCATCGTGCCGGTGCTCACCGCCCACCCGACCGAAGTCCAGCGCAAGAGCATTCTCGACGCCGAGCGCGAAATCGCCCGTCTGCTCGCGAATCGCGACGACGCCCTCACCGAGCGTGAGGCCTCGCGCAACACGGAATCGATGCGCGCCTACGTCACCACGCTCTGGCAGACGCGCATGCTGCGCAGCTCGCGCCTGACGGTGGCCGATGAAATCGAGAACGCACTGTCTTACTACCGCAGCACGTTCCTCTCCGAGATTCCCGCCCTGTACGACGACGTGAGCGCCGAGCTTCACGACGCCGTGCCCGCCGTGCGCGCCGAAGGCCTCGGCCGCTTCCTGCAAATGGGTAGCTGGATCGGCGGCGATCGCGACGGCAACCCGAACGTCACGGCGCAAACGCTGCAACTGGCCATCACGAGCCAGGCCACCGAGATCTTCGCGCACTACCTCGAACAGGTGCACTTGCTGGGCGCGGAGTTGTCCGTCTCGCAATTGCTCGCCGGCTCCAGCGACGCGCTGCTCACGCTCGCGCGCCGCTCGCCCGACGACTCGCCGCACCGCACGGACGAGCCCTATCGCCGCGCCCTCATCGGCGTGTACGCGCGTCTGGCCGCCACGGCGCGCGAGTGGGTCGGCCATGTGCCGCACCGCGTCGCGGTCGGTCGCGCCAGCCCGTATCTCGACGCGAGCGAATTCATCTCGGATCTGAATACGGTCGTCGCGTCGCTCATGGCGCATCATGGCGGCGCCCTGGTCGCCCAGCGCCTCGGGCCGCTCGTGCGTGCCGCCGAAGTGTTCGGCTTCCATCTGGCCAGCATCGACCTGCGCCAGAGTTCGGACATTCACGAGGCCGTCATCGCCGAGCTGTTCGCCAAGGCGGGCATCGAAGCCAATTACGCGAAGCTCGACGAAGACCAGAAGCTCGCCCTGCTGCTGCGCGAACTGCGCGAGCCGCGCCCGCTGTTCTCGCCTTATCTCGACTACTCGCAGCGCACCCGCGACGAGCTGGCGGTGTTTGCCGCGGCGCGCGACATCCGCGCCCGCTTCGGACCGCGCGCGGTGCGCAATTACATCATTTCGCATACGGAAACCGTGAGCGATCTGGTGGAAGTCATGCTGCTGCAAAAGGAGACCGGCCTCTTCCAGGGGGCGCTGGGTAGCAACGGCGCGAAGGCCATCGAGCCCAAGGTCGGTGCGATGGTCATCCCGCTGTTCGAAACGATTGCCGACTTGCGCAATGCGCCGGTCATCATGCGCGCGTTCTTCGACATTCCCGGCATGTCCGAGGTGGTCACGCAGCAAGGCGGCGAGCAGGAAGTCATGCTCGGCTACTCCGACAGCAACAAGGACGGCGGCTTCCTCACGTCGAACTGGGAGCTGTACAAGGCCGAACTCGCGCTGGTGCATCTGTTCGAGGAGAAAGGCATTCGCCTGCGACTGTTCCACGGCCGCGGCGGCACTGTGGGGCGTGGCGGCGGCCCGACCTATCAGGCCATCCTGTCGCAACCGCCGGGCACGGTGAAGGGGCAGATTCGTCTGACCGAGCAAGGCGAGATCATTGCGAGCAAGTTCGCCAACCCGGAGATCGGGCGGCGCAACCTGGAGACCATCGTGGCGGCCACGCTCGAAGCCACGCTGCTGCCGAGCCGCAACCAGCCGCCGCGTCTGGCCGCGTACGAACAGGTCATGCAGACACTCTCGGACACGGCCTTCGCCGCGTATCGCGACCTCGTCTACGAGACGCCGGGCTTCACCGACTACTTCTTCTCGGCCACCCCGATCGCGGAAATCGCCGAGCTCAACATCGGCTCGCGTCCCGCCTCGCGCAAGTTCTCGGATCCGAAGAATCGTCGTATCGAAGACCTGCGCGCGATTCCGTGGGGCTTCTCGTGGGGCCAGTGCCGTCTGCTCATCACCGGCTGGTACGGCTTCGGCAGCGCCGTGCAGGCATTTCTCGACGGCGGGCAAGGCAAAGCCGCGAAGGCCGACGCCGAAGGTCGTGAAAAGCGTCTCGATACCTTGCGCCAGATGGTCAAGCGCTGGCCGTTCTTCGCGACGCTGCTCTCGAACATGGACATGGTGCTCGCCAAGACCGACCTGGCCGTGGCGTCGCGTTATGCCGAACTGGTCCCGGACGAAAAGCTGCGCAAGCGCGTGTTCAATCGCATCGTTGCCGAATGGCAGAGCACCTCGCAGGCGCTCGCGCTCATCACCGGTCACGAAGAACGACTGGCGGACAACCCGCTGCTCGCCCGCTCGATCAAGAACCGCTTCCCCTACCTCGATCCGCTCAACCACTTGCAAGTCGAGTTGTTGCGCCGGCATCGTGCGGGGGAATCGGACGAGCGCGCCCGACGTGGCATCCACCTGTCCATCAACGGCATTGCCGCCGGGCTGCGCAACACGGGCTGACGTCCTCGCGGCGTGGCGCCGCCGCGCCGGCTCCGCAGTCCGCGGGGCCGGCGCACAACGTCGATGGGCCGGAAACGCCATCTTGGCCGCGCGCTACTCTGCTTGAGATTCTCCCCAACGACAGTGGATCGATAGAACGGTATATTTCGGAAATTCGATTCGATGGCTGCTGGGGGGCCCATCCATCATGCAATCCGATTCCAACGCAGTATCCGCGCGAGGTACCCGCTTACGACGGGTCTCCAGACGCCTCACGGCCACCGCGCTTGGCCTGATTTGCGCAGGCGCGCAGGCGGATCCGGCCATCCAGATGTCACCACACAACGCCAGCACCAGCCTCTCCTCATCCGCATCCGCGCCCGCGCCCGCGCCCGTTTCGCATGCACTCGCTGCGGCGCCGCACGGCGTGCGCGGTTTGGCCGTACGCCTCGTCTCGCAAACGCTCGCGACGTCGCCCGCCAGTCCACCCAAGCCGCTGCCGATCGTCGATCCCGTGCTCGACCCGCTGATGCACGGCATTCTGGAGCGGCTGGCGATCAGCGAAGCGGTTGCGCGGACCAAATACACGTCAGGCAAGCCGGTGCAGGACACCCCGCGCGAGCAGGCATTGCTTGACGGCATGGGAGACCGGGCCACCCAGTACGGCCTGACGCCCGCGCAGGCGCGCACGTTCTTCCGTCTGCAGATCGAGGCGGGCAAGCTGGTGCAGACGGCCTTGCTGGCACGCTGGAAGCGCGAAGGCAGCGCGCCCGGGGAGCCGGTCGATCTGGCCACGCGTTTGCGCCCGGCGCTCGACCGGCTCGGCACTTCACTCATGCGCGATCTCGGTCGCCTGTGCGCATTGCCCGACGATCCATCGCGCATGGCGCGCATTCACCACGCCCGCGAGCGGATCGCCAGGGCGGCGAAGCTCGAAGCGCTGCAACGTGCGGCGTTCGACGAGGCGACCTCGGGACTGTGCCTGTCGGCGCCGCCGCGCGTCTGGACGCTGTCGATGACGCACTGACCGGCACGCGCTGGCCCGGCCGCGCTCGACGCTGCGCGGACCGAAGCACCCTGCCCTGAGTGCTGTCGATGCGGCGCAGGCTGGGGCGCGCTGGACCCGCCGTCGGCCGAGTCGATGGGCCAACGCCGGGGTTGTATAATCCCGGTTTGCCGTGCTCCGCCACGGTCCGCTTCCATCTGCCCCCGATGGGCCTCGATTAGCCAAGCTACGACAATGACCTCCCAACTCCACAAGAAAGGCGAAGCCTGGTCGGCCCGCTTTTCCGAACCCGTTTCCGAACTCGTCAAGCGCTATACGGCGTCGGTCTTTTTCGACAAGCGCCTGGCGCTGTTCGACATCGAAGGGTCGCTCGCCCATGCCGATATGCTTTCGGCGCAAGGCATCATCAGCGCCCAGGATCTGGCCGACATCCAGCGCGGCATGACGCAGATTCGCGGCGAGATCGAGCGTGGCGAGCTCGAGTGGCAACTGGATCTCGAAGACGTTCACCTGAACATCGAAGCGCGCCTGACCGCCCTCATTGGCGATGCCGGCAAGCGCCTGCACACCGGCCGCTCGCGTAACGATCAGGTGGCGACCGACATCCGACTGTGGCTGCGCAGCGAAATCGATCGCATCGGCAATCACCTCGGCGACCTGCGCCGGGCATTGCTGGATCTGGCCGATCAGCACAGCGCCACGATTCTGCCGGGCTTCACTCACCTGCAAGTCGCACAACCGGTGACGTTCGGTCATCACCTGCTGGCTTACTTCGAGATGTTCAGCCGCGACGCGGAACGCATGCTCGACGTGCGCCGCCGCGTGAACCGGCTGCCGCTGGGCGCTGCGGCGCTCGCCGGCACGAGTTATCCGATCGATCGGGAACGGGTCGCGGCGACGCTTGGCTTCGAAGAAGTCTGCGCGAACTCGCTCGACGCCGTATCGGATCGCGACTTCGCGATCGAATTCACGGCCGCCGCCGCGCTCGTGATGACGCACATCTCGCGCTTCTCGGAGGAGTTGGTGCTGTGGATGAGCCCGCGCGTGGGCTTCATCGATCTGGCCGACCGCTTCTGTACCGGCAGCTCGATCATGCCGCAGAAGAAGAACCCGGACGTGCCCGAACTCGCGCGCGGCAAGACCGGTCGCGTCAACGGTCACCTGATCGCGCTGCTCACGCTGATGAAGGGGCAGCCGCTCGCGTACAACAAGGACAATCAGGAAGACAAGGAACCGCTGTTCGACACGGTCGACACCGTGATCGACACGCTGCGCATCTTCGCGGACATGGTGCCGGGCATCAAGGTACGCGAAGCCAATATGCGCAACGCCGCGCTGCAAGGCTTCTCGACCGCCACCGATCTGGCCGACTACCTCGTCAAGAAGGGTCTGCCGTTCCGCGACGCCCACGAAATCGTGGCGCATGCCGTGAAGATCTGCTCGGATCGCGATATCGATCTGGCCGACCTGTCGCTCGCCGAGTTGCAGAAGTTCTCGCCGCTCGTCGGTGAGGATGTCTTCGATTGCCTGACGCTCGAAGGCTCGGTCGCAAGCCGTAACCACATCGGCGGCACCGCGCCCGCCCAAGTGCAACGCGCCATCGCCGCCGCACGCACGAAGCTCGCCAAGTAAGTCGGCCCGGCCAGGTCGTTCGACCTGGCGGGCGCCAACGAAAATGCCACCCGGATGGGTGGCATTTTTCATGCGCGCGAGATGGACGTACGCGCGGGATCACGCCCCTCGCATCAGAACAGCGGCAGCGACAGGAACCCCTTGATGATGATCGCGTTGAGGATGTCGATGAAGAACGCCCCCACCATCGGCACGATCAGGAATGCAATGTGCGACGGGCCGAAGCGCTCGGTCACCGCCTGCATGTTGGCGATGGCCGTCGGCGTCGCACCCAGCCCGAATCCGCAGTGGCCCGCCGCGAGCACGGCCGCATCGTAGTTGCGTCCCATGACGCGGAACGTGACGAAGATCGCATAAGCCGCCATCGCGACCGCCTGCACAACGAGAATCACGATCATCGGCAGCGCCAGCGTCGAGAGATCCCACAGACGCAGGGTCATGAGCGCCATCGCCAGAAAGAGCGAGAGACTCACATTGCCAAGCACCGACAGCGAGCGCTCAAACACCTCGTAGCCCACGAGCGACAGCAAATTGCGCACAACGACACCGCTAAACAGCACGCACACGAATGTCGGCAATTCGAAGGCCGTGCCCGCCAGCCAGCGCGCAATGACCTCGCCGCCCAGCAAACAGATGGCAATCATCGCGACCGTTTCGATCAGCGCCTGCGCGGTGATCAACCGCACCGTGTGCGGCTGCTCGAAGCCCTCCGGCGTGGTCTGTTGCGCCGCGGCGGCGCCCGGCACGTTGGTGCCAAGACGCCCCACCAGGTAACGCGCGACCGGCCCGCCCAGCAACCCGCCGAACACCAGCCCGAAGGTGGCGCAAGCCATCGCGATTTCCAGTGCCGACTGCACACCATAGCGCGCGGTCAGCGTGTCACCCCATGCCGCGCCCGTGCCGTGTCCGCCCGCCAGCGTAATCGACCCGCCCAACAAACCGACGCCCGGCGCCAGCCCCATCATGGACGCAAGGCCCACGCCGATCGCGTTCTGTACGATCAGCATGCCCGCCACCACGCCAAGGAACAGCACCAGGCGACGCCCGCCGGCCTTCAGGCTCGCTAGATTGGCCGACAGCCCGATGGTCGCGAAAAAGGCGAGCATGAGCGGCGTTTGCAGCGACGTGTCGAACTTCAACTCAACCTGCCCGAACTGGCGCAGCGCCAACGCGCCCACGGCCACCAGCAGGCCAGCCGCCACGGGTTCAGGAATGCTGTAGGTGCGCAGCGGCCCAATCCATTCGACCAGCTTGCGCCCAAGCAACAACACCAACGTGGCACAGACAAGTGTGCCGTAGGTGCTGAACTCCAGTTGTCCGGTTTCCATGAATCCTCCCGCTCGAAAAAAGTGCGTCGAGTGTAGCAACCGATTCAGTCCGAATTAACGGGAAATCACCCAAATTGGCGCAGTTCGAGCCAAACCACAAATCGGGCATGCCGCGCCACATTTCAACGATCGCCGGACATCTTCCACCATTCACGGCCAACTTCACAGATTAATCTACGCATCTTGCGTCAGGCGACGCCCAGCAACGCTCACTACGCGAAATGCGCCCGGCAAAAACGGGCGTATAAGGCGCGACGCCACGCGTTGGGCATCCGCATGCCGACTTCGCTGAAACAAAAAAGCCCCGTGCTTTCACACGGGGCCGGATGTCGCCTCAGGCGCGGTCGCGTCGCTTACTGGCGCACGCAATCCACAAAATACTCGGGGCGTCCGTCCACTTCCTCGACGACCAGACCGTGGATATCGGTATGGAAGCCCGGGAAGCGTTCGTTGAAGTCACGCGCGAAACGCAGATACTCGATGATCGCGGCGTTGAAGCGTTCGCCGGGAATCAACAACGGAATACCCGGCGGATACGGCGTGAGCAACACGCTCGTCACGCGCCCTTCGAGCTCGTCGATGGGCACCCGGTCGATCTGGCGGTGCGCCAGCTTCGAGAACGCGTCGGTCGGCTTCATCGCGGGCTGCATGTCCGAGAGGTACATCTCGGTGGTCACGCGCGCCACGTCGTTCGCCTTGTACACGCTGTGGATCTGATCGCACAGATCGCGCAGCCCGATGCGCTCGTAGCGCGGGAACTGCGCCACGAACTCCGGCAGCACGCGCCAGAGCGGGCGGTTGTGATCGTAATCGTCCTTGAACTGCTGCAGCTCGGTCACCATCGAATTCCAACGGCCCTTGGTGATGCCGATGGTAAACATGATGAAGAACGAATAAAGCCCGGTCTTCTCGACGATGATGCCGTGTTCGGCAAGGTACTTGGTGACGATGGCCGCGGGAATGCCGCTCTCGCCAAACTCGCCGTCCACGTCCAACCCCGGCGTGATGATCGTCGCCTTGATCGGATCGAGCATGTTGAAGCCGTCGGCCAGATCGCCGAAGCCGTGCCAACGCTCGTTGGCACGCAGCACCCAGTCGTCGCGCTGAATCGTGCCCTCGTCGCCCAGATGCTCCGGGCCCCAGACCGAGAACCACCACGAATCGCCATACTCGGCCGCCACCTTGCGCATGGCGCGGCGGAAGTCGAGCGCCTCGACGATCGACTCTTCCACCAGCGCCGTGCCGCCCGGCGGCTCCATCATCGCAGCCGCCACGTCGCACGACGCGATGATCGCGTACTGCGGCGAGGTCGACGTGTGCATCAGGTACGCCTCGTTGAAGCGATACGTGTCGAAGGTTCGCGCTTCCGATTCCTGCACCACGATCTGCGACGCTTGCGAAATACCGGCGAGCAACTTGTGCGTGGAGTGCGTGGCGTAGACCGTAGCCTCAGCCGAGCGCGGACGCCCTTCGCCGATCGCGTGCATGTCGCGATAGAACTCGTGGAAAGCCGCGTGCGGCAGCCAGGCTTCATCGAAGTGCAACGTGTCGATGTTGTTGCCCAGCAATTCCTTGATCATCTCGACGTTGTAGATGACGCCGTCATAGGTGCTCTGCGTGATCGTGAGAATGCGCGGCTTGGCATTCGGATCGCGTTCGAGCACTTCGCGCGCGAACGGGTTCGCTTCGATCTTGGCGCGAATGACTTCCGGCTCGAATTCCGACTTCGGGATCGGACCGATGATGCCGAGGTGGTTGCGCGTCGGCGTGAGGAACACCGGCACGGCGCCCGTCATCGTGATCGCGTGCAGGATTGACTTGTGGCAGTTGCGGTCGACCACGACGATGTCGCCCGGCGCCACGGTGGCATGCCACACGATCTTGTTCGAGGTCGACGTGCCGTTCGTCACGAAGAACAGATGATCCGCGTTGAAAATGCGCGCCGCATTGCGCTCCGACGCGCCCACCGGGCCGTTGTGGTCAAGCAACTGACCCAACTCTTCCACGGCGTTGCACACGTCCGCGCGCAACATGTTCTCACCGAAGAACTGGTGGAACATCTGGCCCACCGGGCTCTTGAGAAACGCCACGCCGCCCGAGTGGCCCGGGCAGTGCCACGAATAGGAACCGTCGGCCGCATAGTGCGTGAGCGCGCGGAAGAACGGCGGCGGCAGCGAGTCGAGGTACGACCTGGCTTCACGGATGATGTGACGCGCCACGAACTCCGGCGTGTCTTCGAACATGTGAATGAAGCCGTGCAGCTCGCGCAGGATGTCGTTCGGAATGTGGCGCGACGTGCGCGTCTCGCCGTACAGGAAAATCGGAATGTCCGGGTTGCGACGGCGCACTTCCTGCACGAACGCGCGCAGGTTGATGATGGCCAGCGCCAGCTCGCCCTCGCCTTCACCGCCCGCTTCGCTCGAAAACGTGCCGAACTCGTCGTCGTCGATGGACAGGATGAAACTCGATGCGCGGCTCGCCTGTTGCGCAAACGAAGTCAGGTCACCGTAGCTCGTGAGACCGTTGACCTCCATGCCCTCGGCTTCGATGGCCTCCGCCAAGGAGCGAATCCCGGATCCGGAAATGTTTTCGGAGCGGAAGTCTTCGTCGATGATGACGATCGGAAAACGGAATTTCATTGGCGTTCCTTCGACAAAAGAACGAGCCACGGTCCGACATGGCCGTGGCTCTTGGGCAGTGCGACGTTGCGGGTGCTCACCGGTGGCGAGTCAAGCCTGCGCAGGCTAGGTTTTCGGCAGCGTGACGCCACGCTGTCCCTGGTACTTCCCGCCGCGATCCTTGTACGACGTCTCGCAGACTTCGTCGGATTCGAAGAACAGCACCTGAGCCACGCCCTCATTGGCGTAGATCTTGGCCGGCAGCGGCGTGGTGTTCGAGAATTCCAGCGTCACATAGCCCTCCCATTCGGGCTCGAACGGCGTCACGTTCACGATGATGCCGCAACGGGCATACGTCGATTTGCCGAGACACACGGTGAGTACGTTGCGCGGAATACGGAAGTACTCGACGGTGCGCGCAAGCGCGAACGAGTTCGGCGGAATGATGCAGACATCGCCGGAGAAGTCGACGAACGACTTTTCGTCGAAGTTCTTCGGATCGACAATCGTCGAGTTGATGTTCGTGAAGATCTTGAATTCAGCCGCACAGCGAATATCGTAGCCGTAACTCGACGTGCCATAGCTGACGATCTTCTGCCCGTCCTGGGATTGCCGGACCTGCGACGGCTCGAAGGGCTCGATCATGCCGTGCGCCTCGGCCATACGCCGGATCCATTTGTCGGACTTGATGCTCATGTGTGGGCCTGAATGGGCGTGGTACGTGAAAAATTGGGCGTATTTTACGCGATTGTTGCGGTGCGGTGAGGTTTTCACGCGCACCGCGCCGCACGGGGCTCCCCGGGCCCCTGTGCGCCGTCCTTACGTGTTCTGAACGACGATCGACGGGAACTTGCTCGTCATGTCCTTCTGACGCGCCGCGATCTTCACCGCCATCTTGCGGGCAATGGCCTTGTAGAGCGCCGCGACCCGGCCGTCCGGGTCGCCCACCACGCTCGGCATGCCGGCGTCGGCGTGCACGCGGATACTCATCTCCAACGGCAGCTTGCCCAGCAGCTCGACGTCGAAATCGTGGCTCATGCGTTCGCCGCCGCCCACGCCGAAAATCGGCTCTTCATGTCCACAGTTCGAGCAGATGTGCAGACTCATGTTCTCGATGAGACCGAGGATCGGCACGCCGACCTTCTCGAACATCTTGAGACCCTTGCGGGCGTCGAGCAGCGCCAGGTCCTGCGGCGTGGTGACGATGACCGCGCCCGTGACGGGCACCTTCTGCGCGAGCGTGAGCTGGATGTCGCCCGTGCCCGGCGGCATGTCGACGATCAGGTAGTCGAGGTCGTGCCAATTCGTCTGGTTGAGCAGCTGTTCGAGCGCCTGCGTGACCATCGGGCCGCGCCAGACCATCGGATTGTCCGGCTCGATCAGGAAGCCGATCGAGCTGGCTTGCAGGCCGTGCGCCGTCATCGGTTCGAGCGTCTTGCCGTCTTTCGACTCGGGTTTGCCGTGAATGCCCAGCAGCGTGGGTAGCGACGGACCGTAGATGTCGGCGTCGAGAATGCCGACGGTGGCCCCCTCGGCCACCAGCGCCAGCGCCAGATTCACGGCCGTGGTGCTCTTGCCCACGCCGCCCTTGCCCGACGCCACCGCCACGATGTTCTTCACGTTCGGCAGGAGCTTCACCCCGCGCTGCACCGCATGCGCCACGATCTTCTGGCTGATGTCGACCGCCACGCGTTCGACACCGGGCAGCTTGCCCACGGCATCGGTAATGCGCGTGCGCATCGCCTCGAACTGGCTCTTCGCCGGATAGCCGAATTCGATCTGGATACCGACGTGACCATGCTCGGCCACGACCTGCTTCACATACTTTCCGGCAATCAGGTCGAGCCCCGTGTCGGGATCGACGATGCCACGCAGCACTTCATTGATTTGGGCGACTTCCATTTGGGTCTCTCGCTCTGTCGAGGCGCGCCGGGAAAGCCCCGGCAAGCGCTAACAACTTGTAACATCCGTGGCGCACGCTCTCGATTAGCATGCGAGGCGCGCGTGTTATGGGGAACCCGCCGGCATGGCAATCTGTCCTTGCCTGCGGTTGACACTCAGCGCTATTGTAAAAGACCGCGCGCCGGCAGGTTCAAAACCCCTGCGACGCACGCGTGCTTCGGCGAAGTGCTCACGCGTTGTTTCACGACTGCTAGCTAATCGATAAGGAGCCTCACATGAATAAGAACTCTCTGCGCGCTTGCGCGCTCGTCCTGACCGCCGCCGCCATGCTGGCCGGTTGCCAGACGCCGCAGGGCACGAACACGGCGGTCGGCACCGGTGTGGGTGCGGCAGTGGGCGCAGGACTGGGCAACCTCATCGGAGGCAACACGACAGGCACGCTGATCGGCGCCGCCGTGGGTGCCGCCGCTGGCGGCGCGACGGGGTATAACTGGAGCGCGATCAAGAACACCTTGGGCGGCCACACGGCCGGCACGGGCACCACGATCTCCGAGCAGCCGGACGGCTCGCTCAAGGTCGCCGTCCCGAGCGACGTGACGTTCGACACCGGCCGCGCCGACATCAAGCCGAACTTCCGCGCCGTGCTCGACGACGTTGCCGCGTCGCTCAACCAGAATCCGGGGATTACGGCCAACATCGTCGGCCATACGGACAGCACGGGCGGCGATCGCATCAACATCCCGCTGTCGCAAAACCGCGCGTCCAACGTGATCCAGTATCTGAACAGCCGTGGTATCGCGATGAACCGCATGAGCGGCACGGGCGTCGGTTCGAGCCAGCCGGTCGCCTCGGATGCCACCGCCGCCGGCCGTGCGCAGAACCGTCGCGTCGAAATCCTGCTGCACGCACCGCGCGGCTGAACGCCTCGCGATTCGCTTTCTGCCCCCCGCTTTCTGCCTGATGGGGCATTGGGATTTCGCCGCACAATCGCAGGTCCGGTCCGCCGGGCCTGCGTTCTGCCGACGCACCCGAGCAGCATGCTGCGACGCACCATCGAAAATCGGCACCTCAGTTGAACTAAACCCGTGTCACATCGCTCAGACCCTTCGGAAGTGCTGACTGTGGGCGCTTCCATCTCCTCTTTGTTATTGACGTTACGTGTGCCTAGTTAAGCCGGAACCTGGTTCCGGCTTTTTTTTGGCCGCGCCACGGACGCAGTCGCCATCTTCCACGACGGCCCTGCACCGGCCACCTCCCGCCCGACCGGATGCGTCGGCCGAGTCGGCCGGTTGGGCGTCAACCGGCCCCGCCTGCTAGAATCGTCCTTTCCCGGTTCCCTCAGAGCACAGTCGATCCTCATGTCCCGCCGCATTCTTGTCACCTCCGCCCTGCCGTACGCCAATGGCCAGATTCACATCGGCCATTTGGTCGAATACATCCAGACCGACATCTGGGTACGGTTCATGCGGATGCAGGGCCATGAGGTCTACTACGTCGGCGCGGACGACACGCACGGCACGCCCGTCATGCTGCGCGCCGAGAAGGAAGGCCTCACCCCCAAGCAATTGATCGAACGCGTCTGGAAGGAACACAAGCGCGACTTCGACAGCTTCGGCGTCTCGTTCGATAACTACTATTCGACGGATTCCGAGGAAAACCGCGAATTGTCCGAAGGCGTCTATCTCGCCCTCAAGGCGCAGGGTCTGATCGAAGCCCGCGATATCGAACAGGCGTATGACCCGGTCAAGGAAATGTTCCTGCCGGATCGCTTCATCAAGGGCGAGTGTCCGAAATGCGGCGCCAAGGACCAGTACGGCGATTCGTGCGAGGTCTGCGGCTCGACTTATGCGCCGACCGACCTGCTCAACCCGTATTCGGTCGTCTCGGGCGCCACGCCGGTGCGCAAGACGTCCACGCATTACTTCTTCAAGCTCTCGGACAAGCGCTGCGAGCAGTTCCTGCGCAAGTGGGTGGCCGGCCTCGCACAACCCGAAGCCGCCAACAAGATGAAGGAATGGCTCGGCGAAGACGGCGAGTCCACGCTGGCCGATTGGGACATCTCGCGCGACGCGCCCTACTTCGGCTTCGAGATCCCGGGCGCTCCGGGCAAGTATTTCTACGTGTGGCTCGATGCGCCGGTCGGCTATTACGCCAGTTTCAAGAACCTGTGCGCGCAGCGCGGCCTGAACTTCGACGAATGGGTCAAGCCGGGTTCCACGACCGAGCAGTACCACTTCATCGGCAAGGACATCCTGTACTTCCACACGTTGTTCTGGCCGGCGATGCTCGAGTTCTCGGGCCATCGCACGCCAACCAACGTGTTCGCCCACGGCTTCCTGACGGTGGACGGCCAGAAGATGTCGAAGTCGCGCGGCACGTTCATCACGGCGCAAAGCTTCATCGACACCGGCCTCAATCCGGAATGGCTGCGTTACTACATCGGCGCCAAGCTGGGCAACACGATGGAAGACCTCGACCTGAACCTCGACGATTTCATCGCTCGCGTGAACAGCGACCTGGTGGGCAAGTACGTGAATATCGCCAGCCGCGCGGCGGGCTTCCTTCTCAAGCGCTTTGACGGTCGCGTGTCGCCGGACGCCATGCAGGCGCCACTGCTGGGGCAACTGCGCGCGGTTGCCCCGCAAATCGCTGCGCACTACGAAGCGCGCGAGTTCGGCAAGGCGCTGCGTCTGGTGATGGAACAGGCCGACGCCGTGAACGGTTACGTCGACACGGTCAAGCCGTGGGATCTGGCAAAGGATCCGGCGCAGGCCGGCGCGCTGCACGAGGCCTGCTCGGTCTGCCTCGAGGCGTTCCGCTTGCTCACGCTGTACCTCAAGCCCGTGCTGCCTGTGACGGCCGAGGCCGTGGAGCGCTTCCTGAACATCGCGCCGCAAGCGTGGCAGGACGTGAGCCGCCCGCTCACCGCCGACACGGCGATCTCCGCCTACAAGCATTTGATGACGCGCGTCGAAGGCAAGCAGGTTGAAGCGTTGCTCGCGGCCAACCGCGACTCGCTGCAAGCGGCCGCACCGGTGGCCGAGGCGGCAGCGGCGAAGGGCAAGGACAAAGCCGCCAGGACGTCGGAGAAGGCCGAGAAGGCCGAGAACGGCGCGCAAGCCGGGGTCATCAACATCGACGACTTCGCCAAGATCGATCTGCGCATCGCGCGCATCGTCGATTGCAAGGCGGTCGACGGGTCGGACAAGCTGCTGCAACTCACGCTCGACGTGGGCGAAGCGCAAACGCGTAACGTCTTCTCCGGGATCAAGTCCGCATATCCGCAGCCCGAAGCGCTGGTGGGCAAGCTCACGGTGATGGTCGCCAACCTCGCGCCGCGCAAGATGAAGTTTGGTCTGTCCGAAGGCATGGTGCTCGCCGCCTCGGCCGCCGACGAGAAAGCCGAACCGGGCCTCTACATCCTCGAGCCGCACGACGGCGCGAAGCCCGGCATGCGCGTGAAGTAAAGCATCAACGTCCCGCCCGGAAACGCCAGCGCCGTCGCACGACAACCGCCGGCGCTGCCCACCGAAAACACCCCGAATGCCAGACCGCTCGTCTGGCGTTGGGGTGTTTTGTCTTGTAGCGACGACCTCGTCATCGGCGTGGCCGCCGATCCGGCTGCCGCCCTATCGCGACGCCGACACCAGCAGCAGCATCGGCCGCTCCAGTTCTTCGGCCAACGACGGCACCTCGCGAATCTGCGCGGCGGTCGGTGCGAACTCGTCGATCTTCAGAATCCGAAAGCCGGCGTCGACAAGCGTATTCACCGTTGTGGCAAGCGTGCGGTGGTACTTCAACACCCCCTTGGCAAACCAATCGGTCCGACGCGCCCCCTCGACCGCATAACCATTGACCGGCCACGTTTTGCGCCCGTCTTCGTCGGCGATCCACTGCGGATGGGCCGCCGCCATGAACACCGGATGTTCGATGGTGAAGACGAAATGTCCGCCGGGCGACAGTGCCTCGTGGATGGCGCGCACCAGACGCCCGAAGTCGAGCACATAGTGAAACGTCAGCGCGCTATAGGCCAGATCGAAGGCCGCGGGCGGCAGGTCGAGCGTATCGAGATCGGCGATGCGAAATGCAATCGCGGGATCGGACGTGTCGGCGCTCGCACGATCGATCATGTTCCGCGACAAGTCGAGTCCAAGCACTGAGGCCGCACCCTGTTCGCGCATCCAGCGCGAAGCCCAGCCAAAGCCGCAGCCGAGATCGACCACGCGCTTGCCGTGCAGGTCGGGCAGCATCGACTTGACGGCCGGCCATTCGGGCGCGCCGTCCAAACCCCACACCTGTCGAGGCAATTGGCTGTAACCGGCAAAAAAATCGGGATTGTCGTAGATGTTCTGGGCCATGAGATGCCTCCGAATGAATCGTTCGATGCGCCAGGGCGCCGGCGGCGCCTGGCATCGAATCTCTCACGAAGCATCCGGTGACATCAGGCCCGCGGGCTAGCGCAGATGATCCACCGGCAACGCGGTGGTGAATTTCACCGTTTCCATCGAAAAGCTCGCGCTGATGTCTTGCAGATCGGCCACGCGAATGAGCTTTTTGTAGAAACGGTCGTAGGCAGCGATGTCCGGCAGATACACCTTGAGCAGATAGTCGATCTCGCCCGCCATCCGGTGCATCTCGACAATTTCAGGCAATTCCCGTGCGCCTGCCACGAAGCGGACCATCCAGTCCTCGCTGTGCGCTGCCGCCTTGATGAACACGAACGCGGTGACGCGCAAATCGAGTTGCTGAGGATCGCACAGCGTGACCTGCCCCGTGATGACGCCGTTCTCGCGCAGGCGCTGCACGCGCCGCCAGCAGGGCGTGGGCGACAGATGCACGGCTTCCGCCAGTTCGCCCAACGAGCGCGAGGCATCGGCTTGCAGATTTTCGAGAATTGCGAGATCGGTTTTGTCCATGACAGCCACCAGAGAGGAAAATTTTTCCAAATCCTACGCCATTCGGCAAGAAATTTGAAACCCTTTACCTCTCGCTGGCACGTAAACTTCAGAAACATTCCGAAAACAGGCGGCATCATGAAAATCTTCACTCAGCATCCGGCCTCTGTCGGTGAAAATTACCTCCAACACATGGGGTCGGCACTGTCCTTCGCGCTGCCCTTGCTGGGCGCATGTCTGGCGTGTCTCGTGCACGCACTGCTGCCGTTCCTGTTTGAGAAAACGGGCAGTCGAATCATCGTGCGCCTGCACGAACGCATGGTGACGCATCGCGACCGGCACGCCATGCCCGCGACGCCGTCCGAGAAGGCCGACGTCCCGCGATCGCAGGCAATGCCATAAAGCCGAGTCGCCGAGGCCGAGCGATCGGCCATCGCCTCGCCCCCGATCAGGGACGCTCCGACGCAGGATCCGCTGAGCGCGACGTGACCGTCACCCGGCCATCGGGGCCGAAGTGGGCGTTGAACATGCCCGCCGTGTTGACGCCGTCCTCAAGCCAGCGCCAGCTCCACACGGTCTCCTTCTTCAGTCGGTACTCCGCCACGGCCGTCGGCTTGCCGAGCAGGCGCCGCACATCGTCCTGCGACATGCCCGGGTGCACCTGTTCGAAGTTCTCGGGTGAGAGCGCCTGGATGACGCCACGCAGCTTCCCGTCAGGCGCGATGTCAACCATATAGGTCCGCAAGCCCCCCGGCGCACGCGGATACTCCAGCCGCCGTGAGCCGTCGTCGTTCTCCCAGACGATTTCCGGCTTGCCCATCTGCTCGCGCACCTGGGCTTCGGTCGTGACGCCCGGTGTGAGGTTGCGCAACAGCATGTCATCCGGCTTGATAGCGTTGACCGTATCGCGCGCTTTTTCACGCACCTTGTCGATCTGCTGCTGATCACAGCCGAACAAGCCCAACAGACTCGCGAACAATCCCATGGCGACTCCCGAACGAAGACCCCGGCGCAGCCCCTGCGCCGAGTGAACGAAACTGCGCGACGTTGTCATCGGCAACACCTCCTTTTCCCGTATTTGTTCATGCATTTGGCGCGCCGCGCCGTCCCGGCGTCGATCAGTCGAAGCGACGGTTGAACAGCACGTCGAAGCCGGACAGCGAACCGGTGCGCAGCACCAATTGCCAGCGACGCGACAGTTGCCACGTAATTTTCACGATACTCGCGGCGCTGGTCAGACTTTGCTCGTATCCCAGGGCGAAGTTGTCCGAGATTGCCTTGCCCACCCTCACGACCTGCTCGTCGTCCGACAGGCCCGAATCGCTGGTGCCGATGCTGAACTCGTCGATCCCGAGATCCTTGATGATGCGTCTGCCGCCCGTGGCCCCGAGCAGTGCCGTGGCCGCCCCCGCCATCGCCTGACGCTGGCCGAGCCCCGCGCCATCGGGGCCGTGGCCGAACATCAGCCACGAGAGCTTCTCCTCGTCCGACACGTTCGGCTCGGAGACGAGCGACACACGCGGCTGGCGCACCGTGCCCGTCACCAGCACCCCGGCGGCGACTTCCTGATTGCGGCGCATCGCCTGAATGTAGATCTCCGGATTGTCGAGCGGGCCGACGAAGTTGATCTGACCGCGCTCGATCGCGAGCTTCCGGTCGAACGCCTCGTACGTGCCCTCCGCCACCGTGATCGTGCCGGTTGCGCGCATCGTCGTGAGCGGATCACTCTGCAAACGCACACTGCCGCGCAACAGCAGGTCGGCCCCGGCACCGACGAAACGGAAGTCCCGCCCCAGATCCACGTCCACGTTGATGTGCGGCGAGAAGCGGCTGGCCGGCTTCGCGCTGATGCGGGCAGCCTCTTCCTTCGCATCGAGCGGCCGGGTGCGGGCCTGCGCGCCGCCGCGCACCACCACGACATCGTCGCCAAGCTTCGGCGCGCTGGTCGGCGGCAGCGCAAAACGGGCCCGGTCGATGGTGAACTTGCCGGTCACGGCCATCGCGTCGCCACTGCCCATCGCCTTCGCCTCGCCGGTGAGGGATAGCTGCCGGTCCGGCGCGGCGAACAATTGCAGCTTGTCGGCCGTGAGCGTAACGCCGAGCGTCGGCTCGGGCGTGTCGAGCCGGATGTTGCCCGTCGCCCGCGCCGTGCCGCCGCCACCGCCCGTCACGACCACGTCGCGCAGCACGATCTCGGTCGGCGTGAGCACCACGCGCACGCGTCCATTCTTGACGCGCACGCCCGTGTCGAACATCTGCATCGACAGATCGTCGGCGGTCAGCTCGCCGGTGGGACGCGGCTTGCCTACCGTGCCCGCGAGCGTCACTTGCAGGTTCGCACGCCCCTTGAAGGCAAATTGCGCCCCGGCCAGACGCTCGAAATTCGACAGATCGGGAATGGCAATGGCGAGGCGTCCGGCGAGCGGCGCGGTGTCCGGCACCTCGGGAATGCCGCCCTGCACATGCAGGCCCGCCTGTATGTCGGCGTCCAGCGTGCCGACCAGCGACGAGACGGCCTTGAGCGTGACGTGCGCTGTCTGCCCCGCCAGGTCGACGCGCGCGCGCAGCGCCGAGATCCCGAGCGGCACGCGCGCCCCCACGCCACCCTTCTCCGCTGTCAGGCCGGGAACGCCTGTCACCGTCACGTTCACGCTCTCGTTCAACCCGCCGCGGCGCAACGTGACGTCACCACTGCGCCGCACGACTTCGACGAAGCCGTCGGCCCGCTGACCGGTGTGCACGTCCCATTTGCCGTCGAGCACGAGGTCGCTGGCGACCGACGGCGACTCGCCCGTGAACGCGTGCATTACGCGCAGCACCTGCGCGACGTCGAGCGTGTCGAGGGTGCCAGCCGTCTTCAGTTGTCCATCGCCGTAGTCGAGGTTTGCCAGTGACGCCGTCCCCGCATCCGTCACGAGTTTGGCCGCGCCAAGATGTACGCGATCGGCACTCACCTGGACCTGCCACGGGGACGCAAGGGTGAGCTTCGGCACGCCCCGGTTCTCGAGCGTCTGGATCGTGCCGCGCCAGCCTGGCTTGCCGCGCGTATCGGTCACGGCGCCGGCGGCATCGAGATTCATGTCGAGCGGCGCTTCGCGAAGCTTGCCCGCCGCCTTCAGGTGCAATGTGTGTGCGCCGCGTGTGCCCGCCAGCGCAAGCGAGAGCCGGTCGAGCCGCGCGATGTCGCTGGTCAGGCCCTGGCCCTCGAGCGTCACGTTCAGCCGGTCGCCCGCCGCGCCCGGCAGGCCGCCGCTGACGTCCACCTTCCCGCTCAGATGCTGGAGCTTTTGCGCCCCGAAGACAAGCTTGTCGGCCGCGAGCGTCGCGACCACGACCGGACGCTCGATCGTGCCCGACACCTGCCCGTCCACTTGCAGGCGACCGGCGAGGCCGAAGCCGAGCTTGTCGAGCGACGGCGCGTCGATCTTTACCGCCATCTTGTCGCCCGCGGTGCCGAAGCTACCGCGCAATTGCACCTGGTTGCCCGCCACGAGCAGGTTGGCGTCACTGGGCAGCAGGCGCGTGCCCGCCAGCCTCACCGTGCCAGACCCGCTCATCGGCAAATCGGCGTAGACGCTGTCCTGCAATGCAAACTTGAGCGCGAGCCCGAACGCCGGACGCAGCGCCCCCTGCGCATCGACCTGACCCGTGACGCTCGCCGCTGGTGGCTTGGTACCCCGCTTTTGCGGGCCGTAAAGGTCATACCAGGCGGCGGGATCGAAGCGTGTGAGTTTGATCTGCGCCCGATAGGCGCCTGTATCGTCGTTTTCGAGAACGCCGGTGGCCGCAACCTTGCGATTGCCGGCCTCCAGCGAGAGCGCGTTGACGGTGGTGCCCTTGGCATCGAGACCGATGTCGGCCAGCACACGTCGGGCCGCGTCGCGCCAGTCGAGGACGATGTGTTGCCCGGTGGCGTCGAGCTTGATGTCGAGCGGCCCGCCCAGCGTCGTCGCAGGCAGCTTGCGGTACAACGCGCGCAGATCGAGATCGCGCATCGTCAAAGCGAAGCCGCCGACGGTCGACTCGGCATCCGCCGACGTCGGCGGCGCCGCCTTTGCGGCGCTGGCCGCATTCGCCGCCGTCGCCCCCGTCGCCGCCGTCGCCCCCGTCGCCCCCTTCGCCGCCGACGCGACAGGCGCCGTTGTCGCCGGCACCGATGCGGCCCCCCTCTCCCGACGCAGCTCGCCACTGCCGGTAAGCCGGCCACCGCCCACAAGCTTCAGCTCGATATCGGTCAGCGCCTGATGCGTCGCATCGAGCAGCACCTGCGTGCGCAGGCTCTCGACGGGCAGCCCGCCGGCATCGATGGCCCCTGGCTTGGCATTCGTCACGGACACCGGCCCCAGCACGCGGAATGTTTTGGCCCCCGGCGCCGGTCGCAAATCGGCCTGCACCGCGAGATCCGCCTGCGGCGCCGTGGGATCGAAGTCGCGCGGATTGAGGTGACTGAGCGACACCTGCGCGCGCGAGAGCGGCACGGCGCTGAACGGCGACGCGGCAATGTGCGCCGTACCGTTCAGGGACTTTCCGGTCGCCGTCAAGTCGACGACGAGCGCGTCGAGCGAGCCGGACAGGTCGGCCTGCAGAGCGACCGGAATATCGCCCGCCTTCGCTTGCAAGCCGACGTTGCCGCCCAGCGCGAACGGACGCCGGCCGTTCAACTGCACATTCGCCCGCACTTCGCCGTAGCGCGTGCCGAGATGTTCGACCTGAATCGTGTGTTGCGTGCCGTCGCTGCGCGCGGCGACGCGAACGTCGTCCAGCACCAGCGCAGGCGAATGCAGTGTGAGCTTCGCCACACGCACGTCGTTGAGCGTGAGGCCGAGCGGCAGACGCAGGCTCAACGGCATCGTCGTGGGTGTGGTCGACGGCGGCGATGGCGCAAACGCCATCTCCACGTCCCCCGCCTGCAACTTGTCGACGGTGAAATGCAGCGGGCGCAAGCGCAAGTCCCAACGGCTTTCGAGCCGGCTCACGGTGATGCGCGTCGCCCCGTCGAGATAGCGCAGGTCGTTCACGGTGAAGCCGTGCGCGAGGCTGCCGCTGCGCCATTCCCCCGAGAGTTTGCCGCCGAGCGTCGACACGGCCGTCTGCCACAGCCAGCGGCTGCCGCGCTCGCTCGACATCGCCCCGAGCAGCGCGCCAATGACCAACACGACGATGAGCAGGACGGCGAGTACGACGCCCGCCAGCGCTCGCACCCATCGCCGGTGACGCGCAGGCGGCGATGGTGGCGTGGGTGGCGTGGGTGGCGGCTCGGATGGAGACGGCGGCGGTGAGGTATCGAGTGGCATCGTCATCAGAAAGCCACCCCCAACGAGATGGCCGGACGGAACTGCTTGTTGCGCACGCCATAGCCCAGGTCGAGGTTCACCGGCCCGACCGGGCTGCGCCAGCGCACACCGACCCCCACGCCGTGATACAGCGGCGTGGGATGGCGATAGTCGTCGGTGGCCGTGCCGACGTCCCAGAACACGGCCCCGCCCCAGTCACGCGTGACCCAGCGCTGATATTCGAGACTTGCCGTGCCAAGGTACTTCGTGGGGAACGTGGTGCCGTTCTGCTGACGGCCAATGCTCTGATACGTATACCCGCGAATCGACGACGTGCCGCCCGCGAAGAACAGCAGCGACGACGGAATCCGGTTGCTGTTGCCGTTGGTGAGCACGGCGCCAAGCTCCAGGCGCGCGATCACGATGTCGCGTTGACCCACGGGAAAGTACTGACGGATACGGCCATAGAGACGCCCAAAACTCTGATCGGTGAGGACCGGCTTCGCCGCGACGCCGATCTGCGTGTTCACAATGTTGCCCTTGCGCGGAAAGATCAAGTCGTCGACATCGCGACGGTTCCACGAAAATGCCGCCACGAGCGCCTTGTTGAGGAAAGGCTGGCCGCCGTCGGGCCGTTCGTCCGCGCGGTAAAAGTCGAGCGTATAGGCCCAGTCGTAGCGATCGCGCGAGCGGGCGCGCTTGATGCCGATCTGGGTCGAGCGTTGATCGAGACCATTCAGATACGTGCGCTCGAACGATCCGCGAAGGCTGTTGGTGTAGGCGCTGGTGTCGGGCGGCATGGCGATTTCGGCGTATCCGCCCTGCCGGTATTGTTCCAGACGCGCCTGCGTGTCGAACGTCCACGCGCGGCCAAACAGGTTGTAGTACGAATAACGCCCGTTGACGCTCGCGCCGGTATCGGTCGTATAGCCGACCCCGCTTCGCACGCGCTGCGTGGGGAATTCGCGCACCTTGACGTCGACCGGTGCGTTTTCGGCACGCGCCGGGTCCTCCGTGACCGAGATGATGACGTTCGAGAAGTATGGCGTGGCCTGAATCTGACGCTGCAGTTCCCGCAAGCGCTCGGCGTCGAACGGCTCGCCCTCGGACAGCGGATTGACATTGCGGATGATCTGCGCCGGATAGCGCCGCGTACCGGAGATGATGAGCGGACCGAGGGTGAAGGGCGGACCGCTCTCGTACGTCGCGACGAGCGAGGCGGCGTCGTTATCGGCATCGATCACGGCGCGCGCGAAGGCCATTTTCGCCGCGTGATAGCGCTTCTGCCCCAGTTGGAACAGGGTGTCGTCCTTGGCCTTGTCCCAGTCGGCCTGACGGAACGGCGCATCCACCGGCAACGCCCAGGCATTGCGCAACTGCGCGACACGCTTCGGATCTTGCTCGATCACCGGGCCGGTGAACGTGAGATCGACGTTCTTGATATGCGTGCGCGGGCCGGAAGCCACTGCGACATGAACGTCGCGCTTGCCGTTGATGGTGGCCACGTCCACATGCGTGACGGGCGAGAAATAGCCTTCCGTCGACGTGAGTTCCTGCACCTGCTCGCCCACGGTCGCGATCAGATGTTCGAACTGGGCCTCGCCAATGTCGTCACGCGCGGCGTAGCGCACGAGATCGAGGTTGTCCGTCAGGAGCTTGGCCAGGCCGTTGGGGGCGTCGACACGAACGCGATAGTCGGCTTGCGCCGCACCGGGCATTCCCAGGCCCAATATCAAGCCGGCCAGCGTGACCAGCTTGGCCGGTAGCGTGCGCAAAGGGGGCACGACTGGGCGACGGCAAACGTCGTCACCGGGAGGGATCTGCGAGACGGTCAAAACCTTCCTTGGCGTGTTCAATGGTGCCGCCGGTCGTGCGGCATGCGGTCAATGGCGCTCAATCGCACCTTGGGTGCAAGCATGGCACAGCATTGGCGCGTGCGATGCGCATGTAAGGCGTATTTGAGACGTGTATGACGCGTATTTGACCATAACCCTTCCCCCCGTTCACCCGCTTGGCCCAAAACAGCCAAAACGGTGGGCCGGGGACGGGTTTGCGGTAGAATCTGCGTCGATTGGCGCCGTCCCGATGGCGCCGCTGTTGCCTATTTTTCGAGCAATCGACCATGTACGAATCCGACATCACCCAATTCATCAAGCAACTGAAGACCGAGAAGCCGACGCTGGAAGCCGAACAACGTCAAGGTCGCGCCCTGCTGTGGGACAAGCAGCCGATCGATTTGGACGAGCGCCGCCAGGCCCAGCAGTCGCGCGTGGCCCAGCAGCCCTACGTCTATCAGGGCGAGTAAGTCGCCGCTGCCCGGCCGAGTCCCGTCTTGAACCCGAGTCCGCCCGACGATCCGTCGTACACGCCCGAGCCGATCCCCGACGTCGCGCCGGCGTCGGCGCACGTCGATGCGACGGCGTCAGAGGCATCGTACGCACCGGAGATATCGGACCGACCGGAAGCCCCGGACGCGCCGGGGCCAGCATCGCCCCAGCCGCGCCCGGCCGGCAGCGCGGCGACGGAGCTGCCCTCGCCGCACAGCGGACAGGACTCCACGCCCGACACGGTCGACGGCGTGGCGCGTGCGCGCCTGTATGGCGAGCCGCTCTTCGCCCTGCCGAACGATCTGTATATTCCGCCGGACGCGCTCGAGATCTTCCTCGAAGCTTTCGAAGGCCCGCTCGACTTGCTGCTGTATCTGATCCGCAAGCAGAACTTCAACGTGCTCGACATCCCGATGGCGCAGGTCACGAAGCAGTACCTGCTCTACGTCGAACAGATCCGCCGGACCAATCTCGAGCTCGCGTCCGAGTATCTGCTCATGGCCGCGATGCTCATCGAGATCAAGTCGCGCATGCTGCTGCCGGTCAAGAAGGCCGACACCGGTGAAGACGCCGAGGACCCTCGCGCGGAACTCGTGCGCCGTCTGCTCGAGTATGAGCAAATGAAGCTCGCCGCGCAGAAGCTCGACACGCTGCCGGTGCTCGGCCGCGACTTCCTGCGCTCGCAGGTCTATATCGAGCAAAGCCTCCAGCCGCGCTTCCCCGATGTCGACGCCGAGGACCTGCGCGCCGCGTGGGCCGAAGTGCTGCGCCGGGCCAAGCTCGTGCAGCATCACAAGATCTCGCGTGAAGAGTTGTCCGTGCGCGAGCACATGAGCCAGATTCTGCGACGCTTGCAAGGCGCACGCTTCATGGAGTTCACCGAACTGTTCGACGTCACGCGCGGCGTGCCGGTCGTGGTGGTCAACTTCATCGCCATGCTCGAACTCTCGCGCGAGTCGTTGCTGGAGATCACCCAGGCCGAGCCGTTTGCGCCGATCTATGTCCGCCTGACCTACTCGCCCAACTGAGCGCTCAACGAAGCGCCCAGGAAAACTCGGGGCGGCGCGAGTCCGCCATGCCAGCGCGGTTTTGCGCACGCCCATTGAGATTTCCTCTACAATCGCCCGGACGTTTTGGCGGCCACGCCCTTGCCAGACAAGGCGCGCGCCACGCCTGGACGTAACACACACGTACGCCACGCACGGAACCTCAATGAAAGTCATCCCTTCGATTCATGAACTGCGCGACCAACTGCGCGGACAGAATCGCGTCGCCTTCGTGCCCACGATGGGCAATCTGCATGACGGGCATCTGTCGCTCATGCGGCTGGCGCGCCAGCACGGCGACCCGGTCGTTGCCAGCATCTTCGTGAACCGCCTGCAATTCGGACCGAACGAAGACTTCGACAAGTATCCCCGCACCATGGCGGACGACGTCGAGAAGCTCACGCGCGAGAACGTCTACGTGCTGTTCTCGCCGGATGAAAGGGAGATGTATCCGGAGCCGCAGGAATACCGCGTCGAGCCGCCGCACGATCTGGGCGACATTCTCGAAGGCGAGTTCCGCCCGGGCTTCTTCAAGGGCGTGTGCACGGTCGTCACCAAGCTCTTCTCGTGCGTGCAGCCGCGCGTGGCCGTGTTCGGCAAGAAGGATTACCAGCAACTGATGATCGTGCGCAGCATGTGTCGTCAGTTCGCGCTGCCTATCGAAATCATCGCCGCCGAGACCGTGCGCGCCGACGACGGCCTGGCGCTGTCCTCGCGCAACCGCTACCTGTCGGACGCCGAGCGCGCGGAAGCGCCGCAGCTCTATCGTCTGCTGGGCCAGGTTCGCGACGACGTCAACGGGGGCAAAACGGACTATGCGGCGCTCGAAGCTGCAGCCATGCAAACGCTGACCGAGCGCGGCTGGAAGCCGGATTACGTGGCGATTCGCCAACGCGCCAACCTGCGCGTGCCGGTCCCTGGCGCCGCACCGGCCGAGAGTCTGGTGGTGCTTGCGGCCGCCAAGCTCGGCGCGACACGACTGATCGACAATCTCGAAATCTGAGCGCCGGGCACGCCGCATACGGTCGAACGACCGTTGCCGTGTGCTCCCGACGCAAGCCGCGCGTGCCGCTTGCACGCGCATCTTTCGTCGCGCCGCTCGCGCGACACCGTAATACTAGAGGCAAGCCATGTACCGCACCATGCTCAAGTCGAAGATCCACCGCGCCACCGTGACGCATTGCGAATTGCATTACGAAGGCTCGTGTGCGATCGACGAGAATCTGCTCGAAGCCTCGGGCCTTGTCGAAAATGAGCAAATCGACATCTTCAACGTCAACAACGGCGAACGCTTCACGACCTATGCCATTCGCGGCGAGCGCGGCAGCGGCATGATCTCGCTCAATGGCGCCGCGGCCCGCCGCGCACAACTGGGCGACGTCGTCATCATCGTGTCGTACGCACAGGTCGAGGAAAAGGAAGTGCTGGCCGGGTTCAAGCCCAAGCTGGTGTTCGTCGACGAGAAGAACGTGCAGAAGGGCGAACGCGATCACGTGCCGCTGCAAGCGTGGGAAGAGACACGCGCCTTCGAGGCGGCGCAAGCAGCCAAGTAAGGCCGCCCGTCGACGCCAACGACAAGTGTCGAATAACCAAGGGGCCCGCGGGCCCCTTGGTCATTGTCGTCGCGCCGGTTCATTGACCGCCCCGCAGACGATCACTTCGCGACAAAGGCCGTAATGCCCTCCCACTGCGGCAGATCGCGTTCAACGCGTCCCGGCGCCACGTCCCACAGCGTGAGGCCGTGCGCGGCGAGCTGCACATAGTTCTGCGTGTTGCGCAGCATGCCGAGCACCGGCAAGCCGGCCTCCTCGCAGTAGCGCGAGAGCTGATCGGCCGCGCGAGTGCGGGCATCGACCCGCATGCCGACCACGCCGATACGCACATCACCCTGACGCACCGCCCGCTCCTCGCCCAGCTTTTGCAGGAAATCGCGTGTGGCGAGGATATCGAAGATCGACGGCTGCAGCGGCACCAGCACGTGGTCGGCGAGTTTGAGGATCGACTCGAGCCGCTTGCCGTGCAAACCCGCGGGGGTGTCGAGCACCGCATGGGTCGTGCCCTTGGGTGGACGGGCGACATCGTTGTGATCGACATCCCAGGTGGCGATCGGACGCAGTCCAGGCGGGCGCAAGCCCAACCAGGCCCGCGACGACTGCTGCCGATCCGTGTCACCGAGCATCACCGCATGCCCCTGCGCGGCCAGATAGCCGGCCAGATTGGTCGCCAGCGTGCTCTTGCCCACTCCCCCCTTCGGATTCGCCACCACAATCACCGGCATTGCAGACTCCCCTAGGTCGATTTGCCGTTCATCTTACAACGGCGGGATGGCGGCCTCGCGTCAGTCCGCCTTCGCTGTGCACTCATGCAGACACGCCCAGACGCGCGATAGATCCAGATGCGCCGCCAGCGAATCCGCCAACCGGTCGAGCGACGCCTCGCGTAGCGCGTTGTAGTCCTGCGCCTCGACGTCACCGGCGCCGGCCCACGTGAGCAACGCTTGCAGGGCCTGTGGCGTATCGAACAGGCCATGCAGGTAGGTCCCCATCACCTGATCGTCGGCCGAGCGGGCGCCGTCGGCACGGGCGGCCGCTTCACTCGATTGCCCCGCGTGGCTCGCTTCGCCCGCCAACCAGACAGCCGGCCGCTCGAGCGCCGCCCCGTGCGTCACGCCCATGTGGATCTCATAGCCGCTCACGGGGGCATCGCCGACGCTCAGGTGTCCCGTCACGACACGGAGCTGCTTTTGCGGCTGCATCGTGGTCTCGAGGTCGAGCCATCCGAGGCCGGCGGTCGTCCCTGCCTCGCCTTCCAGCCCGAGCGGGTCGTGAATCGCCGTCCCGAGCATCTGCAAGCCGCCGCAGATACCCAGCACCTTGCCGCCGTAGCGCAGATGCCGTGCGATGGCCGGAGCCCAACCCTGCGCCCGCAGCCATGCCAGATCGGCACGCACATGCTTGCTGCCGGGCAGAATCACGAGATCGCTGTCGGGCCACGGCTCGCCCGCACTGACATAGCGGAAATCGACCTGCGGGTGCGCCCGCAAGGCGTCGAAATCGGTGTGATTGCTGATGCGTGGCAACGCGGGTACCGCGACGCGCAGCCGCGTCTCACTGCGCGCGGCCGAGTGGCGCTCGCCGGGCAGCATGTCTTCGCCATCCAGGTGCAGGCCGTGAAGATAGGGCAACACGCCCAGCACCGGGATGCCGGTGCGCGCCTCCAGCCATTCGAGGCCACTGGTCAACAGCGACGGATCGCCTCGAAACCGGTTGATGACGAAACCCTTGATGCGTGCACGCTCGCTCTCGGAAAGACACGCGAGCGTGCCGAGCAATTGCGCGAACACACCGCCCCGGTCGATATCGGCGACGAGCAACACTGGCGCGTCGACCGCTTCGGCGAAGCCCATGTTCGCGATGTCGCGCGCGCGCAGGTTCACCTCGGCCGGACTGCCTGCCCCTTCGACGAGCACCGCATCGTAGCCGGTGCTCAAGCGCTGGTAAGCGGCCAGCACGGCGGCCATCGCACGCGGCTTGTACTCGTGATACGCACGCGCATCCAGATCGGCTATGACCTTGCCGCCGATGATGACCTGCGCGCCGCGGTCGCTGTTCGGTTTGAGCAGCACGGGATTGAAGTCGGTGTGCGGCGCGATGCCGGCCGCCTGCGCCTGCAAGGCCTGCGCCCGACCGATCTCGCCGCCGTCGGCCGTCACGGCACTGTTGAGTGCCATGTTCTGCGGCTTGAACGGTGCCACGCGCACGCCTTCACGATGGAGCAAACGGCACAGACCGGCGACCAATGTGCTCTTGCCGGCATCGGACGAGGTGCCCTGAATCATCAGGGTGCCCCGATAGGCGCGTGCGGGCGCCGCGAAATTGACAGGGAATTCACTCATGACGCGAATTATCGCATCGGCCGCTCGTACAATATTGCCCATGAGTGCCCTCGACCTGACTTTCGTGCTGGGTGGTGCGCGCTCCGGCAAGAGTGCGTTCGCCGAACGTCTCGCCGGACAAAGCGGCCTGCCGGTCACCTATGTCGCTACCGCCGCGGTAAGCGACGAGCCCGAGATGCGCGCGCGCATAGCCCATCATCGCGCCAGCCGTCCGGCGCACTGGCGCACCGTGGAAGTCGGACGCGATCTCACGGGAACGCTGCGCGACGTTGCCCGCGACGGCCATTGCGTACTGGTCGACTGTCTGCCGCTGTGGCTGGCCGGTTGGCTCTGCCCGCCGGACGATCATCCCGAAGGGCCCGCCAGCGATGCGCAGTGGCACGATGTTGTCGAATCGCTCGACCGGGCGCTGGAATCGCTGCCCGGCAAGATCGTTGTCGTCAGCAACGAAATCGGACTCGGCGTGATTCCGATGGGCTCGCTGACGCGACGCTACGTCGATGAGCTGGGCCGTCTGAACCAGCGTGTCGCGGCACGCGCCCCGCAAGTGCGTTTTGTCGTCGCCGGATTGCCGATGGCCGTCAAAGGATAATCGCCAATGCTCACTGCCATCGCCCCCGAATCGCTCTGGCTCGCCGCCCTGATCGGCGTACTGCTCGACGCCTGGCTCGGCGAGCCGCGCCGGTGGCATCCGCTGGCCGGATTCGGCTACATCGCCAACGGCGTCGAAGCTTGGCTCAACACGCCCGGCATCCAGGACAAGCCGTTCAGCGCCATGGTGCGCGGCGCCTGGGCGTGGGCGATCATGCTGGTACTGCCCGTCGCGATCGCCTGGGCGCTGACGTTCCTGCCCGGTTGGGGCGGCATTGTCTGGCAGGCGCTCGCGTTGTACGCCGCCTTGGGGGCGCGCAGCTTGCGCGAGCATGTGATGCCCATCGCCCAGGCCCTGCGCGACGGCGACCTGACGCAAGCGCGTGCGCTCACGGCGCGCATCGTCTCGCGCGACACTGAAGACGCGAGTGCCTCCGATCTCGCGCGCGCAGCGGTGGAGTCAACGCTGGAGAACGGCAACGATGCCATCTTCGGCGCGCTGTTCTGGTTCGCCATCGCAGGCGCGCCCGGCGTCGTGCTGTTCCGACTCGCGAACACGCTCGACGCCATGTGGGGCTATCGCACCGACAAGTTTCTGTACTTCGGCCGACCTGCCGCTCGCATCGACGATGCCCTTAACTGGATTCCCGCGCGGCTGACCGCTGCGAGCTACGCCATCTTCGGCGACGTCGCCCGAGCCATCGACTGCTGGCGCACGCAGGCGAGCGCCTGGTCCAGCCCGAACGCCGGGCCGGTGATGGCCGCCGGGGCCGGCAGTCTCGGTGTCCAGTTGGGCGGTCCTGCCCGCTATCAAGGCGAGTGGGAAGCACGTCCGGCGCTGGGTTGTGGCATGACGCCCTCGCCGCAGCACATCGAGGCCGCGTGGCGGCTTATCTCGCGCTCGATGTGGATGTGGCTGATCGTCGGCGGCGCGCTCGCGCTTTTCGCGGCCTCACAGGCCGATAGCGTGCCGACGGGAATGTTGTGAGCGAGACGGCATTCCCCGCGTTGGACGCGTCGCCAGCGCCTCGCCATGGCGGCAATCTCGGCGAAGCCATTTTGCGGTATCAACGGCCCCGCGAAGACTGGCTCGACCTGTCCACCGGCATCAATCCGAACGGCTATCCCGTGCCGATGCCGCCTGCGAGCGTCTGGCGCGACTTGCCCGATGCCTTCGACGATCTGCGCGACGTGGCGGCGCAGTACTACGGCGCGCCGGTCCAGACCGTGGTGCCGTGCGCCGGATCGCAGGCCGTCATTCGCGCGTTACCCGCGCTGCTGCCACCGGGACGCGTCGCCGTCGCCTCGCTCACCTACAGCGAGTACGCGCCGGCCTTCGCCCAAGCCGGACACACCCTTGTGCCATGGCTGGGGCCCGAGGCCGGCTTGCCCGACGTCGACTACCTCGTGTGGGTCAATCCCGACAATCCGACGACACGGTGCGTTTCACGCCAGACCCTCTCCCGATGGCAAGGTTTGCTGGTCGAGCGCGGTGGCATGTTGATCGTCGACGAGGCATTTGCCGACGTGTCGCCCAACGCGTCGATGACGTCCCACGCGGGCGAGGATGGCCTCGTCCTGCTGCGCTCGGTCGGCAAGTTCTTCGGGCTGGCGGGCATTCGCGCGGGCTTTGCGCTTTGTCCGCAGGGGGTGGCGACGCGCTTGGCCGAGCGGCTCGGCGCGTGGACGGTCAGCGGCCCGGCAAGGTTCGCGGTACGAACTGCCCTGCGCGATACGGCCTGGCAAGCGGCGACGCGCGTGCGTTTGGAGAAGGACGGCGAGCGCCTGCTTGCGCTGTTGCGAGGGCGGGGCTGGCCCGCGCAAGGCACGCCCCTTTTCGCATGGACACCGCATGCGATGGCGCCGCGATGGCACGCGCAGTTGGCGGCCCAAGGCATCTGGACACGTCTTTTCGAGGCACGTCCGATCGCCGTGGAGAACGGGGAAACGCGGACCTTGCCGAGTCTGCGGCTCGGCCTGCCGTCGACCGAGGCCGAGTGGCAGCGATTACAGTCGGCACTCGACGGCTCGCACCCCGAATGACATTTTAGGGAACTGCGGAAGTGAGGGGCCGTCCAAATTCCTCGTAACGCGCCCGAAGGGTCGCCTCATCTGCGCTTACCTCGTATCAAACGACGTGAGACGCGAGCCCTTTTTCGTTACAAATTGAAGCATTTCTGCAACAAATGCATACAGTCATCGCCGAAGGGCGCCGTTAGACTGAAGGTTCTTTCGCAAGGGCTTTCCCCGATAAAAGGACGACCAAATGAAAAAACTGCCTCTGTTGCTCGCGACCCTCCTGACCGCCGCTGTCGTGACGGTTGGTTGTACCAAGAAGGAAGACCAAACGGCCGCGCCGGCCGCCGACACGTCGGCATCGGCACCGGCGGCAGGCATGGCCGCGCCGGCCAGCGACGCAGGCGCTGCCATGAGCGCTCCGGCGTCGGACGCAGGTGCTGCCGCCCCGGCCCCGGCGTCCAACTAAGGTCGCCAACCGGTTGGCCGGACACTGCCGCGCACGCGGTTCTGTCACACGGTGCACCATCAACCGGTCGCCGGAGTCTCGCTTCAGTAACGCTGCAGTCAGGACGTAGTCACGCTTCAGTCACGCCCTGACAATGCGTTAGCGATCGCGCCCCTTGAACTCTCCGGAGTCCGGGGGCGCGGTCGTTTTCACTTGCGGCGCGATCGCCAGCGTGTTGTCTCACGAGGCTTCGCACCATGCGTCTATCGACACGTCCCGCTATTTGACCACCGTTACGCCACCGTCGATCACGCCGTAGGCTTGCACCTTGCTCGTGCCGTTCGCGGCGCTCGCACCGCCATGTCCGTCCGGCGCCGCACACGCACCGAGCATCATCACCAGCGCGAGCGTCAACGCGCTCCTCATTCCGATATTTCGCTTCACGACTTCCACTCCTGGAATCCGGCGCACGGGCCGTACGTGTTGTCTGCCAATGTCCCGACGCGCTCCAGCCTATCGCGTCACGCATCGTTCGACCTCTCATGCATGACATCGGTTCGCGGGGATCAGCACGCCAGCCCCTTGTCGCGACGCCACAACCCGCAGAGAATGGCGAGTCAGCCGGCGGACCGGTGCGTTTTCGCGACGCTCCACCGTGCCAACCCACGTCCTTCAACCCCCAAGCCCGCCCAGATGCCGCTCAATCTTCCGGCCGTGCCCCTGCTTTGCCGTCTCCGCGGAATTCGCCGCTATGGAATTGCCCTGGCCGCTGCCTGGCTCGCCACGCTCAGTGCCCACGCCGCCATCTCCGTCAGAGATGACTCCGGTGCCATGGTCACCCTCCCGGCGCCGGCCCAGCGCGTGGTGAGCCTCTCGCCGCACGCGACCGAGCTGCTGTTTGCAGCCGGCGCGGGCGACAAGGTCGTGGGCGTGGTCGCCTACTCCGACTACCCCGAGGCCGCGCGTCGCCTGCCGCGCGTTGGCGACAACAGCGCGCTCGATCTCGAACGCATTCTCTCGCTCAAACCCGACCTGCTCGTCGTGTGGATGCATGGCAACTCGCAGCGTCAGGTCGAAGCATTGAGACAGTTGAAAATACCGATCTTCTATTCCGAGCCGAAGCATCTGACGGATCTGCCCGCGGCAATCGAGACGCTGGGCACGCTGACGGGAACACCTGCCAAAGCGCAAGCGTCGGCGCAAACGTTTCGCGCGCGCTACGAAGCGCTGCGCAAACAGTACGCATCGCGCTCTCCTGTCGAGGTCTTCTATCAGGTGTGGACGCAACCGCTCATGACGCTCAACGGCAACGCCATGGTGAGCGACGTGATCCGGCTGTGCGGCGGTGTGAACGTCTTCGCCGACGAAGCGCCGCTCGTGCCGCGCGTGTCCATCGAAGCGGTACTGGCCAAACGTCCGGAAACGATGTTTACGGCGACGTCTGGCGCAACGGCGTCCGCCAAGCCGCTCGCCACGCTCGATGCTTGGCGCAAGTGGCCGCAGTTGCCTGCCGTGGCCCATAACAACCTGTTCGGCATCGACGGCGACCTCATCAGCCGGCCCGGCCCGCGCATTCTCGACGGCGCACGCGCGATGTGCGAAGACCTCGATATCGCTCGCGCACGTCGCCAACCTGCCGTGCAGTAATGCCGTCGCGGGGCGGAGCCCGGCCGCTCACGCGTTCCAGCGAATCAATCGCGCATGGCCGTCGTCGGCGACGTGAAGGTGGCAGAGCGCGCCGAAGTCGAGCGCCCATGACAGGCATGCCGTGGTCGGCATGCGCAACGCCGTTGCGGTGTGCAGACGAATCGGTCCAGCGTGGGCGACGGCCACATGCACGTCGTTCGCGACGGCGCGCAACGCCCTCGCCCACGAATGCATGCGCAACACGACGTCGCGCGCGGATTCACCGCCGGGAGGCGAGAATCCATGGATGTCGCGTGCCCACGCATCGAGATCGCGCCGGTCGAGGGTGTCCCATGGCCGCATTTCCCACGCGCCGAAGTCCATCTCCGCGAGACGCGCATCTTCTGTCACCGGCACGCCGAACGACGTCGCCAGGGTGTCGGCGGCGCGTCTTGCGCGCTGCAAGGGACTGCAGTGAATCGCCGTCGGCGTGCGGCCGTCAAGTTGCGCCGCGAGTCCGGCCCGCATCGCGGCGACACACGCGTCGAAGCGCGCCGCGTCGACCGGCAGGTCGGTCCGGCCGTAACAGACGGACGAGGCGACATCGGGCGGCGGATGCCGCATCAGGATCAGATCCATGCGCACACCGTGAGATACAGCGCGAGTTCGCCAAGTTGTTGGGCAAAGCCGAGCGTGTCGCCGGTGTAGCCGCCAAGGCGGCGGCGCAGATACCGGATGAAGCCCGCGCGCAATGCGATCAGCACCACCGCGCCCGTCACGCCGGCGCGCCAGTCGGGCCACCCCCACCACGGCACACTGCACGCCACGCCGAACAGCAGCTCGCGCAGGTGCAAACGTTGCGCGACCGGCTTGGCCTTGCCTTCCGGGCGCACGTAATCGAGCGAGCGCAACAGACTGATCGCCATGCTGCGGCTGGCGGCGTGCGCGCCGATCAGCACGACGGCAAAGCCGCCCCACCCCGCCGCCGCCTGTATGTCGACGAGGGCCTGCCATTTGACGGCAAGCGCCAGCCACAACGCCACCGCGCCGTAGGTGCCGATGCGCGAGTCGTGCATGATCTCCAGCGCGCGCTCACGCGTGAACGCGCCGCCGAACGCGTCGACCGAATCGGCCAACCCGTCCTCATGAAAAGCCCCCGTGAGCAGCACACTGATGCCCAACCCCAATGCGATCGCGAGGTGCGGCGACCACAACCGGCCCATCGCCACCGTCAACAACGCGACGAGCGCGCCGACGAACACGCCGACGAGCGGGAAATAACGCGTCGCGGCATTCAGTTGCTCGGGCGAATGACCGACCCATGGCGGAATCGGCACCCGTGTAAAAAACCCGAGCGCGGTCAGGAAAAGCCGCACCTGTCCCTTGATGCCCCCGAACGCCCCTGCGAAAGCCCCTTTGCGCGCCGGGCGATCCTGCGTTGCCAACGCGCTCGACGGCGCATCGACATCGTCGCAGGGGCGCGAGGGATCGGGGGACGAGGGGGTCATTGGTCCGACGCCTCGCGCTCGCTCACGCCCGCCCCTTCGAACGTTGCCATCTCGCGCAGAAACGCGGCGGCCGCCTGAATGAGCGGCATCGCGAGCGCAGCGCCCGTGCCCTCGCCGAGACGCAGGCCCAGTTGCAGCAACGGCGTCGCCGTGAGGATCTCGAGCATGGCACGATGGCCGGTTTCGTCCGATGCGTGCGCGAAGACGCAATAGTCGAGCACCGCCGGCGACATGCGCGCGGCGACCAACAGCGCCGATGTGCTGATGAAGCCGTCCACCACGATGACGAGTCCCAGCTTCGCGGCCGCGAGATATGCGCCGGTCATCATTGCGATCTCGAAGCCGCCAAAGGTGGCGAGCGTCTCCAGCGGATCCGGCATCCCCTTCCCCACGTGCGGATGCGCCGCCAGCGCACGCTCGAGTATGGCGGTCTTTCGCACGAGACCGGCGTCGTCGACACCGGTGCCACGCCCGACACATGCCGCGAGTGGCAGGCCGGTCAGCCGCTGCATCAGGCACGCCGCCGACGACGTGTTACCGATGCCCATCTCACCAAAGCCAATCATGCGCGTGCCGAGCGCGGCGTGCGCCACGACGCGCGCGGCCCCGGCGGCCAACGCCGTTTCGAGTTGCTCGCGGGTCATGGCGGGCGCTTCGAGGAAGTTCTGCGTGCCGCGCGCCACGGGAATGTCGACGAGCGACGCATGCGACGGAAATTCAGCGGCAACGCCCGCGTTGACGACCTCCAGCCCAATGCCGTGGGTGCGGCAGAACACATTGATGGCCGCACCGCCGCGCAGGAAGTTATGCACCATCTGCGCGGTGACGGCTTGCGGATATGGACTCACGCCCGCAGCGACGATGCCGTGATCGCCTGCGAACACCAGCATGGCCGGACGCGCGAGATCGGGCGTCGCGCTCTGCTGAATCCGGCCGACCTGGTAGGCCACGCGCTCGAGCGCGCCCAGGCTGCCGGGCGGCTTCGTCTTGATGTCGATGGCGTGCCTGAGCGTGGCGTCCATCGCCGTGGCAGGCGCGTCGATATCGAACAGTTCGGCGAGCGAGGGGCTGAAAGCATTCATACGGTGACGTCCTGAAACAATGAGGCGGTGGTTACATTTCCACGCCGGCCTGCGCACGGATGCCCTGGGCAAACGCATGCTTGACCGGCGTCATATCGGTCACGGTGTGGGCCACATCGATCAGCGCTTGCGGGGCGCCGCGTCCGGTGATCACCACGTGCTGCATCTCCGGTCGTGCCCGCAAATCGGCGATCACCGTGTCGACGTCGAGATAGCCGAGCTTGAGGGCAATGTTCAACTCGTCGAACAACACCAGACCGAACGACGCGTCGCGCAGCATTCGGCGCGCTTGCTCCCAGGCCGCTTCGGCCTTTGCGATGTCGCGCGTGCGGTCCTGCGTCTCCCAGGTGTAGCCCTCGCCCATCACGAAAAACTCGCACTCCGAAGGAAAGCGGCGCAGGAAAGTCTCCTCCCCCGTCGGGATCGCGCCCTTGATGAACTGCACGACGCCCGTCTTCATGCCGTGCCCCATCGCGCGCACGACCATGCCGAAGCCGGAGCTCGATTTCCCTTTGCCATTACCGGTCGTGACGACGATCACGCCACAGTCGCGCTGGGCCTGCGCGATCTTGTCGTCGATCACCTCCTTCTTGCGCGCCATGCGCGTGCGATGGCGCGCATCGCGCCCGTCGTCGGATGCCGATGGCGATTCGGATGGCGTTGGGGATTGCGGCGTTTCTTGCGTCATGAACAGCACCTGTCAAAAGCGGGCATGCGACGCGGGACGGCCGCACGCGGTTGAGAGTGTACGCCCGTACGACGGGGCATCATGCGCGCCATTCACAGGCGACGCGCGGGCACGAGGGCCTCGTCGTCGCCATCGCGAATGAGACGCAGCGGATACCCGAAGGCGTGGCTGCAATGCTCGGCGCAGAGCACGTCGTGCACCGGGCCGGCGCGCCATCCGCCACGGCCGTCGAGCAGCAAAGCGTGCGTGGCGAAGCGTCGCGCCAGATTCAAATCGTGGCAAGAGAAGATGACGGCGGCATCAATTCGTTCCGCGTGGCGCGCGACGCGCTCCAACGCGTCGATCTGGTGATGCAGATCGAGATGCGAGACCGGTTCATCGAGCAACAGCAACGGTGTGGCCTGCGCCAGCACGGCGGCCAGCGATACGCGCTGGCGCTCGCCCCCCGAGAGCGTGGTGACGTCGCGCGCGGCGAAGCGCTCCAGGCCGACCTGCGCAAGGGCGGCCATGGCGGCGGCGATGTCGTCGTCCGACTCCCATGCCCCCCAGCGGCCTCGCGCCAGATAGGGATGACGGCCCGTCAGCACCACTTCGAGCGCGGTGGCGCCGAACGCGTCGCGCGTCTGTTGCGGCATCAGCGCGCGCACCTTGGCGAGCGACGCCGGACGCCACTGCGCCAGCGCCTTGCCGCCCAGCGTCACGCGGCCGCTGGCGCTGAGCGGGACGCCGCGCGGCGGTATGTCGTCGACGTGACGCAGCCCGGCGAGCGTGCCAAGCAATGTCGTCTTGCCCGCGCCGTTGGGCCCGGCCAGACACCAGCACTCGCCCGGCGCGATCACGAGATCGAGCTGGTCCACGAGCACCCGTTCGGCGGCGCGCAGCGTCAGCGCGTGTGTTTGCAGCAGCGGTGCGCTCATTGGATGGCTCGTCGGGAAAGCAGCCACAGGAAAACGGGCACGCCGATCATCGCCGTGATGACACCAACGGGCAATTGCGTCGGCGCAATGACAGTGCGCGCCACGAGATCGGCGAACATCAGCAACGCCCCGCCCCCGAGCGCGGCGGCCGGCAGCAGCATGCGCTGATCGTTGCCGAAGCGCAAACGCAGGATGTGCGGCACGACGAGACCGACGAAGCCGATGCTGCCCGCGGTGGTCACTGCCACGGCGGTTGCCAGCGACGCCGCCAGATAGATGCGGGCGCGCAGCGGGCCGACGGCCACGCCCACGCCATGCGCCACCGCTTCGCCACGCAGCAGCACATTCAGGCGATGCGCGACCGGACACACGATGAACAGCGTCGCCGCGAGCGCGATCAACGGCAACCCGGCGCGGTCGACGCCGTTCAGATCGCCCGTGAGCCAGAACAGCATGCCGCGCAGGCTGGCGTCGGGTGCGAGGGTGAGGATGAGCGTGGCGAGCGCGCCAAAGCCGGCGGCCGTCATCACGCCGGTCAACAACAATTGGGTACTGCTGTCGTGATCGTCATGGCGTAGAAAGCTTCGGCGAGACAGCGCCATCACGAGGGCAATGGCCGCAAGCGCGCCGACGAAGGCGCTCGTCTGCACCCAGAAAAAGGGCAGCATGAGCGCCAGCGACGCCAGCGCGGCAACCCCCGCGCCGCCGGAAATGCCCAGCACGTAAGGGTCGGCGAGCGGGTTGCGCAACAGCGTTTGCATCAACGTGCCCGCGACCGCGAGCAGGCCGCCACAGGCGAACGCGGCAAGTGCGCGCGGCAGACGCAGACGCCAGACCACGTCGCCGGCAAGACCGGCGTCATGGCCGAGCAGCAACGTGCCGATTTCGCGCAGCGAGACCGGCACGCTCCCCAGCATGAGCGACACCACGAGAACGGCCAGTGCCACACCGGCCAGTCCCGTCCAGATGGCGAGGGCGCGACGCAGCGTCATGCGACGTCTCGCCCTGCCGGGACGTCGTTAGAACTGCTTCCAGCCGAGCGAGACGTAAATCGCGCGTCCAAGGGTGTTGTAGCCATAGACCGTCTGGGAATGCTTGTTGAAGACGTTGTCGAGGTGCGCCGAGACGTACCAGGATTTGTCGATATCGTAGCGTGTCTGAAGGTTCACGAGCGTGTAGGCACCGAGATGCTGACCGCCCGTATCGTAACGCTCGCCGTTGTAGAAGACATCGCCGCCGACGGTGAATTTGCCGAACGTCTTCGACAGACCGACCGACCCGAACTGCCGGGCGCGACGCGCCAGTTGCTTGTCGGCATCGAGATCGGTTGGGTTCTGCCGCGTGAACGACGCGCGCACGTCCATGCCGAGGAACGGACGGCCCGCGTAGGTCAACTCCAGGCCCTCGACGCGCGCGTTTGCGACGTTCGCGGCCGTGTACGGAAACACCGTGAGCGACTGGATCAGGTTGGTGTACTGGGTCCGGAACCCCGTCAACTTGACCAGGCCGAGGCGCTCGCCGCCGTTGAACTGCACGGCGAGTTCCTTCGAAATCGAGCGTTCCGGTTGCAGGTTCGGATTGCCGAAGCCCGGATAGAACAGCTCGTTGAAGGTCGGTGCGCGAAAGCCGTCCGACGCATTGGCCATGACCTTCCACTGCGGCGTGAGCGAGTAGCCATAGCCGGCCCAGTAGCTGTTCGCGCCGCCGAAATCGGAATACACGTCGCGTCGCACGTTGGCCTGAATCTGATGCTTGCCGAATTGTCCCTCGTATCCGACGTAGCCCGAATCGAGATGGCGGTTGTTGCGGTCGTAGTTCGTACTGCTCTCGACCGTTTGCTCCAGACGCGTGTAGCCGGCGATCAGCTTCTGATCCGGCATGAACGCATATTCGTTGGCCCAGTCGATCTGGTTGCTCGACGTATGGAAGTTGCCGTTACCGCTGCCGTTCAGATAGTTATAGCTGTAGTCGTCGCCCTGCGTGACGGTGATCCGGGTCTTCCACTTGTCCGTGAGGTTGCCCTTCGCATAACCAGAGATCTGGCGAACGCGGGCGTCGCTGTCGTTCAGGTCGGTGGGTTTGCCGTAGGCATTGTCGTAGCTGCTGCTGCCGTCGCTCTGGAACAGACGCGCACCGACCTCCCACGTGTCGCCGACCTTGCGCGACAGCGATGCGCTCACGCTCGTGTTGTCGTCGCCGTTGCGGTTGGGGTTGACCTTCGGCGCGAAGCGCGGGTCCTGCGCCGAGATGCCGTTGGTGTGAAACCGCGAGACGTCCAGGGAGAAGCGGGTCTTGCCGTCGTCGAACGAGCCGGCGATGCCGGCGTTGGCCTGCGTGGTGTTGTTCGTGCCGTAGCCCACTTCGGCATAGGCGCGGGGCGGGCCGCCGTTACCCTTGCGCGTGAAGATCTGGATCACGCCACCGACGGCCTGCGAACCATACAGGGCCGAGACGTTGCCGCGCACGATCTCGATGTGGTCGATCTGCGACACCGGGATCTGGGCGATGTTGGTCGTACCGGTTGTGGCTGCGTTGACGGGCACCCCGTCGATGAGCACGAGCGAAGCATTCGATGCCGCGCCGCGCATGAAGACGCTGGCCGACGTGCCGAAACCGCCGTTCTGCACGATTTCCACGCCGGCCTGTCCGCGCAGCAGCGTCGGCAAATCCTGCGTCTGGCTGCGTTCAATGTCTTCGCGCGTGATGACCGAGGTGGCCGCCAGCGTGTCTGTCAGCGTCTGCTCGGTGCGCGAGGCTGTCACCACGGTCGCCTTGAGTTGCACGGCGGTGGAGCTGTCGGTGGCGGGGTTGTCGGGCGGATTGGCGGCGAGCACCGCCGGCATGGGCGACGCCGTCGATGCGGCATCGGCGGACTGGGCCGACTGGGCATGGACGCCGATGCTGGCGGCCAACAGGGTCGCCGCGAGGGCAAGACGGTGCGGGGCGGCAACAGACGTGGCCGGTGCAGCAGTAACGCGGGTAATGCAGCCAGTGCAGGTAGGACGTGGCAAGACAGGCGCGTGCAGCGCCATCGCGCGAACGTGGGTGCGCATGATCGGGTGTGACTTCCGTAGTTTTTTTATTGCCTAGGCCCGTTCCCCCGCAGGCCGCTGGCGCAAGGGGAGCGCCGGTGACACGTCACGGATGCGAAGCACCGACACATGAAAACGACGACTGCCCGCCACCGGCTGCGCCGGATGGCATGGCGTTTCCCCACTCACTCAGGCCGGTATCCGGGCTGGTCATTGTGGCGCCTGACCGGCCTTCCCGCGAGCGGATAACTCACAGTGGCGATGAAGGTGAAGCGCGTTTTCGGAAACCTTTCGGGCCGAAAGAATGACTTACCGTTGCGGGGGCAGCACAGGTTGACCAGCCCGTGTGGGGGCGCGGCTCCCTGTTTCCCGTTTAACTGCGCATGCCGGGAGGGCGTGCGCGAGCACCGAAGTGCCGCAAGTGTAGGGGCCATTCGAATGAGCGTCAATGCTCGTTCGTCGGGCATTGGCCGCCGATTCCGTTAGAATGTAGGGCAATTAAGAGGACGCAGCCCGATGCTCACCGATCTCGACAATCTCACCGACAAAATTGAACAGTTGGTTGTGATCAGCCAACGTTTTCATCAACACAACCAAGCGCTGCTCGCCGAACTCGATCGCGCGCGTGCTGAATGCGACGACACACGCACTGCCATCGAGCAGTTGCGTGTCGAGCGCGACGCCCTGCGTCTGCAGCGCGATCAGCTTGCTGCCAAGATCGACGAAGCGCAGGTTCGCCTGAATGCCATTCTGGAAAAGCTCCCGACGCAGAACCCCGCTGAAGGTCAAATGGATCTGCTCGGCACCCCCGGTGGAGAAAACGCATGACGATCAAGCAGCTCGAAGTCAATATTCTGGAACAGTCGTATCGGCTCGCCTGCCCGCCGGAACACGAGGCCGACTTGCTGTCTGCGGTGTCGCGCGTCGATGCCGAGATGAGCAAGGTGCGTGCGCAAAGCAACGTGCGCGGCACCGACCGGATTGCCGTCATGGCAGCCTTGAGTCTGGCATCCGAATTGCTTGCGCTGGAAAAAAGTATTGCTGCTGGACAAGCATTCCCCGCGGAAGAAATTCAGAGTAGAATGAATCGCATGAACGAACGACTGAGTGCTGTGATCGATCAGTATCAAAGCTGAAAATTCACTGGCTGCCGTTCGATTCAAAAAGTTAGTTTTCCCTGCCTGGTTCGCGAAAGTCATAGATTCCTTGAACCAATGATCTGTTGCAGGTTGCGGAAGTTTGTAGTGCTGGTGTGATCGTCACTCTGTCTGATGAACCCGAAGCGTTACTAACCGCGACCACCTTGAACCTCACGGTTCAGGATGCCGGCTTAGCGGCTGAGGCGGGGACCCAATACACGGCACTGCGCATGCAGTGCCGTTTTTTTTCGTCCGTTGCTGTCGCGTTCGCACGTCGCGCTCGCACAAAAAGAAAGCGGCCCGTAGGCCGCATTTCCATCGATCGCCTCACGCCAGCGTGGCAGGTCGATCAGAACTGCGCTTCGCTCAACGACAGGGTCGACGCCGCGCCCTCGGTAATCGCCAGCGCAAGACCCGGGGCGCGCGTGAGGAAGTGATCCGCGAAGAAGCGCGCGGTACCGATCTTGGCATCGTAGAACGACGGGTCCTGATCGCGTAACGTCTGTGCGGCCAGCAACGCGCGGCCCATCTGCCATCCACCCAGCACGATACCGGCAAGCGTCAGGTACGGCACGCTTCCTGCAAACACTGCATTCGCATTGTCCTGCGTGTTCGCGAGCACATAGTCGACTGCGACCGAGAGCGCTTCGCGCCCCTTCGCCAGACGGTCTGCCACGCCCGGCCCCACGCCGCCCAGCGCCCGCAGTTCGTTTTCCGTCACCCTGATCTGCTCGCACAGGGCGCGAGCCACGGCACCGCCGTCGCGCAGCGTCTTGCGGCCGATCAGATCGTTCGCCTGAATCGCCGTCGTGCCTTCGTAGATCGGCAGGATGCGCGCGTCGCGGTAGTACTGCGCCGCGCCCGTTTCCTCGATAAAGCCCATGCCGCCGTGCACCTGCACGCCGAGGCTCGTCACCTCCAGCGACATCTCGGTGCTCCAGCCCTTGACGATCGGCACGAGAAATTCATAGACGGCCTGTGCACGTTTGCGTTCGGCGGCGTCTGCTGCGTGATGACCGATATCGGCGTGTGCTGCCGCCACGTATGCGAGCGCACGCGCGCCTTCGGTCAGCGAACGCATCGTCATTAGCATGCGCTTGACGTCCGGGTGATGAATGATGGCTACGGCGTCACGCGACGAGCCGTCGACCGGACGGCTTTGCAAACGATCGCGGGCGTACGCGACGGCATGCTGATATGCCCGCTCGGCAATAGCCACACCTTGCATGCCGACCGCGAAGCGCGCGGCGTTCATCATGATGAACATGTATTCCAGGCCGCGATTCTCCTCGCCGACAAGGTAGCCCGTTGCCCCGCCGTTGTCGCCGAACTGCAGCACCGCCGTCGGGCTCGCCTTGATGCCGAGCTTGTGCTCGATCGACACACAATGCACATCGTTGCGCGCCCCGAGATTGCCCTCGGCGTCGACGTTGAACTTCGGCACGATGAACAGCGAAATGCCCTTCACGCCGGCGGGCGCATCAGGGGTGCGGGCGAGCACGAGATGCACGATGTTCTCCGCCATGTCGTGCTCGCCGAACGTGATGAAAATCTTCGTGCCAAAGATGCGATACGTCCCGTCGGCCTCGCGCTCGGCGCGCGTGCGCACCATCGCGAGATCGGAGCCCGCTTGCGGCTCGGTCAGGTTCATCGTGCCGGTCCACTCGCCCGAAAGCAGTTTCGGGACGTAGAGCGCGCGTTGTGCATCAGTGCCCGCGGTGAGCAACGCCTCGACAGCGCCGTCGGTCAGCAACGGACACAGCGCGAACGACAGGTTCGCGGCATTGAGCATTTCCGTGCACGGCGTGGCCACCAGCTTCGGCAGCCCCTGCCCGCCAAACGCTTGCGGATGCACCACCCCCTGCCAACCCGCCTCGGAGAACTGACGAAACGCCTCCTTGAAGCCCGGCGTGGTCGTGACGACGCCATCCTTCCACGTGCTCGGCTGCTGGTCGCCAATGACGTTCAGCGGGGCCAGCACTTCCTGATTGAAGCGCGCCGCTTCCTCGAGCACCGCCTGCGCGAGTTCGGGCGAGGCGTCCTCATAGCCCGGCAGCGCCGAGATGCTCGTCAGATCCGCCAGTTCGTTCATCACGAACTGCATGTCCTTGATCGGGGCCTGATAACTCATGTCGTTCCTCCAACGAATTCCGATTGCCTGCGGATGACGGCGAATGCCGAGATGCTTAGGATGTTTTTATGTTTTTGTTCGACCGATTCGCATGAAGACGCCACACCGTCGCGGGCCAGCCTCCTCATGCGGATCGGCTGCGGGAGACGATCCCGCAGC
>NZ_CABPRY010000015.1:0-84185 GCF_902459625.1 Pandoraea cepalis
CCTTTGCCAGCATTATCGCCGGCTCAGGCCCCGGTCGCTCCACTTATCCGACTGTCCGAATTCGCGCAGCCACCTCTACCAGCGTCACGTCACCGTGCATGTAGGCACAGTGACGTGGGGGAGCGGTAATGGGTACTAATTACGCGGACTTGACATTTGAGGCCTGCAAGCCTTTTGGCCCGCGCACAATGTCGAAAGCGACGTGCTGATTTTCTTGGAGGGTGCGGAACTCGGTGCGCCCATGGGGCTGCATTTCCGAGAAGTGGGCGAATATATCGTCGCCACCCTCATCCGGCTTGATGAAACCAAAGCCTTTTCTGTCGTTGAACCACTTAACAATTCCGGTGCTCATGTGAACTCCTCATTTTCCCGACATGTTGCCATCGCGAAAGGCTTGACTGGGCACCAGTGACAGACAAACAAGAAATTCAGGGATCGGAATTATTTCGCAAAAAATCGGCGCGATCGACTCTAGTCGATGAAAATCGAACTTGATGTACCGTATACAATTTATACACGGTTCATATACCCAACACAACGTAATTTTTGCAAGGGCTTATTCCCGGCGTCCGCCCGAAGATCGGGATGATTACGGAGCGCTTTTCGTCAGCGGCATGACTTTCGATTCGATGTCGCTTGAAACCAATAGCGATAGTCCATAGGCGTGAATTTGGCGGCGTGGCGCCGCTGAATTCCGAGTTCCCCACACGCACGTAGCGCAAAGCGAGAGAGCCAAGGGGGTATCATCGATTCGAGGCGCGCTGCTCAAGAGATGGTTACGCGGACTTTTCGCATGCTGCCCTCTCTTTGAAGTCGGAGAAAATGATGGAAAGGATGATTGAGTATCGTGGCTTCGAAATCCACATTGAGCTGAAGTCGACCACAGAGGGCATGTTCGACGTATGGTTTCGTGTAGATGGCCCAATAAAGCCGGTAGGTGTCATGGCTTTAGGCGCGCGGATAAAGATTCGCAATGGACCGTTTTCACGTCGATGGGCGTATCTGATCGCTGAAATTTCCGGTCAGGCCGCGATAGACGTCATTCTAGGCCCTCCAGAGTAGGCGCGGTCCGAATTGATATGGCGTCACGCGGGTATTCCTTAGGTCCGACTGCCCTGGAGGGGCGTAGTCTGATCTGACCGTTCGTCAATCCCCCCGGCGAAGCGGATTCGAGCGTTTGCACATCGGCGGGCTTCGTTTGACCATGCTGAGCATGGCCTCGTGGGCGGATTCATCAAAACAAGCGGAGACCGATATGGCAAGATGCGCCGCATGCGAGCAACTCGCGCGCACAATGCCCAACGGAGTGGCGCACCAGGATCTAGTGCAGACTGGCACCGCTCGAAGGAAGCATTTTGCGCATGCAGTTGGAAATCTCGTGTTCTACCGCTGTTATGCCTGCGAGCAGCAGTGGGAGCACGAGTCCGGCAAAAGCGATCTCCATGTCGGCTGGTCGCTTGTGACGAAGTAGCCTGGCAAAGGTTATCGCTTCGCTCGTTGAACTCCTGGGCGTAGCGTAATAACCCAGCGTAATCAGCTCAGGTTAAGCGGCTAAGACAAATGCCTCAGCCGGGGCGTTCATTCCAAGCGCCTGACGTGGGCGCCGGTGGTTGCAAAAGCGTATTCAGTCACTGATCACGCGAGCGGCATGCTGGATCATGTCAAAACATTGCCGATGCACGCATTGCTCTTTCAAGGTGCGAATCGCGCGCTCAACCATGCCATTCCGCTGCGGGCAATGAGGCGTAATGTACGCTCGGTGCAATCCGCAGCTGCGCACCAATGCGGTGTAGCTTCGCAAAGTAAACACCAAGCCATTGTCCGAGCGCAGTCAAAACGGAGTGGGCATGCGAACAAGCGTCCCGAAGCGAGCGATCGGGGCGTATTCCAGGGCGCAGCTGGCAGTGCAAGCTTTGCCACTTCGCGACAGGTGCCAGCCCAGTAGCTCGCGCGTGTGGCAGTCGATCACCAGCGTCAGCGCCGCCCAGCCATCTCGCCCCGGCCACACGCGGCACAAATCCGTTGACGAACGCTCATTGACCATCGTTGCCACCGATGGCAGGACCTGGATCCTAGGTCTGAAGCCGATTGGCCGCTTGCGAACCTGCCAGCCAATCAACTGGAGCATCCGCTGCACGGAGCCCCACAGAATCTCGTTCGCTACTTTGGCAGTATCCGGTGGCGCTTGCTCTATCACTTTCTTCTTCAGCATAATTCTGTGCGTGCCCGGGTATTCCTTAGCATTTCGGCTAGCTGGTGCGCGTAGACTGTCCTGACCGTGACGCAATGTCGTGCCCCCGCTCCACGGATTCATAACCCATCCATCGTGATGGGTTTTTTTCATCTTGGCCGGGTGGATGTTCAGGCTTTAGCGTCGCGGAGCGACCCTCAGTCGCCCAAAATGACCTTGCTCGGTCTCGTGCTGCCACGGGCTTACCAGTTGTCTGTGCCTGCGCACTCGACGACGTGCAGTTTGAGCATGTGCGACGATACGAGCGCTTTGTGCCTAATGCCAACACAGCGTTACCGCAACACGATGTTCACCACTATCTTGTACGCGCCCGCGCAGCAGGATGAACCATACCGGATTTGGTGGAGGCCCGAATTCTCGAGAGAATCGAGCCATGAACAAAAAAGCAACGACGTTTCCCCGGAAGTCCGCGAGCGAGCAGTACGTTTGGTGCGCGAGCAGCGTAGCGAACATCCGTAGATGTGGGCGGAGTTCGAATCGATTGCAGGAATGATCGGCTGTACGCCGCAGACGCTGCACGAATGGGTCAAGCGCGAACAGGCCGACCAGGGGGAGCGTGATGGTATGACCACCGATGAGCGCGAGCGGCCCAAGGCGTTGGAACGTGAGGTCAAGGAGTTACGCCGCGCCAACGAGATTCTCAAGGTCGCAAGTGCGTTTTTCGCCCAGGCGGAGCTCGACCGCCGTTTCAAGTCCTGAAAGCCTTCGTCGACCAGCATCGCGACACCTTCGGGGTCGAGCCGATCTGCGGGGTCTTGCGGATTGCCCCGTCGGGCTACCGACGCCATGCGCCACACCTTCGTGATCCATCCCGACGTTGCGCGCGCGAGAAACGCGACGAGATTCTGCAACCCGAGATCAGGCGTGTCTGGCAGGCCAACATGCAGGTCTATGGCGTGCCAAAGGTCTGGAAGCAGATGAACCGGGAGGGCATCGTGGTGGCCCGCTGCACGGTTGGTCGGCTAATGAAGCAGCAAGGCTTATGTGGTGCGGTTCGCGGGAAGCGGGTTCGCACGACGGTTCCCGATACGAACGCGCCGCGTCCGCTGGACCGGGTCAACCGGCAATTCAAGGCGCAGCGACCGAATCAGCTCTGGGTGTCGGATTTTACTTACGTCTCGACGTGGCAGGGCTGGCGCTATGTGGCGTTCGTGATCGATGTGTTCGCCCGCCGTATCGTTGGCTGGTGAGTCAGTTCGTCGATGACCACGGACTTCGTTCTGGACGCACTTGAGCAAGCACTGTACGCGCGGCAACCTGGCGGCGACGGGACGTTGATACATCACTCCGATAAGGGTTCGCAATACGTCAGCATTCGCTACAGCGAACGTCTGACCGAAGCGGGCATCGAGCCTTCTGTCGGCAGCCGTGGCGATAGCTACTACAACGCGCTGGCTGAAACGATCAACGGCCTGTACAAGGCAGAGCGAATTCATCGGCGCGCCCCGTGCAGCACGAGGGAATCTGTCGAACTGGCAACGCTGGAATGGGTAGCCCGGTACAACCATCATCGACTGATGGAACCGCTCGGCTACATCCGGCCCGCCGACGCCGAGGCAAACTACTACGGGCAACTCAGAAATATCGCTGACATGCCTGCATTAACTTAAACCAACCGGCCTCCACGATTCCCGGTGCGGTTCAATTTGGCCCGTTACCGTACCGCTACCGACACCCTCTCGACATCGAAAAACCGCAGACGACTAGAGAAAAATATCTACGCAAACCATTGATTTAAAAATAAAAAGCCCCTGACGTCACCGTCAGGGGCTTTTTTACTTCTTTGGTAGGCCGTGCTGGGTTCGAACCAGCGACCAAGGGATTATGAGTCCCCTGCTCTAACCACTGAGCTAACGGCCCTCAACTACCGGCGCTCGCTCAGCTGCAATCAATTGCCTTCGAGGAACGACTTGAGCTTGTCGGAACGGCTCGGGTGACGCAGCTTGCGCAGCGCCTTGGCTTCGATCTGACGAATACGCTCACGCGTCACGTCAAATTGCTTGCCCACTTCCTCGAGCGTATGGTCCGTGCTCATCTCGATACCAAACCGCATGCGCAACACCTTGGCCTCGCGCGGCGTCAGCGAATCGAGCACATCCTTCACGACGTCGCGCATACTACCATGCAACGCGGCGTCCGCAGGGGCTACCGTGCCCGTATCCTCGATGAAATCGCCCAGATGCGAATCGTCGTCGTCACCGATCGGCGTTTCCATGGAGATCGGCTCCTTCGCGATCTTCATGATCTTGCGGATCTTGTCCTCCGGCATCTCCATCTTCTCGGCCAGCGTCGCCGGATCCGGCTCGACACCGGTCTCCTGCAGAATCTGACGCGAAATCCGGTTCATCTTGTTGATCGTCTCGATCATGTGCACCGGAATACGGATGGTACGTGCCTGGTCCGCGATCGAACGCGTAATGGCCTGACGAATCCACCACGTCGCATACGTCGAGAACTTGTAACCACGACGGTATTCGAACTTGTCCACCGCCTTCATCAGGCCAATGTTGCCCTCCTGAATCAGATCCAGGAACTGCAGGCCACGGTTCGTGTATTTCTTCGCAATCGAAATCACCAGACGCAAGTTCGCTTCGGTCATCTCGCGCTTGGCCTTGCGTGCACGGCGCTCGCCTTCCGACATCTTGCGATTGACGTCCTTCAACTCGGTAAGCGGCAACACCACGCGCGCCTGCAAGTCGATCAGCTTCTGCTGCAATTCGCGCACCGCAGGGACATTACGCTCAACCACCGAGCTGTACGCCTTGTTGTCCGCCACGACCGTGTAGATCCAGTCGAGATTGGTTTCGTTGCCCGGGAAACGCGACACGAAATCCGCACGCGGCATGCCGCACTTGTCGACCACGATATTCAGGATAGCGCGCTCGATGTTGCGCACTTCGTCGACTTGCGAACGCAGCGTGTCGCACAGACGCTCAACCGTGCGCGCCGTGAAGCGGATCGTCATCAGTTCCGCCTGGATCGCCTCGCCAGCCTTCACGTACGACTTCGACTGGTAGCCTTCCTTCTCGAACGCGCGACGCATCTTGCCAAACCAGTCGGCGATCTCGGCGAACTTGGCCAACGCGTCACGCTTGAGCTGCTCGACCTGCGCGGCCGACGCCCCGCCGCCGCTGCTGTCGTCGTCCTCGTCAGCCGCCTCTTCCGCTTCTTCCTCTTCCGCGTCCGCATCCGCGTCGAAGTCTTCGTCTTCGGCCGCTGCCGCCGCCGCTGCCGCAACCGCTTCGGCATTCGGATCGATCAGGCCGTCGACCACCTCGTCGATGCGCATTTCTTCGCGCTCGACCTTCTCGGCCATCGCCAGAATTTCGGCAATCGTCGTCGGGCACGCGGAAATCGCCTGCACCATGTGCTTCAGGCCTTCCTCGATCCGCTTGGCGATCTCGATTTCGCCCTCGCGCGTCAGCAACTCGACCGTGCCCATCTCGCGCATGTACATACGCACCGGATCGGTCGTGCGGCCAAACTCGGAGTCGACCGTCGACAGGGCCGCTTCCGCTTGCTCCTCGACTTCGTCATCCGTTGCGGCGTTCGGCGCATTGTCGTTGAGCAACAGCGTTTCGGCATCGGGTGCCTGCTCGTACACGGCAACGCCCATGTCGTTAAACGTAGCGATCACGCCTTCCAGCGCGTCGCCCTCCACCACGTCGTCGGGCAGGTGGTCGTTGATCTCTGCAAAGGTCAGGAAGCCTCGTTCCTTACCCAGCTTGATCAGTGCCCGCAGCTTGCCACGACGTTCCTCAAGTTCCTCGGCCGTACCGGGCTGGTGCGAGGAAAATGCGTCCTTGAGCAGTGCTTTCTCTTTTGCCCGGCGATCACGCGCCTTCTGCTTTTCCACTTTGGTCTGATCTTCGTTCACGGGTTGATCACTAGTATCCGCTGCGACGCTCTGCGCCACCGAGGCGGCGGTCTTCGCGGCCTTGCCGCGCGTCCTGGGGACGAGCGGCTCACTTGCTGCCGACACGACCTCCACAGCCTCGGGTTTGCTGGAAGCCCCAGTCTTTCGTGGGGCTTGCGTCGCAGGTTTACTGCGGCCCGCCAGGGTCGATGCCTTGGCGGTAGTTGCGCTCTTGGCGCTTTTTTCAGCGGGTTGTCGGGCCTGCGGTTTCCCGCCGGCCGTCGCCTTCACGGTCGTTGCCGCCTTCGTCGCCCTGACGGGCGGCTCGGACTTCACCGTCGGCCTGGCTGCCTTCGCAGCCCCCACCGTCGCGGCGGTCGCACTCTTGCGCTTGGTGACATCGGTCACCTTCGCAGCCGTCTTGCCGGTCGTCTTCGATGCGCCGGCGGCTGCCTTTACTTGCGTGGTACGTTTCGCCGAACTTGCCTGGCTGGCCGTTTTCTTCGTGGCTCGACCCACCGCATCGGCTTTCACGGCAACGCCAGCTTTTGCAGAACGAGACGCCCCCCTCCCACCGGATGCCGCCGCCGCGCTGGTCGCGCGCTTTGCCTTCGGTGCAGGGATAACCGTCTTTTTTCCGCTGGTCGTTGTCATCTTTGCCATAGCGATCTCGCTTGCCAGAAAACAGCCCACTGAAAACCTTCCATTGTAGCACGCGGGCTTACCTCAACTTCGCGTGCCTCCTGTGCCGGCCGGAGCCAGCAGCCGCTTCAATTCGTCGCGTTGCCGCGACAGCGCTTGAGCGTGGCGCAATTCATCGGACGTCAGCGACGTCCGCTTGAAAATCGTCTCCAGGGCGTCGCACAGACCGTCGTACTGCAAGCGCCGGATCGCGCTTCTCAGTTCCGCAAGCCGCAGCGCGATCTGCTCCTCCCGACGCTCGACCTGGGTCTCATCCTCCGGGTCGAACAACAACAGGTCGCGGGCGTTCTCTTCGAACGAGAGAATTTCGCGAAGAATATCGTCGAAACTCGCCCAGTTCGGCGACACCCGCAGCCGATCCGACATGAAACGAAAGTCGGCCTGCGCCCCCATTTCACGGCAATGCGCCAGCACTTCCGAGAAAATCTCGGCGTGATGGGGCCCTTCCTGCAAAATCTTGGCTTCTTCGTCGGTTAATTCATTCCCCAGTGCCGGAAACATGAGCAGGTTCTGCAACGCCCGATGCTCGGTTCCCACTACACGGCGCTTCTCGCGCTTGGCCGGCGCCTTATCCCATGTGTTCTGACGGCGTGCCGCGCCGATCGACAACTCGCACAACCCGGCCACTTCTTCGACCGAACTTTCCACCCGCTCGGCCAGTGCATGCAGGATCTGCCCTCGCAACGCGTTTGCCGGCATCTGCTGCAACAACGGCTTCGCCTCAAACAGCGCACGCGCCCGCCCTTCGGGCTGATGCATCTCCTTGCCTGCCGTCACTTCTCCGATCAGGAACTGCGACAGCGGCATGGCACGCGATACCTCATCGGCAAACGCGTCAGCGCCGTGCTCACGCACATAGCTGTCGGGATCGTGCTCGCTCGGCAAGAACAGGAACTTGAAGCTCCGGTTGTCGTCGGCATGCGGCAAACACGCCTCGAGCGCCCGGCGGGCCGCCCGCCGGCCGGCCGCGTCGCCGTCAAAGCTGAACACCACCGTCTCGGTCTGGCGCAACAGCTTCTGCACGTGCATCGGCGTACAGGCAGTGCCCAACGTGGCCACCGCCTGTGGAAAGCCGAGCTGCGCCAGCGCCACCACGTCCATATACCCTTCGACCACGAGCACATAGCCCGCGTCGCGAATCCCCGTGCGCGCCTCGAACAGCCCATACAGTTCGCTGCCCTTGCTGAACAGCGGCGTCTCGGGCGAATTCAGATACTTGGGCTCGCCCTTGTCCAGCACACGCCCGCCGAACGCAATCACCTGCCCTTTCGTGTTTCGGATCGGGAACATGATCCGGTCGCGAAAACGGTCATAACGACGCTTCGCGCTGCCCGCCTCGCCCTTCTCGCTCTCGATGACGAGACCCGCGTCGAGCAACTGATCGTCGCGGTAGTCCTGAAACGCGGCGTCGAGGTTCTGCCACCCATCGGGCGCGTAGCCCAGTCCAAAATGCGCGGCGATTTCGCCCGTCAATCCTCGTCGCTTCAAATACTCGATGGCGGTCGGCGCACTACGCAATTGCTTGCGGTAGTAGTCGCAGGCACGCGTCATGACGTCGACCAGACCGAGGGTTTGCGCACGCTGCGCGGCAGGTGCCGGCGCGCCCGGCAACGGCGCCTCACGCGGCACATCCAGCCCAACATTGCGGGCCAGGTCCTCGACAGCTTCGACAAATCCGAGTCCGGCATGCTCCATCAGGAAGCTGATCGCGCTGCCGTGCGCGCCACATCCGAAGCAGTGATAGAACTGCTTGGTGGGACTTACGGTAAATGAGGGCGACTTCTCATTATGAAAGGGGCACAGCCCCATGAAGTTCGCCCCGCCTTTCTTCAACTGCACGTAGCGGCCCACCACCTCGACGATATCGACGCGGTTGAGCAAGTCCTGCAGGAACGACTGGGGGATCACTGGATCGATACCATCGCGGCACGGCACCGTGCCGTCGCTTGCGACGGCAACTCACCGCACCACTCAATTACGCAGCCAACGCCGCCTTCACCTGCGCGGACACGGCCGTCATGTCGGCGCGACCGGCCAACTGGCCTTTGAGCACGCCCATCACCTTGCCCATGTCCTGCGGACCCGCCGCGCCCGTTTGCGCCACGGCTGCCTTGACCGCCTGCTCGACCTCGTCAGCCGAGAGTTGCTGGGGCATATAGACCATGAGCACGTCGAGTTCGGCGGCCTCCTTGTCGGCCAGATCGGTGCGACCGGCCGCCTGAAACTGGCTGATGGAATCCTTGCGTTGTTTGATCAGCTTGTCGACGACGGCCACGATCGCCGTGTCATCGAGAGAGATGCGCTCGTCGACTTCCTTTTGTTTGATTGCCGCGAGCAGCAGCCGGATGGTCCCCAGTCGTTCCGCGGCCTTGGCACGCATGGCCGTCTTCATATCTTCGGTAATGCGTTCTTTCAGACTCATGAGCAGGGGTTCCGGATTTCGAATACGTTTCAGTGTAGTGCATGCCGCCCCAAAGGAAAGGACGACTGTCGTCAGGCACTTGCCGCGTGCGTCCGCAGCCGATGGCTCGGCGCCGGCGTGAGCGAGCGCAGAAAGCACAAAAACCCGCTTGAGGAAACGATCACACACGCGATCACAAGCGGGCTCGCAGGAGACTCTGCTCCGCCATCGGTGCGTCGTCTCCACGAAGGGGAGAGATTATCACAGCACAGAAGTCGCCGTCTACGACAGCGCGTCGCCCCCCGCCCGCTCCGCCCTCACGCTTTCGGACATTGCCTGCGCGCACGCCACGGCAGACGCCCACGCCCACTGGAAGTTATAGCCACCCAGCCACCCGGTCACGTCGACCACTTCCCCGACGAAATGCAGCCCCGGTTGTGCGCGCGCCTCCAGGGTGGCGGAAGACAGTGCCTTCGTATCGACCCCACCCCGCGTGACTTCGGCCTTGCGCCAGCCTTCAGACCCGCACGGCTTGAGCGTCCAACTGGAAAACGCCTGGGCGAGCGAGCGCAACGCCTTGTCCGGCAATTCCTGTACGCGCGCCTGCGGCGAAAGCCCGCTGTTCGCAACCCAGGCGTCGGCCAAACGGGCCGGCACCCATTGCGCCAACAGGTTGGCCAACTGCCGCTTCGATGTCGCCTTCGCCTCGAACAATGCCACCTCGATGTCAGACGATGGCGCCAGATCCAGGGTGATTGACTGCCCCGGCGTCCAGAAGCTGGAAATTTGCAGGATGGCCGGACCGGACAACCCGCGGTGCGTAAACAAGAGATCCTCAACGAAACGACCGGCGTCCTTTCCCTTTCCCGCGCTCACCTCGACTTCCAGCGACAAACCAGATAGCCCCGCAAACGGCGCCCAGGTCGACGCGTCGAACATGAGCGGCACCAGCGCGGGACGCGGCTCGACGATCTCCAGCCCGAATTGACGCGCGATCCGATAACCCCAGTCCGTCGCGCCGATTTTGGGAATCGACAGGCCACCCGTGGCGATCACCAGTCGTTTGGCCGCGATATGACCCGCATCTGTCGTCAAGTGATACGGATGCGCGCCGCCTGAGGACGTATGGGCAACGGTATGCACAGTGCACGGCATGCGCCAATGCACGTGCCCCGTCGCACACTCCTTGCGGAGCATGTCGATGATGTCCTCGGCACTGTTGTCGCAAAACAGCTGTCCGCGATGCTTTTCGTGCCAGGCAATGCGGTGACGCCCCAGCAGATCCAGAAAATCGCGCGGCGTATAGCGCGCCAGGGCCGAGCGGCAGAATCTCGGGTTCTCGGACAGGTAGTTGGCCGGTCCGGCGTTGATATTGGTGAAATTGCAGCGCCCGCCGCCTGAAATCCGGATCTTCTCCGCCAGACGCGTCGCGTGATCGATGAGCACCACGCGTAGCCCAAGTTGCCCGGCCACCGCCGCGCACATCAGGCCGGCCGCGCCAGCCCCCACGATTGCTACATCGAACTTTTCCATGGCGCGCATTGTACCCGGCAGGGCTTAGGGGCGACTGGTATACTTCTCGGTTATCTCGTTACCTTGACGCCGCACGTCTCCCCCTTCCGCCATGCTGGTTTTAGGCATTGAAAGCTCCTGCGACGAAACCGGGCTCGCCCTTTACGACACCGAGGCCGGCCTGCTTTCGCACGCGCTGCATTCGCAGATTGCCATGCACCGCGAATACGGTGGCGTGGTGCCCGAATTGGCGTCGCGCGACCACATCCGCCGTGCGCTGCCCCTGACAGAAGCCGTGCTTGCGCAAGCTGGCAAGCCACTCAGCGCGGTCGATGCAATCGCCTACACGCAAGGCCCCGGACTCGCCGGGGCACTGCTGGTGGGCGCCAGCGTCGCGAACGCCCTCGCGTTTGCGCTCGGGCGTCCAGTCGTGGGCGTGCACCATCTGGAGGGCCATCTGCTCTCTCCGCTGCTCGCACCGGATGCCCCCGATTTCCCGTTCGTCGCTTTGCTGGTCTCTGGCGGCCACACGCAGTTGATGGAAGTCCGCGCCTTCGGCCAGTACGCCATGCTCGGCGAAACACTGGACGACGCCGCCGGCGAAGCCTTCGACAAGACCGCCAAGTTGCTGGGACTCGGCTACCCGGGCGGGCCGGCCATCTCGCGCCTGGCCGAGTTCGGTACGCCGGGACGCTACGACTTGCCGCGTCCGATGAAGCATTCGGGCAACCTTGACTTCAGTTTCAGCGGATTGAAAACCGCCGTGCTCACGCAGGTGCGCAATCTCGGCGGCAACGTATGCGACCAGGAAAAGGCGGATCTCGCGCGAGGCTTCGTCGACGCCATCGTCGACGTGCTCGTCGCCAAGTCGATGGCCGCGCTCAAGCAGACAGGCATGAAAACGCTGGTCGTGGCAGGGGGCGTGGGTGCCAACACCCAGCTTCGCGAAGGACTCAATGAAGCCGCTCGCCGCCGTGGCTATCGCGTGCACTATCCGGACCTGGCTTTCTGCACGGATAACGGCGCCATGATCGCCTTCGCCGGCGCCATGCGGCTCAAGTACTGGCCGGATGAAGCGGACAGCGAATACGCCTACACGGTCCGCCCGCGCTGGGATCTGGCCGACATCGTGCGCGGCGTCTAGCGCATCGCCCGGCAAACGCCCAAGAAAAAACCGCTCCAAGGAGCGGTTTTTTCTTGCATGCGCCGCGCGAGGCGCAGCAACATCAGGCCGCCACGCGCTTGTCGCGTTCGATCACGGCGTAAGCGCTGTGATTATGGATCGACTCGAAATTCTCCGCTTGAAGCGCGTAGGCCACGACGCGCGGCTCATTGTTAAGCCGCGTTGCCACGTCGCGCACCAGATCCTCGACGAACTTCGGATTCTCATAGGCCCGCTCGGTCACGTACTTCTCATCCGGGCGCTTGAGCAGCCCCCACAACTCGCAGGACGCCTCCTCCTCCGCCATGCGCACCAGTTCCTCGACGGCGATATCGCCCGCGATTTCGGCGTCGATCGTGATATGCGAGCGCTGATTGTGCGCGCCGTACTGCGAGATCTTCTTCGAGCACGGGCAAAGGCTCGTGACCGGCACGAGCACCTTGAGCCACACGCGCGTCTGACCATTACGCACGTCGCCGGTGAGCGTCACTTCGTAGTCCAGCAAGCTTTGCACGCCCGAGACCGGTGCCGTCTTGTTGATGAAATACGGAAACGCCACTTCAATTCGACCGGCGTCGGCTTCGAGTTTTTCCAGCATGCTGTCGAGCATGGCGCGAAAACCCGCCACGTCCAGCGGCGCGCGATGCGCCTCGAGCAGCGCCACGAAGCGCGACATGTGCGTGCCCTTCTGATCGGCAGGCAGATGCACGTCGAGATTGAACAAGCCCACGGTGGCCTGCGCCTCCCCATCGGCCAGACGCACTGACAGCGGATGACGCACACCGCGCACACCCACGCGCTGAATCGGGATCTGCCGGGTATCGACGGTGCTTTGCACGTCGGGCATGACGAAAGCGGGGTTCATCTGATTCATCTAATTCTTCCTTCTTTGCCGGCAAGCCGACTTGGGGGAGGCAATGGGCAAACGTTTCCGACGCCTGGCTCACCAGCCGCTGACAGTTGTCGTCGGAATCGTGCCGGAGACCCCGGCACGGTATCGGGAAAGGGCGATTCAAAACGAAACGATCCGGCATGTAAGCCGGATCGCTCCGAGGTTCAGGACTACCGGACGCTCAGGCGACGAGCTTGGTCGTGACCTTGCCAGCGGCCTGCGACGCCTGCATCAGCGGCAGGTCGAAGCGGGCACGGATGGACTTCGCGATACCCGCCGCATCGAGCCCCACGGCGGCCAGTAGCAGCGCCGGGTCGCCATGATCGATGAAGCGATCGGGCAGGCCCAATTGTAGTACAGGCCGAATCTCCCCACCGGCAAGCAGGGATTCCGCCACGGCCGACCCCGCACCGCCCATGATGCTGCCCTCTTCCACCGTGACCAGATAGTCGTGCGTTTGCGCCAGTCGTGCGATCAATGCCTCGTCGATCGGCTTGACGAAGCGCATGTCGGCCACGGTGGCGTCGAGTTCCTCGGCTGCGGCAAGCGCCGGAGCCACCATGCTGCCGAACGCAAGAATTGCCACACGGCGTCCAGCCTCGGCATGTCCCTCGCGTCGCACAACACCCTTGCCGATCGGCAGTGCGCTCATCGTCGATTCGATCGCCGCGCCCGTGCCGGCACCGCGCGGATAACGCACGGCCGACGGGCCGTCGATCTGCACACCGGTATAGAGCATCTGACGGCATTCGTTCTCATCCGACGGCGCCATCACGACCATATTCGGAATGCAGCGCAAATAGGCGATGTCGTATGCGCCCGCGTGCGTTGCACCGTCTGCGCCGACCAGGCCCGACCGATCGAGCGCGAACACGACCGGCAGATTTTGCAGCGCAACGTCGTGAATCAGCTGATCGTAACCGCGCTGCAGGAACGTCGAGTAGATCGCGACCACGGGCTTGAGGCCCTCGGTCGCCATACCGCCGGCGAACGTCACGGCGTGTTGCTCGGCAATGCCCACGTCGTAGTAACGCGTCGGGAAACGCTTCTCGAACTCCACCATGCCCGAGCCTTCGCGCATGGCTGGCGTGATCCCCACGACACGCTTGTCGGCTTCGGCCATATCGCAGAGCCAGTCGCCGAACACTTGCGTGTAGGTCTTCTTGCTGCTCGTGCTCGGCTTGATCCCTTCGGCCGGGTTGAACTTGCCCGGACCGTGATACAGCACCGGATCGGCTTCGGCCAACTTGTAGCCGTATCCCTTGCGCGTGACCACGTGCAGGAATTGCGGCCCCTTCAGATTCTTGATGTTCTCGAGCGTCGGAATCAGCGAATCGAGGTCATGACCGTCGATCGGGCCGATGTAGTTGAAGCCGAACTCTTCGAACATCGTCGCCGGCACGACCATGCCCTTGGCATGCTCTTCGAACTTGCGCGCCAGCTCCAGCACCGGCGGCGCCACGCTCAGCACCTTCTCCACGCCCTTCTTCGCCGCAGCATAGAAGCGACCCGACATCAGGCGGGCAAGATAGCGATTGAGGGCACCGACCGGCGGCGAGATCGACATGTCGTTGTCGTTAAGGATGACCAGCAGCGGCACGTCTTCATGCACCCCCGCATTGTTCATCGCCTCGAACGCCATACCGGCGGTCATGGCGCCATCGCCGATCACCGCGATGCCGAAGCGATGTTCGCCCTTCGTACGCGCACCAAGCGCCATGCCCAGCGCCGCTGAAATCGATGTGCTCGAATGCGCCGTGCCGAACGTGTCATAGGGCGATTCATCGCGCTTCGGGAAGCCCGAAATACCGCCGAGCTGACGCAGCGAAGCCATGGCGTCGCGGCGACCCGTCAGGATCTTGTGCGGATAGCTCTGGTGCCCCACGTCCCAGACAATGCGATCCTCCGGCGTGTTGAACACGTAGTGCAGTGCAATCGTCAGCTCGACCGTGCCGAGATTGGACGACAGGTGACCGCCCGTGCGCGACACGCTCTCGAGCACGAAGGCACGCAGCTCTTCGGCCAACGGTGCGAGTTGGCGACGCTCCAAACGCCGCAACGCGGCCGGGTCATCGATGGTATTTAGCAGTTCGTACATCGTCATTCCATATGTAGGCGTTCTGGTCGGGCAGCCCTGCCTGGCGAGCCGGTCCCGATCTCCTGCCGGTGCGTTCTGTGGGGAGATCCGCGCCGACCCTCATTGCCCCTTGCCTGTTTCTACTGCAAACGCCCCCGGATCACGCGATCCTTTGCCGCTTGGGTCGCCTCGAAATTTGCCTGTCCGGCGATTCGCCGGTCAGTTGATGCGATCGACCACGTAATCGGCCAGGGCACGCAGCCGATCCGCATTGCCGAGCGTCGCACTCGCCGCGTGAGCATCGGCCCGCAGCTTCTCCGCGTAGCCGCGCGCGCCGTCGAGGCCCATCAGCGATACGTAGGTCGGCTTGTCGTTGGCCGCGTCCTTGCCGGCCGTCTTGCCGAGCGTGGCCGAATCGGCCGTGGTATCGAGAATGTCGTCCACGACCTGGAAGGCCAGACCGACGGCCGCCGCGTAGGCGTCCAGCGCGCGCGTTTCATCGTCCGACAACGCACGGCCGCAGATGGCGCCCATGCGCAGCGACGCGCGCAACAAGGCGCCCGTCTTCAGTCGATGCATGTTTTCCAGTTGCGACTGGTTCAGCTTGATGCCGACGCTCTCCAGATCGATCGCCTGCCCGCCGGCCATGCCCAGCGCCCCCGCGGCCAGGGCCAGTTCGCGCACCAGCGCAAGCGACTGTGCGGCGCTCAGGTCGCCCGTGGCTTCGCCGAGCAGCACAAACGCTTGCGTTTGCAGCGCGTCGCCCGCGAGCAGGCCGGTCGCTTCGTCGTATTGCACATGCACCGTCGGCTTGCCGCGGCGCAGAGCGTCGTCGTCCATGCACGGCAGATCGTCATGCACCAGCGAATAGGCGTGGATCATTTCCACGGCGCACGCGGCGCGATCCAGGGCCGTCTCGCTTGCCTGGGTCACCTCGCCGGCGGCAAAGCACAACAGCGGACGCACACGCTTGCCGCCGCCGAGCACGGCGTAGCGCATCGATTCATTCAGTCGTGCCGAGCCGCCATCGGTAGCCTTGGGCAGCGCGGCGTCGAGCGATTGTTCCACACGGGCCTGTACTGCCTGCATCCAGGCCTTGATATTCTGATCCGCCATCGTCTTCATCCTGCACGTGCCCGTTGGGCCGTGCGTGTTATTGAGTCGCCCCACGCCGCGTTGGGACGTCTTCGCTCATGCGTCACATGTCGCAGGTCGGCTTGCCGTATCACCCGGCGCCGCTCAGAACTCGTCGCGCACCGGCTCGAGCGGCTTGAGCGTCTCTCCCTCGAGCACCTTGACCTGCTGCTCCACCTTCTCGAGCAGGCCCTGGCAGTATTTCACCAGCACGGCACCACGCCGGTAGGCGCCAAGCGACTCCTCCAGCCCCAGCTCACCGCCTTCCATACGCCCCACAAGCTTTTCGAGCTCGGCGAGCGCAGCCTCATAGGTCTCGGGCAGGTCCTGCGGCACGTCGGGTGCCGCGTCTTGCGACTTTGCAGTCTTGGCCATAAACGCAAAATTCGGGTCGAATGTTCCATTTTACGGCAAAAGCGCATCGGCTCGCAGAGCGTAAATTGCCTCAAAACCGATCGCACTGACAATTTTCGGACATTATTTAACGCAAATCATGGACTTAGCGGCCCTCATCAGCCCAGACAAGGTATAATTCTCGGTTCCCCTAAATCGATTTTTCGATGGTTGGGTTGTTCACTGCTTTCAAGCTAGTCGGGAGTGGGAATGTCCAATCTAAGCAGCGCTTTGCAACTCAAACCGGCCTCGAGCCAACTGCCGGTCTACACGTATTTCGACGAGGCGCTCCTCGCCCGCGAACGTGAAGTCCTCTTCGAACACGGTCCTCGGTACGTAGGCCATGAGCTGATGGTGCCCGACGCCGGCGACTATTTTGCGCTGCCTGCCGAACAGGAAGGTCGCATGCTGGTGCGCAATGGCGCGGGCCAGCATGGCGGCATCGAACTGCTCTCGAACGTCTGCCGCCATCGTCAGGCGATCATGCTGGGCGGCCGTGGCAATGCGCGCAACATCGTGTGCCCGCTCCATCGCTGGACTTACGACACGACGGGCGAACTGCTCGGCGCGCCGCATTTCCCGGAAAAGCCCTGCCTGAACCTCGGCAAGTTCCCGCTGCAGCGCTGGAACGGACTGCTGTTCGAAGCGCAGGGCCGCGACGTTCAGGCCGATCTTGCCCGCCTGGGCGTCAAGCATCATCTCGACTTTTCGAACTTCATGTTCGATCACGTTGAAGTGCATGAATGCAATTACAACTGGAAGACGTTCATCGAGGTTTATCTCGAGGACTATCACGTCGTACCGTTCCATCCCGGGCTGGGCAGCTTCGTTTCCTGCGAAGACCTGAGCTGGGAATTCGGCGACTGGTATAGCGTTCAGACGGTCGGCGTGCACGAAGGTCTCGCCAAGCCGGGCAGCCCGATCTATCGACAGTGGCACGACGTGCTGATGCGGTACCGCGAAGGCGTGCCGCCGGACTTCGGCGCGATCTGGATGGTGTACTACCCGCATCTGATGATCGAGTGGTACCCGCACGTGCTGGTGGTGTCCTGGCTGATTCCGCGCGGACCGCAGAAAACGACGAACATCGTCGAATTCTATTACCCCGAGGAAATTGCGCTCTTCGAACGCGAATTCATCGAGGCCGAGCGGGCCGCGTATATGGAAACCGCCCGCGAAGACGACGAGATCGCCGAGCGCATGGACGCCGGCCGTCGTGCATTGTTCGAGCGCGGCGTGTCGGAAGTCGGTCCGTATCAAAGCCCGATGGAAGACGGCATGCAGCACTTCCATGAGTTCTTGCGCCGCCAGATGGGCGATTTCTGAGCGCTGGCACGCCAGCCCGTCTCACGAGTTGAGACGGTTGAAGCGCCGGGTTGAGACACCACCGGACGGCCGATGTGGCGCCCGCGAGACTGAATTAAATATTTGCCGAAATTTCGGAGAACGGCGGGCCATCGGCCCGCCGTTTTCGTTAGAATCGTCGCAACGTTCTCGACATGACCGCGCGCGCACTCCATCTGCCGCACGCGTTGCCCGCGCTCGGTTCACAGCGCCTCAGCTCGCTTCTTCGCCGTCAATCGGCCCCCATTCGCCATGCAATCGCTCTGGATGTTGGTCTCCGCCTTCATGTTCACGTTGATGGGGCTATTCATCAAGCTGGCGGCAAACGAATACAACACCGGCGAAATCATTCTCTACCGCAGCCTTATCGGTGTCGTCGTTTTGCTGGTATTGGCGCGCGCACGCGGTCATTCGATTCGAACACGCCACCTCGGCGCGCACGTCAAACGCAGTACTGCCGGCGTGATCTCCCTCGGCCTGTGGTTCTATTCCCTGACGCAACTGCCGCTTTCCACGGCGATGACCCTCAATTACATGTCGCCGATCTGGATCTCCCTGATCGTGATGGCGACGGCGGCCATGCGCGGCAGCCTGCGAGCCGACTTCCGCCTGGTCGCCGCGATCTTTGCGGGATTCGTCGGTGTTGCCCTGTTGCTCCAGCCGACGATCGACAGCCAGGCGTGGACCGCCGGCGTGGCGGGCGTCGTCTCGGGCGTGTTCTCGGCCATCGCGTACATGCAGGTCAAGGACCTTGGCACGGCGGGCGAACCCGATTGGCGCATCGTCTTCTATTTTTCGCTGGGTGGGGTACTGCTAGGCCTCGGCTGGGTCGCCATCGACGGCATGCACGCGCTGACCTGGCGCAGCGCCGGCCTCATGCTCGGAGTCGGAATCGCGGCGCTCGTCGCCCAAACGGCACTCACCCGCGCCTTCAGTTTGGGCAACACGCTGGTCACTGCGAATCTGCAATATTCCGGCGTAATCTTCGCTACACTGGTCAGCATGCTTGTCTGGGACGATTGGCCCGCGCTGGCCGGCTGGATCGGCATGCTGCTCATTGTGGCGAGCGGCATGACCGCACTGCGCCGACCGTCGGCCACGGCCTGATGCCGGGTGGTTCCCGCCACCCGTTCCCCCACGCCCGCCTGCGGAGACGCCATGATTCACACGCACTTCACCACGCTCATCAGCCCGCAAAATCTTGACGCGCTGATGCAAACCGCCGCCGACGGCGGTGCCCCGGTGATCCTCTTCGATTGCCGATTCGATCTCGCGAATCCGACGGCCGGCGAAACGGCGTATGTCGACGGCCACCTCTTCGGCGCCTTCTACACCCACCTCGAACGCGACCTGTCGGGAAAGACGACAGGCAGGAACGGTCGCCATCCGCTGCCCGAGCGCGACACCCTCGCCCGCCAACTCGCCGCATGCGGGTTGTCGAAGGGCCAGCAAGTCGTCGCCTACGACGCGCAAGGTGGCGTCTATGCCGCCCGCCTGTGGTGGCTGCTGCGCTGGCTGGGCCACGAGTCTGTTGCCGTGCTCGACGGCGGCCTGCAGGCCTGGGAAGCGGCCGGCTTCACGCTCGACGCCGCCCCGCCCGAAGCGCCGCCGCCGGGTGATTTCACCGCAGGCGAGCCGCTCGCCACCACCGCCGACGCGGCGGCCATCGAGCGCAACCTGACGTCGCACGAGCGTCTGATCGTCGATGCACGGTCACCGGATCGGTATCGCGGCGAGAACGAAACCCTCGATCCGATCGGCGGTCACATTCCCGGTGCAGTCAATCACTTCTTCAAGGACAACCTCGGCCCGGATGGGCGCTTCAAACCCGCCGCCGCCCTGCGCGAAGCGTTCGCGCAGGTCATCGGCAAGGATCGCCTGCCCGAGCGCGTCATCTCGCAATGCGGCTCAGGCGTGACGGCTTGCCACAATCTGCTGGCGATGGAGGTCGCGGGCCTTCATGGGGCCAGCCTCTATGCGGGGTCGTGGAGCGAGTGGTGTGCGGACAAGCGCCGTCCGGTCGCCACCGGCGCCCAGCCGTAAGCCCCGCCGACACCTGCCAACGACATCGCCAGGGCGCTGCGGGGGGCGTCATGGTCGCGACCGTGGGCGTGCTCATGATCGTGGCCGTTGAGCCATACCACCAGCGCCAGTCCCACCGCGATCAGTAGGATCTGGGGCAGCGCGTCGCGCGGCGACGTGCGGCGCTGCATCTGCGGCATCAGGTCCGACACGGCGATATAGATGAAGCTGCTTGCCGCTAGCGCCAGCAAATACGGGATCAGGCTCTGAAGACGGTCGAGCATGAAGTAACCGAGCACACCGCCGGCCAGCGCCGTCAGGCTCGAGGCCAGCGTCAGTACCAACGCCTTGCGACGCGGAAAACCGGCGTTGAGCAGCACCATGAAGTCGCCGAGCTTGTGCGCCACCTCGTGGACCGTGATGGAGACCGTTGCCGCAACCCCGAGGCGCGGATCGGTGAGGAACGCCGCCGCGATCACGACACCATCGGCAAAGTTGTGAATCGCGCTTCCGACCAGAATCATCCAGCCGCCTTTGCCTGCTTCATGGGCGTCGTGCCCGTGCTCATGGTGATGCCCGTCGCCTTCGTGATGATGGCTGTGGCGCAACAACGCCAGCTTTTCCAGCAGGAAGAATCCAAGCAATCCGCCCAGCAGCCAACCGGTGATGACGTGCGCATCGACATGCGACTCGAGGCTTTCCGGCAGCAGGTGCAGCAGCGCCGTCCCAAGCAGCACGCCCGCCGAAAAGCTGACCATCTTGTCAATGAGCTTCGAGAGCAGGCCAAGCGACAGCGACGCCGCGCCGGCAAGGCTCAACACGCCGGAAGCCAGCGTGGCGATGACGATAAAAAGAAAGATGGCGTCGATGGTGATTCTCCCGCAGGCAAGGCGGCGATTTAACCAGCTTTTCCCGTCACAGGCAAACCGTCGGCTCGCGAAGCACAGTGGCGTCCCCCCCACCGACGGGCTCAATGCCCTCGCCAGCCGGCCCGCGACATCGGCGGCTCACGCCACGCCGTGCTTGTGCAGCCAGTCCAATGCCAATGTCCAACCTTCCTTCGCGTCGGCTTCGACATAGCTCGACCGGTAATCTGCGAAGAATGCGTGTCCCGAATTCGGGAATACCTTCAGCTTCGAGGCTCTCGACGCCGCATCGCCGCGCGCAAGGGCCTCACGTGCCTGTTCCACGCTTGTCACGGGAATGCCTTGGTCCTTGCCGCCGTACAGGCCGAGCAGCGGCCCGTGCAGCTTGCCCGCGATATCGATCGGCTGCCTTGGGAAATCGGGGCTCCTGTCACCGACGATGCGCCCGTACCAGGCCACCGCCGCCTTCACATTGGGATTGTGCGCGTCGTAGAGCCAGGCGACGCGGCCGCCCCAGCAGAAGCCGGTAATGGCGATACGCTTCTCGTCTCCGCCATTGGCCAGCGCCCACTTGAGCGTCGCGTCGATGTCGCGCATCACCTGTTCGTCCGGTGTCTTGGCGACGATCTGCGACTGAATCTCGGCAACCGTGCCCAGCGACTGCGGATCGCCCGCGCGCGCGAATAGCTCCGGCGCGACCGCCAGATACCCGAGTTTGGCGAAACGTCGGCAGATATCGGCAATATGCTGATGCACGCCGAAGATCTCCGAAACCACGACGATGGTCGGCAGATGCGTCTTGCCCGCAGGTTTCGCGTAGTAGACCGGCATTTTGATGTCGGGCACGTCGAGCAGGGTTTCGCCCGCGTCCAGCCCTTGCGCATCGGTCGTGATGGTTTCGGCCGCCACCGGCAGCACGGCCAGCGCAAACGCCGAACCGACGGCGGTCTTCAGAAATTCGCGCCGGTTGCTCGGCGCCACTTCGGGCACAAGACTATCCAGATCCGCTTGCGACATGTCGTACTCCAGGGAAACACGTCAGTAAAGGCATGCCGGGGAGACCGCCAACGGAAACGTCGGGATGCGCCTCCGCCCCGGGGCCGGACGTTGGGATCTTACTAGAGTGAAGATGCGCTTGCACTCGGACGCCGGCGCGCCGTCGATCGGAACCCTCCGAAACGGGTGCCCACCGCCACAGCGCAGGCCGCCTGACACCCGGTCAGACCGCGAAACCCGTGCGGCCTGACCAGCGGCAAAACGTGAACCCAACGTCAGCTGAGCGTCAGTGCAGCTTCACGCGCGGCACGGTCGAACGACGCAGGCGATTGGCAACGGTATCGAGCATCATGCGCCAGACCCCATGCAGCGCCGCCACGTGCATGCGGTAGAGCGACGTATACATCACCCGCGCAAACAGCCCTTCGATGAACATGCTGCCGCCGATGAGCCCGCCCATCAGATTGCCCACCGCGCTGAACTTGCCTAACGAGACTAGCGAACCGAAATCGCGATAAGTGAACGTCGGCAGGCTTTGCCCTTTGAGCCGGGCGTCAATCGCCTTGACCAGGAAGCTCGCCTGCTGGTGCGCCGCTTGCGCCCGCGGCGGCACGAAGCCGTGCTCCGGCCATTCGCAACTCGCGCAGTCGCCGAACGCGAAGATGTCCGGATCCGACTTGCTTTGTAGCGTCGGCAACACTTCGATCTGATTCAGACGATTGACGCTAAGCCCCAGTTGTCCCAACACCGGCGGCGCCGTAATGCCCGCCGACCAGACCGTGATGTCGGCCGGCAGCACACGGCCCCCAGTCGTCGTGACTTCATTCTTGCGCACCTCGGCGACCGAATCGCCACACAGGATGTCGACGTCGAGCTTGCCCAGCAATCCGGCCACCGCTCCCGATACGCGCTCCGGCAACGCCTTCAGAATGCGAGGACTCGATTCGATGATGGTGATGCGTACATCCTTGCGCGGATCGAGCTTCAACCCGTAGGAACGCAACACTTCCGCCGTGTTGCGCAGCTCTGCCGACAGTTCGACACCCGTCGCGCCCGCGCCCACGATGACGAGGTTGACCTTGGGGCGGCCTTCGACCTTGGGGGCGGGCGCAGCCGCCGTATCGGGGGGCACCTCATGAACGCCTTGCGCGACCGGCGCCGCCAGCGCGCTCGGCAACGGCGCTTCGGCTTCATTCTGCGCGCGCACGCAGGCGGCCATCAGCCGACGACGGAAACGCTCGGCCTGCTCGACGGTATCGAGTGCGATGGTATTTTCCTGAGCACCGGCCACCCCGAAGAAGTTGGTCGTGCTGCCGATGGCGAGCACGAGCGTGTCATACGCCAGTGTGCGCTCGGGCAGCAAATCGCCCTCGCCTTCGTCGGCTGCCGCAGGCACCGCCGCCAGCCGGATCGTCCGGTTCGCGCGATCCAGACCGATCATCTCGCCGGCCGCAAACTCGAAACGATGCCAGTTGGCCTGAGCGACATACGAGAGCTGATGCGTTGCGGTGTCCATGACACCGGCAGCGACCTCGTGCAACAGCGGCTTCCAGATGTGCGACAAGGAACGGTCGACCAGCGTCACCTGAACGTCCTTCCCACGCCCGTACTTGTCGCCCAGGCGGGTGACAAGCTCCAGACCGCCGGCGCCGCCGCCGACCACAACGATACGATGCACACTCACAATAACTCCCCGTGCTTGGAAAACCGTCCGGCCGGTCGGCATTTGCCGCGCCGGCGATAGCGATTACCTTACCGCAGAGTGCGGAGTTCGGGTATGGCTGTCACCCTATTCCCGCTATTGAGCCATGCGATACGGGCCGACAGCGGCGTCGGCCAAGGCGCGGGGCCGCCCGCGCGACGCGCTCACTTTAGGTGTCAACCCAACGCCGTTCAGTGGGCCTGTTCCCAATTCTCGCCCACGCCGACTTCGGCCACGAGGGGCACGCGCAACTTCGCCACGCCGCACATCAGTTCCGGCAAACGCTTGCGAACCTCGGCCAGTTCATGGTCGGGCACTTCGAGCACCAGTTCATCGTGCACCTGCATGATCTGACGCGTCTGCAGGCCACTGTCGTCCAACCAGCGCTGCACGGCGATCATCGAGAGTTTGATGAGATCGGCGGCCGTGCCCTGCATCGGGGCATTGATGGCGGCACGCTCGGCGGCCTGGCGGCGCGGTCCGTTGCCGCCATTGATGTCCGGTAGCCACAGACGGCGTCCGAAGACCGTTTCGACATAGCCGCGCGCCTTCGCACTCTTGCGCGTCTCGTCCATGTAACGCGCTACGCCCGGGTAGCGCATGAAATAGCGGTCGATGTACTGCTTGGCGGCGTCGCGTTCGATACCGAGGTTCGCGGCCAGCCCGAACGCGCTCATGCCGTAGATCAGACCGAAGTTGATGACCTTGGCGTAGCGACGTTGTTCGGTCGACACCTCGATCGGCGTGACGGCGAAGATTTCCGCCGCCGTGGCGCGGTGAATGTCCTCGCCGTTGGCGAATGCGCGCAGCAGGCTTTCGTCGCCCGAGATATGCGCCATGATGCGCAGCTCGATCTGCGAGTAGTCCGCCGACACCAGTTGGCTGCCCTGAGGTGCAATGAATGCCTCGCGAATGCGGCGACCCTCGGCCGTGCGCACGGGAATGTTCTGCAAATTCGGATCGTTCGACGCCAGGCGCCCGGTGATCGCCACGGCCTGCGCATAGTTCGTGTGCACGCGGCCGGTCGAGGCATTGACCATCTTCGGCAACTTGTCGGTGTACGTCGACTTGAGCTTGGCAAGGCCACGGTAATCGAGCAGCACCTTCGGCAACGGATAGTCTTCGGCGAGCTTCTGCAGCACTTCCTCGTCGGTCGACGGGGCACCGCTCGCCGTCTTCTTGACGATCGGCAGTTGCAGCTGCGTGAAGAAAATGTCGCCGATCTGCTTGGGCGAATTCAGATTGAACTGCTGCCCGGCCAGTGTGTACGCTTCGGCTTCGAGCGCGACCAGCTTCTGGCCGATCTCGTCGCTCTGCGCGGCCAAACGGGCAGTGTCGACAAGCACGCCGTTGCGCTCCATGCGCTGCAGCACGCGCGCCGTGGGCATTTCGATGTCTCGGTAGACGAACTCCAGCGTGGCTTCACGCGCCACGTCGGGATAGATCGCGCGGTGCAGTCGTAGCGTGATGTCGGCGTCTTCGGCGGCGTAGGCGGTCGCGCGCTCGACGGTGACTTCGTCGAAGCCGATCTGCTTGGCGCCCTTGCCGCACACCTCTTCGTACTTGATCGTCGTCACGCCGAGATGGCGCGAGGCCAGGCCGTCCATGTCATGGCCGCGGTGCGATTCGAGCACGTACGACTGAAGCATCGTGTCGTGCGCAATGCCGCGTAACACGATGCCGTAGTTCTCCAGCACGTGGGCATCGTACTTGAGGTTCTGTCCGACCTTCTTGTGGTCAGGACTTTCGAGCCAATGCTTCAGGCGCGCCAGCACTTCGTCTCGCGGCAATTGGTCGACATCGCCCGGTGCGCGATGCGCCACCGGAATGTAGGCGGCGCGTCCCGGTTCGCAGGACAACGACAGGCCAACCAGTTGCGCCTGCATCGCGTCGAGCGAGGTGGTCTCGGTATCGAATGCCGTCAACTCGGCCGACTCGATGATCTTCAGCCATGCGTCGAACTGCGCCCACGTCAGCACGGCTTCGTATTCTCGCGCGATCGTGTCGGCCACAGGTGCCGGCGCCGGCTCACCGGCCTGCGTGGCAACGGCGGCCTGCGCTTCGCGCAGCAAGGTCTTGAAGCCGTGACGCACGAAGAAATCGCGCAGCGTTTCGACATCTTCGGGCTGCGATTGCAAGCTCGCGTCGATGGAGGTGACCTGCGGTGCGAGATCGCAATCGAGCGCGACTGTCACCAGCTTGCGCCCCATCGGCAGCCAGTCGAGCGCGCGGCGCAGGTTTTCGCCCGCCGCCCCTTTCACCTCCGCGGCGTTCGCAACGAGATTGTCGAGATCTCCGTATTGCGTGAGCCACTTGACGGCCGTCTTCGGCCCGCATTTGTCCACGCCCGGCACGTTATCGACCGTGTCGCCGACAAGCGTGAGGTAATCGACGATGCGCTCGGGCGGCACGCCGAATTTCGCGGCGACGCCGGCGGCATCGAGCGTTTCGTTCGTCATTGTGTTGACCAGTGTCACGCGGTCGTTCACGAGTTGCGCCAGATCCTTGTCGCCGGTGGAGACGACCACGCGCATGCCGCGCTCGGCCGCCTGCCTTGCCAGCGTGCCGATGACGTCATCGGCCTCCACGCCATCGATCATCAACAGCGGCCAGCCCATGGCGCGCACCGCCTCGTGAATCGGCTCGATCTGCGCGCGCAGATCTTCCGGCATCGACGGACGATTCGCTTTGTATTCGGGGTACCAATCGTCCCGGAACGTCTTGCCCTTGGCATCGAAAACGCAGGCGCTATACTCTGCGTGGACGTCTTTACGCATGCGGCGCAGCATATTGACGATGCCGTGAAGCGCCCCCGTCGGCTCGCCATTGGGACCGCGCAAATCCGGCAGGGCGTGATAGGCTCGATAGAGATAACTCGAACCATCGACCAATAAGAGCGTCTTACCTTCCAGACTTTGCTGTTCCGACATATGACCAAGAGAAGAAAAGAAATACCGAGTCTGCGCATGCTGGCAGACCATGAGCGCGCCACCGCAAAAAAGGCGCGCGCGTCGTGGCAGATGTTCACGATTATGGCAGAGTTCATCGAGGCGACCGAGTACCTGTCCGAGATCCGGCCGGCCGTCAGCATCTACGGCAGCGCGCGCATCAAGCCGAAATCGCCGTTTTACAAACTGACGATGACCATCGCCCGCAAATTCTCCGACAACGGCTTTGCCGTCATCTCCGGCGGCGGGCCCGGCATCATGGAAGCCGCCAACAAGGGCGCGCACGGTGGCGCCTCGCCGACCGTCGGCCTGAACATCGAACTGCCGCACGAACAAAAGGGCAATCAGTACCAGGACATCTCACTACGTTTCCGACACTTCTTCACGCGCAAGGTCACGTTCGTGAAGAACTCGGACGCGTTCGTCATCATGCCGGGCGGCTTTGGCACGCTCGACGAACTGTCCGAAGTCCTCACGCTCATCCAGACGCAGAAGTCGCGCCATGTGCCCGTGATCCTCGTCGGCACGGAATTCTGGAAGGGGCTACTCGAATGGGTGCGCTCGACGATGCTGCCGATGGGCCTCATCGGCGAAAAGGATCTCGACCTGGTGCAGGTCATGGACGACCCCGACGACATCCTCAAAGCGGTGTTCGCGTTCTACGACGGCCATATCGAGCCCGAAACGGAAAGCAGCGAGAAGATGTTCTACCTGTGATCGCGACGGGCAGCCGCCCAAGCGTCATCATCCAAAGTCAATACGGCGCCGCGAGTGATCGCAGGCGCCGTATTTTTGTGTGGCAGACGGAAGATCTGCCGGCGGGGGGATGTCGATCAGCAGCCGCTGTCGCGTGGCGTGGTTTCCACGGCCAGACCGAACAGCGGACGCAGGCGTGTGCCGAACACATTGCCCGCAAACGCCGCCGCCAACCACAGCCAACCGTGCAGGCTGCCCGAGACGATGCCGCTGAAGTACGCACCGATATTGCAGCCGTACGCCAGACGTGCGCCGTAACCGAGCAGCAATCCGCCGATAACCGCCGCGAGCAGCGAGCGCACCGGTATCTTCCACACGGGGGCAAACTTGCCCGCGATGGACGCGGCAGCGAGCGCGCCGAGAATGATCCCGATGTCCATGACGGTGGTGACGTCCTGTGCGATCGGCGCGTTCAGCGCATTGGCCTGCTTCGCCCAGTACGGCCACGAGGCCACGTCGATGCCCAGCGCCATGAATGCCTTGGCGCCCCACAACGCGAACGCCGATGTCACGCCCCACGGACGGCCGGCCAATGCCAGCGTGGCGTAATTGAGCAGCACGAGCGCCAGCGCACCCCACACCAGCGGCCAGGGGCCACGCAGCAAGGCGGGCGTGCCCTTTGCGCTGCGCGTCATCGGCACACCCACGACACGGCCGTGACGACGCTTCTCCGCCCATAGCGTCAAGCCACCGATCGCGGCGAACAACGCCAGGTTGGCGACGAGCGCAGGCCACAAGCCCCACGTCTTGACCAGCGAGACCGGCTTGATATGCGGCAGTGCTTCCCACCACGGCAGATGCGCCGTTGCCACCACCGACCCCACCACAAACGCCGCGAGCGTCACGATCATGCGCGTGCTGCCGCCCCCCACGGTATAGAGCGTGCCCGACGCGCAACCGCCGCCGAGTTGCATGCCGACACCGAACATGAAGGCGCCGAACGCCACCGACACGCCAACCGGCGAGACGAAGCCGGCAACCTTGTTGCCGAAGAGCACGCCATCCGCCAGCGCGGGAAAGAACAGCACGACACCAACGGCGAGCATGACCATCTGTGCGCGCAGACCCGCACCGCGCCGGTCGGCGATGAACACGCGCCAAGCCGACGTGAAGCCGAATGCGGCGTGGTAAAGCGTCACGCCGAGCAAGGCGCCGATACCGGCCAGTGCGGCCTGCTTCGGCCCTACGGTGGCCTGCACGTAGGCGATGCCCACAACAATCAGCACCAGCGCGATGGCGAGCGGCCGGGCGTTATAGGAGGACGGCGAAGGCGGGGCCGTTTTGACGGCGGCCGAGGCGGCGGATAACGACATGATTTGGGACTCCAGAATGCAAATGGGCGACACACGGCCGCCCATCAAGACAGTGACGCAGAATGCCAGAAGATGACTTCAACGAAAACGATTGTCTTGCGATTTATTTATAACCAAAAGCAATATAAAGACGCTAAGGGTACGCAATCGAATCGCTTAGCCCAGCGCCGATGACGATAAAAAATGCGAGTCCAAGGCATGGCATCCCTCGCGAGGCAAGCAACTACGGCACATTCGACGCGATTTCACGATGCGAAGCGGGGGACGTTTGATAGAATGGAAGCATTGGAACCCGTTGCGACGGCCAGGCTTGCCTCACGCGCCGCGAATGCGTTCCCGCCCTCGGAGAATAATGATGACAACGCGCTTTTCCCGTGCCCTGCCCCTGATGATCGGTGCGGGCCTGCTGTTCGCGGGCCATGCCTTCGCCCAGAATGGTCAGGAGACCTCCGCGCAGGCCGCCAAACGCGAGGCCGACGCCCGCGCCGCCGCCACCAGCAAATCGTCGGTCGACGTCAACCAGGAGCGCAAGCCGAGCTACTACGTCAACGACCAAGGCACCACCGTGACCGAGTTCCGCGACCGCGGCAAACCCACGGAGGTCGATGTCCACTCGCGTTTCGGCACCAATTACCAATTGACCACGCCGCCGGACAACGCGCCGCGTACGCGCGACAACACGTCGCAAAACGACCGTTTGCCGTCCGTCGGCCTGAAGTTCTGACGTCTCTGGTAATCTGAGTCACCTCCGCGCACCGCCCAGCGGTGCGCCTGCATCCTGTCTGTTTCACACCAGCGGCCCGCTGCACGTGCGCGGGCCGTTTGTCTGAGACATCTCCACTTAACGCACGCATGGCTGTTTTTACTACCGTCTCGCCCGAGCAGCTCCAGGCATGGCTGCAACGCTACGATCTGGGGAACGTTCTCGATTTTCGGGGCATCAGCTCCGGCATCGAGAACACCAACTACTTCCTGACGACCGAGCGCGGCGAGTTCGTGCTGACGCTGTTCGAGAAGCTCACGGCCACGCAGTTGCCGTTTTACCTCCAGTTGATGGGCCATCTCGCCCATCACGGCGTGCCGGTGCCCGATCCGATGCCCGATCGCACGGGCGAGATTCTGAGCGAGTTGAACGGCAAGCCCGCCACCATTGTCACCAAGCTGGCCGGACGCTCCGAGCTGGCCCCCGCGCCCGAACACTGTGCGCATGTCGGGGCGATGCTGGCACGCATGCATCTGGCCGGGCGCGACTTCACGCTGGAGCAAGCCAATCTGCGCAGCCTGCCCTGGTGGCGCGAGGCCGCCCCCGAGGTCACGCCGTTCCTGAGCGCCGCCGAACGCGCGCTACTGGATAGCGAGATGGCGCATCAGGCCGCGTTCTTCGCGTCGAATGACTATCGTGCCATGCAGGCAGGTCCGTGCCACTGCGATCTGTTCCGTGACAATGTGCTGTTCGACAAGGCCGAAGACGGTTCGCCACGATTGGGCGGATTCTTCGATTTCTACTTCGCGGGCTGCGACAAATGGCTGTTCGATCTGGCCGTGACGGTCAACGACTGGTGCTGCGACCTGTCGACCGGCGTGCTGGACGAGGCGCGTGTGCATGCCATGTTGCGCGCCTACGAGACGGTGCGCCCTCTGACCGACATCGAAGCGTCGCACTGGCGCGACATGTTGCGCGCCGCCGCGCTGCGCTTCTGGCTGTCGCGCCTGTATGATTTTCACCTGCCACGGGCGGCCGAAATGCTCAAGCCGCACGATCCGGGGCATTTCGAACGAATCCTGCGCCAACGCATCGAAGCCCATTCCATCCCCTGGCGGTAACTCGACATCCTATCGGAGTCATTCGAACCCTATGCAATTGCTTGAAGTCCCGCCGAAGAGTGGATATGTGTGGCTGCGCCAAGGCGTCTGGCTGTTCCGCAAGAACCCGCTCGCCATTCTGACGCTGCTCTTCGCCTATCTGTTCGGGGTGATGTTGCTTTCGATCCTGCCGGTCGTGGGCGCCTTCCTGCCGCTGCTGTTCATCCCGGGCCTGTCGGTGGGTTTCATGGCGGCCTGTCGCGACATCATCAAGAACAAGCAGGTGTTGCCCCACGTATTGCTCGACGGCTTTCGCGGCCACGGCAAGGAGGTCTCGCGCCGGCTGCTCATGCTCGGCGGTTACTACATTGTGGCGATGACCGTCGTGTTCCTGTTCTCGGCGCTGTTCGACGGCGGCGACCTGGTCAACAAGATGCTCTTCGATGGCCGCATCAGCGAAGAGTCGCTCACCAACGGCTCGATGGGCCAGGCGATGCTGGCGGTGGCGGTGGCCTACATACCGGTGGCGATGATGTTCTGGTTCGCGCCGGTGCTCGTAGCCTGGCACGACATCCCGCCCATCAAGGCGCTGTTCTTCAGTTGGACGGCCTGCGTGCGCAACTTCCGTGCATTCGTCGTCTACGGCCTGTGCACGGCGGTCGTCGCCACCGTGTTGCCGCTGATCGTGACGCTGGCGATGGCTGCGATGGGCATTCATCAATACGCGATGCTCTTGCTGATGCCTTACTCGATCCTGTTCACGGCCGTGCTGTATTGCTCGTTCTACGCGAGCTATCGCGGTTGCTTCGGCGTGCAGGAGATCGGCGCCATCGATCCGAACGTCGCCCCGCCGGAAGCGTAAGCGGGAACGGCGGCGTCAACGACAGACGCGCAAAAAAAGGGCACCCTCGGGTGCCCTTTGTCGTGGGTGACGATGACGGGGCCGCGCCGTTACTCGATCGGCTGAAGCTTCGCGACAGCCAGCGCCAGCCACTTCTCCCCATGTCGGCCGAATTTCACGTGGGCGCGGGCTTCCGCCCCCGCGCCCTCCAGGCCGATGATCTTGCCTTCGCCGAACTTGGTGTGAAAAACGCCCTGCCCCAACTTGAAGCCCGTCTCCGACGCGCGCGAACGGTCGGCCAGCGCCTGCTCCGACTTGGTGGCCACCCATTCTTCCGGCTTCGGCGCACTCGTCTTGCCACGCCCGAACCAATCGCGCCCCCAGGCCGGCTCGGCCTGCCCCAGCCGCGCGCCCGGCTGCGAGCGCGGTGTCAGGAACTTCAACACCGTCTCGGGGATTTCGTCGAAGAAGCGCGAGCGCACGTTGTAACGCGTCTGCCCGTGCAGCATGCGGCTTTGCGTGAACGACAGATACAGCCGTTCCTTGGCACGCGTAATGGCCACGTACATCAGCCGCCGCTCTTCTTCGAGACCGTCGAGTTCGAGCGCACTGTTCTCGTGCGGGAAGAGTCCCTCTTCGAGACCGGTGACGAACACCGCCGTAAATTCAAGGCCCTTGGCCGCGTGAACCGTCATCAATTGCACGGCGTCTTGCCCCGCCTCGGCCTGATTGTCTCCCGCTTCGAGCGACGCGTGCGACAGGAAGCCGGCAAGCGGCGTCATCTCCACCGGCGTATCGGCGTCAACCACGCCGTCGGGCGAGGCCAGCACGTCGGGCGCGCCCGGCAGCGCAGGACGCATGGCGATCAACCGCGCCGGGGCATCGAGCCCATACCCTTCCTCGGCAACGAATGCCGTGGCCGCATGCACCAATTCCTGCAAGTTCTCGATGCGATCCTGGCCTTCCTTCTCGGTCTGATAATGCGCGATCAACCCACTGGCGTCGATAACGCGCGCCACGACCTCCGGCAGCGTGAGCCGCTCGGTATCGTGGCGCATCTGCTCCACGAGCCGCACGAATGCCGTCAGATTCGTGCCCGCCTTGCCGGTCATATAGGGCACTGCGGCGTACATCGAGCAGTTGTAGAGTCGCGCCGCGTCGGCCAGTTGCTCCAACGAACGCGCGCCAATTCCCCGCGTCGGGAAATTCACGACCCGCGCGAACGCCGTATCGTCGTTCGGATTCTCGATCAGGCGTAGATACGCCAGCGCATGCTTGACTTCCTGGCGCTCGAAAAAGCGCAAACCGCCATACACCCGGTAGGCGATGCCCGCACCCACGAGCGCGTGCTCCATCACCCGCGACTGGGCGTTGCTGCGATAGAGAATGGCGACGTCCTGCCGCGAGAGCCCCTGCGCGACGAGGGCCTTGATCTCTTCGACGAGCCAGCTCGCTTCCTGCAGGTCGGTCGCCGCCTCATAGACACGGATCGGCTCGCCGTGCCCCGCGTCGGTGCGCAAATTCTTGCCCAGACGCCGCGCATTGTTGGAAATCAACGCGTTGGCCGCGTCGAGGATATTGCCGTGCGAGCGGTAGTTCTGTTCCAGCTTGATCAGGTGGCGCACGCGGAATTCACGTTCGAAGTCGGCCATATTACCGACGTTGGCGCCACGAAACGCATAAATACTCTGGTCGTCGTCGCCCACGGCGAATACCGCGGCGTTCGATCCCGCGAGCATCTTGAGCCACGCGTACTGGAGCTTGTTCGTGTCCTGGAACTCATCGACCAGAACGTGCCGGAAGCGCGACTGGTAGTGCACGCGCAACGGCTCGTTGTGCTTGAGCAGCTCGTAACAGCGCAACAGCAGTTCGGCGAAATCGACCACGCCTTCGCGCTGGCATTGCGCCTGATAGGCGGCATACAGCTCGACGAACTTCTGGTTGAAGGCGTCGTTGGCCTCGACCTCGTGCGGGCGCAGGCCCTGTTCCTTGGCGTTGTTGATGAAATATTGCAGGTTTTTCGGCGGATACTTCTCGTCGTCGACATTCGACGCCTTCAGCAGACGCTTGATAGCGGAGAGCTGGTCGGCCTGGTCGAGGATCTGGAAGCTCTGCGGCAGCCCGGCGTCGCGAAAATGCGCGCGCAGCATACGGTTGCACAACCCGTGGAAGGTGCCGATCCACATGGCGCGCGTGCTGATCGGCAGCATCGCGCCCAGACGGGCCTGCATTTCCTTGGCCGCCTTGTTGGTGAAGGTGACGGCCAGAATCCCGGCCGGCCCCACGTGCCCATGCTGGATCAGCCAGGCAATACGCGTGGTCAGCACGCGCGTCTTGCCGGAACCCGCGCCCGCCAGAATGAGGGCCGGCTCGTCCGGGAGGGTCACGGCGGCCAGTTGTTCGGGGTTCAGGTTGGCGAGCAGATCGGGCATGTCGGGAAGGAAATTCGAGTGAAGCTCGATTATAAATCCTGCTGCGGCGCGGAAATGCCACCGAATCTTTTATAATTCAGGGTTTCACGCATTACACGGTCCATCCAATCCATGAGCGACAGCGACAATACGCTTGCCAAGAGCTTCGAGCCGCAGGACGTCGAAGCCCACTGGGGCCCCGAATGGGAGCGCCGCGGCTATGCCCGGCCGACCTTCGACGACGCCCGCGAAGATTTCAGCATCCAGTTGCCGCCGCCGAACGTGACCGGCACGCTGCACATGGGTCACGCGTTCAACCAGACGATCATGGATGGCCTGACCCGCTATCACCGCATGAAAGGCGCCAACACCCTCTGGGTGCCGGGCACCGACCACGCGGGCATCGCCACGCAGATCGTCGTCGAGCGTCAGCTCGATGCCCAGAAAGTCTCGCGCCACGACCTCGGCCGCGAGAAATTCGTCGAGCGCGTCTGGGAATGGAAGGAAGAATCGGGCAGCACGATCACGCGCCAGGTGCGCCGCCTGGGCGCGTCGATCGACTGGAGCCGTGAATACTTCACGATGGACGAGAAGATGTCGCGCGCCGTGCGCGACGTGTTCGTCACGCTCCACGAGCAAGGACTGATCTATCGGGGCAAGCGTCTCGTGAACTGGGAATCGACCCTGCTCACGGCCGTGTCCGACCTGGAAGTGGTGAGCGAGGAAGAAGACGGCTCGCTGTGGCACATCCGCTACCCGCTCGCCGACGGCTCGGGGTCGCTCACGGTGGCGACCACGCGTCCGGAAACGATGCTCGGCGACACCGCGCTGATGGTCCATCCGGAAGACGAGCGCTACAAGCACCTGATCGGCAAGACGGCCAGGCTGCCGCTGTGCGATCGTGAAATCCCGATCATTGCCGACGATTACGTCGATCTCGAATTCGGCACGGGCGTGGTGAAAGTCACGCCGGCACACGACTTCAACGACTACGCCGTCGGTCAGCGCCACAACCTGCCGCAGATCAACATCCTCACGCTCGACGCGAAGATCAACGAGAACGCCCCGGAAAAGTACCGCGGGCTGGATCGTTTCGACGCGCGCAAGCAGATCGTGGCCGATCTCGACGCGCTCGGCCTGCTCGAATCCGTCAAGCCGCACAAGCTGATGGTGCCGCGCAGCGACCGCACCGGCACGATCATCGAGCCGATGCTCACCGACCAATGGTTCGTGGCGATGAGCAAACCGGCCCCGGAAGGCACGTTCCATCCGGGCAAGTCGATCACCGAAACCGCGCTCGACGTCGTGCGCAGCGGCGAGATCAAGTTCGTCCCGGAGAACTGGACGACCACATACAACCAGTGGCTCGAGAACATCCAGGACTGGTGTATCTCGCGTCAGCTCTGGTGGGGCCACCAGATTCCGGCCTGGTATGACGACGCCGGCAACGTGTACGTCGCCCGCACGGAAGAGGAAGCCGCCGAGAAGGCCCGTGCCGCGGGCTACACCGGCGCGCTCAAGCGCGACGAAGACGTGCTCGACACGTGGTTCTCATCGGCGCTGGTGCCATTCTCGTCGCTCGGTTGGCCGCAAGAAACGCCCGAACTCAAGCATTTCCTGCCGTCGTCGGTGCTCGTGACCGGTTTCGACATTATCTTCTTCTGGGTGGCGCGCATGGTCATGATGACCACGCACTTCACCGGCAAGGTACCGTTCAAGACGGTCTACGTGCATGGTCTGGTGCGCGACGCCGAAGGTCAGAAGATGTCCAAGTCGAAGGGCAACACGCTCGATCCGATCGACATCGTCGACGGCGTGTCGCTCGACGCCCTGCTCGCCAAGCGCACGACGGGTCTCATGAATCCGAAGCAGGCAGCGAGCATCGAGAAGAAGACGCGCAAGGAATTCCCGGACGGCATTGCGCCGTTCGGCACCGACGCCCTGCGCTTCACGTTCGCCTCGATGGCCACGCTTGGCCGGAACATCAACTTCGATCTGGCGCGCTGCGAAGGCTATCGCAACTTCTGCAACAAGCTGTGGAACGCCACGCGCTTCGTGCTGATGAACTGCGAAGGCCACGACTGCGGCCTCGCGCCGTGCGTGGGCGATTGCGGCCCCGACGGCCAGCTCGACTTCTCGCGCGCCGACCGCTGGATCGTGTCGCTGCTGCAGCGCGTGGAAGCCGATGTAGCGAAGGGCTTTGCCGATTATCGCTTCGACAACATCGCCAGCGCGATCTACAAGTTCGTCTGGGACGAGTACTGCGACTGGTACGTTGAACTGGCCAAGTGGCAAATTCAGAACGGCACCCCGGCGCAACAGCGCGCCACGCGTCGCACCTTGCTGCGCGTGCTCGAAACGGTGCTGCGTCTGGCGCATCCGATCATTCCGTTCATCACCGAAGCGTTGTGGCAAAAGGTGGCACCGCTGGCGGGCCGCTATCCGGCAGACAAGGCGGCGGGCGAAGCCAGTCTCATGGTGCAGCCGTATCCGGTGGCCGACGCGAGCAAGATCGACGAAGGCGATGAAGCCTGGATGCAGCAGTTGAAGACCGCCGTCGACGCCTGCCGCAACCTGCGCGGCGAAATGAACCTCTCGCCGGCGCAACGCGTGCCGCTGCTGGTCGCGGGCGACGTGGAATTCCTCACGTCGATTGCGCCGTATCTGCAAACGCTCGCCAAGCTCTCTGAAGTGCAAGTGCTGACAGACGAAGCGACGCTCGACGCGCAGGCGGCCGGTGCGCCGCTTGCTGTCGTGGGGGCGAACAAGCTGGCGCTGAAGGTGGAAGTCGACGTCGCCGCGGAGCGCGAGCGACTCGGCAAGGAAGTGAAGCGCCTCGAAGGCGAGATCGCCAAATGCCACGGCAAGCTTTCCAACGAGAGCTTCGTGGCACGTGCACCCGCCAATGTGGTGGAACTCGAGAAGCAACGATTGGTCGACTTTGAAGCCGTGCTCGGTAAACTGCAGGCTCAGCTCGCCCGCCTGCCCGCCTGAGACGCGCTCATATCACCAGGGAGATACCAATGAAAGCCGTTGTGACCAAAGCCGTGTTCCCCGTTGCGGGCCTCGGCACCCGATTCCTCCCGGCCACCAAGGCGAGCCCCAAGGAAATGCTGCCCGTCGTGGACAAGCCGCTGATTCAGTACGCGGTGGAAGAAGCGGCGGCCGCCGGTATTACGGAGATGATCTTCGTGACGGGGCGCAACAAGCGCGCGATCGAAGATCACTTCGACACGGCCTTCGAACTCGAAGCGGAACTCGAGGCCAAGAACAAGCAGGCACTGCTTGACGTCGTGCATTCGATCAAGCCGCCGCATATCGACTGCTTCTACGTGCGCCAACCCAAGGCACTGGGATTGGGTCATGCGGTGCTGTGTGCCGAGAAACTCGTGGGCGACGAACCGTTCGCGGTCATCCTCGCCGACGACTTGCTCGACGGCCAGCCGCCCGTGCTCAAGCAGATGGTCGATCTGTACAACCAGTATCACAACTCGATCATCGGCGTGGAAGAGATCCCCATCGAGCAAAGCCGCTCGTACGGGATCGTCGCGGGCAACGAGTGGGGCGAGAAGGACATCGTCAAGCTCACGAATATCGTCGAAAAGCCGGCGCCGGAAGATGCCCCGTCGAATCTGGGCGTGGTCGGCCGTTATGTGCTGCGCCCGCGCATTTTCGATTGCATCCGCGAAATCGATCCGGGCTCGGGCGGCGAGATTCAGTTGACCGACGCCATCCAGAAGCTGATGCAGGATGAAGTCGTGCTGGCGTATCGCTACCAGGGCAAGCGCTTCGATTGCGGCAGCAAGCTCGGCTACTTGAAAGCCACCGTGGAGTTCGCGCTGCGCCATCCGGAACTCAAGGATGCCTTCCGCGAATACCTGCGCGAGACGCAACTCGATCTGGCATAAGCGCCAGGACTTGCGCCCAAGAAAAAGCCGACGGCAGTTGTCCGTCGGCTTTTTTGTGCCCGCTGCGCCGTGCATCACGCACCGGCGGGCGGGTTCGGCGAGATGCCGCCGCGCGATCAGCGGCGGCGCATCAGGAAGTGGAACGTCTTGCCCTCTTCGCGCGATTCGATGAGTTCGTTGCCGGTTTGTTTGGCAAACGCGCTGAAGTCGCGCGCCGAGCCCGGATCAGTGGCAATGATGTGCAGCACTTCGCCGCTCTGCATGTCGGCGAGCGCTTTCTTGGCGCGCAGGATCGGCAGCGGGCAGTTCAGTCCGCTTGCGTCGACTTCTTTCTGAAATTCCATGCTCATGTTCCTGATGTCCCTTGGATCCGACTCGTTCTGATCGTGTACCGGGGGTTGGCCCGCAAGCTGCGATTCTACCGCAGTCCTCGCGCCCGCTTGTCAGCCGGCAATGGATAGCCGGGCCGATTCGACGTATTCGACCGGCAGATTGCGCCGCCGCAGCCACTCGGCCACCGCGTGCCCGGTGCCGGCGCGCCACGGACGCACCCGCTCGGGCTCGACGAGCCGGAACTCGGCGAGTTCGTCCGACAGACGAATGTCCCCATCGCAGACCGCGTGATAGGCAATGATCAGCTCGTTCTTGCGCATGAATTCGTAGACGCCGAGCAGCGACATCGCGCCAGCATCCAGATTGGTTTCTTCCTTGATCTCGCGCCGGATGCCGTCTTCAGGCGTTTCGTCGCGCTCGAGAAAGCCCGTGATGAGCGCAAACATGCCTTCGGTCCAGGCGGCATTGCGCGCCAGCAGGATCTGGCCGCGGTACTCCACGAGTCCGGCCACGACCGGCAGCGGATTGTCCCAGTGGACGAAACCGCAAGCCGCGTCGGGACAAGCGCGGCGAATGCGCCCAGCGACCTCACGCGAGTCGAGCGGCGTGGCACAGCGGGGACAGAAAATGAGTTCGTTCATGATCATTCTTTGGCGAATTCGAATATCTTAAATGAACTCATGACGCACTGCACATTCGGTAGATTCCGAGACACCTGTGGACCAAGCCCATAGGGGCCACGGCGTATAATCGTGCGAACCCTTCTCCGTCGTCGCTCACGATCCCGTGTCAGATCTCTCGTCCAACGCCGCGTCAACACCGCCCTCCCCGCCCTCCCCCCCTGCGTCGCCCGCATCGCTCACATTATCGAAGCGGCTAGCCAGACGTGGCATTCATCGCTCGCGTCGTCTCTGGCATAACTACGGCGTGTTCTGGCTGGGTGCGGTGCTCGTGGGTCTGGTCTCGGTGGTGTACGCCAAGGTGATCGACTTCGGCTTCGAGCTGTTCCAGCGCATGCTGTCGCATGGCATCTGGCTGCCCCTGATCGTTACGCCGCTTGGCGCCTCGCTGGCCATCTGGCTGACGCAGAAGTTCTTCCGCGGCTCAGAGGGCAGTGGGATTCCGCAAGTCATCGCAACGCTTCAGGAGTCGCGCCTGTCGTCGTCGCTATTGTCGATGCGCATCATGATCGGCAAGATCGCGATCTCGTTTATCGGCATTCTTTGCGGCTTCACCATCGGTCGCGAAGGGCCAACGGTGCAGATCGGCGCGTCGCTCATGTATGCCATGCGGCGCGGGTATCGGCGCAGCAGTGTCCATATCGAGCGTCAGCTGACGCTGGCCGGCGCGGCCGCCGGCCTCGCAGCGGCGTTCAACACGCCGCTCGCGGGCGTGGTATTCGCCATTGAGGAACTGAGCCGTAGCTTCGTCGCTCGCAGTTCCGGCACGCTCATCACAGCCATCATCTTTTCCGGCGTCGTGGCACTCGGTCTACAGGGCAACTACCTGTACTTCGGACAGATCAAGGCGCTCAGCGAGTTTCACTGGACGCTGATCCCGGTGCTCGTTGCTGCCAGCCTGCTGACCGGCGTGGCCGGAGGACTGTTCGGCTGGCTGATGCTCAACGTGCCTCGCTGGATGCCCGCGCCGCTGGTCGGCATGCGTCGTGCGCACCCGGTGCGCTTCGCGTTTCTGTGTGGTCTGGCCATCGCCATCATCGGGCTGGTCTCGGGGGGCACGACCTTCGGCAGCGGCTACGCGGAGGCGCGCGGCCTGCTGGAGTCGCATGTCGCACTGTCGCCGCTCTATGCACTGCTGAAGTTCGCGGCATTGTGTGTGTCCTATCTGTCGGGCATTCCGGGCGGCATTTTTGCACCGTCGCTCGCCATCGGAGCCGGACTGGGTAATGTGATGGCCCATCTGACTTCCGTGGTGCCGCTCCCGGCCATTGCCGCGTTGTGTATGGTCGGGTATCTGGCGGCGGTCACGCAATCACCGATCACGTCGTTCGTGATCGTCATGGAGATGATCGACGGCCACCAGATGGTGATCCCACTCATGGCCGTGGCCCTGCTCTCGACCCAGGTGTCGAAAACGATCGCGCCGTCGTTCTATCACGCGCTGGCGCATCGATTTCTCACCCCCACGGTGCCCACGCCGCGACAGGCATAAATCGCGCGACGGACTGCCGCGCCGGGATCGATGACGTGTGCGTTACCGGTTCGCGCTCAGCGCCCGAATATCCGCCGCCAGACGCTCGACCGTCTCCGGGCGGGTGTCCCACGCGCACATCAGGCGGCAACCGCCCGCGCCGATGAACGTATAGAAGCGCCAGCCCTTGGCTCGCAGCGCTTCGATCACATGCAGCGGCAGTTCCGCGAATACGGCATTGGCTTGCGTCTCGAACATGATCGACACCCCCGGCACGTCGCGAATGCGTTGCGCGAGCAACTGCGCCATCGCATTCGCGTGACGCGCGTTGCGCAGCCATGTGTCGTTCTCCAGCATGCCAAGCCAGGGCGCGGAAATGAAGCGCATCTTCGAGGCCAGTTGCCCGGCCTGTTTTACCCGATACGCGAAGTCTTCCGACAGCGCACGGTTGAAGAACACCACCGCTTCGCCGACCGGCAAGCCATTCTTCGTACCGCCGAAGCAAAGCACGTCCACGCCGGCCCGCCACGTCACGTCGCCCGGATGACAGCCCAGCGTCGCGACCGCATTGGCAAAGCGCGCGCCGTCCATATGCACGCGCAAGTTGCGCCGTTTGGCCAACGCCGAAATCGCCTTGACTTCGTCGACCGAGTAGACCGTGCCGACCTCCGTGGCCTGCGTCAGCGTGACGACCTTGGGCTTCGGGAAGTGAATGTCGGAGCGTCGATTGATGACGGACTCGATGGCGTCCGGGGTGAGCTTGCCGTTGTTCTCGCGGCCGCGCGCGGTGAGCAGCTTCGCGCCGTTGGAGAAAAATTCGGGACCGCCACACTCGTCGGTCTCGACGTGCGCCAGTTCGTGGCAGATCACGGAGTGGTACGACTGAGACAGCGAGGCCAGCGCCAGCGAATTCGCCGCCGTGCCGTTGAAGACGAAAAAGACGTCGCAGTCCGTATCGAACAGCTTGCGAATGCCGTCGCACACACGCTGCGTCCAGGTATCGTCGCCATAGGCGACCTCGTGACCGCTGGCATTGGCCTCGATCAGATAATGCAACGCCTCGGGGCAAATCCCGGCGTAGTTGTCCGACGCGAAGTGTTGCGGCGTTTGGGCCGCCGCGCCATCCGCGGCAGTCGGGGACACAGGGTTCGTCAGGGCGGAAGCGTGGAGATTCGATGCAGACGGGACTTGCGACATGACAACCTCATCAATGCGGCAGGGATCCGGTAAGACCCCGTGCGTTTGACCTGCCGGTGGCGCCCCGCGGGAGGCCACCGGCACATTCAGACGGACTCAGGACGTGGATCCGACCACAGCGCGCCGGCGGTGGCCCAGTTCTCAGACTTGACGTCGGTAATGATGATGTCGACGGATTCCGGCGTGCAACCGATCGTCGTCACGGCCGCTTCCGTGACCGCTTTGACGAATGCGCGCTTTTGCTCGATCGAGCGCCCCTCGAACATCTCGACGTGAAACGTTGGCATTGCAGTCTCTCTCCTTGTGTCGTTATCAAGATCGGCAGCGCCGCCCTCGCCCTCCATCAAGGGCTCGCGGGCTTGCCATCCGTTCCCGATGTCGCGCCGGCACGGCGTTCAATCGCGAAACGAGGCGTCTATTCTATCCAGTTTGCGCAGCAGTGCAGGCCACTCGAGCACGCCTTCGATGGCGCCGCCATCTTCGAGCTGAAACGCGGTCTTGTCCTGCACGGCCGGACTCGGCAGATGGGGCGCCGTGCCGCCCGCCAACGCCTGCAACTGGATCTCGCACGCCTTGACGAGCGTGGCCATCAGCACGAAGGCCTCGGCGACCGAGCGCCCGGTCGTGAGCGTGCCGTGATTGCGCAGCAGCATGGCCGAGTGCGCCCCGAGCGACGCCACGAGCCGCTCACCCTCGGATGGCGAGAACGCCAGCCCCTCGTAATCGTGATAGCCGATGCGCTCGTGAAAGCGCAGCGCGTGCTGCGAGATCGGCAGCAAGCCATGCGGCTGGATCGACACCGCGATGCCGGCCGTGTTGTGCAGATGCATGACGCATACGGCATCCGGGCGCGCCGCATGCACCGCGCCATGCAGCGCGAACCCGGTCACGTTCACCGGATGTTCGCTCTCGCCCACGATCTCGCCGGTCATCGTGATCTTCACCAGGTTCGACGCCGTCACTTCATCGAACGCCAGACCGAACGGATTGATGAGGAAATGCCCCGGCTCGCCCGGCACCATCGCCGAGATATGGGTGTAGATGAGATCGTCCCAGCCATACAGCGCAACGAGCCGGTAACACGCCGCGAGGTCGACACGCATCTGGCGCTCGGCGTCGCTGATGGCCGTGGCGGCTTTTCTGCCCGCCTGCAGAGTAAAAGACATAGCAAGTTCCAAGGGGATGGAAGTGTCGCCGCGGCGCCTTGGCGCCCCGGGCGCATCAAGGTGCGCGCTCGAGCGAGCGTCGCCAGTCGCATACGAAGCCGATCGCCCCGAGCACCAGCGCGCCACTCGCACATAGCAGTGCTGCCGTGAAGTTACCGGTCGCCGCGACCAGAGGCGCCGCGACCAGCGGTCCAACGATCTGCCCGATCCCGTAGGATGCCGTCACCAGGCCGATCAGACCATTGGCATTGTCCCCACGCAGGCGTCGGCACTCACGCACCGCGTACACGGTAATCGCCGTGAACGGCAGTCCGACCAGCACGCTACCCACCGCGAACCCCACGACGTTTGGCAGCACGATGCCGATGCCGACGCCCAACCCTTGCGTGACATAGCATGCCGCGAGCAGTAGACGATTGTCCCAAGCCTGTGGCGCCCGTGCACCGATGATCGCGCCGGGCATCACCATGAGGCCGAGCAACGGAAAGAAGAGATCCGGCCACGGCGAGCCAGGCAGCGCCTGTCGCGCAATCACTGGAAGGAAGGTGGCGGTGATGATGTAGCCGAAGCCGGCAAACCCGTAGAGCACCGTGACGGGAATCACCGTCTCGCCGCTGCCATGATTGACGGCATGCGCCGCGGGCTGCGCCAGTGCGGCGTGCGTAGCGTGCCCGGGGTTTGCCGCGCCAGCCGCCGTCGCGGGTGCGGGGCCATCCGGCTCGAAGGTGCGCCAGATCAACGCGAGCAGCGCCAGCGCCAGCCCCCCGCACAGCAGCCAACCACCGCGCGCAGGCCACGCGAGCGAGCTGTTCAGGCTCGCGAGCAGCCCCGTCACCACGATGCCGGCGCCGGGGCCCGCGAAAATCACGCCCCCCAGACTCGGCATGTGTAACTCACCGAGCTTTCGGAAGGCCCAGCCGGCCGAAAACACCATCGCCCAGGCACTCATGATCCCCGCCAGCGTACGCACGACGGCCCACACGGCGAACGAATCGAGCAGGCCCATGGCGAGCGTCAGCACGACCGTGAGCGCCAGTGCGAAACGCACGATGCGCGTCGGGGTAAAGCGCAGCCACATGCACGACAGCGCGCCGACGAAGTAGCCCGCATAGTTGAGCGACGCGAGCCAACTGCCGTGTTGAATGTCGGTGAGGTGCTCATGCAGCATCAGCGGCAGCATCGGCGTGAACGCGAAGCGGCCAATCCCCATGGCAATGGCGAGCGCGAGCATGCAGGACAGCGCAATGCGCCACGCCGCGCGCTCAGGCGACGGCTGGCGCGACGAGATGGCGCGGTCGGATTCGGTGAAGGTGGCGGGCATAACGGTAGCGGAGGAAAATCGCGCGAAGGCACGCGAGCTCTGCCGAATACTTTACATGCAAACCATCAGGACAAGCGGGGGTTCCCCTGTGGCATCAGGGGCAATGCGCCGCATTCTCCGTGCGCGTCCGCCTGGATCCTTTCTCTCGCGAAACACTGACCTCTCCGGCTTACCGATCCTTTCGAATACCGAAACTGTACCGCTGGGGTATCAGGCCACATGACGCGCTTCGGCAGCATTCGACGACACGCGCCCCTGCTGCACGACATCGCGCTTGAAGCGCTGGCCGACTGTCGCCCGTCGAGGGTCGCCTGAGCCGGTCACGATGAAAAAACCCCAAGGGTCGGATCGCGATCCAACGCTTGGGGTTCTGTGCAACTTGCGTGCTGCAAGCGCGATCACGATGCGCTACCGGGGCTGGCAGGTCCCACGGCGAGCCGCGACGAACGCCGCCGCGCTCGCCTCACCGTTACAGCTTGCCAGCCACCCAGCCCTGCACACCGGCGAGCGCCTGCGACAATTGCGACGGATCGGTACCACCGGCCTGCGCCATGTCGGGACGACCGCCGCCCTTGCCGCCGACCTGTTGCGCGACGAAGTTGACCAGCTCACCGGCCTTGACCTTGCTGGTGGCATCGGCCGTCACGCCGGCGATCAGGCTGACCTTGCCGCCCTCGACCGCCGCGAGCACGATTGCCGCGCTGCCCAGCTTGTCCTTGAGCTTGTCCATCGTCTCGCGCAGCGACTTGACGTCGGCGCCTTCGAGTTGCGCGGCTAGCACCTTCAGACCGCTCACATCGACGGCCTTCTCGAGCAATTCGTCGCCCTGGCTCGACGCCAGCTTCGACTTGAGTGCCGCCAGTTCCTTCTCCAGCGACTTGACCTGTTCCTGCACCTGCGCGATGCGCGGCGTCAGTTCGGCCGGCTGGGTCTTGAGCGCCGCAGCCGCTTCGTTGACCTGATCGTCGAGCTTCTGCACGAAACGCACCGAGTTGTCGCCGGTGATCGCTTCCACGCGGCGAATACCGGCGGCCACGCCCCCTTCCATCACGATCTTGAACAGGCCGATGTCGCCCGTGCGCGCCACGTGCGTACCACCGCACAGTTCGCGCGACGTGCCGATATCGAGCACCCGCACTTCGTCGCCGTACTTCTCACCGAAAAGCGCCATCGCGCCGCCCTTGACCGCGTCGTCAAACGACATCACGGCAGCCTGCGTCGGTGCATTGGCCAGCACTTCGGCGTTGACGATGTCCTCCACACGACGGATGTCCTCGGCGGTCATCGCGGCATTGTGGGCGAAGTCGAAACGGGTCTTGTCGGCGTCGACGAGCGAGCCCTTCTGCTGCACGTGGCCGCCCAGCACTTCGCGCAGCGCCTTGTGCATCAGGTGCGTTGCGGAGTGGTTGCGAACGGTGCGTGCGCGACGCACGGCATCGACCTGCGCCGTGACCGCCGCGCCCACCGTCAATTCACCCGATTCCAGCTTGCCATAGTGACCGAAGACGTCGGCCTGAATCTTCTGCGTGTCCGCCACACCGAAGCGGGCGCCGCCTGCCGTAATCAGCCCTTGATCGCCCACCTGGCCGCCCGACTCGGCGTAGAACGGCGTGGTGTCGAGCACCACGATGCCCTGCTGCCCGGCGGCGAGCTTGTTCACGCTCGTGCCGTCGACGTAGAGCGCCGTGACCTTCGCGCCGTCGAGTGCGAGCTTGTCGTAGCCCTGGAAGCGCGTCTTGTCGCCGTTGTATTCGAGGGCCGTCGCCATCTTGAACTTGCCGGCGGCGCGCGCCTGTTCACGTTGACGCGCCATGGCGGCGTCGAAGCTCGCTTCGTCCACGGTGATGCTGCGCTCGCGGCAGACGTCCGCCGTCAGGTCGAGCGGGAAGCCGTACGTATCGTGCAGTTTGAAGGCGAGTTCGCCGTCGAGCGTGGTCACGCCGCGCTTGGCCAGATCGGCCAGGGCGCCGTCGAGAATCTCCATGCCGTTCTCGATGGTTTCGCCAAAGCGTTCCTCTTCCTGCTTGAGCACGTCGGTCACGCGCTGCTGCGCCTGTGCCAGTTCCGGATAGGCCGCGCCCATCTCGGCGACCAGGTCGGGCACGAGCTTGTAGAAGAATGGCGTCTTGCAGCCGAGCTTGTAACCGTGGCGGATCGCACGGCGGATGATTCGGCGCAGCACATAGCCGCGGCCTTCATTGCCCGGAATCACGCCGTCGACGATCAGGAACGCGCACGCGCGGATGTGATCGGCGATCACCTTGAGCGAGTTCGCGGCGAGATCGGTCACGCCGGTCTCACGGCCGGCCGCCTTGATCAGGTGCTGGAACAGGTCGATCTCGTAGTTGCTGTGTACGTGTTGCAGCACGGCCGCGATACGCTCCAGCCCCATACCGGTATCCACGCACGGCTTGGGCAGCGGCGTCATGTTGCCCTGCTCGTCGCGGTTGAACTGCATGAACACGAGGTTCCAGACTTCGATATAGCGGTCGCCGTCTTCTTCCGGCGATCCGGGCGGGCCGCCCCACACGTCTGCGCCGTGGTCGAAGAAAATTTCCGAGCACGGGCCGCACGGACCGGTGTCTGCCATCTGCCAGAAGTTGTCCGACGCGTAACGCGCGCCCTTGTTGTCGCCGATGCGGATGATGCGCTCGGTCGGCACGCCGACTTCCTTCGCCCAGATGTCGTAGGCTTCGTCGTCTTCCTGGTAGACGGTCACCCAGAGCTTGTCCTTGGGCAGTTTGTAGACGTTCGTCAGCAGTTCCCAAGCGTATTGAATGGCTTCGCGCTTGAAGTAATCGCCGAACGAGAAGTTGCCCAGCATTTCGAAGAACGTGTGATGGCGGGCCGTGTAACCGACGTTCTCGAGGTCGTTGTGCTTGCCGCCCGCGCGCACGCTGCGCTGGGCCGTGGTCGCGCGCTTGTAGGGGCGCGTTTCGAGACCGAGGAAGACGTCCTTGAACTGCACCATGCCGGAGTTCGTGAACAGCAGCGTGGGGTCGTTGGACGGCACGAGGCTCGACGAGCGCACGATGGTGTGCCCCTTCGACTCGAAGAAGGTGAGGAATTTTTCCCGAATGTCTGCGACTTTCATAGCGTGCGAAGGAGCGTGGGGACCGGGCCAGTCAAGCTGGGCGGGGTATTTTGCAAACTTTTGATTATACGGGAAATCAGCCCCCCCACGGCGCCCAGCCAACAACCGCACTGCGAAACGGCGCTGGTCAGCGGCCCGTTGCGCACCGTAAACTTCCCTTCGAAAGTTCCGCAATGCAAAACAATGTTCCGCGCGCAACATCGGGACAGCGATCAAACAATGAAACCGAGGAGAGAGAGGACGATGGGTGCGCTGAGTCATATCCGGGTGCTGGACCTTTCGCGCGTGTTGGCCGGCCCGTGGGCCACACAGAATCTGGCCGATCTGGGCGCGGACGTGATCAAGGTCGAGCGTCCCGGTGTCGGGGACGACACGCGCCGATGGGGGCCGCCTTATCAGCGCGACGCCGACGCACGCGAGACGGGCGAAGCCGCCTACTACCTCGCCGCAAACCGCAACAAGCGCTCGCTCACGTTGGATATCGCCTCTATCGAAGGGCAGGCTATCGTCAAGGCATTGGCGGCGCAGAGCGACGTGATCGTCGAGAACTATAAAGTTGGACAGTTGGCGAAATACGGGTTGGATTACGCTTCGTTGCGCACCATCAAGCCGGACCTCGTCTATTGCTCGGTGACCGGCTTCGGCCAGGATGGTCCCTATGCGTCGCGCGCGGGCTACGACTTCATCGTGCAGGGCATCGGGGGCTTCATGAGCATTACAGGCGAGCGTGACGGCCTGCCCGGCGGCGGCCCACAGAAGGCGGGCGTCGCGATTGCCGATCTGATGACCGGGATGTACGCGACCATCGCCATCATGGCGGCCCTCACGCATCGTGACCGCACGGGCGTGGGTCAATACATCGACATGGCGCTGCTGGACACGCAGGTGGCGACGTTGGCGAACATGAATACGAACTATCTCGCAAGCGGCGAGGCACCAGTGCGTTGGGGCAACGCGCATCCGAACATCGTGCCGTATCAGACATTCCAGACGGCGGACGACGGCTGGATCATCGTGGCGGTAGGCAACGACGGCCAGTTCCGCAAGTTCGTGGAGGCCGGCGGCGAAGCGGCACTGGCGGACGACGCGCGTTTTGCGACGAATCCATCGCGCGTGCGGCAACGGGAAGTGCTGGTGCCGATGCTCGCCGAGATGGTGCGCAAGTTCGGCAAGGATGTCTGGATCGACAAGCTGGAAGCCGCAGGCGTGCCTTGTGGGCCGATCAACACGTTGCCGGAGGTGTTCGCGAATCCGCAGGTGAAGGCGCGCGGCATGGAGGTGTCGTTGCCGCATGCGTTGGGGGGTGTCGCTCGGGTGGTGGCGAGTCCCATGAAGATGAGCGAGACGCCGCCGCTTGCGCACTCCGCACCGCCCACGCTGGGACAGCACAGCGACGACATCCTGCGCGAACACCTCGGATTCGACGACGCCAGGATCGCGCAGTTGCGCGCCGAGGGTGTGGTTTGACGCGGCCACGCCCGCATACACAACCGACGTGTTCGGCGACGCGTCAGCGGCATGAGCCAAATCGCGATCGCTGTTTTGACGGTGTCGCGCAAGATCTTTTTGTTATACTCTTGCGCTCGCGAGACTGTAGGATGCCTGCGTCAAACCGTCATCGCGCCCTCCCTGTAGTTCAATGGATAGAACGAGTGCCTCCTAAGCGCTAGATACAGGTTCGATTCCTGTCGGGGGGACCATATACGCATTTGGCGCATCCCAAGAATGGCCGAAATGCCCCGCGTAGCCGGGCTCGCCGGGGCATTTTTTTGCCTCCGCCCGATGCGATGGTCATGCCGGCGTTCCGCTTTGGCGCCGCGCTTCGCAGCGATTCACTACAGCCCGCCTCCACAACAGCACCTCTTCTCAGACCGCGCCAGCATCGGTCACTTCAAATATTTTGCCTTCAGGCAAAAGCATCTGCCCCGTTGGCAAAAGTGACGTCGAAATGCAATGGCCTGCCTCCTCTATCATGTCGGGCGTGACAGCTCCCCGGTATGCCGTAGGCGCGGCGTTACCGTGCCATCTGCCCGGCGCCGTGATCTCGCCGGTCCTTGCCCTCTTTTCGATGCCAAGATTCGCATGACGAATCCCAAGCGCCCGTGGCACGCGGCACCGCCCGATTCACAGCGCTAGCACCGCTGCTCCGCGTACCGGGCGTTTCCTGGGTACCCCTGGGTCGGCCCACGTGCGACACGTCCCGCGCCATTCCGCCCGAAACCGTCGACTGGATCGACTGGCGCGCCGACTGCGATGATCTGGCCGACGAGGCCTCGCTCATCGACAATCTGGATCTGGTGATTTCTTTAGACACCACACACGCGCACTTGGCCACGGGTTTGGGCGTGCCGGTCTGGCGGTTGCATGCCGCGGCGACCACGTCGTTCGGCAACGAAGCCCGACGCGAACCATCTGTCAGCCCCGAGGGCGTCACCGATGCGCGCGACCTTCACCCACGCTTCGCCGGAGATGATTGGCACAGCGCCATCGACGCGGCGACCCAGGCACTGCTCGCCATGGCCGCCGGGTTTCAAGGCTGGACGCGCTAACCGCCGAAAGTGTGCCGCAGCGACACCTCCGTCCGTCAGGCGGCCCAGCGGTCGCCCACCTGCGCCGTCTTGACCCATTCCATGAACGCGGCCGCCTCGGGCGTGTCTGCCGGCGCCGACCAACCCGCGTAGTCCGACTCGACGAACGGCCGATACGGGCCGTGCTTTACCTCGAAAATCACGGCCCCCGGGTCCAGCGAAAGCACCGTGTGGAAGGTGCCCTGCGCCGTCTCCGTTACGCTCGTGTCCTCGCCCAGCACCTTGCGGTCCGTGACAACGCCTGCCTCGTCAAACGTCAGAACGACAAAGCACCCGCGCAGCGCCGTGAGCAGTTCCCATGTGTAACGATGCAAATGCGGGCGAATGTACGTAGCAGGCTCCATCGCAATGGCCAGGCGCTGAATCGGATCGTCCAGCGACGCGTGCAAGTTCTGGTTCATACGTGCACGCGGCGACTGCTCGGCTTGCTGGGTCAGCGCGTCGAGCGCGGCAAAAGTCAACGTTTTCATAGGGGAATCATGGGGAGTCTGGGGAATGAAGCCTTCGCGGCATCGCGGCGACGGCCACGAGTGTAGCAAATCGATGATCGCCGCTCGTCCATAAAAAAACCCGCCTGTCGGCGGGTTTTTCACTTCACACTTCACCGCACCCATAGGGCGCAACGCCGTGCTTAGTACATCTTCTTCTTCAGGGTCTGGCTGCGCAGACGCTTACGCAGACGGGCCACGGCAGCAGCCTTCTTGCGCTTGCGCTCGGCCGTCGGCTTTTCGTAAGCCGCACGTGCCTTGACTTCCTTGATCAGGCCCGTGCCATCGATGGCGCGGCGGAAACGACGCAGTGCGACTTCAACGGGTTCACCGTCTTTAATCAGAATCTTGGTCATGCAATAGCTCGTATAGTGAATTGGCTCGCGAGAGCCGCAAATTTAACTTACCGGGCAAAAGCACCCTTCCCCGCCCTGCAAGAGACATCCCCTGCCAGGCACGACGAACGGATTTGCCACGGACTGCACTACACCACATCCGGCGGGACCGCGAATCACCTCCTCTGCGATCTCCCGATTGGCTTTCAACGCCCGGCTCGCTTACCGCGAACCCCGCATTGCGCCTTCCAGACTGGCTGAACGGTTGATTGATGGCAAAGCGGCACACTCATCGTTCGTCAATGAGGACCGCCTCCCTCGATGCCCAAGTTTTGGACAAGGTCGGGATTATACACACAAATCTCGGAAAATGTACATGATCGGATTGTCAGCGATCGACAGTGGCGACCGTCGGCACTTTCACGACCTTGGGCTTTGTCGTCCTGACGGACTTCACACCGATCGCCGCCTTTGCAGGTTTGAGAGACTTGGCCGCCTTCGCTGCCGCCGCCAATTCGAGGTCGATCGTGCGCTTGAGCCCTTCGATGATGGGCGCGACCAGGTCGTCGGCAAAATGATCGAACCAACGCTTGGCCTGCAGGAGCTTCTTTCCGCCAAGTCGCCGCTTGTGATCCGCATCGTCGGCAAGCACCTTGGCCGAGAGTCGCGCGCGCCCCTTGGGCAGGCGTTCGAGAACGGTAACGATGATGAACCCGCGATAAGGCGTCTTTTGCTCGGCAGACATATTGCCCCCTGATGTACCCGCCTTGCGACGGGCCCGGACCGGATCGAAACCACGATCTGAATGACGTGAATGAATCCGATCGTACCACGACGCAATCTGCATACCCACAGGCAGGCGATCGACGCGGAAGGTTCGCGTGAGCGACGGAGGCGACGGGCCACTTTCCGCCGCACATTCACTACGCGCCCGATCCGCGCTCAGGAAGTGACTGGCAACGCATTCTCAGGAAACAGCTTGCGCATGAACAGAGAATCCCCGCTACCAGTGACAAGGAGCCGGTGAGTCGCGCGTGTCGCCGCAATGTAAAAGAGGCGAGCCTCTTGCTTCAGATCGGCGTCATCCAGCGACATCGCTCCGACGCCGGGCACGGCCACGAACGGATACTCCAGGCCTTTGCTGGCGTGCATGGTCAATAAGGTGACCGCGTCCGCACTGGGAGAGAACCGCTTGCGATCTCGCTGTTGCCACTGGTAGGGGATTCGCGCCTTCGCCAGCGCGTCAACGCACGCCTGGCCGACACTCCATGTCCGATAGACGATCGCCATGTCCTGCCACGCCGTGCCTTGCTGATGCGCCTGGCCCATTTGCTTCGAAATGGCTTCGGCCTCATCGGCAATCGACGGAAGTTTGATCAGCATGGGTTGCGGCCCCTCTCGCCCACAGCTGATCGGACGAATCAAAGGCACCCCATCGTCGTCAGTGGCCTTCGCGTCCAGAATGTCCTCGGCCACGCTCGCGGCAAGCGCGAGTATTTGCCGCGTATTCCGATAGTTGATCTTGAGAATTGTCGTGCGTCCCTGCGCCTGCACGCCAACGCTCTTGAAGCTGAATCCCTGCCGCTCGGAACGATTGAAGATCGATTGTGCGTCGTCATACAGCACGAGCAAATGACGGCATTCCGGCGAGACCATTTGCACGACTAGCTTGAACCACGACGGCTCGAAGTCGTGGCCCTCGTCGATCAGCACGGCGGCGTACTGCGCCGCGGGAATACTGCCTCGATCAACGGCGTTGATCACGCACTGAACGAGTTCCGCAAAAAACCGTTCACCCGCCCCTTTCGGGCGCGTGACGTGATAGGCGTTCAATTGATCCGAACACCAGCCGTGAAAATGTCGGACGATGACCTTGGCCGACAAGCCCTTGGCCTCCATTACCGATTGGATCTTTCGGGAAAGTGGCTCGCTGAAACAAAGCACCAACACGGGCTTGTCCGATTGCGTCGCCAGATATTCGGCGCGATAACCGAGGATCATCGTCTTTCCCGACCCTGCCACGCCGTGAATGACGCGGTGACCATCGCCCAGGCTACATGCCAACTGCTCCTGCTGCACGTCCATGACGGCCATGATGTCGGGCAATTCGATCTGATCCGACAGCAGGTCGAGCTGGGTGCCTTGCACGCGCACTTCCGGGAAAAGTATCCATCGAAATCGATCGATCTGCGGCAACGTCAGTTTTTCGCGGAACTGGAACTTGAACATTTGCCACAACCGGGTCTGAAACGCTTCCGCGTCGACAGACTCGGTCATTTCGTCAGCGCAAATGACTCTCGAAGGCTCGAGTGCATGCCCCAAACCGCCATCCGTGAATTGCTTGCGCGTCATATTCGGCAGCACAACGCCGAACGTCCAGGGCAGCCGCAATTTCCCCTCGTAGGCGTGCCCTGGCGGATTCACCAGTTGCGGATCCCGCTCAAGCGCGTTGACGATTTCGAGCGTATATCGACGCGCCTGCTCAAGCGGACTGATGACGGTTTTGGGGCCGTTGCAGCCCAGAATTTGCCAGTCGCCGCGATCGGCACGCAGGACGGTCGTAATCTTCCAATCCTTGACTTCGAGTATGAGCAACCCACGCTGAGGGTGCAGCACCACAAAGTCCGGGTACGACTGCATCGTGGCGACGGGAACGTCATACCAGATCAAATAGTCGTCTTCGAGCTTCTGCTCCAGCCGCTCGGCGAGTCTGCGTTCGCCGGGCTGCATTCTGCCCGCGCATGAGGACAGAGAGGGAATGATCGTTGCCATGCGCCTCCAAAATCTAACGAATTCAGCCGTCAAAGAATCGATGTGTCTTTTTTCAAGTTATCCGGCTTTCGTTATCGTTTGCAAGGCCAGCGCGTCTCATCGAAACGCCAAGAACGTATGCACACCGTCGTCACAGGTCGCCCCGAGGCGGTCGCGCGTCTAGCGCGGACGCGACGAGCCAATTAGCCCGTTCGTATGAATATCGGATACATCCCAACCGGAAGTCTCGCTCGGCGGTTAAGCCGTTCGACAATGCGAGATACGCGATGCGCGTCCACGACCGCCGCGCCAACTTACATTGGTCTACTAATCAACATGGAGGCAAGAGACCGTCATGGCACGCAAATGGCATGCCCAGCGCGCCGCAGCGGACACGCACAGCGAACCACGCGGCACATGCACACGCGCAAGACGTTGTCGCTAAAGTCGTTGGGAAATTACAAGGGCAGAGATTAGGGACAATAGATGTTGCCTGTCCCAACCCCTTGAATTTAGTGGTCGGAGCGATAGGATTCGAACCTACGACCCTCTGATCCCAAATCAGATGCGCTACCAGGCTGCGCTACGCTCCGACGAAGAGCACGCATTCTAGTGGGTTCGGCGCACCGCGTCAAATCAATGTGCTCTGCGTCGGCATTTTTCCATCCACCGCTGGCACAATAGTTGTCTCGCAGCGGCTCGCCGACGGTCATGCCGTCGCCACGAAACCCCGTCATAGTGGGAGGTTCACCATGTCCGAACCTGTGTCGATGAACCTGATTCTCTGGCGTCACGCCGACGCCGAAAACCTGCCAGCCTCCCTCGCCCTCAGTGCCCAGGCCGATCTGGCCCGCGAGCTCACCGACCGTGGCCGCAAACAGGCTGAAAAGGCCGCCCAATGGCTGCGCCCGCGCCTCCCCGAAGATGCGCTCATCCTCTCCAGCCCCGCGTTGCGGGCGGTCCAGACCGCCCAGGCGCTCACCCCCACACCGCGCATCGTGCGCGATCTCGCCCCCGGTGCGAACGCCATGACGCTGCTGGGGACCATCGGCTGGCCCGGCAACGTCCAGACGGTCGTGCTCGTCGGTCACCAACCCGCCCTCGGCCAACTCGCCGCCCTGCTGCTGACCGGCCAGGAAGCCTACTGGACGATCAAGAAGGCCGGCATCTGGTGGCTCTCCTCACGCCGCCGCGAAGAGGAAAGCCAGGTGGTCGTGCGCGCCGTCGTCAATCCTGACCTGCTCTGAAGCGCATGCGACGGCGACGCCCCCTCTCCGCCCCCCCCCGTGAATTGGCTGGCGCAAGGCGCCCAAAACGCGCCCTGACAGCGTGATACCGAAAGTTTTGTCATAGAATTGTCACTCACCGTTCACGGAATCGACATTGATGCTTTTTAAAGTACGTCGCAACGCGACCGTCAAACAAAGGGCCTTTATGCGCGACCTGCCGAACCCCACCATGCCGCTCTCTTCGTTGACCCCCACCTCGCGGAGGCGTCTTCCTCGCCCTGAAACGCCTGTCAAGCCGAATCTGGGTGTGGCGTGGGCACGCGACGAAAGCGAGCTTCGGGAAGCCCAGCGCCTGAGATACCACGTCTTTGCCGAAGAAATGGGCGCGTCGGTCAAGGGCCCCGCAGGCCTGGATGTCGACGAGTACGACCAATACTGCGACCACTTGATCGTGCGCGATCAGGATTCGCTCAAGGTGGTCGGTACCTACCGCGTATTGCCCCCGGACCAAGCCAAACGCCTTGGCCGTTTGTACTCCGAAGGGGAATTCGATCTCTCGCGGCTGGACCATCTGCGCCCGAAGATGCTCGAAACCGGTCGCTCATGCGTGCATGCGGAATACCGCAACGGCGCCGTCATCATGGCGCTCTGGAGCGGTCTGGCCGAGTACATGCTGCGCAACGGCCTGGAGACGATGCTCGGTTGCGCCAGCGTGCCGATGGCCGACGGCGGCCACTACGCCGCCAGTCTCTATCGCAAGCTGCAGGACACCGCCATGGCGCCGGCCGAGTATCACGCCGTGCCGCGCATCGCGCTGCCGGTGAGCGAGCTGCAATCGACGCTGGAGGTCGAGCCGCCCGCTCTGGTCAAGGGATACCTGCGCCTTGGCGCCCGTATTTGCGGCGCCCCGGCCTGGGACCCCGACTTCAACACTGCCGACTTCCTCACGCTATTCCGCCTGTCTGATATCAACCCGCGCTACGCACGCCATTTTCTTGGCGCGGAACTGCTGAACAAGCTCAAACAGGCCTGATCGCCTGCCGCCTCCTCGCAAGTCGTCCGTCTCGCCAACGGGCACGACGAAGCCCGGCAGATGCCGGGCTTCGTCGTTTGCCCCCCCGCCTTCAAGAGGCGAGCTGGCCCTCATGCGTCAGGCGTACACGACCTTGTAGCGCATGCCGATCTTCTCCCACTCCTGCGCCTCACGCTGCAGGCTGTAGTCGGTCAGCGGATTGGCGTCGATCCACGCACGCGGCACCGACACCATGAAGCCATCGCCAAGCCGTTTGACCTCGATGGCGTCCGGCAACGCATCCGTGCGGCGGCGACAAAACAATACCGCCAGGCGCAGACAGAACAACAGTTGCCAATCGACCTGCTGCGCCTGCGATGCCAACTTGCCCAGCTTGCCGACATGCCCCAGCAGCAACTCGGCCAGCCGCGCCTGATCGGGGCGCGAAAAGCCCGGCATATCCGCATTGCTGCCGATGTACGCCGAATGTTTGTGGTACGCGCTGTGCGAGATCGACAACCCCATCTCGTGGAGCGACGACGCCCAGTTGAGCAACGCCTCGCCTTCCCCGCGACCGTCGTCCAGATCCCCCGCCGCGCCGTCGTCTTCGAGCACCTCGACCGCCTCGACCGGCAACTGGCGATACAGCCGAATCGCCAGGCGTCCTACACGCTCGGCCTGGGCACGGTCCACGCCATACCGGCGCACGAACTGCTCGACGGTCACCGCCCGCATATCCTGATGCTGCGTACGCCCCAGCAAGTCGTACATCACGCCGAGCCGCAGCGCGGCGTCGGTCGTCTCCATATGCTCGACCTCGAGTTCATTGAAGACGGACAACATGATGGACAGGCCGCCCGGCAGCACCGGAATTCGATCCTGCTTGAGCCCCGCCAGCTTGAGGCGGTTGGCGTTCTCTGCCTTGATGAGCGCGCGCTTGAGGCGCTCGAGCCCACCGCGCGTGAGGCCGTGCAAACCGCCGTCGTTGAACCCATTGGCTTCGAGCAATTCGGCCAGCGCACGTGCCGTTCCCGACGAGCCGATCGCCTGCGACCAGGCGGCGTCACGATACGTCGCCGCAATGATCTGGATCTCGCGACGGGCGGCCAGTTCGGCCTGCTTCATCGCGTATTCATCGACGTTGCCGCTGGGAAAGAACTGCCGGCTATGACTCACGCAGCCGATATACAGGCTCTCCATGATGAGCGGCTCGTAATCCTGCCCGATGATGAATTCGGTGGAGCCCCCCCCAATGTCCACGACAAGCCGGTTACCCTGGCACGTCGGCACCGAGTGCGCGGCGCCCGCATAGATCAGGCGCGCCTCTTCCCGCCCGGCAATGACTTCGATGGGAAACCCGAGCGCGTGCTGTGCCTCACCGAGGAAATCGTCCGCGTTCTTGGCGACACGCAGCGTATTCGTGGCCACCGCGCGGACCTTGTCGGGATGAAATCCCCGCAGCCGCTCGCCGAAACGCTTGAGAACGTCCCAGCCGCGTTGCTGCGACGGATGATCGAGGTACTTCTCGTCGTTCAGGCCCGCCGCCAGCCGAACCGGCTCGCGCAGCGCATCGACCTGATAGATCTGCGTGCCGGCGGACGTTTCCTCCACGCGGCCGATGATCAGGCGAAAACTGTTCGAGCCGAGATCGACGGCCGCTAACAAGGGCGAGGGAGTACTCATGTCGGGATGCGCCTGAGCGAAGAGTGCCGGAGTGGAGAACGTGTCGCACAAAAAGCATGACGCGCACTCGACAAATAAATGACGAATACGCTACAAATGGAATATGACACGTCGTTGACAAATGTGAACGTCATATAACGGTAACAATACGGATGAAGAATTCACACCAATCCCATGTCTTTCGCACGGTCACCATGAATTATCCGCTGCTCAACCGCGAGCTGGGCATCCTGGCGTTCAACGAACGCGTGCTTGCCCAGGCGGCGGATCCGGCCACGCCGCTGCTGGAACGCCTTCGCTTCGTCTGTATCGTGAGTAGCAATCTGGATGAATTTTTCGAAATCCGCGTCGCCGGACTGAAGGAGCAGATGCGCGAAAATCCGGGCATGCTCACGCCCGACGGCATGACGTTCCAGCAAGTTTACACGCAAGTCTGCGCCCGGGCACAGGCGCTGATGGAAAAGCAGTACGCAATGTTCGACAGCCTGCTGCCGCGTCTCGAAACCGAAGGCATCGCGTTTCACCCGTCCGGTCAGTGGAACGACGCTCAGGTCGAGTGGGCCCGCGACTATTTCCAGCGCGAACTCGTGCCAGTCCTCACACCGATCGGGCTCGATCCGGCGCACCCATTCCCGCGCGTGCTCAACAAGAGCCTGAACTTCGCCGTCGAACTCGAAGGCAAAGACGCCTTCGGCCGCGACGCCGAACTCGCCATCGTTCAGGCCCCGCGTGCCCTGCCCCGGCTGGTCCCCATGCCTGCGGCGCTCGCCCCCCTGCCCAACAGCTTCGTGCTGCTCAGCTCGCTCATGCTGCGCTTCGCCAGTGAACTGTTCCCAGGACTCACGGCCAAAGGCTGCCATCAGTTCCGCGTCACACGCAACAGCGATCTGTTCGTCGACGAGGACGAAATCACCAACCTGCGCACCGCGCTGCAAGGCGAACTCCCGGCCCGCCATCTCGGCGACGCCGTACGCCTCGAAGTCGATGCCGGTACACCATCGCGCCTCGTGCGGCGCCTCCAGACGGAGTGCGGCCTGGGCGACTCGGACTGCTACCGCGTCAAGGGCCCCGTCAACCTCGTGCGCCTGATGCCCCTGCCCGAGATGGTCGACCGTCCGGACCTCAAGTTCGCGCCGTTCGTGCCGGCGCTGCCCAAGCGCATGAGCGCGTCGCCGTCAATCTTCGACGTCATCGACCAGGGCGACCTGCTGCTGCATCACCCGTATGACAGCTTCCAGCCCGTGCTGGAGCTGCTGCTGCAAGCGGCTCGCGACCCTGACGTGGTGGCCATCAAGCAGACGATCTACCGTACCGGCAACGAATCCGCACTGATGGACGCCCTGATGGAGGCGGCCCGCAACGGCAAGGAAGTCACGGTCGTGGTGGAACTGCTGGCACGCTTCGACGAGGAGACCAACATCAACTGGGCAGCGCAGCTCGAAGCGGTCGGCGCGCACGTCGTCTACGGCGTGGTCGGCCACAAGTGCCACGCGAAGATGCTGCTCGTGGTGCGTCGCGCGCACCAGGGCAAGAAGACGTTCCTCAAACGCTACGTCCATCTCGGCACCGGCAACTATCACCCGCGCACGGCCCGTCTGTACACGGACTTCGGCCTGATGACCGCCGACGAGGCGCTGTGCGCCGACGTCCACGTCGTCTTCCAGCAACTGACGGGCATCGGTCGGCAGACCCAGTTGCAGGGCCTGTGGCAATCGCCGTTCACGATGCACACGCATCTGCTCGAAGCGATCCGTCGAGAAACGGAAGCAGCGGCTGCAGGCAAGAAAGCCCGCATCATCGCGAAAATGAACGCGCTGCTCGAACCGACGATCATTGCCGAGCTTTACAAAGCGTCGCGTGCGGGAGTGAAAATCGATTTGATCGTGCGCGGCGTGTGCTCGCTGCGCGCCGGTGTACCGGGCCTTTCCGAGAACATCACCGTGCGCTCGCTTGTCGGGCGCTTTCTCGAACACCATCGCATCTATTACTTCTATGCGAACGGCGACGAAAAAGTCATGCTTTCAAGCGCCGACTGGATGGAGCGCAACTTCTTCCGACGCGTGGAGGTGGCTTTTCCGGTACAAGACAAGCGCCTGAAGGCCCGCGTGATTCGCGAGGGTCTGATGGTGAACCTGCGTGACAACACCGCCGCATGGTTGATGCGTCCGGACGGCACCTACGTGCGTCGCAAGCCGGGCAAGACGCCGTTCAACAGCCAGATGGCACTGATGCACGAACTCGCACAGCAGGTACAGATCGGCACTCGCGGCTGACCTGACCGGTCAGCCGTGCGCGTGTACCGTGCGCGCCGAGTCGCCCAGGCTTAGCCGTCTACGGTCAATCGTGGCGGGATGGCGTCGACCGGCGCGCGCTGCGCCACGCGCGTGGGCGGAAACTGGATGGCGAACGTGCTGCCGTGCCCCACCTCGCTCGTCACCTTCAGATCGGCCTGATGGCGCGTCAGCACGTGCTTGACGATCGCGAGGCCGAGGCCGGTGCCGCCCGTATCGCGCGATCGGCTGCGGTCGATACGGTAGAAGCGCTCGGTGAGCCGAGGAATATGCTCCGCCGGAATCCCCAACCCCGAGTCGGTCACGGCGAAGCGGGCACCGCCGTCGTCCGTCGGCCCCCATTCGATGCGGATCTTGCCGCCCGGCGGCGTATAGCGCACCGCATTGCTGACGAGATTACTGAACGCGCTGTGGAGTTCGCCTTCGGCACCACGCAAATCGAGTCCGTCGGCCTGCGTGACTTCGATCACATGCTGCCCCTGCGAGAGCCCTTCTGCGTCGCTGCGTAGCGAGCGCATCTGCATGCCCATATCGATGCGCTCGTCCGGCGGCGGCTTGCCGCTGCCTTCGAGCTTCGCCAGCGTGAGCAGATCGTTCACGATGTTCTGCATACGCGAGGCCTGCTGGCGCATGATCTCGATATAGCGCTGGATCTCCTCAGGGGAGAGCGGCAGCTCGCCGACCGTCTCCAGAAATCCGGAGAGCACGGTCAGTGGCGTCTTGAGTTCATGCGAGACGTTGGCCACAAAGTCGCGACGCATCGAGTCGGTGCGTTCGAGATCGGTCACGTCGAGCGAAATCATGAGCTTGCGGTGGTCGCCATACGGGAACACCTGCATGGAAAGCACGTTGTTGCGCTTCTCGCCCATGTGGTGCATGAGCAGCGCCTCGTCGTAGCGCTCCGAGGACAGGTAGTGCACAAAGGCCGGTGTGCGCAGGAGATGCGTGATTTGCTGACGAAGATCACGCTTGGCATCGATACCGAAATGCGACTCGGCGATCGCATTGCACCATTCGATCTGGTTGTGCTCGTCGAGCATGATCACGCCGTTGGGCGATGCCTGGATCGCCTGGATGAAGCGAGCGTGCTGTTGTTCCACCTGCTTGACCTGGTTATGCCAGCGCTTGGCCAGCTTGTGCAGCCGGTAATAGATTTCCCCCCACAACCCGAGTGCACTCGGCACCTCACCGTAGACCGGGGCGTCGAGAAGACGCCAGAGGCGTTGGGCGTGGTAGACGTTGAAGAGGACTTGCGTGACCAGCAGGACGATGGCCGTAATGTAGCCCACGCTTGCGCCAAAGAACCCGCCGACAGCCGTCGAGACGGCGGCTTGCAGGATCAGGAACGTCAGCGCACGGGCCCAGATGATATTCATAGACGATGCACAGGGGTTTTGCCGCCCGCGACCCATGGGACAAGGGCGGCATTGGCACGGCAGGCCTCGCCCGAAGGCGAGGCGCGATGCCTCAAGCCGACTTCGTCAAGCGATAGCCGCTGCCGCGTACGGTCTCGATCATAGCATCGTGGCCGGCCGGCTTGAGCGCGGCACGCAGACGCTTGATGTGCACGTCCACCGTGCGCTCTTCCACGAACACGTGATCGCCCCACACCTGATCGAGCAACTGCGAGCGGCTGTGCACGCGCTCCGGATGCGTCATGAAGAAGTGCAGCAGACGGAATTCCGTCGGCCCCAAGTCCAGCTTGATGTCGCCGCTTGACTGGTGGCTCGTGACGCGATGCGTGGCCGGATCGAGCTTCAGGCCATTCACGCTCACCGCGTCTTCGGTCAACTGCGGCGCACGGCGTCGCAGCACGGCCTTGATCCGCGCCATCAGCTCCTTCGGCGAGAACGGCTTGGTGACGTAATCGTCCGCGCCGATCTCCAGGCCCATCACCTTGTCCTGCTCTTCGCTGCGCGCGGTGAGCATGATGATCGGCACGTGCTTGGTCCGCTCGTTCGCCCGAAGCTCACGTGCGAACGTCACGCCTGACTTGCCTGGCAGCATCCAGTCAAGCAGCACCAGGTCGGGCAGCACGTCACTGATCAGCGTGAGTGCCTGCTCGGCGTTGTAGGCCCGAATCGGATAGTGACCCGCGTGTTGCAGATTAACGGAGATCAGCTCGGAAATCGCCGGCTCGTCTTCCACGATCAGAATGCTGCTGGGCATCGGTTTCCTCTCAAACCTTCAATAATGTCGGGCCGTTCATTCGCCTTGCACTTGGCGCTGCAGGTCTTCGCGCGAAATGTGCCGGACGTCGGTGCCCTTGACAATGTAAATGATGAATTCCGCGATGTTCTTCGCGTGATCGCCGATGCGCTCGATCGCCTTGGCAATGAACAGGAATTCCAGGCCCGCCGAGATGGTGCGCGGATCTTCCATCATGTAGGTCACCAGCTTGCGCACGAAGCCACGGAATTCGTTGTCGATGGCCTTATCGTCGCGCACGATCTCGGCCGCGGCCACGATGTCGAGACGCGCGAACGCGTCGAGCGTTCGGCGCAACAACTGGGCGGCCATGTCGCCCGAGAGTTTGATCTCGGCGAAGTTCACGGTTTGCGCCGCGCCGTCTTCCAGGAGGTGACGGGTCCGCTTGGCGATCTTCTCGGCCTCGTCGCCTGCGCGCTCGAGGTTGGTGATCGACTTCGAGATCGAGAGCAGCAGGCGAAGATCGCGCGCGGTCGGCTGACGACGGGCAATGATCTTGCTGCACTCTTCGTCGATCTCGACTTCCATGGTGTTCAGGCGCTGCTCGGTGGCGATCACTTCGTCGACCAAGGCACGGTCGAACGTGTTGAGCCCCCGCATGGCCGTCACGAGCTGCGATTCGACCAGGCCGCCCATTTCAAGAACGCGCGAGCAAAGCTGATTCAGGTCCGAGTCGAACTGGCTGGAAAGGTGTTTGTCGTTCATATCGAAATTCCTCGTGGGCATCAACCGAAACGGCCGGTGATGTAGTCTTCGGTCTCTTTACGGTCCGGCTTGATGAAGATCTTCTCCGTTTCCCCGAATTCGATCAATTCGCCCAGATACATATAGGCGGTGAAGTCCGAGCAACGTGCCGCCTGCTGCATGTTGTGCGTGACGATCACCACGGTGTAGTCGTCCTTGAGTTCGGCGATCAGCTCTTCGATACGGCCCGTGGAGATCGGGTCGAGCGCCGAGCACGGCTCGTCGAGCAGCAGCACTTCCGGGCGGATCGCAATGCCGCGCGCAATGCACAGTCGCTGTTGCTGACCGCCGGACAGGCCGTAGCCCGACTGTTGCAGCTTGTCCTTGACTTCGCCCCACAGCGCCGCCTTGGTCAGCGCCCACTCCACGCGGTCGTCCATTTCCGAGCGCGAGAGCTTTTCGAACAGGCGCACACCGAAGGCGATGTTGTCGTAGATCGACATCGGGAACGGCGTCGGCTTCTGGAACACCATGCCGACCTTCGCGCGCAGCAGCGCAATGTCCTGCTTCGAGGTCAGCAGGTTTTCACCGTCCATGTTGATCTCGCCCTCGGCGCGTTGCTCCGGGTACAGCGCATACATCTTGTTGAACGTGCGCAGCAGCGTCGATTTGCCGCAGCCCGATGGGCCGATGAAGGCCGTGACCTTGCGGTCGGGAATGCGCAGGTTGATGTTCTTGAGCGCGTGATATTTGTCGTAGAAGAAGTTCAGGTTATTGACTTCAATCTTCGAGGGCAGTTTGATGTCTTGCGTCGGATTCGTCATGGTCGTCTTAACCGTCAGGTATGCGTGGTGTCGTCGCGTTGTGTCGTCTCGCGTTGCCGCTTACTTCTTGGCAAACAGCGTGCGCGCCAGGATGTTCAGCAGCAGCACCCCGAGGGTGATGATGAACACGCCCGCCCAGGCGAGCGACTGCCACTCCGCAAACGGGCTCATGGCAAATTTGAAGATCGTGACCGGCAGGTTGGCCATCGGCTGATTCAGGTTCATCGACCAGAACTGGTTCGACAGCGCCGTGAACAGCAGCGGCGCCGTCTCGCCCGCGATACGCGCCACGGCGAGCAGCACGCCTGTCACGATACCGGCGATCGACGCCTTCAGCGTAATCTTGACGATGATGCGCCACTTCGGCGTGCCCAGGGCAAACGCGGCCTCACGCAAGTTGTTCGGCACGAGCTTGAGCATGTTCTCGGTCGTGCGGATCACGATCGGGATCTGCAGCAGCGCGAGCGACACAATGCCGGCCCACGCCGAGAAGTGCCCCATCTGTGCCACGACCAGCGCGTACACGAACAGGCCGATCACGATCGACGGCGCCGAGAGCAGAATGTCGTTGATGAAGCGGGTGAGGCTCGCGAGCCACGACTTCTGACCGTACTCGGCCAGGTAGACCCCGGCCAGAATACCCAGCGGCGTGCCGAGGAACGTGGCCACACCGACCATCACGACACTGCCCGCGATGGCATTGGCGAGCCCCCCGCCGGCGGTGTTCGGCGGCGGCGTCATTTCGGTGAACAGCGACAGCGACAGACCGCCGATGCCCAGCGAGAGCGTGGTGTAGAGAATCCACAGCAGCCAGATCAGGCCGAAGGCCATGGCCGCGAGCGACATCGCGATCGCAAAAATGTTCTTGCGGCGGCGGTAAGCTTGCAGCCGCACGCGGGTCACGGCGTCGGTCGGCTTCACGGCTGGGGTTTCCAGTTCGAGCGCTTGTTGAGTCATTATTTACCTTCGCTTTTCTCAAGGCGCAGCAGCATGAGCTTGGACAGCGCCAGCACCACAAAGGTGATGAAGAACAGAATCAGGCCGAGCTCCATCAGGGCGGCCGTATGCAGCCCCGGGCCGGCTTCGGCGAACTCGTTGGCGAGCGCCGAGGTAATGCTGTTGCCCGGCGAATAGAGCGATACGTTGTCGAGCAGATTCGTGTTGCCGATCACGAAGGTGACGGCCATGGTCTCGCCAAGCGCGCGGCCCAGCCCCAACATGACGCCACCGATCACCCCCGTCTTCGTGAAGGGCAGCACCACGCGCCACATCACCTCCCAGGTGGTGCAGCCAATGCCGTAGGCCGACTCCTTGAGGAGCACGGGCGTGACTTCGAACACGTCGCGCATGACCGAGGCGATGTACGGAATGATCATGATCGCGAGGATCACACCGGCGGGCAGGATACCGATGCCCAGCGGCGGCCCCTGGAACAGTGCACCGATGACCGGAACGTTGCCGAGCAGCGTCTGCAGCGGCTTCTGGAAGTACTGGCTGAAGATCGGGGCGAAGATCAGCAGGCCCCACATCCCGTAGACAATGCTCGGGATAGCGGCGAGCAGCTCGATGGCCGTACCGAGCGGGCGGCGCAGCCATACGGGCGAGAGTTCAGTCAAGAACAGCGCAATGCCGAAGCTGACCGGCACCGCGATGATGAGCGCGATGAGCGACGTGACGAGTGTGCCGTAGATCGGCACGAGCGCGCCGAAGTGCTCGGCGGGCGGATCCCATTCCTTCGTCCACAGGAAGGCGAAGCCAAATTTCTGAATCGACGGCAGTGCGCTGTACATCAGCGACACGATGATGCCACCGAGCAAGAGCAGCGTAATGAGGGCGGCCGCGCGGGTGAGCAGCGCGAAAAGAATGTCGCCAACGGAAGACGGAGCGCGCTGCGCGCCTGCTGTTGCGAGGGGTCGGGTGGCTTCTGCCATGATGTCGTCTCAGCGTGAGCGCGCCGCCTGCCGTTGCCAGATCAGAGGTCGGGCTTCGGAACAGGCGGCGCGGATAATGCCGGGTTGAGGCCCCGGGCAATGCAACCGTGCATTGCCCGGGGCCAGCAAGGCTGCTTTAGATGCCGGCCTTGTGGGCCGACTCGGCAACCTTCGCCTTCCAACCTGCACGGATTTGCTTCAGCACCGCTTCCGGCAGCGGGATGTAGTCCAGTTCCTTGGCGGTCTTCTCGCCATTCTTGAACGACCAGTCGAAGAACTTCAGCACGTCGGCGCCTTGCGCTTCCTTGCCGGCGTCAGCCTTCTGGTGCACCAGCACGAAGGTGGCAGCCACGATCGGCCACGACTTGTCGCCCTTCTCGTTGGTCAGGATCTGGTAGAACGTCTTCGACCATTCGGCCTTGGCAGCTGCCGCAGCGAACGTTTCCGTGGTCGGCTCGACGGTCTTGCCGTCGGCGTTCGTCAGTGCCGTGTACGTCAGCTTGTTTTGCGTGGCGTAGGCCGACTCGACATAACCGATCGCGCCCGGCAGGCGTTGCACGAAAGCGGCGACGCCGTCGTTACCCTTGCCGCCCGTACCCGTCGGCCAGTTCACCGTGGTGCCTTCGCCAACCTTGCTCTTCCACTCGGCGTTGACCTTCGACAGATAGTTCGTGAACACGAAGCTCGTGCCCGACCCGTCGGCGCGGCGAACCACGGCGATATCGGTATCCGGCAGCTTGACCTTCGGGTTCAGCTTGGCGATGGCCGGATCGTTCCACTTCTTGATCTTGCCCAGATAGATGTCGCCCAGCACCGGGCCCGACAGGACCAGCTCGCCCGGCTTGACGCCCGGTACGTTGACCACCGGCACGATGCCGCCGACCACCGTCGGGAACTGGAACAGGCCTTGCTTGGCCAGTTCTTCGTCCGTCAGCGGAGCGTCCGAACCTGCGAAATCGACAGTCTTGGCCTGGATTTGCTTGATGCCACCCGACGAACCGATGCCCTGATAGTTGACCTTGTTCGATGTCGCCTTCTGGTAGGCGTCAGCCCACTTCGTGTAGATCGGCGCGGCGAACGTGCTGCCTGCACCCGTAATTTCGCCCGCAATCGCGCCAGCGGCAAACAGAATGCCAGCCATGCCGGCAATCGCAGTCTTCATCAGCTTCATGGATTTCTCCGAGTTGGTGTGGATACAGCGTGTGGTTGGCTCGAAGAATAGAGTCCGAATGTGACAATCATGTGTCATGTGTGAAAGCTCACAACATCGGCGTCATAAAGTTGACTCGGGATCGTCACGTTGCCAGACGCATCTCCCGCCTCTCGTTGGCGGCCAAAAATCCTTGTCTGGCAATGGTTTAGGGTATCTCCAAGCACATGCCATCGCGCAAAACACCCAATTCGGGACACATGTCAGCACCGTGACACGGGTGCAAACCGTCTAACCATCCTAGGCCACCGTGTCACAAATGGAAATATCGGGTTGAACCGATTGCCATGATGGGAAGCCTGAAACGCAGGTATGCGGCAACGCGTTGACCGGCGCTTGCGCCCGGGGGATTGACTTCGATGAGGGGATTCGGCGTTGTCTGCCGTGCCGCCTCACTCGGGGGGGCACGGCCCTGCCAGGAGGGATGGCAGACCGGGCGTTCAGTGAACGCTCAGGCGGCCGATTTGACGACGTCGGCCAGATGCTGGGCGAAGGACGTGGCTTGGGCGGCTTCGCGGGCTTCCACCATCACGCGCAGCACGGGCTCGGTGCCCGATGCGCGAATGAGCACGCGCCCCGTATCTCCCAATTGAGACTCGACGGCGGTGCGCTCGTCGGACAGGCGCGCATCGCTCTGCCAGTCGTAGCCGGCCGGCGTACGGACGTTGATCATTTGCTGCGGGAACAGACGCACGCCGTCGAGCAGTTTCGCCAGCGGCGGGTTGCCCGCGCGACGGATTGCCGCGAGCACTTGCAGGGCCGAGATGATACCGTCGCCCGTCGTGTGCTTGTCCAGACACAAAATGTGGCCGGAACCCTCCGCGCCAATCTGCCAACCGTGCTTGTGCAGTTGCTCGAGCACGTAACGGTCGCCGACCTTGGCGCGCACGAATGGCACCCCTAGGCCCTTGAGGGCGACTTCGACGGCCATATTGGTCATCAACGTACCCACGGCACCCGGCACCCCTCCGTTGTCCAGGCGGTCCTTCACCAACAGATACAGCAGCTCGTCGCCGTTGTAGAGACGGCCCGCACCGTCGACGATCTGCAGGCGGTCAGCGTCGCCATCGAGCGCCACGCCGAGATCCGCGTGATTCGCACGCACGGCGCGCATGAGCGCATCCGGCGCTGTCGCCCCGCAGTCCTCGTTGATGTTGAAACCGTTCGGCTGGTTGCCGATCGCGATAACCTCGGCGCCCAACTCGTGGAACACATGGGGCGCGATGTGATACGCGGCGCCGTTGGCGCAATCGACCACGATCTTCATGCCGCGCAAGTCGAAGTCGTTCGGGAACGTGCTCTTGCAGAACTCGATGTAGCGGCCTGCGGCATCGTCCAGACGACGCGCCTTGCCGAGTTGCTCGGAGCGCACGCAGGTCATCGGATTGTCGAGTTCGGCTTCGATGGCCAGTTCGGTCTGGTCCGGCAGCTTGTTACCATCCGCCGAGAAGAATTTGATGCCGTTGTCGTGGTACGGGTTGTGCGACGCGCTGATCACCACCCCGGCCGCGAGGCGCAGCGCCCGCGTGAGGTAGGCTACGGCGGGCGTGGGCATCGGGCCCGCCATCATGGTGTCGACGCCGGCTGCCGCAAAGCCGGCTTCCAGCGCGGCTTCGAGCATATAGCCGGAGACACGCGTGTCCTTGCCGATCAATACCGTCGGACGGCCCAGCGTTTGGTTGCCGGCCAGCACGCGACCCGCGGCGTAACCGAGTCGCAGCACGAACTCTGGCGTGATCGGGCTTTCGCCCACCGTGCCGCGAATCCCATCGGTTCCAAAATAGCGTCGTTTCATCGTTGCATCGTTCCCAGTTGAGGCGCTGCGCCGGATGAGGGACCGGACGCGCGCGTCGTTCAATCTTTATAGGTGCCGCGGTCAGACGGTGGGGGGCCACCGCCCCCGCCATTATCGCTGGCGCGCGTCCCCGCTGGGTCCCCATTGGCTTGCGGCGCTGGGGCCCTCCGGCGGGTTGCCCGCGGCAGGGTTATTCGGCGTCGCGCACGGCGTGCCAGACCTTGAGCGCATCGACCGTCTCGGCGACGTCGTGCACGCGCACGATGGCCGCGCCCTGCTGCGCGGCACACATCGCTGCGGCGACGCTGGCCACCCGTCGCTCCAATGGCGCCTGACGCCCGGTAATTTCGCCCAGCATCCGCTTTCGCGACATGCCGACGAGTAACGGCAATCCATCGCGCGACAACACACGCAAGTGTTTGAGCAGTGCGAGATTATGGGCGAGATTCTTGCCGAAGCCGAATCCCGGGTCGAGGTACAGACGCGACGGCGCAACGCCGGCCGAGAGCAGCGCGTCCACCCGGCCGTCGAGGAAGGCGGCGACCTCTGTGACAACGTCGGTGTAGATCGGTGCGTCCTGCATGGTCTTCGGGTCGTGCAGCATGTGCATGACGCACAGTGCCGCTTCGCTTTCGCGCACCGCGTCGATGGCACCGGGCTGCTGGAACCCCCAGATGTCGTTGATCATGTCCGCGCCGGCCGCGAGCACCGCGCGCATCACGCCCGGCTTATAGGTATCCACCGAAAGCGGTACGCCACAGTCGCGCAACGCTTCGACAATCGGCACGACGCGGTCCAGTTCGGCGGCTTCCGACAACGCTTCAGCGCCCGGACGGGTCGATTCCCCGCCGATATCGAGAATGTCGACGCCGTCGGCAATCAACTGCTCGGCATGGCGCAGGGCGGCGTCGCGCGCGACAAACTTGCCGCCGTCGGAAAATGAGTCGGGCGTCACGTTCAGGATACCCATAACGTGCACCCGGTGGGCATCGAGCTGAAAGCGCGGGCCGAATGCCAGCGTGGCGGGCTTGTCCGGGGCACCGGGTGCCACGCCGGACGCGACGATGTCGGCGGCGTCAGTGGCATCGGTTTCGACGGGGGACATGGAAGGCAGGGATTGCGACGACTCGGAGGACATTCGGACGCTCAGCTCAGTAAAACCAGTTTAGCGGTCCGTTGACCGGGACCGGATCCGCGCGCCCGGGAATAGGGATGCCGGACGCTTTGCATGGCCGTAATGTTACCGGATTCGCCTGCCACATCGACCATAGAAACACTCGGTAACACCGATTTTCCTCGCGGCCGGCGCGTGTTAGCGGCCATCGATACCCGGCACCGGGCAGCGTCATCGCCTCGAAACGCAAAAAGGCCGGCGCAATGCCGGCCTTTCTGGGATGGCAGCGCTTTGGGAGCTACCAGGGCTTGCGTGTTTAGACGGTCGCCGGAGTGCTGCTGGGCTTGAGCGGCGGATTGCCACCCGATGCGCCACCGTTGGTCGGACCGTTCTTCGGCGGACGCGGCGGACGGCCTTCCATGATGTCGCCGATCTGCTCGCCGTCGATCGTTTCCCACTCCATCAGGGCCTGAGTCATCGACTCGACCTTGTCGCGGTTGTCTTCCAGCAGCTTCCGGGCCAGCGCGTATTGCTCGTCGAGAATGCGGCGAACTTCCCCGTCGACCTTCTGCTGCGTGGCCTCCGAGACCGACTTGGCGGACATCCGGCCGAACATGGAATCCTGCTCCGTGTCGACATAGACCATCGGTCCCAGCGCGTCCGACATCCCGTAGCGGGTCACCATGTCGCGAGCCAGCTTGGTGGCACGCTCGAAATCGTTCGAAGCGCCCGTCGACATCTTGTTGATGAACACTTCCTCAGCCGCACGGCCGCCAAACAGGATGGCGATCTGCGTGAGCATCGTATCGCGATACTCCGAGTACTTGTCGTGCTCCGGCAACTGCATCGTCAGGCCAAGTGCCCAACCCCGCGGGATAATCGTCACCTTGTGCACCGGGTCGGCTTCCGGCAGCAGCATCGCCACCACCGCGTGGCCCGACTCGTGGTACGCCGTGGCACGTCGCTCTTCGTCGCGCATCACTGCCGACTTGCGCTCCGGGCCCATGAAGATCTTGTCCTTCGCGTCTTCGAAGTCGAGCATTTCGACGATGCGCTTGTTACGGCGCGCCGCGAACAGGGCGGCTTCGTTCACGAGGTTCGCCAGATCGGCGCCCGACATGCCCGGCGTTCCGCGCGCGATGACCGACGCATCGACGTCGTTCGAAATCGGCACCTTGCGCAGGTGCACCTTCAGGATCTGCTCACGGCCACGGATATCCGGCAGACCGACGTAGACCTGACGGTCGAAGCGGCCCGGGCGCAGCAGCGCCTTGTCGAGCACGTCCGACCGGTTCGTCGCGGCGATCACGATCACGCCCGAGTTGGCTTCGAAGCCATCCATCTCGACGAGCATCTGGTTCAGCGTTTGCTCGCGTTCGTCGTTACCGCCGCCCATGCCGGCGCCACGATGGCGGCCGACCGCATCGATTTCGTCGATGAACACGATACAGGGCGATTGCTTCTTCGCGTTTTCAAACATGTCGCGAACGCGGGCCGCGCCGACGCCGACGAACATTTCCACGAAGTCGGAACCCGAAATGCTGAAGAACGGCACCTTGGCCTCGCCCGCGATCGCGCGGGCAAGCAGTGTCTTACCGGTCCCCGGCGGGCCGACGAGCAGCACACCGCGCGGAATACGACCACCGAGCTTCTGGAATTTCTGAGGGTCTTTCAGGAAGTCGACCAACTCGCCAACTTCGTATTTGGCTTCGTCGCAACCGGCGACGTCGGCAAAGGTCACGGGATTGGCATTCTCGTCGATGAGGCGCGCGCGGGATTTACCGAAGGAAAAGGCACCGCCCTTACCCCCGCCCTGCATCTGCCGCATCATGTAGAACCAGAAGCCGATGATCAGCAACGTGGGTCCGAGGTAGTAGAGCACGGACATGAGCGCGTTCGGTTCGTCATCGGCTTTGCCCGAAACTTGAACGCCATACTTCATGAGATCGCCCACCATCCAGATGTCGCCGGGCGACACGATGGTGTATTTCTGGCCGTCGCTGGGCGTCACCTGAAGGCTGCGACCCTGCACTATCACGTTCTTGACCTTGCCATTCTTGGCATCGTCCATGAACTGGGAGTACGTCACGCCTTCCTGGACGTGCGGCTTGTCGAACTGTTTAAACACAGTAAACAAGACCAGCGCGATGACCAACCACACCGCCGCTTTGGAAAACATATTATTGTTCAAAGCGTTGCTCCTTCATGAAATCGCTTCGCGCCAGGAATTCATTCTAATCCACTCGCAGGCGCACCGCCATAGTGATTCTTTACCGCCGCCATAGCGCCAGAGCGCTGGTTTGACGGGCATCAAGCCGGATTTTTCAATCCTCGTCCCAAAATGAACGTTTCGGAAGATTTATCTCGGGACGCCTTTGGCTTGCGCGGCGCCACGGTTTTGAACTGGTGCTTGAATTTTTCGACAATCTGGCTGTAGCCACTGCCGTGAAAACATTTGACCAGCAATGCACCCTCCGGTTTCAGGTGTCGCTGAGCAAAATCCATCGCCAGATCGCACAAATGCTCGATCCGCGCTGCATCGGCAGACGCTACCCCCGACAAGTTGGGGGCCATATCGGAAACTACAAGGTCGACTTTGCGTCCGGCGAGGATTTCTTCGAGCTGCACGAGCACGCTGTCCTCGCGGAAGTCACCCTGCAGGAAGGTGACGTCGGCGATCGGCGCCATCGGCAGGATGTCCAGCGCGATGATCGTGCCGTCGATACCCCCTTCCGTGCGCTTGCCGCCCGCGAGCTTGTTGCGCGCGTACTGACTCCAGCTCCCGGGCGTCGCGCCCAGGTCGACAATGACCTGACCGGGCTTGATCAGCCGGTCCTGCTCGTCGATCTCCTTGAGTTTGTAGGCCGCGCGGGCACGATAGCCCTCACGCTGCGCCATTTTGACGTAGGGATCGTTGATGTGATCGTGCAGCCAGGCGTGGCTGAAACGGTTTTTTGCCATAATTCTTCAAAAACGCTGCGATTTTGCAGGATAATAGGCCCTTGCGCGCCCAAAATGCGCGAGCCGGCCTCTGGTATTTGCAGGTGCGCCGGCCGCCGCGTACGGGTGCATCCTAACTCGTTTGTCTCGTCTGTCCTCTATGCCCGCCCTGACCCTGACCCCGGCGCAACGCGCCGACTTGCGCTCCACCGCCCATGCGCTGAATCCTGTTGTTCTGATTGGCGCCGACGGCTTGACGCCGGCGGTGCTCAAGGAAATCGACGGCGCCCTGAAGGCTCACGAACTGATCAAGGTACGTGTGTTCGGCGACGAACGCGATGCACGCGTGGCCATCTACGAAGCCATCTGCGATCAACTCGGCGCAGCGCCGGTACAACACATCGGCAAGCTGCTTGTTCTGTACCGCCCGACGCCGGACGAAACGGAAGCGCCGGTTCGCTCCCGGACCGGCGGTACGGGTGCGACGGTCAAGGGCCGTGCCCCGCGCACTGTCACGGTCGTCAAGACCAGCACCAACGCGGGACGCCGTCCGACCGTCAAGAAAGTGACCGTTCGCGGCAACGAACGCATGACCGCTGGCGGCATCGTCAAGAAGGCCAAAAAGCGCCAGACCAGCGTCAAGCGCCAACGCAACGACTGAGCGAACGGCACACCGCCGCCAGTTCTCGAAAAAACGCGCCCGGACAACAGGCGCGTTTTTTTATGGATGCCGCGATCGGATTGGCTGCGAAGCCAGCGTCGCAGCCCCCCCTGCGACACTCAGCCACGCACCGGCTGACGCCAGATCAGCGCCAAGCCGAACAGGCTTTGCAGCAGGTAGATGCCGCTCGAAATACCGTGAAGCATGCCAAAACGTGCAGCAAACGCCGACTGGCCGATCTCCACGCCCGCCGCCTCCGCCTGTGCGCGCAGATCCGCCATCAACGGCTGGAGGCCGAACGAGGCAATCAGCACACAGACCATCATCGCCACCGCCAGCCACCGCAGTCCGCGATAGCTGCGTGCCGCTTGGGCGTCGCCCGCACGCGCGATCAGCGCCGTCGCCAGCCAGACCAACAGCACGCCGCAGGCGAGACTTATCCAGGCTTGCGTGTGAAACAGGCGACCGGCGACCGTTCCGGCCATGGTGCGCGATTCCAGCACTGCGAAGAGCGTGGGCGCCACGACATAGCCGATCGCCCACTGACTACCGCACCAGAGGGTCGCGATCAGGCGGAACAGCCGTTCCAGCCGCGGCGCGCCGCTGGGGGACGTCACGTCAGACGTAGCGGACATCGATGATCTCGTACTCACGCACGCCGCTCGGGGCCTGCACTTCGGCCACATCGCCAGCGTACTTGCCAATGAGGGCACGTGCGATCGGCGAACTCACCGAGATCTTGCCGTGTTCCAGATCGGCTTCGTCGTCGCCGACGATCTGGTACAGCACCGTGCCGCCGTTGTCGAGGTCTTCGAGTTCGACGGTGGCGGCAAACACCACGCGCCCCTCGGCGTCGAGCAACGACGGGTCGATGATCTGCGCGGCGGAGAGCTTGGATTCGAGATCGGCGATACGCCCCTCGATAAAGCCCTGCTTTTCCTTGGCGGCGTCGTATTCCGCATTTTCCGACAGATCGCCCTGCGCACGGGCTTCAGCAATCGCAGTGATCACGGCCGGACGTTCGACGGTCTTCAGGCGGTGCAGCTCTTCTTTGAGCAGCTCGGCGCCCCGCTTGGTCAGAGGAATGGTACTCATACGCGTTGTTCCGAAAGACAAAAAAATTGCCGCAGCAAAGCCGCATTCGCACTGGTTTGCGAACGCCGCTTGACCGCGGCTGTGACACCTATGTGGCGTTAGTGTAGCAGAGTTGTCGAGGCTGCCAAGCGCAGGGCCGGCTGCACGATATCGCAACACCTATGCACCATTTGGCGCGTCCGACGGGGATCGGTTCCCTGCCGAGCGCGCCATTTCTTGCAGCGTAACCGCTCAGGCCTTGCGCAATCAGGCCGGCAGCAAGGCGTGCAGGCCCTGCAGATCGTAGACCTCGAGATTCTGCAGATACTTCAGGCCTTCCACGGCGGCACGGGCACCCGAGATCGTCGTGTAGTACGTAACCTTGTGCGCTTGCGCCGACATGCGGATCGAGCGGGAATCGGCAATCGCCGTGCGCGTCTCGTCCACCGTGGTGAACACCAGCGCGATCTCGCCGTTCTTGATCATGTCGACAATGTGCGGACGGCCGTCCTTCACCTTGTTGACCACGCGCACCGGGATGCCGGCCGCGTCGATAGCGGCGGCGGTGCCACGCGTGGCCACGATCGGGTAACCCAGCGCGTGCAGCATGCGGGCCACTTCAACCGCGCGCGGCTTGTCCGCGTCCTTCACCGTGAGCAGCACCGTGCCCGAGGCCGGCAGACGCGAGCCCGCCGCCAGTTGCGACTTGAAGAGCGCCTCGCCAAACGTGCGGCCCACGCCCATCACTTCGCCCGTCGAGCGCATTTCCGGTCCAAGCACCGGGTCGACGCCCGGGAACTTCACGAACGGGAACACGGCTTCCTTGACGCTGAAATACGGCGGCACGACTTCGCTCGTCACGTTTTGCGACTTGAGCGACTGACCGACCATGGCACGCGCGGCGATCTTGGCCAGTTGACGGCCGGTCGCCTTCGATACGTAGGGCACCGTACGCGAGGCGCGCGGATTCACTTCGAGCACGTAGATCGTGTCGACCCCGTTGCCCTGCTGAATCGCGAACTGCACATTCATCAGGCCGATCACGTTGAGGGCGCGGGCCATGGCGGCCGTCTGACGCTTGAGTTCGGCCACAGTCGGCGCCGAGAGCGTGTACGGGGGCAGCGAGCAAGCCGAGTCGCCCGAGTGGACGCCAGCCTGTTCGATGTGCTCCATCACGCCGCCGATGTAGACGTCCGTGCCGTCGGAGATGCAGTCGACGTCACACTCGATGGCGTCGTCGAGGAAGCGATCGAGCAGCACCGGGCTGTCGTGACTGACCTTGACGGCTTCGCGCATGTAGCGCTCGAGGTCACGCGGCTCGTGGACGATTTCCATCGCACGCCCACCCAGCACATACGAGGGACGCACCACCAGCGGATAGCCGATCTCGGCGGCGAGCTTGAGCGCTTCGTCCTCGGCGCGTGCCGTGCGGTTCGGCGGCTGGCGCAGGCCCAGGTCCTGCAACAGCTTCTGGAAGCGCTCGCGGTCTTCGGCCGCGTCGATCATGTCGGGGCTGGTGCCGACGATGGGCACACCGTTCGCTTCGAGATCGAGGGCGAGCTTGAGCGGGGTCTGACCGCCGTACTGCACGATCACGCCGACCGGCTTTTCGAGGTCGACGATTTCGAGCACGTCTTCCAGCGTCACCGGTTCGAAGTACAGACGATCCGACGTGTCGTAGTCCGTCGACACCGTTTCCGGGTTGCAGTTGACCATGATGGTCTCGTAGCCGTCTTCACGCAGTGCGAGCGCCGCGTGCACGCAGCAGTAATCGAACTCGATCCCCTGGCCGATACGGTTCGGACCACCGCCCAGCACCATGACCTTCTTCTTGTTGGTCGGCTGGGCTTCGCACTCTTCCTCATAGGTCGAGTACATGTAGGCCGTGTCGGTCGAGAATTCGGCGGCGCAGGTGTCCACGCGCTTGTAGACCGGGCGCACCTTTTGTGCGATACGGGCTTGGCGCACGGCCGTCTGGTCGGTGCCGAGCAGCTTGGCGAGGCGGCGATCCGAGAAGCCGCTTTGCTTGAGGAAACGCAGCTCGTCGGTCGACAGGCTCTCCAGCGTTCGGCCGGCCAACGCCTGTTCCTTCTTGACGATGGCTTCGAGCTGAGCGAGGAACCATGGGTCGATGGCCGTCTCGGCGTACACCTCGTCCAGGCTCATGCCCAGACGGAACGCGTCGCCCACGTACCAAATGCGGTCGGGGCCCGGCTCGCCGATCTCGGCCACGATCTCGTCGCGGTCGGTCGATTTTTCGTCCAGACCGTCCACACCGACTTCCAGGCCACGCATGGCCTTCTGGAACGATTCCTGGAACGTGCGACCCATGGCCATCACTTCGCCGACCGACTTCATCTGCGTGGTCAGGCGCGCGTCGGCTTCGCGGAACTTCTCGAAGGCAAAGCGCGGCACCTTGGTCACGACATAGTCGATGGTCGGCTCGAACGAGGCCGGTGTCGCACCGCCGGTGATCTCGTTGCGCAGTTCGTCGAGCGTGTAGCCGACGGCCAGCTTGGCGGCGATCTTGGCGATCGGGAAGCCGGTCGCCTTCGATGCCAGAGCCGAAGAGCGCGACACGCGCGGGTTCATTTCGATGACGACCATGCGGCCGTCCTTCGGGTTGATCGAGAACTGGACGTTCGAGCCGCCCGTCTCCACGCCGATTTCGCGCAGCACGGCCAGCGACGCGTTACGCAGCAGTTGGTATTCCTTATCGGTCAACGTCTGGGCAGGTGCCACGGTGATCGAATCGCCGGTGTGCACGCCCATCGGGTCGAGGTTCTCGATCGAGCAGACGATGATGCAGTTGTCGGCACGGTCGCGCACGACTTCCATCTCGTACTCCTTCCAGCCCAGCAGCGACTCTTCGATGAGCAGTTCGCGCGTGGGCGAGAGGTCGAGACCGCGCTTGCAGATCTCTTCGAACTCTTCGCGGTTGTAGGCGATGCCGCCGCCCGAGCCGCCGAGCGTGAACGACGGACGGATCACCATCGGATAACCGCTGCCGCCGATCTCGGCCATGATCTGCGCCTGCACGGCGAGCGCATCTTCCATGGAATGGGCGATGCCCGACTTGGCCGACCCGAGACCGATCTTGGTCATCGCGTCCTTGAATTTCAGGCGGTCTTCGGCCTTGTCGATGGCTTCCGGCGACGCGCCGATCAGCTCGACCTTGTACTTATCGAGCACGCCATGCTTGTGCAGGTCGAGCGCGCAGTTCAGCGCGGTCTGGCCCCCCATGGTCGGCAGGATGGCATCCGGGCGTTCCTTGGCGATGATGCGCTCGACGACTTCCCAGGTAATCGGTTCGATGTAGGTCACATCGGCCGTATCCGGGTCGGTCATGATCGTGGCGGGATTGCTGTTGATCAGGATGACCTTGAAGCCTTCCTCGCGCAGCGCCTTGCAGGCCTGTGCGCCGGAATAGTCGAATTCGCATGCCTGACCGATGATGATCGGACCGGCGCCGATGATGAGGATGCTCTTGATGTCTGTGCGCTTTGGCATAACGTTCTCAACAAAAATTTAACTCAGCGTCGCGCTCGCGAGCTTCACACCGAAGCCGACGAACAGCGCGCCCACGCCGCCGGTTGCCCCGGCGCTCAACCGGCGACGTTGCCGGAAGTGCTCGGCCAGGCGGTAACCGGCCAGGATCAGCGTGCTCAGGTACAGGAAACTGCAGATCTGCACGATCGCGCCCAGCACCGCAAACGACACGGCGGGGTGGGCATAGCCCGGATCGACGAACTGGATGAAAAACGACACGCAGAACAGGATCGCCTTCGGGTTGAGCAGGCTGATGAACAGCGCCCGCTTGAACGGGTGATCCGCGTCGACTGGCTTGGGCGCGGCGACTGCCGTCCCGGCGTTGGCTCGTGCGGCCCGCGCGTTGGCGATGGCGCCGCGCAGCATGTTCACGCCCATCCAGCAAAGATAGGCGGCGCCGAGATACTTCACCACGAAGAAAAGCGCCGGCTGCGCATGCAGCAGCGACGCCACGCCGGCGGCCGACAGGGTCATGAGGATCGTGTCGCCGAGGAACACGCCGCATGCGCCTGCGTAGCCCTGGCGAACACCGCGCTGCGCTGCCACCGACAGCACATAGAGCGAGTTCGGTCCTGGCAGCAGAATGATCACCACCACCCCGGCCAGGTAGGTCCAGAGATTGACGATGCCGATCGAGTTTCCGAGCATGTTGAGCGTTCCCTTATCCGTATCTCGTCGTGCCAGGCCTTACGCGGGCTGCTTCGCGTCGACCATCGACTGCACGAAGCGGTCGAACAGATAGCCGATGTCGTGCGGGCCGGGCGAGGCTTCCGGGTGTCCCTGGAAGCAAAATGCCGGGCGATCCGTCAGCTCGAAGCCTTGCAGCGTGCCATCGAACAGCGACACGTGCGAGACGCGCGCGTTGGCCGGCAGGCTATTGGCATCCACGGCGAAGCCATGGTTTTGCGACGTGATGACCACACGGCCGGTCGCGAGGTCCTTGACCGGGTGGTTGGCGCCGTGGTGACCGGTCTTCATCTTCAGCGTTTTCGCGCCGACGGCGAGACCCATGATCTGGTGGCCGAGGCAGATACCGAAGGTCGGGATGCGGCGCTCGAGGAACGTCTTCGTGGCGGCGATGGCGTAATCGCAAGGCTCCGGGTCGCCGGGGCCGTTCGAGAGGAAGACACCGTCCGGGTTCAGCGCGAATACGTCGTCGGCCGAGCTTTGCGCCGGCAGCACCGTGACCTTGCAACCGCGCTGGGCGAGCATGCGCAGGATGTTGCGCTTGACGCCGTAGTCCAGTGCGACCACATGGAATTTCGGATCCTTCTGTTCACCGTAGCCTTCGCCCAGGCGCCACTCCGTTTCCGTCCAAGAATACGGCTCCGTGGTCGAGACGACCTTGGCAAGGTCCATTCCGGCGAGGCCCGGGAACGATTGGGCAAGCGCAATGGCCTTGGCCGCGTCAGCACCTTCTCCGGCGAGGATGCAGCCGTTCTGGGCGCCCTTCTCGCGCAGAATACGGGTGAGGCGGCGCGTGTCGATACCGGCGATCGCGACAACGCCCTCGTCCTTCAGATATTGCGACAGCGTCTTGTCGGCGCGGAAATTCGACTCGAGGATCGGCAGATCCTTGATGATCAGGCCTGCGGCATGGACTTTCGTGGCTTCGACGTCTTCACCGTTGACGCCCGTATTGCCAATGTGCGGATACGTCAACGTGACGATCTGACGCGCATAGCTGGGGTCGGTGAGGATTTCCTGATAGCCGGTGATGGCGGTATTGAAAACCACTTCACCGATGGTGTGACCGGCAGCGCCGATGGCGTACCCACGAAAGACCGTGCCGTCAGCGAGCGCGAGAATGGCGGGTGGGAATGACGGCAGCACGGGAAACTCCTGGAGGTTTCACCCCGGCTGCCAGCCCCATCGTCCGCTCGCGATGACACTTGCGCGGGCACCGGAATTGCGCGGAATATGCGCACAGCGGAGGCTCGGGCTACGGACGAGATGTCAGGCGGGTAGGCGCTAGGGTGAGGGTTAAATGACTAAAACCTTCAAAGTATAGCGCAAATCCCAATCATCTCAAAGCTGAACATGTGGAACACCAGTACGCTCTGCGTTCTCCCTGGGGGTGAGGCTGTTCGGGGACGGATACGCAGAGGGGATAGGGAAATGGATGCCCGCCCGCTGGGCCGCCAGCACGATATGGCGCTCCATTGCGGCCCCGGCGACGGCGCCATCGCGGCGGCGCAGGGCGTCGAGGATCTCCAGATGTTCATGATAGGTGGAGAGCACCAGTTCGCGCTGATAGAACGGCAAACGCTGGCTTTCCATCACAATCTCCGTGCTGCCGCGCAGAATATCGGCGATGGCCCCGTTTCCGGCGAGTCCCACGATGCGCAGGTGGAAGGCAAAGTCCAGTTGGGCGGCCGTATCGACGTCGCCGTCGACCAGTGCGACCTTCATCGCTTCCACGTTGTCCGTGAGCCACTCGATCTCGCCATGACTCGCCGCGTGGGCGGCGAGGCGGGCGGAGAAGCCTTCGAGCGCATAGCGCAACTGATACGTGTCGGCGAGCGAGATCTGGTCGGCGAAGCGCCAGGCGACGCCCAGGCGCGCCGACGCGTCGTTCACATAAACGCCTTTACCGGGGCGGATCGCGACCATGCCGAGCGCTTCGAGCGTCGACAGGGCCTCACGCAGCGAGGCGCGACTGATCGTCAGCTCTTCGGCGAGTTGGCGTTGTGACGGGAGCATCGCGCCGGCCGGATAGACCTGACGTTCGATGCGCTCGCGGATGATGGCGACGGCGGCGTCGGTTACGGCATGCGCCGAATGCTTCATGAGGCCTCACAGGGAATGCGGGTATACGTATCTCGCATTGTACGACGCCAAATATCTCCCCAGGCGCTCAGCCGGCAACGCGCGAGCAAACCCACGCGGCGTGGGGACTTTCCGTTCGCCCGGCGCACGGGCGCGGGGCAGGCGCTATCGACGCGTGCCCCCGCGCGCGCGGCCTTGCGCCGTCGCCTGGTGGGCGGGGTGTTCGGGATGATCGCCGAGGAGGCGACGCACGACCCCATTGGTCCAGCCGAAGCCATCCTGAAGCGGGTACTCCCCGCCTCCCCCACCGCTTGCCGACGTTGCATCGCTCGCATGCAGCGAATACTTCTCGACAAGCTTGCTTTCGCGAGCATAGAGCGCACTGACCGTCGAGAGCCAGCGGTGGGCGATATCGTTCGCCAGCCGTTGCTCGCCGTACTGACGAAGCCCGTGAATGGCGATCCATTGCAGCGGCGCCCAGCCATTCGGCGGATCCCATTGCTGCAGGCTCGACGCCTGCGTCGTGCGCAGCCCTCCCGGTGCCATGAGACGATCCTCGATCGTCTGCGCCGAGCGGCGTGCTTGCTCACGCGAGGCCAATCCAACAAAGAGTGGCGTGGCGAGCGCGGCCGACAACCGCCGGTGCGGCTCACTGCGTTGCCAATCGTAATCGAGGAATGCGCCCTCATCGTCGCACCAGAGATAGCGCGTCATCGCCTCGCGCCGGGCTTGCGCACGCACGGCAAAGGCTCGGGCGTTTTCCGTGTCGCCATTGGCCTCGCTCAGCCCGGAAATCTGCACTTCAGAAGCGAACAGGAAGCTATTCAGGTCCACGGGCACGAAGGCGGTCGTGCGGATCGAACCGAGGTTGGTAACGTCGTCCAGCCAGCGCGAACTGAAGTCCCAGCCCGAGGCTGCGCCGGCGCGCAGATCGCGATACACCTGCGCAGCGGGACGATCCGGCGCATGAAGCGCCGTATTCACATCTTCCAGATAACCTTCGTCGCGCGGTGTATCGCGTTCGTCCCAGTAGCGATTGAGGCGTGAGCCGTCGGGCAGGCACACGACATGGCGATAGGCATCGCCGGGGGCGAGCGACGCCTCCCCGTCCATCCAGAAGTCGTACTCGCGACGCAAATGGGGCAGATACCGGATCGCCCGTGCCACGCCGTGCGACTCGAACAGCGCCACCATCAGTCCATACATCGGCGGCTGCGAGCGGCTCAGGTAATAAGTGCGATTGCCGTTCGGGATGTGGCCGTAAGTGTCGATGAGAAAAGAAAAATTATCGGCCATGCTCACCAGCAAGTCGTGGCGGGCGCTACAAGCCAGGCCAAGCATCGTGAAATACGAGTCCCAGTAATAAAGCTCGTGGAAGCGTCCGCCCGGCACCACATATGGCCGGGGGAGTGGCAACAGCGAGCTGTAGGCCGGGTGCGCTTCGGGCAAGCGCGTGAGGACATCCCAGAGTCCGTCGATATGCTCGACGAGCCCCTGGCCTGGGTCAGAGACATAGTGACTGGCGGGTGGGCGTTCGAGGGTGAAATACGACGCCACGAAGCGCGCAAGGTCGAAGCCGGGTTTCGCGACGTCGTCGCGATAGCGGCGCAGGATCTCGTCCGGAGCCAGCGTGGGCACGCAGTCCACGAACGTCTTGCTGTCGGGAAAAATGCGCTGCGTCTGCACGTCGACAAACAACTGCTGATAGCGATCGGCGGGAGTGAGCACGTCAGACGGTGCCGAATGTGCGACGTCCGGCGTCATGCCGCCGGCGGCCAGCGAGCGTTCTACGGTGTCCGTCATCGTCATTGCTCCGCGTAACGCCAGAGCAGGCCGCCGTCGACGAACAGCGTAGTGCCCGTGACATAACTGGCGTCCGGCGAGGCGAGGAACAGCACGGCGTTGGCGACTTCGCTCGGATCGGCGAGACGCCCGAGGGGGATGTTGGCGATCAGCGCGTCGCGCTCCGTCTTATTGGCGAGGAGCTGATGATTGATCGCGGTGCCGACCGCGCCGGGCGCGACGTTGTTGACCGCAATGCCGAGCGGGGCGAGTTCGATCGCGAGATTGCGCATCATCATCTTCAGGCCGCCCTTGCTGGCGCAGTAACTGGTGAAATGCGGAAACGGCAGCTCCTCATGAACCGAGCTGACGTTGACGATGCGCCCGCCGCGCTTCGTGTCGCGCAGGTGCCGCACAAACGCCTGCGTGAGAAAGAAAGCCCCCTTCAGGTTCACATTCATCACCAGGTCGTAGTCCGCTTCCGTGACATCCAGAAAGGGCGCCCGCCGCTCCACGCCCGCGTTATTGACCAGAACATCGACCCGTCCCATGGCCTCGACGGCTTGCGCAATCACCGCGCGGTCGTCCGCGGCGACACCCACATCTCCCGCGATCACGCAGCCGTCGCTACCGGCCGCGCGCACCGCGTCGAGCGTCTGTTCGGCCATCGCGTTGTGCTGCCGATCTTCCACCACGATGCGTGCGCCCTCCTGCGCGAGACGGATCGCGATGGCGCGTCCGATGCCCTGAGCACTGCCGGTAACCAATACCACTGTGTCCTTCATTCGCATGGCGCCCCCCCTATTTCTGCACAAATTGCGGGATCTGCGCACACTGCCTTGCGGCTTTCACCGGGCGTCGAGGCAGTGCACCCTACGCAAGTGCGACCGCCCGTCCCAAAGCGAAGTTCACACAAACTGCAGAGGATTCGCCCAACAAAACCGGCGAATACGAGCGAATCGCCGCCCCTGGCCCAAGCTGCGTGGGGCATCGCCCTGCCCTAGGGAATCCCCTCAGAAAACACGTCTTGACCCCACCATATTGGCTTTCTAATATTCTCCATAACACCACTGGTCAGACCGGTATGACTTGTCTGGATACATGGATGGGTGTTGATTCGAAATGTGGTTGCGGTAGAGAACATTAGCCCCCAGAGAGCGCAGTCCGTCAGGCGTAGAGATTGCGAAATCCGAGAGAGTGATTTTGCAGGCAGAGGAGACAAACCATGCCCAAGCTGTTTCGTTCGTTGTTTGGCCGAGTCGTCATTGCGCTGATCGTTGGCGTGGCGCTTGGCATTTGGTTTCCGCACTTGGGAGAGTCATTGAGCCCGTTGGGCGATGGCTTTCTGAAGCTCATCAAGATGGTCATTGGACCGATCGTCTTCTGCGTGGTGGTCAGTGGCATGGCGAGTGCGGGTGATTTGCGCAAAGTCGGCCGGGTTGGCGTCAAGGCCGTCTTGTACTTCGAAGTCATCACCACCTTCGCGCTGATCATTGGTGCTCTGCTGGCTTGGGCGACGCATCCGGGCGTGGGCATGAACATCGACGTTCGCAGCCTCAATCCGAGCGCGATGGCGGCGTACACCGAGCATGCCAAGGGATTGAAAGACACGGCGGGTTTCCTGTTGAAAATCATCCCTGACACCGTTTTCGACGCGTTTGCCAAGGGCGACATCCTGCAGATTCTCGTCTTCTCCGTCATGTTTGGCTGTGCGTTGGCCGCCCTTGGTGAGCGTGGGCGTCCGGTCGCGCGCTTCATCGAAGACCTGAGCCACGTCTTCTTCCGAGTGATGGCGTTCATCATCCGACTCGCGCCGCTGGGCGTATTGGGTGCCGTGGCGTTTACCACCGGCAAATATGGCGCGTCGTCGCTCAAGCAGCTTGGCATGCTCGTGCTCGTGTTCTACGTGAGCTGCTTCGTCTTCGTCACCGTGGTACTGGGCACCGTATTGCGTCTGGCGGGTTTCAACATCTTCAAGTTCATCAAATACTTCCGTGAAGAGTTATCCATCGTGTTGGGCACGGCGTCGTCAGATGCGGTGCTGCCCCAGATCATGCGCAAGCTCGAGTGGATGGGCATCAAGAAATCCACGGTCGGCCTGGTGATCCCTACGGGTTACTCCTTCAACCTCGATGGCTTCTCCATCTACCTTACGCTCGCGGTCATCTTCATTGCACAGGCGACCAACACCCCGCTGTCCATCCATGACCTGATCCTCGTCATCCTCGTCTCGCTGCTGACGTCCAAGGGTGCGCATGGCATTCCGGGTTCGGCCATCGTGATTCTGGCGGCGACGCTCACCGCCATTCCCGCCATCCCGGTCATTGGCCTCGTGCTGATTCTGCCGGTCGACTGGTTCGTGGGCATTGCACGGGCGGTCACCAACCTGCTGGGCAACTGCGTCGCGACCCTAGTCGTGGCCGCGTGGGAAAAAGACGTCGACTTTGCGAGAGCCCACAAAGTGCTCAATGGCGTGCTGCCTTACGAGCCCGTTGCGGTGACCGTGGGCGAAGCAGCCGACGCTGGCACGCCGGCCAACGTGGCACTGACACGCTGAACATCAACAACAAGTTAAACGAAACCAACGAACCCAATGCCGACGCGAGGCGTCGGCAGCTACTCCTGGAGTCAAACGCAACATGGCCCTCGCCCCGCAAGACCCGAACGCACCGGAATTTGTGCGCCGTTACGTGAACTTGGCTGATCCGCGCCTGG
>NZ_CABPRY010000016.1:0-78432 GCF_902459625.1 Pandoraea cepalis
CGGCGCAGGCGCCAATCGCGGCAGCGCGTCGCGCGCCCCGGACGAGGCGCCAGCCGGTGCCGACCCGGAGCCCGAGCCTGAAGGGGCTGCCGGTGCGGTAACGGCAGCGCCTGCGGCGACCCCGCGTGCTTGCATCTATCGTGAAGCCGACGGTGTCGCACCGGTCTTTACCGGCGAATGGCCGGCATTGGCCGCCGGTCTCCCGGCACGCGGTCTTGCCCAACAACTGGCGTTTCAAAGCGAGTTGACCGAAGTCGCCGGTCGCGCGTTGTATTTGCGCGTGCCGCTGCGTCAGTTGGCCGACGCGGCCACCACCGACAAGCTGCGTCAGACGCTGACCGAGCACTTCGGCGCCGAGGTGCAACTGCATGTCGAGCTGGGGCAGGTGGGGACGACAGCGGCTTCGCTCGCCGCGCAAGCGGCGGCGGCGCGCCAAAGCGCGGCGGAACAGGCGATCGCGGACGATCCGCTCGTGCGCGAACTGATCGACGAATTCGACGCCCAGATTCTGCCGGGCAGCGTTCGCCCGTTACAATAAGGCCGTTCGCTGTCGCAATTCGGTGCCGGGTTTTCGAAGAAAATCCTCAAACGCGCGTTACACACGACGACACACCGCGATGCTCCGCGCGCACCGTATTCGACGCGCGGCATCCGACCTACCTCATACGATTGATTCAGGAGTCACCATGCTGAAGGGAAACATTGCAGGTCTGATGAAGCAGGCCCAGCAAATGCAGGAAAACATGAAGAAGGCGCAGGAGCAGCTTGCCCTGATCGAAGTCGAGGGTCAGTCGGGGGCGGGTCTGGTCAAGGTCGTGATGACGTGCAAGAACGACGTGCGTCGCGTGACCATCGACCCGAGCCTGCTGGCGGACGACAAGGACATGCTCGAAGACCTCGTGGCGGCGGCGTTCAACGACGCGGTGCGCAAGGCCGAAGCGACGGCGCAGGAGAAGATGGGCGGCCTGACCGCCGGTCTGCCGCTGCCGCCGGGCTTCAAGATGCCGTTCTGAGCGGTCCTCCGCCAGTTTCAAGAGATACACGACGCATGTCCCAGCTCTCGAGCCTGCAGGAACTCGCCGATGCCCTGCGCGCGTTGCCGGGGGTCGGCCCGAAGTCCGCGCAACGCATTGCTTACCACCTGCTGCAACGTGACCGCAAAGGTGCGGTGCGGCTGGGCGAGGCGCTGGTGCATGCCGCCGAGCAGATTCGCCATTGCGCGCGCTGCAATACGTTTACCGAAGTCGAGATTTGCGAGACGTGTCTCGATCCCGAGCGCGACACGAGCCTGCTGTGCGTGGTGGAAACGCCTGCCGACCAGAACATGCTGGAGCAGACGCTGACCTTCAAGGGGCTGTATTTCGTGCTCATGGGGCATCTCTCGCCGCTCGACGGCGTGGGTCCCGGCGAGATTCACTTCGAGCAACTGATTCGCCGCGCCACGGACGGCGTGGTCAAGGAAGTGGTGCTCGCCACCAACTTCACCAACGAGGGCGAAGCCACCGCGCACTATCTCGGACAGATGCTCAAGGCGCGCGGTTTGCGCGTGAGTCGGCTGGCACGGGGGGTGCCCGTGGGGGGCGAACTCGAGTATGTGGATGCCGGTACGATCGCACGTGCCGTGCTCGACAGACATACGCTCTGAGCATGACGCGCGTGTGTCGCGGTCCAACGCTGCGCGTAGGTACTGCTCCTCTCATCCAATCGGATTAGCTGTTATTCGGTATTTCTGCACCTATCCCGGTCTTCTAGACTGAACCTGCCGACTTGATGACCCACCAGCACGGGGCATTCAAAAAGTTCACAAGCGGCGCGGGGCCGTATTCCCGTCGCGTAGATCCGGTCGATGACCCAATAACTGCGCACGGGCACTGCTTAGGCAGGGAGTTAAGGTATGGCTAACGATACCGGGCGCACCCTGATTTACGCCTCCCGAAAGCACAACGACGGTCTGTTGTCTTTCCTGGGAGAGCAAGGCTGGCAAGTCTTGCCGGCCAAGAGCGCCAGCGACGTCAGTCGCATTCTGAATCCGGGGACGACCAGCGCAGCACTCATCGACCTGGCGAGCGGTTATAGCGACCGCGAGATGGGCGCATTCGAGTCCTGCATGCAACCCGCCACGGTCGGCTGGGTTGCCGCGACGAATCCCGAACAACTGACGACGAAAGCGATCCGCCGGCTGATCCGCGACTATTGCTTCGATTACGTCAACGTTCCCTGTACGAACGACCAACTCGCCCATTCGATCGGACATGCCTGGGGCATGGCATCGCTCTCGGAGGCGCAGTTCGTCGCGCCGCAAGTCGGCGGCGATCAGGAGATGGTCGGCACGTGCGAGGCGATGCAGCAACTCTTCCGCACGATCCGCAAAGTGGCCAATACCGAAGCCCCGGTGTTCATCTCGGGTGAGTCGGGCACGGGCAAGGAGCTGAGCGCCGTGGCGATTCACGAGCGCTCCTCGCGGGCCAAAGGGCCGTTCGTCGCGATCAATTGCGGGGCAATTCCGCCGCACTTGATGCAATCCGAACTCTTCGGCTACGAACGCGGCGCCTTCACCGGCGCCAATGCGCGCAAGATCGGCCGTGTCGAGGCCGCCAATGGCGGCACGCTGCTGCTCGACGAAATCGGTGACCTGCCGATCGAAAGCCAGGCGAGCCTGTTGCGCTTCCTGCAGCAGGGCGCCATCGAGCGTCTCGGCGGCCATGAAGTGATTCCGGTCAACGTGCGCATCATTTCGGCGACGCACGTCGATTTGGAGGAAGCCGTCAAAGAAGGGCGGTTCCGCATGGATCTGTTCCATCGCCTTTGCGTACTGCGGGTGGACGAACCGCCGCTGCGCGCGCGCGGGCAGGACATCGAGATCCTCGCGCACCATATTCTGCAACGCTTCAAGGGCGACAACCATCGCAAGATCCGCGGCTTCACTCAATGCGCGGTACAGGCGATGTACGAATATCACTGGCCGGGCAACGTACGCGAGCTGATCAACCGCGTGCGCCGCGCCATTGTCATGGCCGACGGCCGCATGATTTCGGCCAAGGATCTCGACTTGACGCCGTGGGTGCCGACCCTCGTGCGAACGCTCGAGGAAATTCGCGCGGAGGCCGAACGAACGGCCATCGAGCAGGCATTGCTGCGCCACTGTCATCGGCTCACGGACGTGGCGGCAGAGCTGGGCATTTCGCGCATTACCCTCTACCGGCTCATGTGCCGATATGGAATGCGTGGTGACGAATCGGGCGTGCCGGCCTGATGTCTTCTGGCGAAGAGAGGGCGGCCGTCCTGTGATGAGCAGGGCGGTCGTTTCTTTTTGGGCTCCTGAATATCGTCGCGTCGGGGCCACAAGAATGACCGGCCTACGCTGTGTTTTCACCGCTGTCCTCGCAATCCACGACTTCTGCCATCGCCAATAACGACGGGCGAATCCGGCGAACCTTCCCGCAGTCCCCTTGAACTTCTTCCATACGCATTGCGTTGTCTCTCCTGTCGAGAGCACGCGTCTCGCGGCGTCATGCGTGTGCGTCTGCGGCGCGTCGTCACCTGCGTTTTCTCAACGTCGCGAAGTCCTGCCCGCGGTCGGGGGGAAACGCGCTTTGCCGCCACCGAAAATGGGCGCGGCCGGTGGTCGCGCCGACCGATCAAAGATGAAACATCCACGGCACCGTACGGCGTCGCGCCTCGCGCGGGCATCTGTGACGACGCTGTGTCGTTATGTCGCAGGCGGATAAAACTGCCGCAATTCTGTCACCGGAAGCCCTTGTCAACCGGGGCTCCAGGGCAAGCCTCGCTGGCGGCGCCGATATCGTTCGCAGTTCGGAATGTTTGTGGAATGCGTCGGTGATGTGGCATCGGCGGCCTGGCATGGCCTGCGTATCAATGCTGAAACGTTTTCGCGCATTGGCCCAGGCGTTCGACTAAGTCGAAAAATCTAACGTCAATGTTTTCAATCACTTAAGTCGGGTGGCACGGAAGTCGCTTTATTGAGCCGGGCAAGGAGGGCACAGCGATGCGAATTCTCACCACCGACATTCAGTACCGAGTACGACAAGGCGCAGGCGCGCTGGCCGCTGCCATTGCCGCGACGTTCGGTCTGTGCGCTGCACCGGCGCAAGCGCATGAATTCTCGCGCTCGCCGCTTATGCATGTGGCGATGCTGACGGGCTCAATGGTGCCGACGTCGTTTTCGACGACGCTGCCTGCGATGCGGGTCACGGATGCCGCCCCTGCCATGGCGGCACCGGTCTCCGACCTGGTACCGGTCGCGGCCCGGACGACGACGGACGAAGCTCCGGCCGCTGCCGGTGGCGACGACACGAGTCCCACTGCCAGCGTCCAGGACATCGGCGTGACCGGGGTGCCCCTTGCGGCAGCCCACATCGATGACGCACAACTCGGGAGCCAGCGCGGCCGCAATCTGCAAGGCGGCGCGATGGTCCAGTCACCTGGAATGACGCTCGCCAACGGCGTGACGTTGTGGGACGAACTGCCCGGCGCCGTGACGCCGATGCCGCGTCCGCAACAACTGTCGAGCGGCGTGAACAACGTTCAGGTGACGCGTGTGACTTACTCCACGCGGTGAATCAGATGACTCAATTCTCCCTGGTGCATGCCGGCAGCGTCCTCGCCACGATGATGGTGGCGCTGACCCCGGCGCTGCTCCCCGGCCGCGCGCACGCCGAACCGGCGACGCCCGGGGACCTGGTGATCGAACGCAATATCGGCCCGGAAGTCGCCTATCGCGGCTTGCCCCGTGAGCAGAACCCGATTGGCATCGCCGTACCGGCATTCCCGACGGGGCCGTTCAACACCGCCATGGGGGCTGTCAATCAGGTCATGGATAGTGAGTTGACGGGCCGCGCCTCGGTCGGTCTCGTCACGGGGGCCGTGCGCTCCGGCATCGACCCGGTGATGGGAGTGCTGGTGGGCAATGCCCGCGGTGGCAACGCCCTCAACACCTCGAACGGCGTGGGCGGCGGCTTCAGCGCGGGCGTCGGCGGTGGCGGTGGTATCGGCAGCATCGGTACGCTCGTACCGTCAGTGATCAACTCGGCACTGGCACCGCTCACGAGCATTGGTGCGGCGGGAGCGGCGAAATGAGCGCGCATCGCCTGTCGCATCGTGCCCATCGCGCCATCGCTCTGGCGGCAGCCACCGCCCTGAGCGCCGTCGCAGGGGTGTCGTCGGCACAAGACGTGTGGATCGTGAACGGCGAACTCGCCGGCACGCACGCCACCATCGATAACGGAGTGGCGGTGGGTGTGACCGGGGCCCTTGGTGTCAATCAAGCGGCCGGCGTGAACAACGCCCAGGCCAACAGCGCGGTCATCGCCAATGGCGGCGGAGTGAGCGTCGGCGCGTCGAGCACGAATCAACAGGCGATCGTCACCACGACGACCGGTGCGGCCAGCGCCGCAATTCAAGGCAACGCATTTTCGGGCACCTCGGGGCTGACGCAAGTCAACCAGTCGAGCGGTGCCGGCAATCTTCAACGCAACGCCACGGTCATTGTGACGGGCGATGCGGCTGGAGTGGCGAGCGTATCGGATACGGCACTATCCGCTGCGATCGCTAAGGGTGGCCCGGCTGGGCACGACAACCTCAACGATCTGTTCCGCACGGCGTCGATTTCCGGTGACGCCTTCCGCGGTGCGAACGGTGTGGTCCAAGTGAACCAGTCGGCTGGGATAGGCAATGTAACCGCAAATGTTTTTGTGCTCCGTCCCCCGGCGGGCACATCTTTTTAACTGGGTAACTCTCTCGTCAAGGAGATGGTCATGAAAACGAAAGCAATTGCAGCGGCCGCACTGCTGGTAGCAACGGGTTCCGCCATGGCGTACCCGTCTCATCACCAGCAATACAGCTTCTCGTTCATCGGCAACGAAACCAACGTTCTGAACCTGGTCGGCATTTTCGGTCTGGTCGGCATTCGCGGCTGCGTCACGGTGGACAACACCGGCAACGCTGTCGTGCAAAGCAATCAGAGTGTCGACGCGCATCACGTGCATCTCACGGGGCCCCTGCTTGGCAGCTACGTGACGGGCGACGTGACGTACGGCGTGCATTCCAAGACCACGACGGTCTCGAACCAGGGTAGCGCGTATCTGCTCGCCGGTTCGACCACGACGTCGTATGACAACACGACAAAGTGGGTGAACGCCGAGGCCAATGGTCACCTGAACACCAGCCAGTCCTTCCAGGCCGGTGCCGGGTATATCGCGGGTGAGTCCCACTCCGGCTCAGGCGGCTTCATCGCCGGTGGTGGATATGAATATTCCAACATTGCCGGTGGCTTCGGCGCCATCGGTGGCGGTCATTTCTGGCTGCCCGGCGGAGGCGGCGTGTATGGCGGCTACCTCTTCGGTAACTTTGGCGCGGGCCAAGGCGCTGTGTGGGGCGGCTACGCCTACCATCAGCAAGAGCAGGAGTCGGCGGGCTTCCTTGCGGCAGGCTTCCTGAACACGCAGAAGAGCTTCGACGCAGGGTTCCACGGCTTGTTCAACTATGGTCAGGCTTCAGTCCATAGCGAATCGATCGCCGCAGGTGCACTGTGGGGCTTCTCCGACACGTACATGAAGTCGACCACGTGGGTCCATGGCTCGATCACGTATCACATCAACACGGCGCAGTACCAGACGATGGGTGCCACGCTGGGCCATGGCGCATTGGCTAACGCCAACGGCAACATCGGTGTGAACGTGGCGGCAGGTGCCGACAACGCGCAGGCCAACAACGTCGCGATCGCTTCGCTCAACGCCCAGCCGGTGTATGCCTCGGCACAGGTGTTCGCGAATCAGTCGTCGAAGGGCTCGGCCAGCATCTCGCAGTTCTATGTCACCTCCAGCGTGGGGGATAACGCCCTCGCCGGTGCGACTGGCAATGTGGGTGTGAACGTGGCCGCAGGTGTGGGCAACGTGCAGCAGAACGGCCTGGCCGCCGCCGTCTCGCAAAGCGGGCACGGCTGGTACTCGGGTGGTGCGGCCAACTCGACGGCGCAAACCGACCAAATGGCCTCGATGCACGCTTCGGGCGACTTCATCGCCAATGCTTCGCTGGGTAACGGCGCACTCGCGTACGCCAGCGGCAACATCGGTGTGAACGTGGCTTCGGGCATCGGCAACGTGCAGAGCAACAGCCTCGCCGTCTCGGCAATCAAGTGAAGTACCAAACCGGTCCGGGGATTCCCGGACCGGTTTTTTCATGAGGTGTGACATGAAGGATGCGCGTCGTGCCGCAGTGAGGATCGCTACTGTTTGCGCTCTGGCGTGCGCAAGCGTGGCCGGGCACGCGCAGTATGCATCGGTGAACCTCGAATCTTCGACGGGTGTACCGGCGGTCAAGAAGATGCGCTCGTTCAAGTCGATGCACTACGTGAATCTGGTCCAGCAGGAATACGACTTCAGCTGTGGATCCGCAGCCTTGGCAACGCTGCTGCGATACGGCTACGGGATCGACATACCCGAGCCGGAAATGATCCAGCGAATGATGGCGTTCTCCAACCCGGAAACGGTCATCAAGAATGGCTTCTCGATGCTCGACATGAAGAAATTCGTGGAGACGCTGGGACTCGAGGGGCGAGGATTCAAAGTTGACGTGAACGCGCTTTACGACTTGAGGATTCCGGTCATCGCGCTGATCGACGTCAACGGCTATCAACACTTTGTGGTCATCAAGGCGGCGAAGGACGGACGGGTGTTCGTGTCCGATCCGGCGCTAGGCAATCGCATTATCGAGCAGGCCGATTTTGCCAAGCAATGGAACGGCTTGGTGTTGGCGGTCGTCGGCAAGCCGTTTTTGGAGGATTCACCGCTGCTCAAAGGAAACGAATCCCTGGCAGTCAAGTTGCGCGACAGCGCCTTGGCGACCGGGACATCTCCGACCCCGATGGTGGACTTCGGCATCATCCGGGCGGATCTGTTTTGAGATCAGACCATCATGAATCGATTTGTCCCGATGCTGGCAATCCCGCTGCTTGCAAGTGCCGTGCCGGCATTCGCATCGAGCGTGGTGCCCGAGAGCTGGACGCCTGTGAGCGATGAAGTGCTCGCGCACGCGACCGGCAAGTACGCACAACAGAACATGATCACGGGCTTTCAGCTCGTCATGCAGTCGCAATGGCAGATGCCGACCGGTGCGAGCCTGATGGCCACCGGCGTGCTGGGTGTGAATCAAAACGGCGGCGGCCTCCAGGTGCAGACCGGTGCCGCGACCGGCATTATCCCCGGTCTGGTCAACGCGACCGGACCGCTTACGCAGTCAGTGTCGGGCGCGGCGAGCGTACTGATCAACGGCGTCGCCCAGATCACCCAGGTGGCCGGCGATGCGAACAACGCCCTGAACAAAGCCATCATTCAGTTCGGTCCTGGGGTAACGATCGCGTCGCTGGTGCCGGTCGGCGGGCAGGGCGCAAACAGTTCGCAGACCACGGTGGGCAATTTGAACGCCAGCGTGGCCATTTCGTCGGCCGGCATGCAGATCACGCTGAATACGCCGAACGGCAATCTCGGCCAGAGCGTGGGCGGCGGGGCCGGTGCTGCGATGAACCAGATCATGCAGGTCGTGCAGGTGGCGGGTAACGCCCAGCAGGTCATGAACACGATGCAACTGAATCTGCAGACGAGTCCGCTTACGTCGGCCGCCCTGCATCAGGCCGGCATTCAGAGCGCGTTGGCAAACATCGCCGCGATCCGCCGATGACGGTCGAGGATCGTCAAGCCAGGTCGACGACGTGAAGCGCAAGTGAAGGGTAAGGCAGGAGCAAGTGAAGTGACGGCGCCGCGCTGCCATGGATGCGCAGGGTGACGCCGGTAACCGTGTCCGGCAACGTTGCAACCCTTGGCCGGACGCCAAGATAACGAGAAGTGGGGCGTCGCCGCAGGTCGCTTGCGGTGAACAAGAAGGTGATGTCGGCAGAGCCCGGGCATTGCACGTCCACCGGAATCGGAATGGGTTTCGCACGCATCACCCCGCAGTCGAGCAGCAAGGACAACCGTTGTTGGCAATACGTGTTTGTTGGATTGCGCGCGGACGCCTGTCCGCACCTTTACCCGGGGGGGATCATGAACACTCATCGCTTTTTTCCCGTTGCCGCTATTCCGTTGGGGGTACTGCTTTTCACGCTATCGGCCCAGGCTCAGGAGCATACGAACCCATCGCCGGACGACCGTCTGCAAATGTTGATGGACATGGTCGACCGGCAGCAGCGGGAAATTTCTTCTCTCAAGCAGCGCCTCACGGATATCGAGATGGCGCAACGCGGACGCGGTCTGACCGCCTGGGACACTGCGCAGATCGCGCAGGTCTCGCCCGGTGACGGATCGGCCGCCGGTTCGGCGGGCACGCCGGGCGGCGGCGCCGCCGGCGCGTCGGGGCCCTCGTCGGCCACGCCGATCGGCGAGACCCAGCAGATGCAAAAGAGCACGAGCGAATCGCAGCGCACGCCGGCCGAAGAAGCGGTTGTGCAGGCCCAGCACGCGCCGCTGTTCGACCACAAGCTGACCATCGATACGGGGATCAGCTACAGCTACTACGATCGGCGTCAACTCGTACTGAGCGGCTTTCTCGCCCTTGATGCCATCTTTCTCGGTCAGCTCAATCTTGGCGAGACCAAGGCCAACGTCTGGACGTTCGACGTCAACACGCGCTACGGGATCAATGACCGGTTGAGCGTGGCGTTTGACGTGCCGTATCTCTACCGCAACTCGGACTTCATCTCGGGTGGGGTGGGCGGCGCGGCATCGTCGGTGAGCGACATCAGCAAGAACTCGGCGAACATCGGCGACGTGAATGCGTCCCTGTACTACCAGCTCGTCAAGGAGAACGCGAACTGGCCCGATATCGTGGCCTCGTTTCGCGTGACCGCGCCGACTGGTACGTCACCGTTTGGCATCAAGCTCGGCACGCCCGATCCGACCAATAACAACCTGACGACGCCGTCGCGCCTGCCGACGGGGAACGGCATCTGGGCGTTCACGGCCGGCCTGTCGTTCCTGCGCACCTACGATCCGATCGTCTTGTTCGCGAACGTGGCGTACACCTACAACGTGGCCCGCACGTTTGACGACGTGTCTGCTGTCGAAGGCACGACGCAACCCGCGAAGGTCAAGCTCGGCGACATCATTCAGGTGGGCGCGGGCATGGCATTGGCGCTCAACGACAAGACGGCGCTGTCGATCTCGTACTCGACGGCGATCTCGCGCGCGACGAAGACGGCCAGCCCAGGCGGCGCCTACACCACGGTGGCGGGCAGCTCGACGAACGCGGCGTCGCTCAATTTCGGCATCAACTATGCGATCAACAAGCACTGGACGGTCAACGGTTACGTCAATGCGGGGATGTCGCCGGATGCGCCGAACTATGTGATCGGTTTGCGCTTCCCGTACACGTTCTGACGACGGGGGCACCGCACAGGTGTGCAAGAAGACAGCAGGAACGGGGTTTGCGCGTCGCCGGTACCGGCGACGCGCATGGAATCAGGGTCGAGGAAGGCGTACGGAATAGCGACGGGCGCGGCCCGTAGCGACCCTCGGCTAGCGCGACGGGCGGGGTGGCATATGACCAACCCCTGCGTTGACGGAAAGACGGGTCGGCTGCATTCCAGCGGCCAGAGCAGGGGGTGAAACGTGCGAAATCGCAGCGATCATGCGCGGCCCATCCGGCACGGAAATCGATGCCTGCGTGGGTTTTGGCAGTGGCGCGGGAGGGACGACTTCGTCCCAGAGGCGTACATTGTTGGCCGTTGCCGCCACGGCGTGGCCCGGTGCAATGGCGACGGGCGCGATGCCCGGAACGTTGGCGACAATGCTGTGCTGCAGGTTCGCCGCACGCGTGCTGGCGAGCAAGGCGTCGCTGACCGCGACCGGAACGCCACGCATATCGGCGGACTGAGCTTGCGCGGAGATGGCAAAGCACGCCGCCACCAGACAACCCATAGCAACGCACGTCATCTTGACGCTGATCTTTTGGTTCATGGCATGCCCCCCGGCCTCCAACGACTGTCCTCTCAGCACACGTTGTATTTTATGGCGCGATTCGAGAAAAGGAAGGGAAAAAAGTAATAGCGGAATGTTAGAAAATTGAGTAAATAACTTACGCAGATTGCGGTTTGTCGCGCAGAGGCCACATGGAGCGGCGTTCGTGAGTTCAGGAACAGCTGCCATGCGGGTTTCGTGCGTAGATTGCGCTACAAGCGAGGTGACGCCTGATGTTTGCCTCATGACGAAGGCTGGAGGGTTTCTTCGGTTTTCGTGGCCGCCTGGGCATGTGTCGAACATGCGACGGGGGGTAACTCATGAACGCATCGGGCTTGATAACAAGCGGGGCGGCGGCCCGGGGGGGCTGACCGGAACGACGGGGGAAACCATGCGTGTGCTGGTCGTGGGTGAGGCTGCCAGTTGGCTGAGCGGCCTGCAGGTCGCACTGCAGACCGACGCGAACGCGACGCCGCCGGTTTTGCGTCACGTCGACGAGGCGGCGGCGCAGGACTGGCTCTGGTTGCGCGAGTTGCCGTCGCGTCGCGCGCTTGTGCTTGCCGAGTCGGTGGCCCGTACGCCAGACATCGATGGTCTGTGTGCGACTGCCGCCGACTGTGCGCCGCCTGTCCCGGTGCTCGTTATCGGAGATGCGGGTTTTCCCGATGAAATCATTCGCTGGCTGCAGGCTGGCGCGGCGGCATGTCTGCCATGGCCGAGTTCGGTCGCGCGCACGCGTGCGGTCTTCGATCTGGCGTTCTCGGGCGGTCGATTCGTTCCCGACGAGGCCATCTCGGCATTGCTCGTGCTTTGGCGCCAGGAGGCACTGGGCGAAGCGCTGCCGCTCTCGCGTCTGCCGGTGTTCCCGATGGGCGGCGACAAGGCGACGCAACTGGCCGAGTCGGCGCTGCTCGGTATCTCCGCGCGGCAGTACGAAATTCTGGCACTCCTATCGCGCGGTTTATCCATCAAAACGATCTGCCAGCAACTGGCGATCTCCGAGGGAACCGCCAAGACCCACGTGTCTGCCCTGTATCGGCGGCTCGGCGCCCGCAATCGTGGCGAGGCGATCTACATCGCGGCGCAGCGCGGGGCGCGTCATCTGTTCGAGACCTGACGAGCGACCCCGGGTTGCCCGATCGGATTTCGCGACCATTCAACCCGGAACTTTCCGGGAATCGCTGCGCGATGGTTGGCCGATCGCGGACTGTCGAATTACTATACGAGCTTCGTTTGCCACCCATTGCGACAGGCGCCGCTGACGGCGGCGCCTCGAAGTCGACGGCGATGCCCGTCGACGAGGCACAGGAGTCCACGCGTTGTCCAAGTCGTCCAAGCCGTTCGAGTCTGTATTGCCGCAAGGTCCCGCCCCGGCGTCTACGGCATCCGCTGCCGGCCCGTCTTCCGAAGCCACCTCGTCGCAGGGGGGGGGCGCCGCCGGTCTGCCGGCGCGCGGTGCGCTCGCCGGCGTGAAGGTGCTCGAACTCGGCACACTGATCGCGGGCCCGTTTGCCGCGCGCATGCTGGGGGAGTTCGGCGCCGAAGTCATCAAGATCGAGGATCCGCAGCACGGCGATCCGTTGCGCAAGTGGCGCAAGCTGCACCCCGACGCGGGCGGCACGTCGCTCTGGTGGGCCGTGCAGGCCCGTAACAAGAAATCGGTGACGATCAACCTCAAGTCTGTCGAGGGGCAGGAAATCGTGCGCAAGCTCGCCGCGCAGGCCGACATCGTGGTCGAGAATTTCCGTCCCGGGCTGCTTGAGCGATTCGGATTGGGGTACGAGCAACTCTCGGCCGACAATCCGGGGCTCGTGATGGTGCGCCTGTCGGGCTACGGGCAGACTGGGCCGTACCGTGACCGGCCCGGCTTCGGCGCGATTGCCGAGTCGATGGGCGGACTGCGCCATATCACCGGGTATCCGGACCTGCCACCGCCGCGCATCGGCATTTCCATTGGCGACTCCATCGCGGCGTTGCACGGCGTGATTGGCGCGATGATGGCGTTGCATCACCGCAATGTGAACGGCGGGCGGGGGCAGGTGGTCGACGTCGCCCTTTACGAAGCCGTTTTCAACCTCATGGAGAGCGTGGTGCCCGAGTACAGTGTGGCCGGCATGGTGCGCGAGCGCACGGGAGCATCGCTGCCGGGGATCGTGCCCTCGAACACCTATCCGTGCGCCGACGGCATGATCGTGGTGGGCGGCAACAGCGATCCGATCTTCAAGCGGCTGATGCACGCCATCGGCCGGCCCGATCTGGCGGACGATCCCGCCCTGGCGCACAACGACGGCCGCGTGCCGCGCACGCAGGAAATCGACGACGCCATCGGCCAATGGACGCGCGCGCGTCCGATCGATGATGCCCTGGCTGTGCTGCAAGGGGCCGACGTGCCGGCAAGCCGTATCTATACCGTGGCCGACATGTTCAAGGATCCGCAGTTCATCGCGCGCGAGATGATTCAGCGTCACACGTTCCCGGACGGCACGCCCATCGATCTGCCGAACGTCACGCCCAAGCTTTCGCAAACGCCGGGGCAGACGCAATGGCTCGGCCCGGCACTTGGCGAGCACACCGAAGAGGTGCTCGGGCAACTAGGTTATGATGCCGAACGAATCAAGGCACTGCGCGAGAACGGTGTCATTTGAGCTGAGCCGATCTCGCGCTAGACCGCGGGGCGCGGCACTGTCCGCGGCTCGCGAATAAGCACGTTACACCAAGAAAAAACGCTGCAACCACGGAGACAAACCTCATGCAAAGACGTCAGTTCGTCACGACGCTGGCCGCAGCCGGCTTGATCGGCGCAGGCATTCGCCCGAGCTTCGCGCAAGGCAAACTCGAGAAGACCAAGGTCGCGATCGCCGTCGGCGGCAAGAACCTGTTCTATTACCTTCCGCTTACGATTGCCGAACGCCTGAATTACTTCAAGGACGAAGGTCTCGACGTCGAAATCTCGGATTTCGCCGGTGGCTCGAAGGCGTTGCAAGCCCTCGTGGGCGGTAGCGCCGACGTGGTGTCGGGCGCTTACGAACATACGATCCTGTTGCAGGCGAAAAACCAGTTCATCCGCGCGTTCGTGCTGCAGGGGCGCGCCCCGCAGATCGTCTTCGGCGTGTCGAACAAGACCATGCCGAATTACAAGTCGCTGGCCGACCTGCGTGGCAAGAAGATCGGCGTGACGGCGCCGGGCTCGTCCACCAACATCATGGCGAACTTCGTGCTGGCCAAGGGCGGCGTCAAGCCCAACGAGGTAGCGTTCGTTGGTGTCGGCGCGTCGTCCGGTGCGCTCGCCGCGATTCGCTCGGGCAATATCGACGCCATCGTCAACCTCGATCCGGTGATCACCATGCTCGAGCGCGACAAGGAGATCCGCGTGATCTCGGACACGCGTACGCTCAAGGAGACGGTGTCGGTGTTCGGCGGCCATATGCCGGCGGGGTGCCTGTACACGAACGAATCGTTTATTCAGAAGAATCCGAATACGACGCAGGCGCTGACCAATGCCATGGTTCGTGCGTTGCGCTGGCTTCAGACGGCTGGGCCGGCGGACATCATCAAGACGGTACCCGACGCCTATCTGTTGGGCGACCGCGCCTTGTACCTCGATGCCTGGGGCCGCGTGAAAGAGGCTATGTCCCCGGACGGCCTGATTCCCGCTGACGGCCCGGCCACGGCGCTGCGCACGTTGCAGGCGTTCGACGAGTCCGTCAAGGGCAAGCCGATCGATCTGGCGAAGACGTTCACGAACGAATTCACGAAGAAGGCCGACGCCAAGTACAAATGATGACAGCGCCGGCTCTGAGTTTCGACAGCATTACGTGTACGTTCGTCGCGCGAGACGATCGCGCGAAGCGATACACGGCCGTGGCCGACACGTCGCTCGACATTGCGCCGGGCGAGTTTGTCTCGGTCGTCGGCCCCACCGGTTGCGGCAAGTCGACGTTGCTCAACGTCGCTGCCGGGCTGCTGGTGCCGTCGTCCGGCACCGTCAAGGTGTTCGGCGAGGCGCTCAAGGGCATCAATTCGCGCGCCGGCTATATGTTCCAGGCCGAAGCGCTGATGCCCTGGCGCAACGCCATCGACAACGTGACCGCGGGGCTGGAGTTCCGTGGCGTATCGGCCGATGAAGCGAAGGCGCGCGGACACGAGTGGCTCAAGCGCGTGGGGCTGGGCGGGTTCGGCGATCGCTACCCGCACCAGCTCTCGGGCGGCATGCGCAAACGCGTGGCCATGGCGCAGACGCTGATTCTCGATCCGGACATCATTCTGATGGACGAGCCGTTCTCGGCGCTTGACATCCAGACGCGTCAGCTCATGGAAAACGAGTTGCTCGATCTGTGGGCGGCCAAGCGCCGGGCGGTGCTGTTCATCACGCACGATCTGGACGAGGCGATAGCGCTATCGGACCGTGTCGTGGTGCTCTCGGCAGGGCCGGGCACGCATCCGATCGGGGAGTTCCGCATCGATCTGCCGCGTCCGCGCGATGTGGCGGAAATCCGCACGCATTCGCGCTTCACCGAGCTGCACGCCCAGATCTGGGACGTGCTGCGAGAGGAAGTGCTCAAGGGCTATGCGCAACAGTTGAAGGCAGTCTGACACGTCGTGTGGCAAATCACCGACTTTCTGTTCGGCGGGTGCGGCTGGGGGCAATGGCTGGACTGGCTCGACTGGCTGGATGGGTTCGATTTGCCGGATGGCTTTGGTGGGTTCGATTGGCTTGTCTGATCGCTCGTCTGATATTCCCGGAATTCGTTCGTCATGCGTAATCGTTCGATCATGCGGCACTTGCGGTTGTGGCAATGGCTGCTGCTGGTGGTGGCTTTTCTCGTCTGGTACGTCCTGACGAGCCCGACGCTGCTCCCCGCGTTCTACTTCGACAGCCCCGACAAGGCGGCTTTCTTCTTTGGCGAGCCGCAGAAGGTATTGCTCCAGATCTGGCAGTGGTTCGCCGGCGGGGAGATCTATCTGCATCTCGGCGTCACGCTGCTCGAGACCGTGCTCGCCTTTGTCATCGGCACGGTGTTCGGGCTGGCGGTGGGACTGTGGCTGGCGCTCTCGCCGAGCGCCGGTGCGCTGTTCGATCCGTACATCAAGGCGGCCAACTCGATGCCCCGCGTGATTCTCGCGCCGATCTTCGGCGTGTGGTTCGGGCTTGGCATCTGGTCAAAAGTCGCGCTGGGCGTCACGCTGGTGTTCTTCATCGTGTTCTTCAACGTGTACCAAGGCGTAAAGGAAGTCAGTCCGGTCGTGCTGGCGAATGCCCGCATGCTGGGCGCGAATCAGCGCCAGTTGCTGCGTCGCGTGTATCTGCCGAGCGCCACCAGTTGGGTGTTCTCCAGCCTGCATAATTCGGTCGGACTCGCGTTCGTCGGTGCAGTGGTCGGGGAGTATCTGGGGTCGGCGCGCGGCGTGGGCTACCTGATTCTGCAAGCGGAAGGCACGTTTGACATCAACGCCGTGATTGCCGGCGTATTGATCCTGACGGCGTTTGCCCTCGTGCTCGACGGGCTCGTGGGTGTGGTCGAACGGCGTTTGCTCGTGTGGCAGCCGCAGGCCGGCGAGACCGAGAAGATGTGAGGTATGGCCGCTGGCGACACCGAGGTCGCCGGCGGTCGTGACGGCATGGCGGCAAATTTGTGGTAGATCCGTGGCCGTTGTGTTGCCACCGAATCGCCGCAACGACAGGCGTGATGCTGTGACGGCGTCATATCCGGGCACCTTTCCTCGGTTACAATTGCCGCATGCGAATCCTGCTCAGCAACGACGATGGGTATCAGGCGCCTGGCCTGGCCGCGCTTTACGAAGCGCTGGCTCCGCTTGGCGACATTACCGTAGTGGCGCCCGAACAGAACTGTAGTGGTGCGTCCAATTCTCTGACCCTGCAACGGCCGCTGTCGGTGTTCCAAGGCGGCAACGGTTTCACGTTCATCAACGGCACCCCAACCGATTGCGTGCACATCGCGCTGACCGGGCTGCTCGAAGAAAGGCCCGACATCGTTGTGTCCGGCATCAACAACGGCCAGAACATGGGCGAAGACACGCTCTACTCCGGCACGGTGGCGGCGGCCACCGAAGGGTTTCTGTTCGGGATTCCCTCGTTCGCCTTCTCGCAAGTCCATAAAGGCTGGGATCACCTCGATAGCGCGGCGCGCGTGGCGCGCGAGGTCGTCGAGCGGTATATGGAGCGCCCGCTGGGCGCGCCCTTCCTGTTGAACGTCAATATCCCCAATTCGCCGTACGACCGCCTTAAGGGCGCAGTGGCGACGCGACTTGGGAAACGGCATCAATCGCAGCCGGTGATCCGTCAGGAGAATCCGCGCGGCGAAACGATTTACTGGATCGGGCCGGCTGGCGACGCGCGCGACAGCAGCGAAGGCACCGATTTTCATGCCGTGGCGCACGATTACGTCTCGGTCACCCCCTTGCAACTGGATCTCACGCATACCGCACGACTTGGCGTCGTGCACGACTGGCTGGCCAGCGCAGGGGTGACCCAACGATGACGACACCGCCAAAGCGTTTTCCTCTTCCCTTGGCCGATGTGATGAGCCGTCGGCAACGTCAGGCGCCGGTGCTCGACAAGGCGTCGCGGGCCAGTCCCGCCGGCGCGCCGCCTGCCGCGATGACGCGCGCCGCGGTGCCCGCAAGTCAAGGGAACGGAAAGACGCCGACTGGCGGCAATCTTTCTCCGAATACACACGGCGGCCTGCGGGCTGCCGCGACGCCAATGGCCGGCGCGTCAGCGCGTCCCGGCGGCGCACAGACGCCGCACGCGGTCGTACCGAAAGGACTTGCGCGACCCGCGTCCGCCCCCCACGCGCAGCCCGCGCCGCATGCTGCGAAAGGTGCGCCGCGGCCCACCGTCAAGACAACGGGGACGGGGCATGCCCAGCCGGGCGCGGCCGTCGGTGCCAGGGGCGCGGTGCGTGGGGTGACGGCAACGAAGGTTTCGGCGGGTGGCACGGGACGCGCGAGCGCCTCGGCGCTCGGGAATTCGCCGGATGGCATCGGACTGACCTCCGAGCGGGTGCGCGCGCGGATGGCTGAACGCGTAGCCGCATCCGGCGTCAAACACCCGGGTGTGCTGGCGGCGCTGGCCGCGGTGCCGCGTCACGGATTTGTCGACGCGGCGCTCGCCAATCAGGCCTATGAAGACGCGGCGCTGCCGATCGGTCACGGGCAGACGATTTCCAAGCCATCGGTCGTCGGGCGCATGATTGAGCTGCTGCTTGCTGGCGGGCGTCCGCTGGAGAAGGTGCTGGAAATCGGCACGGGATGCGGCTACCAGGCGGCGGTCCTGTCGTGTGTGGCGCGCGACGTGTACTCGATCGAACGCGTGCGTCCGCTCCATGAGCGTGCCAAGGCCAACTTGCGACCGCTGCGGGTGCCGAATATTCGCCTGCATTACGGAGACGGGCGGCTAGGGCTGCCGGCGGTCGCGCCGTTCGACGGCATTGTGATTGCCGCTGCCGGACTGGAAATCCCGGACGCGCTGATCGATCAACTCGCCGTTGGCGCACGCCTCATCGCGCCAGTGGGCGGTGAGCAACAGATTTTGACCCTCATCGAGCGCACCGGTACGCGCCAGTGGCGCGAGACCCAGCTTGATAGGGTGTTATTCGTCCCCTTAAAATCGGGCATCATCTAAGCCCGACGGGCCTTATTCTGCGGAGGATTTGAGTGAATTTGCGAGCGGGTTTCCAACAACGCGTCGCCAGCGTCCTGTTGCTGAGCATGCTGGCAGCGTGCGCATCGCGACAAGTCGGGGCGCCGGTCGTCGACCGTACCGTAGGCGGTGTGGCGACCGACGGTAGTGCGCCAGGCGCAGCGCCTGTCATCGACAACACGCCGGTGCCGGCGGGGTATTACCGCGTAAAGCCCGGCGATCGCCTCTATCGCATCGCGCTGGAGAACGGTCAGAACTATCGCGATATCGCGCGCTGGAACAATATCCAGAACGCGGATCAGATCGAGGTTGGCCAGGTCTTGCGTGTGAAGCCACCCGCCGGGGATACCGGCACGCCGTTGCCGGCGCCGCTCGCCGGCAACAATGTGGCCTCGGTGCCACCGGCGGTCGTGACGCCGCCGGCCAGCGCGTCGGCGACGGCCGCGCCGTCCGCACCGTCCGCTGTGTCGAGTGGCGAGTTGCAATTGTCGTGGCCGGCCAAGGGCAATGTCGTTGGCCGCTTCGACGATTCGAAGAACAAGGGCCTGAACATTGGCGGGACCGTCGGAGAGCCTGTCTATGCGGCGGGAGCGGGCAAGGTCGTGTATTCAGGGGCTGGCCTGCGCGGTTATGGCAACCTCGTCATCATCAAACACGACGCTACCTTCTTGACGGCGTATGCGCACAACCGCACACTGTTGGTCAAGGAAGGCGACTCCGTCACGCGGGGTCAGAAAATTGCCGAAATGGGCAACTCGGATGCGGATCGTGTCATGCTGCATTTCGAGGTACGTCGCGACGGCAAGCCTGTAGATCCGATGAAGTATTTGCCGCCTCAATAAACTAGGCAGGGTCGAATGCTCAAGAGAAAGCGTCGCACTTCGCAAGAGGAAGACCTCGCTGCCCCGGAGCCCGATCAGGAAGTCGACGATCGGCAATCCCGGCAGGACGAGGACGTGGACGACGCTTTCGACGAGCGCGAGGCGGCGGAGGACGACGACGTGTCGTCGTCCGACGCGGCCGAAGCCGGTACCGCCGCCCGCAAGCGCAAGCCCGAGGCCGAGGACTTCGGCACGGTGCTGCAGGCCGAACTCACGGCGGATACCGTCCAGCACTATCTCAACCGTATCAGCGTCAAACCGCTGCTCACGCCCGCGGAAGAATTCGATTACTCCACGCGTGCCCAGGCTGGCGAGTTTGCGGCCCGTCAGGTCATGATCGAGCGCAATTTGCGTCTCGTTGTGAGCATTGCCAAGGGCTATCTCAATCGCGGTGTGCCACTGCTCGATCTGATCGAGGAGGGTAATCTCGGCTTGATGCATGCGATTGAAAAGTTCGACCCGGGGCGCGGGTTTCGTTTTTCCACCTATGCCACGTGGTGGATTCGCCAGAGCATCGAGCGCGCCATCATGAATCAGGCGCGCACCGTGCGCTTGCCGGTGCATGTGATTCGCGAACTCAACCAGGTGCTGCGCGCGAAGCGTCATCTTGAAAAGAGTGCGGCGTATGTCGATGGTGGCGAGCAGCGCGACGCAAGTATCGAAGACATTGCCGATTTGACCGGCAAAACGCCCGAAGAGGTGATCGACATCCTCGCGCTCAACGAGCATGTAGCGTCGCTCGACGCGCCGCTGGAAATCGATCCGGGCAGTAGCTTGCTCGATTTGCTCTCGGATGATCACAGTGCGGCCCCGGAGCAGGAGGTACAGCATCGCGAGTTGGAAGACCTCATGCGCCTTTGGCTCTCGCGCCTGTCCACCAAGCATCGCTACGTCATCGAGCGACGGTTCGGACTCAACCGTGTGGAACCTGCCACGCTGGAAGAACTGGCCGACGAAATGGGGCTGACGCGCGAGCGCGTGCGACAGATCCAGCAAGAGGCGCTCGTCAAGCTCAAGCGCTATTTCGCATCCAACGGGGTGCGCAAGGACGCCGTGCTCTGATTGGTGTCGACCTCGACGACCGCCGCCATCCGCCGCCCGCGCCGTCGGGGGGCGAATGCCACGACGTTGCCGTGATGCGGCGGCGCGCACTGAATTTCACTTCACATTCTGACCATGTCATCTCCTGTCCTCGTCTTCGATATTGAAACGATCCCCGACGTTGACGGCCTGCGCAAGCTCGAGCCGGCGTACGCCGGGCTGTCCGACGATGCCGTGGCCGACGCCGCCTTTGCCGCCCGCCGTGAAAAGGTGGGGCACGACTTCCTGCCGTTGCACTTGCAGCGCGTTGCGGCAATCTCGTGCGTGTTTCGCGATCGCGACGGCTTTCGTGTGAAATCCCTCGGTACGCTCGACGATGGCGAGGAGGCACTCGTCTCCGGCTTCTACCGCACGATCGAGAAGTACGCGCCGCAACTCGTGTCGTGGAATGGCGGCGGCTTCGACCTGCCCGTGTTGCATTACCGCGCGATGATTCACGGCATTGCCGCGCCGCGCTATTGGGACATGGGTGAGGACGATCGCGAGTTCAAGTGGAACAACTACATCAGCCGATATCACCAACGTCATCTGGATTTGATGGATCTTCTGGCGATGTATCAGGGCCGTGCAAACGCGCCGCTCGACGACCTGGCCAAGCTGTGCGGGTTTCCCGGCAAGCTTGGCATGGACGGCAGCAAGGTTTGGGAAGCGTTCCGCGCGGGCAAGCTTGAGGAGATTCGAAATTACTGCGAGACGGACGTGGTGAACACGTATCTCGTCTATTGCCGCTTTCAGTTGATGCGGGGCGGCTTGCGTCAGGCCGAGTACGCGCAGGAGATCGAATTCGTGAGACGCTCGCTCGAAGAGGAAGCGGCGCCGCACTGGAAGGAATATCTCGCCGCCTGGGCGTGATCGCCTGAGTTTGTGACGGGGGGAATGTCGGCGCTGCGCGAACGAGCGTAGGTCAGTGGCGAGCGAATCGATTAAAATGTTTGGTTTGCTGTCGCACACGAGAACAACCACGTGACCCGCTCCTCCCGAAATTCCTCACGCGGCCGGCCGGCTGCCGAGCCCGGCATTATCGATATCGAATCGCTCGACATGGAAGCGCGCGGCGTCGGCCGCACCGCGCCCGAGGGCGAGCCGGGTACACCGGACTACAAGCCCGGCAAGGTGATCTTTGTCGAAGGCGCGCTGCCGGGCGAACGCGTCACCTATCTCAGCTATCGTCGCAAACCCAAATTCGAGCAGGCCGAAGCCGTTGATGTGCTGCGCGCCAGCCCGATGCGCGCCAGGCCGCAGTGTCCGCACTTCGGCAAGTGCGGTGGGTGCTCGATGCAGCATCTCGAACCGCGTGCACAAATCGCTATCAAGCAGCGTGTGCTCGAGGACAATCTGGCGCGCCTGGGCAAGGTGAAGGCCGAAGCTATCCTTCGGCCCATCCAGGGGCCGGACTGGGGCTATCGTTTCCGCGCACGTCTGACGGTGCGGTACGTCCCGAAAAAGGGGGGCGTGCTCATCGGATTCCATGAGCGCAGGAGCAGCTACGTGGCCGACATGGACTCGTGCGAAGTGCTGCCCCGCCACGTTTCGGACATGCTCGTGCCGTTGCGGCGCCTGGTCGAGTCGCTGTCCATTCGGGAACGTCTGCCGCAGATCGAACTGGCGATCGGCGCCGAGGTGACGGCGCTTGTGCTGCGTATTCTCGAGCCCCTCACGCCAGCGGACGAAGACCTTCTGCGCGCCTTCGCTGAGGCAAATCACGTGCAGTTCTGGGTTCAACCGAAGGGGCCGGACACAGCGGTGCCGTTCTACCCGCTGGATCCGGAATTGCATTACACCCTGCCGGAATATCAGATCCGGATGCCGTTCAAGCCGACGGACTTCACGCAGGTCAACCATCAGATCAACCGTGTGCTCGTGCATCGCGCGTTACGCTTGCTGGCGCCGGCGTCGCATGAGCGTGTGCTCGATCTGTTCTGCGGCCTGGGGAACTTCACGCTGCCACTGGCGCGTCGCGCCGGCACCGTCATGGGGATCGAGGGCAGCACCGCGCTCACGGAGCGCGCGCTCGCGAACGCGCAACGTAATGGCGTGGCCGAGCGGACCGAATTCGCGTGCCGGAACCTGTTCGACATCACACCGGAGGATATTCGCGCATTGGGTGCGTTTGACCGCTACCTGATCGATCCGCCGCGCGAAGGGGCGCTGGCGGTATCGAAGGCGCTCGCCGAATTGGCGCAGCAGGGCTACGACGGCCTGCCCAAGCGCATCGTCTACGTTTCCTGCAGTCCGGCAACGCTGGCGCGTGACGCGGGCGTGCTCGTGCATGAGGCGGGCTATCGCCTGACGCTGGCCGGGGTGGTGAACATGTTCCCACACACGTCGCACGTCGAGTCGATGGCCGTGTTCGAGCATGAGAGCATCGGCCAGCCGTGGGTGCCGACGGTGCGGGTGTCGGCGTCGGATGCTTCCGCCGATCAGGGCGTCGAGGGCATTCAGGGCATTGAGGGCGTTGAAGCGATTGCCGGTGCTACCGGTGGCGACGGCGTGATTCACGACGAGGCCTGATCGGACGTGATGGTTGGCGTTGGCCATTGGTTGCGGTGGCCGCGGCGCCGCAGCGGCCGATGGCGCCGGGCGGGCGAAGTGCGGGGCTGAGCGCCCCGGCCCACTAGCGCATCGGGTGGGCCACACATCGCAAAATCGCGTTACACAAAGAAAAAGCCAGTCCTGAAGGACTGGCTTTTTCGCTTCCATGGCGTGGTGCGGAGTTGCCCGCCGCACCACCTGCCGGTCGTGTCAGTTGCGATTGCCGCCGAGCACGCCGAGAATGGCCAGCAGATTGGTGAAAATGTTGTACAGGTCAAGGTAAATGGCCAGCGTCGCGGTGACGTAGTTCGTCTCGCCCCCATTCACGACACGCTGCACATCGAACAGGATGTACGCAGAGAAGATGGCGATGGCGATCACCGAGACCGTCAGCATCAGCGCCGGCAGTTGCAGCCAGATATTGGCGACCGAGGCCAGCAGGATCACGAGCACGCCCATGAACAGCCACTTGCCCAGCCCGCTGAAGTCGCGCTTGCTGACAGTGGCGACCGTTGCCATGACGCCGAAAATCACGGCGGTGCCACCGAACGCCATCATGATGAGCGATGCGCCGTTCGAGAATCCCAGCACGAAGCTCAGCAACCGTGTGAGCATCAATCCCATGAAGAACGTAAAGCCCAGCAGCAACGCCACCCCCACGCCGCTGTTCTTGAAGCGCTCAATGGCGAACATGAAGCCGAATGCGATCGCGAGGAACGCGATCATGCTGACCATCGGGCTGCCCGCGAACAGCGCGAAGCCATAGTTCACGCCCAGCCAGGCCCCCGCAATCGTCGGCAGCATCGACAACGCGAGCAGCCAGTACGTATTGCGCAGCACCTTGTTGCGCATCTGTACGGTCGTGACGTCGCGCATCCCGCCGTAGCCGAAACGTTGGAAATCCTGGTTCATATCTTGTGTTCTCCGTGGTCATTGTGCCCGCCGGCGGGGCCGGCAAGCGCCTCTTGACGCTTACGACAACCGGCTTTTGTCGCCGGTCGATCCCCCGCAGCCATTCGTCTGGCTCGTCGTCGAAGTCACAGGATACCGAAAGATGGCGGGGAAAGCGCTCGGACGCTTCTCAAAATGTCAGGGCGAATGCCCGAATTTCAATCCGCCGCGTCCTTGTCCAACCATCCCATGTAGGGAAGGTGTCGGAATCCCGCGATGATCCTGACTTCACGACAAGCCGGATCGTCCCGGCCGTCCTGCGTTTGAGCGGTATGCGCACTGTAGGTTCCATCCCCATCATAACAGCCTTCGTGCTACAATCACGGGTTCATGTTGGTTGTATAACTGCTTAATTTTTTGGAGTTTTTCATGGCAGTCGAACGCACTTTGTCGATTATCAAGCCCGATGCCGTTGCCAAGAACGTGATCGGCCAGATCTATAGCCGCTTCGAGAACGCGGGCCTGAAGATCGCTGCTGCCAAGCTGGTGCATCTGTCGCGCGCCGAAGCCGAGCAATTCTACGCCGTGCACAAGGAACGTCCGTTCTTCAAGGATCTGGTCGATTTCATGGTCTCGGGCCCGGTGATGATCCAGGTTCTGGAAGGCGAGAACGCCGTGGCGAAGCATCGCGATCTGATGGGTGCAACCGACCCGAAGAAGGCTGAGAAGGGCACGATCCGCGCCGACTTCGCCGACAGCATCGACGCCAACGCCGTGCACGGCTCGGACGCCGCTGAAACGGCTGCCGTGGAAGTATCGTTCTTCTTCCCGGGCATGAACGTCTACGCGCGCTAAGTCGCGTCTAGCCGCTCCATGGCAGGAAGTTACCGAAGGGATGTTGAAGGACCAAGGTCATGACCAACCTCACGAATCTGCTTGATTACGATCCGGACGGTCTGGCCGCCTATTGCGGCTCGCTCGGCGAGAAGCCGTTCCGTGCCCGCCAGCTCCAGCGTTGGATCCACCAGATGGGCGCCGCCGATTTCGACGGCATGACCGATCTGGCCAAGTCGCTGCGCGAGAAGTTGCACACACGCGCGACGATCGCGTCGCCCGATGTCATCACCGACCACCTGTCGGCTGACGGCACGCGCAAATGGCTGCTGGACGTGGGCAACGGCGATGCCGTCGAGACGGTCTACATCCCCGAGGAAACGCGCGGCACGCTCTGCGTCTCTTCGCAGGCGGGCTGCGCTGTCAATTGCCGGTTTTGTTCGACCGGCAAGCAGGGTTTCTCTCGCAATCTGTCGCTCGGCGAAATCATTGGTCAGTTGTGGATGGCCGAATTCGCATTGCGCCGCGACCTCGGACGCGAGGGCAAGAACGAGCGTGTTATCACCAACGTGGTGATGATGGGCATGGGCGAGCCGCTGCTCAACTTCGAGAATGTTGTGGGGGCGATGCGCCTGATGCTCGATGACAACGCCTACGGGTTGTCGCGACGCCGTGTCACGCTGTCGACCTCGGGTGTCGTGCCGATGATGGATCGGCTGGGCCAGGAGTTGCCCGTGGCGCTGGCGGTGTCGCTGCATGCGCCGAACGACGCGCTGCGCGATGTCCTCGTGCCGCTTAACAAGAAATATCCGTTACGCGAGCTGATGGGCGCGTGCGAGCGTTACCTGGAAGTGGCGCCGCGCGATTTCATCACGTTCGAGTACTGCATGCTCGACGGTGTGAACGACACCGAGGCGCATGCGCGCGAGCTGGTCGCACTGACGCGCGATGTGCCGTGCAAATTCAATCTGATCCCGTTCAATCCGTTTCCCGAGTCCGGGCTGTTGCGCTCGAAGGATCCGCAGATCAAGCGCTTTGCGCAAATTCTGCTCGACGCGGGCCTCGTGACGACCGTACGAAAGACGCGCGGCGACGATATCGACGCCGCTTGCGGTCAACTCGCCGGCGAGGTGCAGGATCGCACGCGACTTGCACAGCGCGGTAAATTCGGGAAAATCGCGGTCGAGGTGCGTACCGTATGACGTTGCGCATGGGCGAGCGCGGACCGTGGCGAGGGCCGTCGGCCCCGCGCGTGCCATGTCGCTCGTCGGATCTGTCTCGCACGACAGCATTCCTTGCGCAGGGCGCGTTTTGTGTCCTGCGCGATTCCTTCAGTTCCTTGCAGAAACTTCTGATGCGCCGAGCAGATCCTTACGCCGCGCGCACGGCGGGTGATGGCGGGGAATTGTGGTCAGCATATCCTCAGCCGCTGCGGGCGGCTGCTTACGAACGGGGGCGTATCGATGGATAACCAGAATCAGGCGGAAGCCGGCGGGCAAGCCGAGGCTCAGGGCCCGGGCGCGTCACAGGGCGCGGCCGCCGGATGGGCTGAGCTGGGGGCGCAGGTGGGGGCGCAACTGGCCGCATTGCGCGAGAAGCGCGGCATGTCGATCGAAGACGTGTCGGCGCGCCTGAAAATCTCGGTGCAAAAGCTCAAGCGTCTGGAAACCGGCGAGTGGGAAGCGCTGCCGGAAATCCCGTTTATTCTGGGGGTCGTGCGCAGTTATGCACGTATGCTCGGGGCCGACCCGGAGCCGATGATCGAGCCGCTGCGCAGTTTCGGCCGCGCCGCTGCCGTCGATGTTCCGCAGGCGCCGGTGGGCCAGCCCAGCATCCCGAAGAGCCCGGTGCGTTTCCGCTCGCCGGTCGCCGCGTCGCAGGCCAAATGGCCTTGGGCATTGGTGGCTCTGGTCGTGATCGCGGGCGCCGCGTGGTACTTCGGCAACGCTCACAAGGCGGGCCGTGGGTCGGTCGAGCCGGCCGAGCTGGCCAGCGCTGTGTCGGCGCAGGGTGTGGAGCCCGCCAGCCAGCCAGTGGTTGCCGACGCCAATGGCACGCCGCCGGGCGCGGAAAGCGCGAACATCGGCAATACGGAAAGCACGGTCGACAGTGCTTCGGCCACGACGGCGGCGGGCCCGGGCCTGCTCGCCGCGGCCGACCCGACGCATGTGGTTGCCGGGCTCGCCGGGGCGAGTTCGCCGTCGGCGGCGGCACCCACGCCGGCATCTGTGGTCAGCGCGGTCGCGCCCGGGACTGGCAAAATTTCGTTGCGGCTGAAATCCGATAGCTGGGTCGAAGTGCGTTCGAAGGGGGGCAAGGTGCTGTTCTCCCAGCTGATGCGCGCTGGCACCGCACAGGAAATTACGGGCGATGCGCCGCTCAAGATCGTTGTGGGCAACGTGGCGGGCGTCGAATCGCTGGAATTCAACGGTCAACCGGTCGAGATCAAGTCCCGCAATGCGGGTAATGTGGCGCGTCTGACGCTGCAGTGAGACCGAAAGAGGGTAATCATGGCTTCTGTAGAATGCATGCCGATCATCGGCGGTCCGGCACCTCGTCGTCAGTCGCGTAAGGTCGCCATCCGCTGGGGCGGCCAGCTCGTGACGGTCGGTGGAGACTCGCCGATTCGCGTGCAATCGATGACCAATACCGATACCGCAGACGCGATCGGCACGGCCATTCAGGTCAAGGAACTCGCACAGGCGGGCTCGGAACTGGTGCGCATCACGGTGAACACCCCCGAAGCGGCCGCCGCGGTGCCGGCGATTCGCGATCAACTCGATCGCATGGGCGTGGCCGTGCCGCTCGTGGGCGACTTCCATTACAACGGTCACAAGCTGCTCGCCGACTACCCGGCGTGCGCCGAGGCGCTGTCGAAGTACCGCATCAATCCGGGGAACGTCGGGCAGGGTGCCAAGCGGGATACGCAGTTCTCGCAGATGATCGAAATGGCGATCAAGTACGACAAGCCGGTGCGAATCGGCGTGAACTGGGGCAGCCTGGACCAGGCGTTGCTCGCACGCATCATGGACGAGAACGCTGCGCGCGCCCAACCCTGGGACGCGCAAAGCGTGATGTACGAAGCGCTCATCACGTCGGCGCTCGAGTCGGCGGCGTTGGCGCAGCGCGTGGGTCTGTCGGCCGACAAGATCCTGCTGTCGTGCAAGGTGAGCGCCGTGCAGGATCTGATCGCCGTGTATCGCGAACTGGCCAAGCGCTGCGACTACGCGCTGCATTTGGGATTGACCGAAGCCGGCATGGGCTCGAAGGGTATCGTGGCGTCGACGGCGGCGCTGTCGGTGCTGCTGCAGGAAGGGATCGGCGATACGATCCGCATCTCGCTCACGCCCGAGCCGGGCGGTGCGCGTACCGCGGAAGTTGTCGTGGCGCAGGAAATCCTGCAGACGATGGGCCTGCGTGCGTTCGCGCCGATGGTCATCGCCTGCCCGGGTTGCGGCCGCACGACGAGCACGGTGTTCCAGGAACTCGCTTCCAGTATTCAGACATATCTGCGTGAACAAATGCCGGTATGGAAGGCTCAATATCCTGGCGTCGAGACCATGAACGTGGCGGTGATGGGCTGCATCGTGAATGGTCCGGGGGAATCGAAGCACGCGAACATCGGCATCAGCTTGCCGGGTTCGGGCGAGTCGCCGGCCGCGCCGGTCTTTGTCGATGGCGAAAAGGTCCGCACGCTGCGCGGCGATCGTATCGCCGAAGAGTTCCAGCAGATCGTCGACGAGTACGTGAAGACCCGCTACGCTCAGACCGAAGGAGCGGTCACCGCCTAAGCAGGCAGGACACAAGAAAATATGACTGACGCAAAGAAGAAGCGCCCCGCCAAACTGGCCGGGGTCAAAGGCATGAACGACATCCTCCCGCAGGATGAAGCCTTGTGGGAGTTTTTCGAGGAATCGGTGCGCGCCATGCTGCGCGCCTACGGCTATCAGCAGATCCGCACGCCGATCCTCGAGCACACGTCGTTGTTCACGCGTGGTATTGGCGAAGTGACCGATATCGTCGAGAAGGAGATGTACAGCTTCACCGATTCGCTCAACGGCGAGCAGCTCACGATGCGCCCTGAGGGAACGGCCGCGGCCGTTCGCGCAACGCTCGAACACAATTTGCTGTACGGCGGCCCGAAGCGCCTGTGGTACTTCGGGCCGATGTTCCGCCACGAGAAGCCGCAGCGCGGCCGCTATCGCCAGTTCCACCAGGTGGGGGTTGAAGCACTGGGGCTTGCCGGCCCGGATGCGGACGTCGAAATCATCCTGATGTGCCAGCGCCTGTGGGACGATCTCGGCCTGACCGGCATCCAGTTGCAACTCAATTCGCTGGGCCAGGGCGAAGAGCGTGCGCGTCATCGCGCCGATCTGATTGCCTATCTCGAGACGCATGTCGACCTGCTCGATGAAGACGGCAAGCGCCGTCTCTACACGAATCCATTGCGCGTGCTCGATACGAAGAACCCGGCGATGCAGGCGATGGTCGAAGGGGCGCCGAAACTCATCGATTACCTCGGCGAGGACTCGATCAAGCACTTCGAAGGCGTGCAGTCGCTGCTCAAGGCGAACAACATCCCGTTCACGATCAATCCGCGCCTGGTGCGCGGTCTGGATTACTACAACCTGACCGTGTTTGAATGGGTGACCGACAAGCTGGGCGCGCAGGGCACGGTCGCCGGTGGCGGCCGCTACGATCCGCTTGTCGAGCAACTGGGTGGCGACGCCACGCCGGCGTGCGGCTGGGCGATGGGCGTTGAGCGAATTCTCGAATTGTTGCGTGAAGACGACCTCGTGCCGCAGGCCGAAGGGGCCGACGTCTACGTCGTGCACCAGGGTGAGGCGGCGGTTGCGCCGGCCTTGATCGCGGCCGAGCGCATGCGCGACGCCGGGCTGAACGTCGTGTTCCATTGCAGCCCGGACGGCAAGGGCAGCAGCTTCAAGTCGCAAATGAAGCGAGCGGATGCGAGCGGCGCGAACTTCGCCATCATCGTCGGTGAAAACGAAGTGGCGTCGGGTACCGTCGTGGTCAAGCATCTGCGTGCCGCCGATCCGGCGAACAACCAGACGAGCGTGGCGTTCGAGGCCCTCGCGGAGCACCTGATCGACGCCATCGTCGCCAGTGCCGACGAAAGCGTGAACGAAAGCCTGGCCGACGACGGCACGGCGAATACGACGCTTCATTAACCCAAGACGCCAGACACGGAGAACCCCGGCGAATGAGCAGCTATCACGAGGAACAGGAACAGATCGAGAACGTAAAGGCCTGGTGGAAGCAGTACGGCAATTACGTTGTCTGGATGCTGGTCGTCATCATGCTGGCCTATGGTGGCTGGAACCTGTGGCGTTATTACGACCGCAAGCAGACTGTCGAGGCCGGTGTGCTTTACGGCGAGCTGGAAACCGCAATCGACGCCAAGGACAAGGCGAAGGTGGCGCGTATCGCGTCGGACATGGAAAGCAAGTTCAGCGGTACGCCTTACGCCCAGATGACGGCGCTGCTGGCAGCCAAGTCACTGGCGGACGCGGGCGATGTGGCGCTTGCGAAGGCGCAACTGCAATGGGCTGTGTCGAACGCGAAAGACGACGAGTACAAGCAACTCGCCAAGCTGCGTCTGGCCGGTGTGCTGCTCGACGAGAAGGCGTATGACGCGGCGCTCAAGCTGCTCGACAATCCGCCGGCACCGTATGCCGGGCTGTTTGCTGATCGCCGTGGCGACGTGCTCGTCGCACAGAGCAAGATGGCCGACGCGCGGGCCGCATACAAGCTGGCGCTCGACAAGCTCGATAAGCAGGACTCGGGCATGCGCCAGTTCGTTCAGTTCAAGCTCGACGCGCTGGGGGCCTGACGCGCGTCGGCATTCCGTTGGCAAGTATTACCCTCCCATAACGCAAAATCGGGTACATGATGATCTTTAACGACTTCCGTCGATCGATGCCGCAAACGATGGCCATGTCACAGTCCGTCTCGACGCGCCGTGGCATTTTCAAGCGCGCGGGCAGCGCCGTGACGATGCTGGCCGTGCTGGGTACGCTGGGAGGGTGCGGACTCTTTGGCAGCAAGCCGGCGCATGAGCCGACGCCGCTCACGGAGTTCAAGCAGGCGCTGAACGTCAAGCAGATCTGGACGGCGAGCGTTGGTAAGTCCGGCGCCTATAGCTTCGCACCGGTCGCCGTGGGCAACGCCGTGTTTGCGGCGGGCGCCAACGGCAGCATCGTGCGCGTGGATGCCGACACGGGCGCCTCGACTTGGTCGGCCAAGGCGGATACGAACATCACCGCCGGTCCGGGCAGCGATGGCGAGACGACGGTCGTCGCGACGCACAAGGGCGACGTGATCGCGTTCGATCACGACGGCAAGGCGTCCTGGAAGGCCAATGCCGGTAGCGAAGTGCTCACGGCGCCGCTGGTCGGTCGGGGTCTGGTCGTCGTGCGCGCGATCAACAACCGGGTGACGGCATTTGACGCCACCACCGGTTCGGTGCGCTGGTCGTACTCGCAGCCGACGTCGACGCTGACCCTGCGCACCGGGACCGGCATGACGTTTTTGGGTGATCGTGCGGTCGTGACGGGCTTCCCGGGTGGCAAGCTGGTGGCGCTCGATGCCAACACCGGCAACCCGCTTTGGGTCACGCCGCTGTCGTACCCGAAGGGCGTGACCGAGGTGGAGCGTGTGAACGACGTCACGGGCACGCCGGTCGTCTTCGGCCGCCAGGTGTGCGGCGCCACGTTCCAGGGCCGTGTGGGATGCGCCGATGTGCAGACCGGCAATGGCCTGTGGGCGCGTGATTTTTCGTCGCCGAATGGTGTGACGCAGGACGAGCGTGTCGTGGCGGCGGTCAACACCGACGGTGCCGTCTACGCTTTCAACGCTGCCGATGGCAGTACACTGTGGCAAAACGACAAGCTCAAGTACCGCGACTTGTCGGCGCCGTTGGCGCTCGGCCGCGTCGTGGTGGTGGGCGACAAGCAGGGCTATTTGCATTTCCTGTCGCGTGAGAACGGCGAACTGCTCGCCCGCGTCAAGCTCAGTGGTGCGATCAGCGCACAGCCGATTCTCGCCGGCCAGACGCTCGTCGTGCAAACGCGCGACGGCAACATTTACGGCTTCCGTCCGGATTAACCGGTGACCGGCAGCACCCGGGCATTTTCCGGGAACGGCCGGCAGCGCGCCGGCCGTCTTCGTTTTTAGGCTTATTCATGAAACCCGTGATCGCGCTCGTAGGGCGCCCCAACGTCGGCAAATCGACGCTATTCAACCGTTTGACCCGCTCGCGCGACGCGCTCGTCGCCGACATGCCAGGGCTCACGCGCGACCGTCACTATGGCGAGGGGCGCGTTGGCGAGCATCCGTACCTGGTGATCGACACCGGTGGCTTCGAACCCGTGGCCAAGGACGGCATTTTCCACGAAATGGCCAAGCAGACGCGCCAGGCCGTGGTCGAGGCCGACGTGGTGATCTATATCGTGGACGGGCGTCAGGGCCTGACGCCGCAAGACCAGATCATCGCGGACTATCTGCGCAAGACGGGACGCAAGATCATGCTCGTGGTCAACAAGGCCGAGGGCATGAAGTACAGTGCGGTCGCGAATGACTTCTACGAGCTCGGTCTGGGCGATCCGCTGGCGATCTCGGCGGCACACGGCGACGGTGTCAAGGAAGTCATCGACGAAGCCATCGCGCCGTTCTATGCCAATCAGGACGAGAACGAGGACAGCACGCGCGACGACGGGCGAGTGAAGATCGCGATCGTCGGGCGTCCTAACGTTGGCAAGTCGACACTGGTCAACACGCTGCTCGGCGAAGAGCGCGTGATCGCGTTCGACATGCCGGGGACCACGCGCGATTCGATCCACATCGAATTCGAGCGTCAAGGGCGAAACTACACGTTGATCGATACGGCGGGGCTGCGTCGTCGTGGCAAGGTGTTCGAAGCGGTTGAAAAGTTTTCGGTTGTGAAAACACTGCAATCGATTGCCGATGCGAACGTCGTGATCCTCATGCTCGATGCCCGTCAGGACATCTCCGATCAGGACGCGCACATTGCCGGCTTCATCGTCGAGTCGGGACGTGCGGTGGTCGTCGGCGTGAACAAGTGGGACGGGCTGGACGAGTATTCGCGCGACCAGATCAAGCAGGAGCTTGAGCGAAAACTCAAATTCCTTGGCTTTGCGAATTTTCACTTTATCTCGGCGACGAAGTCCACAGGCATTGGCCCGCTGATGCGTTCGGTGGACGATGCGTACGCGGCGGCCATGACCAAGTTGCCGACGCCGAAGCTCACGCGCGCCCTCAACGAGGCGGTGGAGCACCAGCAGCCGCGGCGTTCCGGGTTCTCGCGTCCGAAGTTGCGCTACGCGCACCAAGGGGGCTCGAATCCGCCGATCATCGTCATCCACGGGAATAGTCTCGATGGCGTGACCGACAGCTATCGCCGCTATTTGGAGAATCGTTTCCGGGAAACTTTTAAGTTGAAGGGCACTCCATTACGCATAGAGTTTCGCAACAGCGCGAACCCTTACGCCAAGGGCGAATGAAAGCCAAACCCGGGCGGGGTTTTGCTGGCGACGCTAGCAAAATCAGCTATAGTGTGGAAGTCAAGGCGGGAAGCGCGCACACGCCTTGACTTACGGTCATTTGCTAAAAATACAACGGAGTTATATATGAGCAACAAAGGGCAACTTCTACAAGACCCGTTTCTGAACGCCTTGCGTAAGGAGCATGTTCCCGTCTCGATCTATCTGGTCAACGGTATCAAGCTGCAGGGAAACATCGAGTCGTTTGACCAGTATGTCGTCCTGCTGCGCAACACGGTCACCCAAATGGTTTATAAGCATGCCATTTCGACGGTCGTGCCTGCGCGTCCGGTGAATTTCCATCCGGAAGCCGAGCAGTCCTGATTCAGGCTCGCCCGACCGGGAGTCACTCCGGCCGGGCGAATTTCTCTTCCCCATCGCCCGCTCTTGTCCAACAGTCCCAATACCCACTCCCAGCGTAGCTTGACCATCAACGCCGCGCTCGTCGGCATCGATTTCGGCAAACTCGATTTCGAAGCCAGTCTCCAAGAACTCGACCTTCTGACGCAATCCGCAGGCGCCACGCCTGTCGTGACCGTTACCGGCCGTCGCCGTAGCCCGGACGCGAAGCTGTTCATCGGTAGTGGCAAAGCCGAAGAACTGCGTGCCGCGATCCACGAGTACGACGTCGAACTGGTGATTTTCAATCACGCCCTGACCCCCGGTCAGCAGCGTAACCTCGAACATCTGCTGCAGTGCCGTGTGGTTGACCGCACCAGCTTGATCCTCGATATCTTTGCCCAACGCGCCAAGAGTCATGAGGGCAAGCTTCAGGTCGAACTTGCGCAGTTGCAGTATTTGTCCACGCGCCTCGTGCGCGCCTGGACTCACCTGGAACGTCAGAAGGGGGGGATCGGTCTGCGCGGACCGGGTGAGACGCAGTTGGAAACCGATCGTCGTCTGCTCGGCGAGCGAGTGAAGTCGCTCACGGTCCGGCTCGAGAAGCTCCGGCGCCAGCACGACACGCAGCGACGTGCGCGCAAGCGCAGCGGCACCATGTCGATCTCGCTCGTGGGCTATACGAACGCGGGCAAATCCACGCTGTTCAACGCGATGACGAAAGCCAACGCTTACGCCGCGGATCAACTGTTCGCCACGCTCGATACCACGTCGCGTCGCCTATATCTTGGCGATGCCGGGAACATCGTGCTGTCCGATACTGTCGGATTCATCCGCGAGTTGCCGCACCAGTTGGTGGCGGCATTCCGGGCGACGCTTGAGGAGACGGTGCACGCCGACATGCTGTTGCATGTGGTGGACGCCTCGAGTCAGGTGCGTCAGGAGCAGATGGCCGAGGTCAACGCCGTTTTGGCGGAGATTGATGCCGCGGACATCCCGCAGATTCTCGTCTGGAACAAGATCGACGCGGTGCCTGAGTTGGCCGCACAGGGGCCGAGGATCGAGCGGGATGAAACCGGGCGCGTCACGCGAGTCTTTTTGAGCGCGCGAACCGGCCAGGGCCTCGACCTGCTGCGTGAGGCCATCAGCGAGGCGGTTGTGGCCAGCACTGCTGGGTTACAATCGCAGCAAGAAGCGCCCGATGTCCGGCTCATCGACCGTTGGGACGATGCGCCGCGCGCAGAAGACAGATAACACGAGACGTTGCACCATGTAGGGCGGGTTGCCATGGGGATTTCCGGCATCACGGCCCAACGAGGGCGACGACCTGGCAAGAGACCAGACGGAGGCCGGTCAAGGCCGCCGATCGGCACACCAGATTCGGGAACCACGCGCGAACCGGCAGCATGCGCACTCCGAAGTGGGCGTGCCGGTCGCAACGCCAAGACCGCTTCAGTCACCACGCTTCTACCTATGCTTCCAAAAGCTTTGATGCGACGAGTTGGCTTGATCTTCTCCCTGAACGACCCGCGCTGGGGGCGGGACGGCGGCGGCGATTCGCCGTCCGGTAATCAGGAACCGAACCGCCCCGATCGTTCGAACAATCCGAATTCGCAGGATCAAAAGGAGCCGCAGCGCGGACCGCAAGGTCCGCAGCAGGACGGCCCGCCCGACCTCGATGAACTGTGGCGCGATTTCAATCGGCGTCTTAACCGTATCTTCGGCCGCAAGGGCGGTGGGAGCGGTAACGGCGGCTCGAATAGCGGCGCCGGGGGCTCGCGTGGCTCGGGTATCGGCGTCGGCGTGGTCGTCGCGCTGGCATTCCTGATCTGGCTGGCAACGGGCGTCTTCATCGTCCAGGAAGGGCAGGTCGGCGTCGTCACTCAATTCGGCAAGTACAAGTACACCACGACGTCAGGTATCCAATGGCGTCTGCCCTATCCATTCCAGGCGGTCGAGATCGTCAACATGTCGCAGATCCGTTCGGTCGAAATCGGCCGCTCGAACACCATTCGCGACACCGATCTGAAGGACTCGTCGATGCTCACCGGCGATGAGAACATCATCGACGTGCGCTTTGCCGTGCAGTACCGCATCAAGGACGCCACCGAGTTCCTGTTCAATAACGTGGATGCCGAATCGTCGGTGAATCTGGCCGCGCAAACGGCCGTGCGCGAGATTGTCGGCAAGAGCAACATGGATTTCGTGCTCTACGCTGGTCGTGAAGAAATCGCCAATGAACTCGTCACCTCGATTCAACGCATTCTCGACGGTTACAAGACCGGCATCCTGGTCACGAGCGTGACGATGCAAAGCGTGCAGCCGCCTGAACAGGTGCAGGCCGCGTTCGACGATGCGGTGAAGGCGGGCCAGGATCTGGAGCGTGCCAAGAATGAGGCGCAGGCCTACGCTAATGACGTGATTCCGCGCGCCAAGGGCACGGCGTCGCGTCTGACGGAAGAGGCGGCCGGGTACAAGGCGCGCGTTGTGTCGCAGGCGCAGGGCGATGCCGATCGCTTCAAGTCGGTGCAGGAAGCGTATGCGAAGGCGCCGGGCGTCATTCGTGAGCGGATGTATCTCGACACGATGGAGCAGATCTACTCGCGCACCACGAAGATCATGGTGGATTCGAAGAACAACAGTTTGTTGTATCTGCCGTTGGACAAGATCATGGAGCGTTCGCGTGGCGACGCGTCGGCCCCGGCACCGGCCTCGGGCGCCAGCACGGGGAAGGCCGCGGGTTCGCCCGCCGCCGATGACGGCAGCGATGTTGATCATGATCGATCGCGCGCGGCACTGCGCAACCGCGAACGCGATTCACGCTAAGGGGATAAGCGCATGAACCGTATTGGAACCGTTATTGTCGCGCTGATCGTTTTGTTGATCGTGCTTGCCTCGACCATGTTCGTGGTGGATCAGCGCCGTTATGCCGTGGTGTTCTCGCTGGGCGAGATCAAGGACGTCTATAGTCAGCCCGGCCTGAAATTCAAATTGCCGCCGCCGCTCCAGACCGTGTTGTATCTGGATAAGCGCATCATGACCATCGACAACCCCGAGCCGGAACGCTTCATCACGGCCGAGAAGAAGAACCTGATCGTCGACTCGTACGTGAAGTGGCGTATTGTCGATCCGCGCAAGTTCTATGTCAGCTTCAAGGGGGATAGCCGCCTCGCGCAGGATCGTCTGACGCAGCAGATTCGCTCGGCGTTGCAGGAAGCGTTCACCAAGCGCACCGTGACCGAGGTCGTGTCGTCGCAGCGCGATCAGGTCATGCAGTGGGTGAAGCAGAAGGTCGGCGAGGACGCTGCGCAAGTCGGCATCGAAATTGTCGATGTGCGGATGCGCCGGGTCGATCTGGCCGCAGGTATCAGCGATTCGGTCTATAGCCGGATGGCGGCGGAGCGCAAGCGCGTGGCGAACGAATTGCGTTCGACCGGCGCGGCCGAGGCCGAGCAGATTCGCGCCGATGCCGACCGTCAGCGCGACGTGGTCGTGGCGGAGGCCTATGCCAAGGCGCAGCAGGTCAAGGGGGAGGGCGATGCGACGGCTGCCGGTATCTACGCGCAGGCGTTCGGTCGCGATCCGCAGTTCGCTCAGTTCTATCAGAGCCTCGAAGCGTACAAGGCGACCTTCCGTGACAAGCGCGACGTGATCATTGCCGATCCGAACAGCGATTTCTTCCGATTCATGCGCGGTTCCGGCGGCGCGGCTGGCGCGCCGGCCGGAAAAGCGCGAAAATAGCGTCCTTGACATCCGAGTAGCTGCCACCGCCCGCGTCAATCGCGGGCGGTGGCATTTTGGCCGAGTCCCCTGTGAGCACCAGCACGATTCTTCTCGCTTTGGCCCTCATGCTGATCGTCGAGGGAATGTTTCCGTTTGTCGCGCCAGACCGGTGGCGGCAAAGTTTTCGTAAAATAACGGAAATGCCGTCCGGCCAGATTCGCTTTTTCGGTTTGGCCGCCGTCTCGCTGGGGCTGATTCTGATGCTGCTGGCCGACCACTAAAAGGCGCTTTCTCGCGCCGCCTGAATACCGAAATACCCATGCCGAACTGGCTACTCCCCGAAAATATCGCCGACGTGCTGCCTTCCGAGGCACGCAAGATCGAAGATCTGCGCCGGCTGATGCTGGACCGTTTCCGTACCTACGGCTACGAACTCGTGATGCCGCCGATGCTCGAGTACGTCGAGTCGCTGCTGACCGGCACCGGCCATGACCTCGATCTGCGCACTTTCAAGCTCGTCGATCAGCTTTCCGGGCGCACCATGGGCCTGCGTGCGGACATTACCCCGCAGATTGCCCGTATCGATGCCCATTTGCTCAATCGCAAGGGCGTGACGCGTCTGTGTTATGCCGGAAGCGTGCTGTTTACGCGTCCGCGCAATCTGCTGGCGACGCGCGAGCCATTCCAGATCGGTGCCGAAATCTTTGGGCACAGCGGGCTCGAAGCCGATCTCGAGATCCAGGAACTGCTGCTTTACTGTCTCCAGCTCGCCGGTCTGAAGCAGATTCGTATCGATTTGTGCCACGCCGGTGTGCTCGAAGCGCTCATCGAAGGCGTGCCGGCCGCTGAGGCCGTCGAGAGCGAGTTGTTCGGGGCCTTGGCCACGAAGGACGTGCCGCAGCTCGAGGCGTTGACCCGCGATCTTCCGGCGAGCCTGCGCGATGCCTTGCTGGCGCTGACCACGCTGTACGGCGAACCGGCCGAGACGCTCGCTCGTGCCCGCAAGGCGTTGCCGGACCTGCCCGGCGTGAGGGCGGCACTCGACGATCTGGCCTATCTGGCGGCGGCGCAAAGCAAGGACGGGCCGGCCGTATTGTCGATCGATCTGGCCGATTTGCGCGGCTATCAGTACCACAGCGGCGTGATGTTCGCGGCCTATGTCGACGGCATCCCCAATGCGATTGCGCGCGGCGGCCGTTACGACAAAGTGGGCCAGGCGTTTGGTCGAGACCGTCCGGCAACGGGTTTTTCGCTGGATTTGCGTGAGTTGGCCGCGATTTCTCCGATCGAAGCGCGGAGTAACGCGATTTTAGCGCCGGCCGACGATGTGCCGGGGCTGCGCGCGAAGATCGACAGCCTGCGCAACGCGGGCGAAGTCGTTATTCGCATGCTGCCGGGCCACGATCAGGATTTCGAGGAGTTCACGGGCGACCGCGTCCTTGTCGAAAAAGCGGGCCAATGGGTTGTGACACCCCGGTGAACGTCGCTGAAAAAAGCGGCACTAGCCTACGCCAACACGGGTAGAATACGTTTTTAACCAAACCAACTATTGTTATGTCCGGCAATGCTTTGAATCAGGGGCGCAACGTCGTCGTTATCGGAACTCAATGGGGCGACGAAGGTAAGGGTAAGGTCGTCGACTGGCTGACCGATCACGCGCAAGGCGTGGTGCGTTTTCAAGGTGGCCACAATGCCGGACATACGCTCATCATTGGTGGCAAGAAGACAATTCTGCGCCTGATTCCCTCGGGCATCATGCACAAGGACGTCACCTGCTACATCGGCAACGGCGTGGTGCTCTCGCCGGAAGCGCTGTTCAAGGAAATCGAGGAGCTGGAAAGCGCGGGCCTGAATGTGTGCGGCCGTTTGCGCATTTCCGAAGCCTGTACGCTGATTCTGCCGTATCACGTCGCCATCGATCAGGCGCGTGAAGCCCGTCGCGGCGCCGGTAAGATCGGTACGACCGGTCGCGGCATCGGCCCGGCTTACGAAGACAAGGTCGGCCGCCGCGCGCTGCGCGTGCAGGATCTTTTCGATCCGGAGACTTTCTCCGAGCGTCTGCGTGAAACCCTCGATTATCACAACTTCGTCCTGACGCAATACTTGGGCGCGAAGGCCGTTGACTTCCAGGAAACGCTCGATACGATGCAAAGCTACGCTGCGCGTCTGCAGCCGATGATCGCCGACGTGTCGCAGATGCTCTACGCGGCCAACCGCGAAGGTCAGAACCTGTTGTTCGAAGGTGCTCAGGGCACGTTGCTCGACATCGATCACGGCACGTATCCGTTTGTGACCAGCAGCAATTGCGTCGCGGGTGCCGCTTCGGCTGGCGCGGGCGTCGGTCCGCAACAACTCCATTACGTGCTGGGCATCACCAAGGCCTATTGCACTCGCGTGGGAGCGGGGCCGTTCCCGAGCGAACTGTACGATGCGGACAACCCCGCCCGTCAGGAAGCGATCGGCCTGCAACTGGCCACGGTCGGCAAGGAATTCGGTTCGGTGACGGGCCGCCCGCGCCGTACCGGCTGGATGGATGCCGCAGCACTCAAGCGCTCGATTCAGATCAACGGCGTGACCGGCCTGTGCATGACCAAGCTCGACGTGCTCGACGGTCTCGACACGGTGCGTCTGTGCGTCGGCTACAAGATTGGCGACAAGACGGTCGACATCCTGCCCCGTGGTGCGGTGGATGTAGCCCGATGCGAGCCGGTGTACGAAGACTTCCCCGGCTGGTCGCAGAGCACGGTGGGTGTGACGGCATGGGACCAATTGCCGGCTCAGGCGCAGAACTATCTGAAGCGCATTGAAGAGGTGAGCGGTATTCCGATCGACATGGTGTCGACCGGCCCGGATCGTGACGAAACCATCTTGCTGCGTCACCCGTTCAAGCACTGAAGCACCGTAGCGTTGGCACAGCACACCATGAATCTACCCCAAAACGACGACAAGAACCTTTGGGTCTCGTGGGACGAGTATCATCGGCTCATCGAGCGACTTGCGCTCAAGGTCTACGAATCGAACTGGAAGTTCGACAAGATCCTGTGCCTGGCCCGGGGTGGCTTGCGTGTGGGCGATCAACTCGCGCGCATCTACGACGTGCCGCTCGCGATTCTGGCGACCAGTTCCTATCGTGAAGCCGAAGGTACCGTTCGCGGTGACCTCGACATCGCTCACTTCATCACCATTACGCGCGGCGAGCTGGAAGGCCGCGTGCTGCTGGTCGACGACCTGGTCGATTCGGGCGTGACGCTCGAGCGCGTTGGCAAGCACCTGAAGGAGCGTTTCCCGAAGGTGACAGACGTGCGCTCGGCGGTGCTGTGGCACAAGGCGTGTTCGAAAGTGGCGCCCGATTACGCGGTCGATTTCCTGCCGACGAATCCGTGGATTCACCAGCCGTTCGAAGAGTACGACACGCTGCGTCCGCACAATTTGTCGGCGTGGATCAAGCGCGGCACCTGAGCGACGACGGGATGGCTGAACGTGCCGCTAGGCGGCGTTCGGCAAGGGGGGAACCCCGACAAACAGGCGGTGACATCGTGAGATGCGCCGCCTGTTTTGTTTTGAGCGCGCGTCGTTGGTGCGTTGTCACTTGATTGCGGCGTGATCGAATGGCCCTACGGCGAGGGCATATGGCGGCTGATTTCCTTTCTGCTTGAGGCTTCGTCGGTTCGCTCGATGTGATCTGATGCCGTATGAATCTCGATTTTTGGAAATCCCGCGGCTGCGGTCCCGTCATGAATCAGTGGTGGCGTTCCTATCTCTTGATTGGCACAGTAGGGCTCGCAAGCGTGCTGGCGATCGCCAGCACGCCGAGTGGCGCCGCGTCGGCGGTGGCCGGGGTGCGGACCGCTGACGGGATTCGGTATGTGTCGGTGACCGACCAGACGTCGATGGCAAAGGCCAAGGTGGCCGCGCTGGATCGTTGCCGAACCCAACTGGCTTCCGGTCGCCGGGGCGGGCGATGCGAAGTGTTGATGTCCGGTAATGGGCCGGCTTACTGGGCGGTCGTGCGTGCAGTCAATGGGGAGATCGGCATCGCGCTGGGTGACACGCAGACGTCTGCCGTTCAGGACGCCTTCGTCGTGTGTCGGCGCGCAGGGCAATGTTCGCTTGATAGCGCGCAGGTTTGGTTCGATAGCGGTCAGCGCCCGGGGAGGCGTTTGCCGACACCACAGGCGGCGTCAGTGTCGCCCGCACCATGCCGGATTCCTACCGGGCAAGTGGTTCGCATGCAGACACGATGCATCGACGGTGCATGTGTGCGAACGTATGAAAACGGATGCACCATTCGCTTCCAGGCGGCTCATTGTTTCGATAAGGGAACGAGCCAATATGTTTGGCAACCGAACGGCTGTGACGAAGATGACTGATGGCGCGCATCCTGCATCACGATGAACAACGGGCGCACAGAGGCGCCCGTTGTTCATTCCTCGCTGACTTGATGCGGTGCGTCAGCTTGCCGACATGCCGCTGTGGCGTAGCAAGGCATCGACTTCCGGTGCGCGACCCCGGAACGCAATGAACGACGCCATCGCTTCGCGACTGCCGCCCACCGCGAGAATTTCATCGCGATAGCGGGCGCCGGTGGCGGTATCGAGAACCGAGCCGCCGACCTTCGCCGCCTCTTCGAACGCCGCATACACATCCGCCGACAGCACTTCGGCCCACTTGTAGCTGTAATATCCGGCCGCGTAGCCGCCTGCAAAGATGTGGCTGAAAGTATTCGGCCAACGCGAAAAATCCGCCTGAGGCGTAACGTGCAATCGATCGTTGATGCGTTGCGAAAGCGCCAGCACCGACTCGTTGCCGTGCGGATCGAAGTCGTAATGCAAGTGCATGTCGAAGTCGGAGAAGACCAACTGACGCAGCATCATCAAACCGCTTTGGAAGTTGCGGGCGGCCAGCATCTTGTCGAACAGGGCTCGCGGTAGCGGGGCGCCCGTCTCCACATGAGCGGTCATGTGCTCAAGCACATCCCACTCCCAACAGAAGTTCTCCATGAACTGGGACGGCAACTCGACAGCATCCCACTCGACACCATTGATGCCCGCCACGCCGGCATCTTCCACTTGTGTGAGCATGTGATGCAGGCCGTGCCCGAACTCGTGGAACAGCGTGATGACGTCGTCGTGCGGCAGCAACGCCGGCTTGTCGCCGACGGGGGCAGGGAAGTTGCACACGAGGTACGCCACCGGCGTTTGCAGCGCGCCGTTTCGCAGGCGCTTGCGTGTGCGGGCACTGTCCATCCAGGCGCCGCCGCGCTTGCCTTCGCGGGCGAACAGATCCATGTAGAACTGCGCAACGAGTTCGCCATCGCGTTCGATGCGGAAGAAGCGAACGTCCGGATGCCACGTTTCGGCGTCCTGCGGGCGAATCGTCACACCGAACAGCGTGCCGGCCACGCGAAACAGACCGTCGAGCACCTTGGGCAGTGGAAAATACTGCCGGACTTCCGATTCCGAGAAATCGTAGCGTTGCTGGCGCAGCTTCTCCGATGCGTAGGTCGTGTCCCAGGGTTGCAGCTTCTCGATGCCCAGCGACTTGGCGGCAAACGCTTGCAGTTCGGCCCAGTCTTGCTCGGCGTAGGGACGCGCGCGGCGGGCGAGGTCTTCGAGGAACTCGAGGACTTGCGCGGGCGATTCCGCCATTTTGGGCTCGAGCGATACCTCGGCGTAGTTCTTGAAGCCGAGCATGTGCGCTTCCTCGCGGCGCAGCGCGAGTTGCTCGACAACGATCTCGGTGTTGTCCCAGTCCGCCTCGCCGTTGCCGAATTGCGGGCCGAGTTCGGAAGCCCGGGTCACATTGGCCCGGTACAGCGTTTCGCGAAGCGCGCGATTGTCGGCATATTGCAGCACCGGAAAGTACGAGGGGAAATGTAGCGTGAATTTCCAGCCGTCCAGGCCATCGCGCTGTGCGGCGGCACGCGCCGCGGCCTTGTCGTCGTCGGGCAGGCCGGCGAGTTCCTGCTCGTCGGTCACGACAAGCGAGAATTTGTTGGTCGCGTCGAGCACGTGATCCGAGAATCGCTTGGCGAGGTCCGCCTGTGCTTCCTGGATGTCGGCGAATCGCGGTTTCTGGTCTTCAGGAAGTTCGGCGCCGCCCAATCGGAAGCCGCGCATCTCGTTGTCGAGAATCTTCTTGCGCGCCGGAGAGAGATCCGCGAATTCCTGGCCGGCTGCGATGGCCTTGTACTTTTCGAACAGCGCCAGATTCTGGCCGACGCTGGCGGAGAATTCGGTGACGCGCGGCAGGTTATCGCCGTATGCCGCGCGAAGCGCCGGGGTGTCGGCGACGGCGTTCAGGTGTCCAACGATTTCCCAGGCCCGACCCAAACCTTCGGTGCCGTCTTCTACGGCGTCGAGAATGTTGGCCCATGTCGGCGGCGTGGAGGGATCTGCGGCCTTGTCCACAGCCGCACGCGCTTGCGCCAGGAGCACGTCGACGGCGGGCGTCACATGTTCGGGGCGGATCTCGGTGAAACGGGGAAGTCCCTGGATATCGAGCAGAGGGTTGGTTTGTGGCGTATTCATGCGTTCGTTGTCCACGGGGAGGGGCTTACAAAGAGTGTGGGGGCATCCCGGGCAATTTTCCAGTCGTTTTTTTCAACCGGTCCGATTGGGCGTGTTGGCGGCGGAATCCCTGGAATGCGACGCCCGGCCGCCATTCAACGGCTTCCGCCGGCCATTCGACCATGGGCCCAAAAGCAACAAGGGCGCGCGCGACCGAGAGGTCGAGCACGCCCGGCTTGACGCGCGGTGCTGACGATCAGGCGCCGAGGGCGCGCTCGGCGGCCTCGAGCGTATTGACGAGGAGCATGGTGATCGTCATGGGTCCCACGCCGCCCGGTACCGGCGTGATATAGCCGGCCACGTCCTTGACGCCGTTGAAATCGACGTCGCCGCACAACTTGCCTGCGTCGTCACGGTTCATGCCGACGTCGATCACTGCCGCACCCGGTTTGACCATATCGGCCGTGACGATATTGCGCTTGCCCACGGCCGCGACAATGACGTCAGCGTTGCGGGTGTGGGCGGCCAGATCTCGCGTCTTGCTGTTGCAGATCGTGACGGTGGCGCCTGCCTGGAGCAGCATCATCGCCATCGGCTTGCCAACGATGTTCGACGCGCCGATCACCACGGCCACCGCCCCGCGCAGCGGGAAATCGACGGATTCGAGCATCTTCATGCAGCCATAGGGCGTGCACGGGCGGAACAGTGGTGCCCCCGTCATCAGGGCGCCCGCATTCGACACGTGGAAACCGTCAACGTCCTTTTCCGGCGCAATGGCCTCGAGCACCTTGTGGCTGTCGATGTGCTTAGGCAGGGGCAGTTGAACGAGGATGCCGTTGATCTTTGGATCGCGGTTGAGTTCATCGATGCGGGCAAGCAGGGCGCTTTCCGTCAGATCGGCCGGATAGCGGTCGAGCGAGGAATACAGGCCGTTGTCTTCGCAGGCCTTGACCTTGTTGCGCACGTAGACCTGACTGGCCGAATCTTCGCCGACCAGCACCACGGCAAGCCCGGGTTGGTGGCCGCGGGCGGTCAGAACGGCGGCGCGGGTGGCAATTTCGGCGCGAATACGTTTGGCGAGGGCGTTGCCGTCGATGAGGGTGGCGGTCATGATGCGTGGATATCGTAGGAAGGAAGGGGGCTGGCCCGAGGGGCCGGATACAGCCGCGCCGGTCAGGCAGGTGACAGGCGCAAAGACCGTATTATAGCGGCGCGCCGCAACGCGCCGCAACGCGCGGGGAGGGCGGCGCGGCGGCGGGGGGCGGCGGCTGCGGGCGAGCCACTGCGCTGCACGGCTGACGCTGCTCGCCGCATCTCCTTGGCGAGCAACATCATGCCGACGCAACCGGTCGAGACGCTACCGGTCGTTGGTCCGGCACTCCGGCCCCTCCCGCCAGTCAGCCTGCGCGATGACAATCGGGCGGCGGGCGGCGGTCGGGGTCAGGGGCGAGGCGATCCGCCGGAACGTTTGGAGAGTGCCAGGCGGAGCAGGTCGGCAACGGTATTGACGTTGAGCTTCTCCATGATGTTGGCGCGGTGCGCCTCGACCGTCTTGATGCTGATGCCAAGATCGTCTGCGATCTGCTTGTTCAGGCGGCCGGCGATGATGCGCTCGAGCACCTGATGTTCACGACTTGTCAGCTTGGACAGCAGATCCTCGGCGGCTTGCAACTCGCGTTGGCTGGTGGCGTCTTGCCGTGCTTTCGCGAGCATCCGCTCGACTTGAGCACGCAATTCCGCTTCGTCGAACGGCTTTTCGATGAAGTCCATCGCGCCCTTCTTCATCGTGTCGACGGCCATCGGCACGTCGCCATGGCCCGTCACGAAGATGATGGGAATGTTGAACCGGTTCTCGACCAGTTTTTCCTGAAGCTCCAGGCCGCTCATGCCCGGCATGCGAACATCCAGAATCAGGCAGCCAAGCTGATGCCCGTTGTAGTGCGAAAGGAATTCCTCGGCACTGGCAAAGCCTCGTACGTGGTAGCCATTGGCCTCGAGTAGCCAGCGAAGCGAGTCGCGGACCGCCTCGTCGTCATCAACGACGAAGACGGTTTCTTGTTCAATAGTGGTGTTGGGTGTCGTCATAGTCCTCCCCCGGATCCGGATGTCGTATCGCCTTCTAACGGTAACAGAATACAAAAAGTACAACCATTCCGCACGCCGTCGACGTCATTGTTTTCTACCCACAGACGGCCGTGGTGCGATTCGATGATCGAACGGCAGATATTCAGGCCCATGCCCATGCCGTCCGATTTAGTACTAAAGAAAGGTTCAAACAATCGTTCGATGGTGGCCTCGTCCACCCCAGGTCCATGATCCGACACCTGGAATTCGACAGATTTATCTCGCCGTTCCACGTGCAGACGCACGCTCAGGTCGCGTCGCTGGCCGGGCGGCGGCGTGTAGCCGTGCATGGCCTCGGCGGCGTTCTTGAGCAAATTCACGAGCACCTGTTCGATCAGCACCGGGTCGACGTTGATCTGTGGCAGTCCTGCAGGCAGCTCGGTCACAATGCGAATGCGGCGCTTGCGCGCTTCAATCTCGGCGAGGCCCACGGCATCCGCGACGATCTCGTAGATCGACGAGGGTTGACGCTTCGGTTCGCTACGTTTCACGAACGCGCGAATCCGCTTGATGATCATGCCAGCACGCACCGCCTGCTGTGACGTTTTTTCCAGCGCGGGCAGCAACGTTTCCGGCGAGGTGCGCCCGGCGCGCACCAGGGCCGCCGTGCCCATGCAGTAGTTGTTGATGGCCGCGAGCGGCTGGTTCAGTTCGTGGGCAAGCGACGAAGCCATCTCGCCCATGGTCGTCAGACGCCCCGTGAACTGCAGGCGTTCTTCTTCCTGACGGGCCAGCTCCTCCGCATGACGGCGGGCCGTAATGTCCGTTGCCACCTGCAACTGTGCCAAGTGGCCGTCCACCCACTGGATATATTGACGCCGGACTTCGAACCATTTCTGGTGCGCCGGCAGATAAATTTCCTGTGTCTGCGCAGCCGTGTCGGTGAGCGACGCGGCAGGCAGGCCGGCAAAGGCATCGACCAGATCGATGTGATCGAGCGACGCAGGGGAGAGTTCGCCGCCACCGGACAACTCCAGGTGGCCTTCCGGGCGCGTACCGAACAACTGACGGTAATAGCGATTCGCGAACAGCAATTCCGCCTTGTCGACGGCGAGTACCGATACCGACGCGTCGAGGCTCTCCAGCACCGTCGTGAACCGCTCATGGGCGGCGGCGAGTTCCTCGCGCGCCCGCTTGGGTTCGCTGATATCGGTCAGCGACGACATCCAGCCGGTCTGACGGCCATGCGCGTCCACGAGCGGCGAGACGAACATGCGCGCGTAGAAAATCGTGCCGTCCTTGCGCTGCACGCGAATTTCGAAGCCGTGCGAGGGCGCCTTGCCGCGCAGCGTCATGTCGATGCGACGCTGCATTTCGTGGATATCGTCTTTGGGCCAGTAAGGGTAGGGCGGCGCCCGGTACATGAGGTCCTGCTCGTCCCAGCCCGTCATCCGGCAGAACGCGGGGTTCACATAAGTAATGTGGCCCTGCAGGTCGAGCACGCGCATGCCGATGACGATGGAGTTCTCCATGGCCCGCCGGAACGACGTCTCGTTGAACAGCGCCTGCTGTGCCTCGAAGCGCTGGCGCGTATGCCGCCACAGGCTCCAGAGGCTCCAGAGCACGAAGCATGACAAGCCGGCGATCAGCCACACCAGCGTGTTGTTGACGAAATTACCGACGGCAGGATACGAGTAGATGCGCACCGCGAGACTGTGCCCGGGGGGATCGAGGAGCAGCTCGTAGGAGACATCGCGCGGTAACGGCGGGCGTGTCGATGTCGTTGCCAGCTCGTTGTTGTGAGTGTCGATGAACGACACCTTGAACTTGTCGCCAAGCTCCTGCGGCAACTCGTGGATCAGCAAGCCCTCCACCGAATACACCGCACTGATCGTGCCTAGAAATTCGCGCTCGCGCAGCACGGGCACCTGCACGACGATGTAGCTTGCGCCCGAGGCGTCATAAATCAGGGTGGAATAGGCCGAGCGGCGTGAATCGCGGGCGGCGCGGAACGCGACCAATAATTCGTCTTCCATCGGATGCTGCGCCGAGCCCTGCAATCGCGACGCGAACGGGGAATCCGCCGGCGCCGCCCACTTGGGGCGCTGCGACGCGTCGAGCCAATTCATGAAGACGATGTCCGCATGATTTTGCATCAGTTCGTTCGCCGTATTCTGGAAGTGCGCAACGTCCTGCGGCTTGGCTGCCGTGTCGCGCGCAAGCGAGCTGATCTGATCCTGAATGGCCAGCATGTTGAGGCGAATCTGTTGCTGCGCCCATGCCACATTCCGATACAGCGTGTCCTGCTGCTGCTCCGTCTCCCGGCGGTTCAGGCTCCACAGGATCAGACTCATCACCACGAGAAAGATCACAATGGAGACGAGCGGGACCAGCAAGTAGTAATGCGACTCCGCGAACCCCTGCAACCAGCGGTTGGAGCGGGCAGACGTAGCAGCGGACCGGGACGGCGGAGCGGAATTGGCAAGGCGGGGCGAAAGCATGGCGAGATTGTAGCGCAGGCCGGGCGGTTTCCCGCTGCCATCAACGGTGACTGCTTGCTTTTCGGAAGCCTCCGAGCTTTTGCGTAAGACGGCCGCGCAATTTGCTCTTGAGACCGAGCGGTACGCTGGAAAATCGTGGTGTGATGGCACCAGCAACCTATTGATTTTATGTGCACTGCAGCAGAATTCCGCATTATAAAATTTACTATCGTAATCTGAAATTTCGCTTGCGAAGGCGGGAATAACCTTCGTACAATGCCCCGGTAAAAAAGCCGGTGGGCCCGTCCATAAAGCGGGATTCGACCGTCACGCCAACCCGCTAACGACAGACAAGGAGACACCATGTCCGCCGTACCTGAAGAAGCCCTCAAGATCGTGTCCCCCGCGGACGCCGATCCCCAAGAAACGCAAGAATGGCTGGCCTCGCTCGAAGGCGTGCTGGCGGCCGAGGGCCCAGAGCGTGCCCACTACCTGCTCGAGAAGCTGATCGAGTTCGCCCGCATCAACGGCGAACATCACCCGTTCTCGGCGAATACCCCGTACATCAACACCATCCCGCTCGACCAGCAGGCCCGTATCCCCGGCGATCAGGATGTCGAGCACAAGATTCGCTCGTACACGCGCTGGAATGCGATCGCGATGGTGCTGCGCGCCGGCAAGGACACGAACGTCGGCGGTCACATCGCGTCGTTCGCCTCGGCCGCAACGCTCTATGACGTTGGTTTCAACCACTTTTGGCATGCGCCGTCCGACAAGCACGGTGGCGACCTGATCTTCGTGCAGGGCCACTCGTCGCCGGGCGTGTACAGCCGCGCCTTCCTGTTGGGCCGTCTGGAAATGCCCCAGCTCGAGAACTTCCGCCAGGAAGTGGACGGCGGCGGTCTGTCGTCGTATCCGCACCCGTGGCTGATGCCTGACTTCTGGCAGTTCCCGACGGTGTCGATGGGCCTGGGCCCGATCATGGCGATCTACCAGGCGCGCTTCATGAAGTACATCGAGTCGCGCAACATCGTGAAGACCGAGGGCCGCAAGGTCTGGGCCTTCCTCGGCGACGGCGAGACGGACGAGCCGGAATCGCTCGGCGCCATCGGCATGGCCGGTCGCGAGCATCTGGACAACCTCGTGTTCGTGATCAACTGCAACCTGCAGCGCCTGGACGGCCCGGTGCGCGGTAACGGCAAGATCATCCAGGAACTCGAATCGGAGTTCCGCGGTGCCGGTTGGAACGTCATCAAGGTGATCTGGGGCAGCCGCTGGGACACCTTGCTCGCCCGCGACAAGAAGGGTCTGCTGATGACGCGCATGATGGAGTGCGTTGACGGCGAGTATCAGACCTACAAGTCGAAAGACGGCGCCTACGTGCGCGAGAACTTCTTCAATACGCCGGAACTCAAGGCGATGGTCGCCGACTGGTCCGACGAAGACATTTGGGCGCTGAACCGCGGCGGCCACGATCCGCACAAGATTTTCGCCGCATACCAGGCGGCCACCCAGCACAAGGGTCAGCCGACGGTCATTCTGGCCAAGACCATCAAGGGCTACGGCATGGGTGAAGCCGGTCAGGCCATGAACATCACCCACCAGCAGAAGAAGATGCCGGTGGAGTCGCTCAAGAAATTCCGCGACCAGTTCAAGCTGCCGATCGCGGATGACCAGATCGCCGACGTGCCGTACCTGAAGTTCGAGGAAGGTTCGAAGGAACTCGAATACATGCGCGCGCGTCGCATGGAGCTGGGCGGCTATCTGCCGCAGCGTCGCACCAAGGCCGCATCGTTGCCGGTGCCTGCGCTGTCCGCATTCGATGCGCTGCTCAAGGCGACCGCCGAAGGCCGCGAGATTTCGACGACGATGGCGTTCGTGCGGATTCTCAACGTGCTGCTCAAGGACAAGGCGCTGGGCCAGCGCATCGTGCCGATCGTGCCGGACGAATCCCGCACCTTCGGTATGGAAGGTCTGTTCCGCCAGATTGGTATCTGGAGCCAGGTCGGCCAGCGCTACATCCCGCAGGATCAGGATCAACTGATGTTCTACAAGGAATCGGAGAGCGGTCAGATTCTGCAGGAAGGCATCAATGAAGCCGGTGGCATGTGCGACTGGATCGCGGCCGCAACGTCGTACTCGACGCACGGCGAGACGATGATCCCCTTCTACATCTTCTACTCGATGTTCGGCTTCCAGCGCGTGGGCGACCTGGCCTGGGCGGCCGGCGACATGCGCGCTCGCGGTTTCCTCGTGGGCGGCACGGCCGGACGTACGACCCTGAACGGCGAAGGTCTCCAGCACGAAGACGGTCACTCGCTGCTGTGGGCGTCGTCGATTCCGAACTGCTTGCCGTACGATCCGACGTTCGCTTACGAACTCGCCGTGATCGTTCAGGACGGCCTGCGTCGCATGGTGCAGGATCAGGAAGATGTCTATTACTACCTGACCGTGATGAACGAAAACTACGCGCATCCGGCCATGCCGGAGGGCGTGGAGCGCGACATCCTCAAGGGGATGTACGCGTTCCGTCGCGGGGCGGACGACAGCAAGGCACCGCGCGTGCAACTGCTGGGTTCGGGCACGATCTTCAACGAAGTGATCGCCGCCGCTGAAATGCTCAAGAACGATTGGGGCGTCGAATCGGACCTGTGGAGCTGCCCGAGCTTCACGGAACTGGCCCGCGAAGGTAACGACGCGGCGCGCCACAATCTGCTGCACCCGACCGAGCCGGCGCGCTTGTCGCATGTCGAGTCGTGCCTGAACGACACCCGTGGTCCGGTCATCGCATCGACCGACTACATCCGCACGTACGCCGATCAGATTCGCCCCTTCGTGCGGGGTCGTTATGTGGCGCTCGGTACCGACGGCTACGGCCGTTCGGATACGCGCGAGAAGCTGCGTCACTTCTTCGAGGTGGATCGTAACTGGGTCACGGTCGCTGCCCTCAAGGCATTGGCCGACGAAGGCACGCTGCCGGCGACCAAGGTTGCCGAAGCGATTGCCAAGTACAACCTGGATCCGAACAAACCCAACCCGATGACCGTCTAAAGGCCGCTTCGCGCGGCGCGTGTGACCGCCAGCCGCCTCAAGCGGCAGGCGGGGCGCGCCGCACGTCAAGCGCAGCCTCGAGGAGACTGTGGAAAATGAGTCAAGTGATCGAAGTGAAAGTCCCGGATATCGGTGACTTCAAGGACTTGCCCGTCATCGACGTGCTGGTCAAGGCGGGCGACAAGATCGATGCCGAGCAGGCCCTGATCACGCTGGAATCGGACAAGGCGACGATGGATGTGCCGAGCCCGGCCGCTGGCATCATCAAGGCGCTGAGCCTGAAAGTCGGCGATGAAGTATCTGAGGGTTCTCTCATTCTGACGCTCGAGACCGTAAACGGTTCGGGCGCATCAGCGAATGCGGCGGCGCCCGCGCCGGCGGCGGCACCTGCTGCGGCTGCTGCACCGGCGACCCCGGCCGCCAGCGGCGGTACGAGCAAGATCGACGTCAAGGTGCCGGATATTGGCGGTTACGACGACGTGCCCGTGATCGATGTGCTGGTCAAGGTGGGCGATACCGTGACGGCCGAGCAGTCGCTCGTCACGCTGGAGTCCGACAAGGCATCGATGGATGTGCCTAGCCCCGCGGCTGGTGTGGTCAAGGAATTGAAGGTCAAGGTCGGCGACAAGGTGTCGGAAGGCACGCTGATCGTTGTGCTCGAAGGCGCTGTTGCCGCCGCACCGGCGAAGGCCGCTGCCGCTGCCGTAGCGAGCGCACCGGCCCCGGCGGCACCGAGCGCTGCCCCCGCAGCCCCGGCTCCTGCTCCGGCCCCGACCGCCGCGCCTGCGACCCCCGCCGCCGCGTCGGACCATCCGCCGATCAGCCACGCCAGTCCGTCGGTGCGCAAGTTCGCCCGCGAACTGGGGGTGGATGTGACGCAAGTGAAGGGGACCGGCCCGAAGGGCCGCGTGGTCGTTGACGATGTGCGTAACTTCATCAAGAGCGTGCTTGCGGGCAATCGCCCTGCCGTGTCGGGCGCCGCGCCTGCCGGTGGTGGTGAGCTGAACCTGTTGCCGTGGCCGAAGATCGACTTCTCGAAGTTCGGTCCGATCGAGCCCAAGGCGCTCTCGCGCATCAAGAAGATTTCGGGCGCGAACCTGCACCGCAACTGGGTCATGATCCCGCACGTCACGAACAACGACGAAGCGGATATCGGCGAACTCGAAGCGTTCCGCGTGCAATTGAACAAGGAAAACGAAAAGGCCGGCGTCAAGGTCACGATGCTCGCTTTCGTCGTCAAGGCCTGCGTTCTGGCCCTGAAGAAGTTCCCCACGTTCAACGCAAGTCTGGACGGCGACAACCTCGTCTTCAAGCAGTACTTCCACATCGGTTTCGCAGCCGACACGCCGAACGGTCTCGTTGTGCCGGTCGTTCGCGATGCCGACAAGAAGGGCGTGTTCGAGATCGCCCGCGAGACCTCGGAACTGGCAAAGCTCGCCCGCGAAGGCAAGCTCAAACCGGACCAGATGCAAGGCGGCTGTTTCTCGATCTCGTCGCTTGGCGGTATCGGCGGCACGACCTTCACGCCGATCATCAACGCTCCGGAAGTGGCCATTCTGGGCCTGTCGCGTTCGTATCAGAAACCGGTGTGGGATGAGCGCAAGCAACAATTCCTGCCGCAACTGACGCTGCCGCTGTCGCTGTCTTACGATCACCGTGTGATCGACGGCGCCGAGGCCGCACGCTTCAACGCCTACCTGGGGCAACTGTTGCAGGATTTCCGTCGCGCGATGCTGTAATGGCAGGCGCCGCCGGTTGCGCGCAAGCGCAAGCCCGGCGGCGCTCGCGCGAACGCTTCAGGATCTGGACGGGGAGGGCATCATGACCACCGTGGTAGTCGTCAAGAAGGCCGGTGAGATCGCGATTGCCGCCGATTCGCTTGTGACGTTCGGCGATACGCGGCTCTCGCAATCGTACGAGGAAAATCGCAAGGTTTTTCTCGTAGGCGATTCCTATGTCGGCCTGGCGGGCACGACCGCACACTTTCCGGTCATGCGCGCCATTCTCTCCGGTATGGCGGACGAATGCCGTCTGCACTCGCGTGACGAGGTGTTCCGCACGTTCTGCCGCGTCCATCAGAAGCTCAAGGAAGAGTATTTCCTCAACACCAAGGAAGAGGAAGACGATCCGTACGAGTCGTCGCAGATCACCTGCGTGATCGCGAATCCGACGGGCATCTACGGGATTTATTCCTACCGGGAAGTGTTTGTTTTCGATCGGTTCTGGGGGATTGGCTCAGGGCGCAATTTCGCGCTCGGCGCCATGTACGCCCTCTATGACCAGGATCTGAGTGCCAGCGCCATCGCCGAAGCGGGCGTGAAGGCGGGGGCGGAGTTCGACAAGAGTTCCGCCGCCCCGTTTCAGGTGCACACGTTTCCGATCGATACCACCATCAAGTCATAAATGCGACAGGGAGACCCCGCATGAGTCTCATCGAAGTCAAAGTACCGGACATCGGCGCAGAGGGCGTGGATGTCATCGAAGTGATGATCAAGCCGGGCGACAAGATCGCCAGGGATGCATCGCTCATTACGCTTGAGTCTGACAAGGCGTCCATGGAAGTGCCGTCGGAAGTGTCGGGCACGGTCAAGGAAGTGAAGATCAAGGTGGGCGACAAGGCCAGTCAAGGCACGCTGATCGCGCTTGTCGAAGTGGACGGTGCCGGTGCCGCCAAGGCCGAAGCCCCGGTGGCCGCCTCCGCGCCGGCAGCGCCTGTCGCCGCCGCGCCTGCGGCAAAGCCGAGCGCCCCGGCCCCGGCTGCGGCCAAGCACAGCGGCGGTGCCGACACCGAGTGCGACGTGCTCGTGTTGGGCGCCGGTCCGGGCGGATACTCGGCGGCTTTCCGCAGTGCCGACCTGGGCCGCAAGACCGTGCTCATCGAACGCTATGCGACACTCGGCGGCGTGTGCCTGAACGTCGGTTGCATCCCGTCGAAGGCGCTGCTCCATACGGCGGCCGTTCTCGAAGAGGCCCAGACGCTCGGTCATCACGGCATTTCGTTCGCGAAACCCGAGATCGATCTCGACAAGCTGCGCGCCTACAAGGAAAGCGTGGTCGGCAAGCTCACGGGCGGTTTGGCCGGCATGGCCAAGATGCGCAAGGTGGAAGTCGTGCGCGGCGTCGGCACGTTCCTCGATCCGAATCACATCGAAGTCGTCGCTGAAGACGGCAGCAAACGCACCGTAAAGTTCGCGCAGGCCATCATCGCCGCGGGTTCGCAGGCGGTGAAGTTGCCGTTCCTGCCGGAAGACCCGCGCATTGTCGATTCGACCGGCGCCCTCGAGTTGCGTCAACTGCCGAAGAAGATGCTCGTGATCGGCGGCGGCATCATCGGTCTGGAAATGGCGACGGTATATAGCGCCCTGGGCACCGAGATCGATGTCGTGGAAATGCTCGACGGCCTGATGCAAGGCGCCGACCGCGATCTGGTCAAGGTCTGGGAGAAGATGAACACGAAGCGCTTCGGCCGCGTCATGCTCAAGACCAAGACCGTGGGTGCCGAGGCCAAGGCCGATGGCATCTACGTGAAGTTCGAGGGCGAGGCGGCACCGGCGGAGCCCCAGCGTTACGACCTCGTGCTGGTCGCCGTGGGCCGCAGCCCGAACGGCAAGAAGATCGGCGCCGAGAATGCGGGCGTCGCCGTGGGCGATCGCGGGTTCATCGATGTCGACAAGCAGATGCGGACCAACGTGCCGCACATCTTCGCGATCGGCGATATCGTCGGTCAGCCGATGCTGGCCCACAAGGCCGTGCATGAAGCCCACGTCGCGGCGGAAGCGGCGGCAGGCGAGAAGGCTTATTTCGACGCCATCCAGATTCCGTCGGTGGCCTACACCGATCCGGAAGTGGCTTGGGCCGGCAAGACGGAAGACCAGTTGAAGGCCGAAGGTGTGAAGTACGGCAAGGCCGTGTTCCCGTGGGCGGCATCGGGGCGCGCGATCGCGAACGGCCGTGACGAAGGCTTCACCAAGGTGCTGTTCGATGAAGAAACGCATCGCATCGTTGGCGGGGCCATCGTCGGCACGCACGCCGGCGATCTGATCGGCGAACTTTGCCTGGCCGTCGAGATGGGCGCGGATGCCGTCGATATCGGGAAGACGATTCACCCGCACCCGACGCTGGCCGAATCGGTCGGTATGGCAGCGGAGATTTACGAAGGTGTTTGCACCGACGTTCCGCCGGCTCGCAAGAAGTAAAAAGGCGCGTCGGTGTCTGGCGTGCGCCTCGGACGATTCCGGGGGGCGCGCGCCGGGCATGCATGACGTGACCGATATCCGCCGCGCCGCATTCGGGGCGAGGTCGGGTGCCAAAAAACCGCCATTTCGCTCCGAGATGGCGGTTTTTTCTATGGCGGCGACGTCGCCGTTCGCCCCTAAAACGAAAAACCCGGCACGAGGCCGGGTTCGAACGCTAGCGTCGCGAGACGCTATCGATTACTTCTTGGCGCTGGAGGCAGCACGCGAAGCCTGAGCAGCAGCCTTCGTCGCGACGCTGCTCGCGGCAGCGAAGTTCGTCTCGGCGATTTCAACGGCTTGCTTGGTGGCCTTCTGCACGCTATCGAACGCGCTGCTGGCTGCCGACATGGCCGACTTGGCCAGTGCAACGGCAGACTCCGAACCGGCCGGGGCGTTCTTGGCCAGATTGTCGAACAGGGCTTGCACGTTCTGCGAGCTTTCCGCCAGTTGGGCTTCGGCCACCTTCGTCACTTCGGCTTGCGTCGACGAAGCGATTTCGTACAGGTGACGGCCATACGCGATCGCCTTTTCGGCGGCGGGCTGGACGAGGTTGGCTTGCAGGGCGAGCAACTCTTGCGCGTCTTTCACGGCGAAGGCCTTCTGCGCGGTCGAGGCGGACTCGGCCAGCGATGCCTTGACAGCTTGCAGGTTCAGCTCAACGAGCTTTTCCATGCCTTCGAACGCTTTGTTGGTCAGGCCAAAAAGGGTTTCGAGATTGGCTTTGTGGGCGGCGGCGAATTGCTCGGGGGTCAGAAACGACATGGCGTTCTCCTATGATGGTGTCATACACAACGTATCGACCCACTCCGTGTTCGCTAATGAGTTCTCACCTTATCTTGGTGAAAACACGGTTGGGGCCTCTAAATGGGGTGCGATTTCTTTTGTGCATCGCACAATTGCAAGTGTAGAGATATTTTTGTCGCTGTCAAGTCTTTTTTGTGCGCTGCAACAATTCAATAAAAGCTTACAAAATCAACCGGTTGGGATCCCATGGCCGACGTGTGACACCGCGTTGCGGCGAATGGCGGGCACCGTCCGGAAACGCTTCATTGGTGCGGCTCCGCACCGTTTTGGCACCCGGCGCACCCCGTGCGCCGATGTTACTATCGTCGAGTTCCGGCACTGGCGAGACATCGTCGCGGTCAACGGCTCGCTGCCTTACCGAGCGTGGCTCGCGTGGTCCATGCGCCTGTGCCGATGTCATTCAACGCCCTTTTGCGTGCCGCCACTGCCGGCCATTCGCGTCGATGCAAGCGTTCTACAGCGATCATTTCGTGCTGCCGTTGCCACCCGGGCATCGGTTTCCGATGGAAAAGTATGCCCGTCTGCGCGAGCGTGTGGCGGGGGAATTGCCGCACGTCGCGCTTGCCGAGGCATTGTCCGCGGACGACGTGATGCTCGGTCGCGTCCACTCGCCGGCGTACGTGGCGCGAGTGAGCGCCGGTCAGTTGGATCCCAAAGAGCAGCGTACGATCGGATTCCCATGGTCACCGCAAATGGTCGAGCGCTCGCGCCGGTCGGCGGGGGCGACGGTGGCGGCCTGCCGGGCCGCGCTGACCGATGGCGTGGCTGCGAATCTCGCTGGGGGAACCCATCACGCGTATGCCGACCGTGGCGAAGGCTTCTGCGTGTTCAACGACGCAGCGGTCGCGGCGCGCACGATGCAGGCCGACCTCGGCCCGGGCACGCGTGTGGCGATCATCGATCTCGACGTGCATCAGGGCAACGGCACGGCGGCCATTTTCGAGCACGACCCGAGCGTGTTCACGCTGTCGCTGCACGGCGAGCATAACTACCCATTTCACAAGGCGCGCGGTGATCTCGACGTGGCATTGCCCGACGGATGCGGCGACGACGATTACCTGGTCGCGCTCGGCCACGCACTGACCGATCTCTTCGCGCAATTCACCCCGACCCTTGCGATTTATCTCGCGGGCGCCGATCCGCTGGCGAATGATCGGCTTGGCCGGCTGGCATTGACGCATGACGGCTTGCTCGCGCGCGACCGTCGGGTGCTGACGGCCTGCGCCGAGCGCGGGTTGCCGGTGGCTATCGCAATGGCAGGCGGCTACGGCCGCGACATCGAACAGACGGTCGCCGCGCATTTTGCGACGATCCGCCTCGCCGATCAGTTCCAGCAGGCGGTCCGCCGTGGGCACCCTGCGCCGGCAGAAGGTGCGCTCGTATGAGCGAGCATCGCACGGTGTCACCTTCGCCCGCGAATGCGCCACAGGGTCGCGAGATGGCCGGCACCGAACGTGCGGCGATCTGGCGCGCGGCCATGCCGTGGTGGTTCGTGTTGATCTGGAGCACCGGTTTCATTGTCGCCAAATACGGCATGCCGAATGCCGAGCCGCTGACCTTTCTTGCGCTGCGCTTCGGCGGCACGCTGCTGGTCATGCTTCCCATCGCCTGGTTGACGGGCATGTCATGGCCGAGGCGGCGCGCGGCGGAGGGCCGGGCGGTACCGGCCGGCACGATGGGGCGCATCGACTGGCCGCTCATTGCGCATCTTGCCGTGTCCGGCACGCTGATCCAGGCGGTGTATCTCGGCGGCGTCTGGGCGGCGATCAAGCACGGCGCGCCTGCCGGGCTGGCAGCGCTGGTCGTCGGCATCCAGCCGTTGTTGACGGCACTCTTCGCACGTGTGGTCGGTGAGCCGGTCTCGCGCCGGCAATGGTTGGGGCTGCTGTGCGGATTCGCCGGCGTCGGGCTGGTGGTGGCCAACAAGGTTGGCGTTCGCGGCATCGGCGCGGTTCCGGTGGCCTTGTGCGTGTTGAGCCTGCTCGCGATCACGGCGGGCACGCTCTATCAAAAACGGTTTTGCGCCCATTTCGATTTGCGTGTCGGCACGCTCGTGCAGTTCGGTGCGGCGTTTGCGGTAACGCTGCCCGCCGCGTGGATGCTCGAGACGATGCAAGTGCGCTGGAACGCGCAAATGATCGGCGCGCTGGTATGGTCGGTGCTGGCGTTGTCGATCGGTGCCATCTCCTTGCTGTTTCTGCTGATTCGACAGGGCGCCGCGACCAAGGTATCCAGCCTGATGTATCTGACGCCTCCGACGACGGCGGTCATGGCCTGGTTGCTGTTCGGCGAGACGTTGTCCCCGCTGAGTGCCGCCGGGATGGTCGTCGCGGCCCTTGGCGTTGCGCTTGTCATCGAGCGGCGGGCGATGCCGGCCGCGTCGTCGCCATGAGCCGGGCGACGCATTTTCCCCTTCGTTTGCCGTGAGCCAGTCTAATGAAACACCTACACCAACACCCGCACCAGGACGCCGCACAGCCCTCGGCGCAGAACGCCGCCGAGGCAGCCGACTTGCATGCGCAACCGGGGACGGGGGAGGGGGCGCGTCGCCCGACGATCGGCAATGACGCCGAGCAGCGTGTGGCCTATGTCGACGAGGCCATTCGCAGCCGGCGCTCGATTCGGGCGTACTTGCCCACCCCGGTGCCGCAGGCAACGGTGGCGGACATTCTTCGCGTGGCCTCGCGTGCGCCGTCGGGCAGCAACATTCAGCCTTGGCAAACGTATGTATTGACCGGCCAGGCGCTGACATCCTTGACGTCGCGCCTGCTGGAGGCGTTCAACGACCCGGCGCAGCGCTTGATGCATCAGGAGGAGTACGCCTACTACCCGCGCGAGTGGACGGAACCTTACCAGGCGCGGCGGCGCAAGGTCGGTTGGGATTTGTATGGACTGCTGGGTATTGGCCGCGCCGACAAAGACCGCATGCAGGGGCAGCACGCGCGCAACTTCTGTTTCTTCGACGCGCCGGTCGGACTGATCTTCACGATCGATCGACACCTGGAGCAGGGGAGTTGGCTGGACTACGGCATGTTCCTGCAGAGCGTGATGGTCGCGGCGCGGGCGCGCGGTCTCGACACTTGCCCGCAGGCCGCGTTCGCCACGTTTCACCAGGTGATTGCGGCGGAACTGCGCCTGCCCGAGACCCGAATGGTGGTGTGCGGCATGGCATTGGGGTATGCGGATCCGGAGGCCATCGAAAACCAGCTTGTCACCGACCGCGCGCCGCTGGATGAGTGGGCGCATTTCCTAAGCTGAATCACCTCCGGATGTTGGCGTTATTTGGCAATTTGTTGCGAATGTGCAGTTTGGCGGATTGCGCCGCACAAAACTGCCAGATGCCGGATTAAGTATTTCAGCTAAGTCATTCATATTGCTTATTTTTTGGGAAGTTACTAAACTTCTTCCAAACTCGTTGCCTGTCAACCTTACGCTACCCCCAATCTATGTACGCGATCACCACCCTTGCGCGTCTGTGCCGCTCCCGCCTCTGGGGTGCTGCCGTCGTGGCGATCTCGCTCGCCGCTGGTGCCCCCGCCGTCGTTCAAGCTGCCGGTAAGACGAGCGTATGCTCGTCCAAGGCGGCCAAGACGGCCGCCCAGAAGCGTGCGTGTGCCAACACCAAGGCGACGAAATCCGTCGCTGCGTCCCATTCCGGTGCCAAACGAGCCGTTGCCAAGACCGCCTCGCGCGAGAAGGCCGGCGCCAAGGCGCGCAAACTGGCTGCCGTCGAAGAAGACGCGGCCACCAAGCGCGTTGCCATCAAACACGTCGTCTACAAACACGGCAAACGTCGTGTCGTGACGTCGTATCGCACCGTCAACTTTACGCCGCAGGCGCAGGATCGGCTGTCCGCCGGGCGCGCATTCGGTCTGCATGAATCCCCTGACGCGCTGGCGCTGCGTTCCTCGGTGGCCTATGTCGTCGATGAGCGCACCGGCGAATCGCTGTTCGACAAGAACTCGCAAGCCGTGTTGCCGATCGCGTCGATCTCGAAGCTGATGACCGCGATGGTGTCGCTCGACGCGGGCGTGCCGATGACGGACATGATGGAAGTGACGGACGAAGATCGCGATTACGAGAAGGGTACGGGGTCGCGTCTGTCGGTGGGGTCGCGTCTGTCGCGTGAAGACATGCTGCACATTGCGCTGATGTCGTCGGAGAATCGCGCGGCCGCTGCGCTGTCGCGTTACTTCCCGGGCGGTCGTCCGGCGTTCCTCGCGGCGATGAACCGCAAGGCGAAGCAGCTCGGTATGAACGACACGCACTTCAACGATCCAACGGGCCTGTCGAGCCAGAATGTGTCGAGCGCACGTGATCTGGTGAAGATGGTCAAGGCCGCTTATCAGTACCCGATGATTCGCCGTTTCTCGACGGACAGCAATTACGACGTCAATACCGGCCGTCGCGAATTGCACTATGTCAGCACGAATCACCTGATCGGACACCCGGGCTGGGAAATCGGTCTGCAGAAGACGGGCTACATCAACGAAGCGGGGCAATGCCTCGTGATGCAAGCCAACGTCGATGGCCGTCCGGTGATCATGATTCTGCTCGATTCGACCGGCAAGTACTCGCGCTTCGCCGACGCCACGCGCGTTCGCAAGTGGCTGCTCGAAGGGGGCGGCGCTACGCCGCAACGCACGGCGGGTACGGCACCGACGGCACAAGTCGCGACCAATAGCGAACACGCGCTGTAAGTCGCCCAAACCGTTGCCAAACAAAAGGCGCTCCCTCGGGAGCGCCTTTTGCATTCTGCAACCGGATTCGCGAAGCGCGATCTCGGCTCGGGCTATTCGGCTGTCGCTACATGCGACACGTTGCTGCCGACGGCAGGGTTCGGCGCGTGAAAGCCGAGCGACGCGGAAATCTGCAGCGCCGTCTCGTTCAGATTTGCGAGCCACGCGTCCTGCAAACGGTCGGCGGGTGCCGACAGCGAGAGTCCGGCCACGAGCTTGCCGCTGTCGTCGTAGATGCCCGCCGCAATGCAGCGAACCCCCAGTTCGAGTTCCTCGTTGTCGCGGGCATAGCCGGACTTGCGCACGTGGCTCAACTCGCGCTCGAGTTTTTGCAGATCGGTGATGCTGTTGCGGGTGTGTCCCGACAGGCCGGTGCGCGTGGCATACGCGCGCACGCGCGCGGCTTCGTCTGCCGCGAGGAAGAGCTTGCCGACCGATGTCAGGTGCAAGGGCGCATGGCCACCGATGGCGCGCACCACTTGCATCCCCGAACGCTCGCTGTAGGCCCGCTCGATATAGACGATTTCATCGCCCTGGCGCACCGACAGGTTGACAGTCTGGCCGGTCATCCGGTGCAGGCCGCGCATGGGCGCGAGGGCGGCATCGCGCACCGACAACCGTGCCTTGACCAGATTGCCGAGTTCGAGCAGCCGCATGCCCAGACGGTACGTGCCCGGATCACAGCGGTCGACAAAGCGGCAGGCGACCATGTCGTTCAGGATACGGTGCGCCGTGGACGGATGCAGTTCCGTGGACTGCGCCAATTCCTTCAGGCTGACGGGATCGGCATGGGCGGCAAGGGCATCGAGCAGACGCATCATGCGCTCGATGACCTGGATGGACGTGCGCGACTCCGTACTTTGACTACCTTCGTCTTTCATGGGGGAGGGCCGAGTTTCGTATAGGGGTGATTCTATATCATATTGTGAAAAATTCGCACCCTTCCTGTAGAGGACTTCTGCGAAAAGTGGGCGTGCCACAGGAGAGCGTCGTTGCCGCAGTCTCGGCTGACTGAAACCGAAAGTGGTCTCTCGTCCAGACGACTACCATGGCCTTGTCATTTCATTCGGTGTTCGGCTGGATCGAAAGACGAGATCGGCACGCTCAAGGAGGTTCGGGGAATGTACAGGTACGGATTTGCGCCGGGGGCGGGGAGTTGGCCGCAGCCAAAGTGCACGCATGGCCGGGAGGCCGTCACTTACGGAAAGTCGATTGCCGAAAAGCACGCGGAAATCGTCGGACAGTTTCGGCGGATCGCCAACGCGAAGGCGCAGTTGGGATTGGACTGTGGCGCGCTGTCTCGCCTGGAAAGTGCCTTCTTTTCGACTTACAAGAAGGCGACGTCGGGGTACTGGGGCGGCGGACTGTGGGACGGGGTCTATCGATATGTCGGCAACCCGAGCCGATCGGGGCCCTACTGCCAGGTCGGCGAGCAGTTGAATGATCACGATGTCGACAGTCTCACGCCGTCGGCGAGGCGGTTCTCGGCGATTCTGGGGCATCTGACGGAGGCGCTGCGCAAGGAGCAGGAAATCCTGGCGAAATGTCTCGCCACGGCGCAGCGCTCGGTGGCGTCCAGCGGGGCGACCTTTGACGACCGCGCTATCCAGATGACGGCGAGTCAGAGTCAGTCGACCGAGCGCGCCGATAGCGTCGCCGAGATCGAGCGATGCCTGGCTGGCGTGCGCGAGTCGATCGCACTGGCTACCAAGGAGGTGTGGCCGGAACGCAAGCACTACGGCAAGCGCGTTGTCATGACGTCTTCCCTATACTCCGCGGCGGCCGCCGTGGCGGTGGCGGGATTGTTTTTGTCGGGCGGTCTTCTCGGCGTCGTGGCGACGGTGATGACGCTGGTGATCCGCGGGGTCAGCCTGGGAAGTATTCGTGGGTTCGATCGTGAGCGAGGATGGAAGTCGGTAGAAAGTCTGTTGGCAAGCACCAAGCAATTCATTGAAACGGAGGGGACTATGATGAGATCGTATTTGGACGTGGCCGATCGGCGTGCCGCGCTCGAGCGTGAAAGTATGGTGTGGAATCTTTTGACGGGCATCAAGACTGGCCTGGGCCAGGTCAATAGTCACGTGGACTCGCTGGACAGTCGGGCAGGCGTCCTTTCGACGCAAATGGCCACCGTGGCGAATCGAATGGACGGTCGATTGGATGGGATCACCGGTCAAGTGAACACCCTCACCCATCGGTTCGACGGTTTCACCACGCAAGCGTCCAGCTTCACCGATCAAGCCGGTAAGCTCACCGGTCAAGTCGGTAAGCTCACCGGTCAAGTCGATAACTTCACCGGTCAAGTCGGTAAGCTCACCGGTAAAGTCGATAACTTCACCGGTCAATTCGATCACCTCGCCGGTCAAGTCGATAACCTCACCGGTCAAGTCGATAACCTCACCGGTCAAGTCGGCGGCCTCACCGATGGATTCGGAAAGCTCACCGATCAAGTCGATAACCTCTCCGGCCAAGTCGGCAGCCTGACCGATCGATTCGGAAAGCTCACCGATCAAGTCGGCAGCCTCAGCACTCGGCTCGATGGCGTCACCGGTCAAGTCGATACCCTCACGAACCGATTGGACACCCTGTCGTCGGAAGTCGCCGCAGGGTTCGCGAACACCGACGCCAAATTTGAAAGCTTCAGAAAAGACTTGCAGCGGTTGACGCGGGTGCAGGAGATGATGGCGGCGCGCCTGGCGCTCATGCCCTATCCTGCAGCGGCGCCCCGCGCCGAGCGACGCGGGCTGACGCGGACAAACTCGTTGAGCGCGTTGAGCGACGCGGCCCCCCGGATGGCGTAAGCGACGGCGCGATATGCGGGAATCCACGCTGGGCCAGACCGGCCCAGCGACTTATAATGGCCCATTATTCCCGGAAAGAGGATTCCCCCAATGCGCGTCGGACTCTTTGTCACGTGTCTGATCGACCTGATGCGTCCGGAGATCGGCTTCTCGACGCTCAAGCTGCTGGAGACGGCGGGCTGCGAGGTCGTGATTCCCGATTCCCAGACCTGCTGTGGTCAGCCCGGCTATAACTCGGGCGAACGGGCCATCGCCCGCGATCTCGCTCAGAAGTTTCTCGAGGAGTTCGAATCGTTCGACTACGTCGTCGTGCCGTCGGGATCGTGCGGTGGCATGGTCAAGGCGCACTACGGCGACCTCTTCGCCGACGACCCCGAACTCATGGGCCGGTACGAGCGACTGCGCCCGCGCGTGTTCGAGCTGACCGATTTCCTCGTCAATGTGCTGCACATCGATACCGTGCCCGGCGATTACAACGGCGAAGTGACCTATCACGACGCATGCTCGGGGTTGCGTGAGCTGGGCGTCAAGACGCAGCCGCGCGCATTGCTCGCGAAAATGCCGGGCGTCAAGATGACGGAAATGAAGGACTGCCAGGCTTGTTGCGGTTTCGGAGGCACCTTCGCGCTCAAGTACGGCAACATCTCGACGGCCATCGTCGACGAGAAGTGCGCGAACATCGCCGCGAGCGGGGCGCCAGCGGTCGTGCTGGGCGACCTCGGATGCATGCTCAACATCGAAGGACGTCTGCGCCGCACCGGCGACACGAAGACGCGCGTGCTTCACATTGCCCAGGTGCTCGCGGGCGATGTGTGAGCTCACCGCTGTCCTCCCGACCCTCCCGACCTTCACGCCCGTGTGCGCGATGACGCACACCGGCGGCCATCACCTCCAGTGAGTCGCGATGCAAGTTCAATCGATGCAATTCAAGGCGCGCGCCGGGCAAAAGCTTGCGGACCAGCGTCTGCAGGCCAACCTCCGGAAACTCTCGACCAAGTTCGTGACGGCGCGCGCCACGGCCATCGAGGAAATCGACTTCGAGGCCACGCGCGAGGCGCTCAAGGCGCGTCGTAATCGCGGGCTCGAGACGCTCGATGTCTGGCTGGAGATTTTCGAGCGCGAGGCCACGCGACGTGGCGCCACGGTCTTGTTCGCCGAATCGACGCAGGACGCCGCCCGCCTGATTGCCGAAATCGCCCGCAAGCACGACGTCAAGAAGGTGATCAAGTCGAAATCGATGGTCACGGAGGAATTGCAGCTCAACAAGGTGCTCGCCGACATGGGCGTGCAATCGGTCGAGACCGATCTGGGCGAATACATCCTGCAGATCAACGACAACGAACCGCCGTCGCACATCATTGCGCCGGTCGTGCACAAGGACAAGGACGAGGTTGCCGACCTGTTCGCGCGCGTTCACCATAAGCCGCGTCTGACCGACATTCCGGCGATGACGCGCGAAGCGCGCGAGATGCTGCGTCCGCAGTTTCTCTCGGCGGACATGGGCGTGACCGGCGGCAATTTTCTCGTCGCCGAAACCGGCTCCGTGGCCGTGGTGACGAACGAAGGCAATGAAGGCATGTGCACGATCATGCCGCGCGTGCATGTGGCCGTGACCGGTATCGAGAAGGTGTTGCCCACGCTCGAGGATCTGGCGACGGCCATGCGCCTGCTGCCGCGCTCCGCGACCGGGCAGGGCACGTCGAACTACTTCTCGCTGCTGACCGGTACGCGCGTCGAGGGTGAACTCGATGGCCCCGACCATATGTACTTCGTGCTGGTCGACGGTGGCCGCTCGGGACTGATCGGTGGCGCGTTTCAAGACATGCTGCGTTGCATCCGTTGCGGCGCTTGCATGAATCATTGTCCCGTATATCAGAAGATCGGCGGGCACGCCTACGGTTGGGTGTATCCGGGGCCGATGGGGTCGGTGCTCACGCCGAGCTATGTCGGCCTGGAGAAGACCCTCGATCTGCCGCAGGCCGCCACGTTGTGCGGGGAGTGCAATCGCGTCTGCCCCGTGGGCATTCCGATTTCCGACCTGCTTCGCAAGCTGCGCGAGCGCCAGGTCGATCGAGGCCTGCGTCCGTGGCAGGAGCGCACGGCGCTCGCCGCGTGGGCGTTTGCGGCGCGTCGCCCTCGTCTGTATGCCGCGCTTGCCGGCCTGGGTGCGCGTGTGCTCCATTGGATGGGGCGCGAGCGTGGCAGTCTCTCGAAGCTGCCGCTCGCCGCAGGATGGAGCGATACGCGGGAAATGCCTGCCCCGAGCGGCAAGACGTTTCGCGCGATGTATCGCGAGCGTCGCGCGCCGCGGTAAGCGCTTAAGCGTTCAGCGATGTGGAATGACCGGTGGCCTTGACGTGCCGGCGTTCAAAGCAAAAGCCGGGCCCCGAATGTCTGACATTGGCATCCGGGGCCCGGCTTTTTTATTGGCGCGCCCGTCAGGTTCTGGCGGGCAACGCCAGGCGTTTCTCGATGCGTCGCTGCAGTGCCGACAACCCGGTCGACAGCACCCAGTAGATGGCGGCGCAGGCGAGATAGAGCGGCAGCGGCTGGTAGGTCGTTGCAATGACCTCCTGCGCGGAGCGCAGCAACTCGGTCACGGTAATGACCGAGACCAGCGATGTGTCCTTGATCAGGCTGATGAGGCTGTTGCCGAGACTCGGCACAGCGATGCGCAGGGCTTGCGGGGCGATGACGTAACGCAGCGTCTGCCAATAGGACAGGCCGAGGCTGTAGGCCGCGAGCCATTGTCCGCGCGGCATGCCTTCGAGGGCGCCGCGCATGCTCTCCGACAGATAGGCGCCGACGTTCAGGCTGAGCGTGAGCACGCCGGCGGGTGTCGGATCGAGCGCGATGCCAACGCCCGGCAGGCCGTAATAGATCACGAAGATCTGCACCAGCAGCGGAGTGCCGCGCATGATGCTGACATAGGTGCGGGCGATGCCGCGCAGCACGCGGACGTTGCCGATACCCATGATCGCCACGATGACGCCGATCGCCAAGCCGAACACCATCGACATCAAGGCGAACTTGATCGTGAGCACGGTGCCTTGCAGCAGCACGGGCATGGATTGGGCGGCGAGTTCGAATGGATTCATGAGGGGGGTGTCTGGGGGGGAACGTGGGCCTGAACGACGACGGCCGGCACCCGCTTGGTTTGCGTGGTGCCGGCCGTGATGCGACCGAAGTGTGTCGCGCGCGGCGTGCGGGTTACTTCGCCGGCTTGGACGTGTCCTCGCCGAACCACTTCAGCGCGAGCTTGCCGAGCGAGCCGTCCTGCTTCATGGCCGTGAGGGCATCGTCGATGGCCTTCGCGAACTTGGGGTTGCCCTTGCGGAACGGAATGCCCACCGACTCGCTGGCGCCTTGCAACACGGCGCCCGGACGCAGCGGCAGGTTCGACGTCTTGATCAGGTAGGCGAGCATCAGGCGATCGTTGAGGGCCGCGTCGATGCGCCCGGCGGCGAGATCGCGCAGGTACTCCGGCGCGCCCGGATAGGTGCGCACGTCGATGCCCGGCACCGCCTTCGCGAGCTTGTCGTAGTTGCTGCCGAGACTTACGCCGAGCTTGTGGCCCTTGAGGGCATCGAGCGAATTGAACTCGCGTTTGTCGTCCTTGCGCTGAATGAGCTGTGCGGCCGAGAAGGTGTACGGCTGGCTGAAGTCGAGCGAGCGCTTGCGTTCGTCGGTGATGGCCACTTGATTGACGATGACGTCGAATTTACCGGCCACGAGACCGCCGATGATGCCGCTCCATTCCGTCGTCACGAACACCGGCTTCACGCCGAGACGTTCGGCCACGGCCTTGGCGACGTCGACATCGAAGCCTTCGAGCTGGCCATCGGTCGCGCGATAGTTGAACGGCGGATAAGTCCCTTCGATGCCGATTTTCAGTACGCCCGCCGATTTCACGGTGTCGAGCAGATCGGCGGCGCGCGCGGGTGCGGTGCCCAGCAGCGCAACGGCGGTCAGTGGCACGAGGCACAGCGTCTTGAGCCAGTTTTTCATGATGTTGAGGTCTCCCTGCGTCAAATAAAGGGGGCGCGACGTGCGGCCGATCAGGCCGTACGCAGCGCTTGCACGCATTCTCGCACCAGCTCGGGGCCGCGGTAAATCAGCCCGCTGTAGATTTGTACCAAACTGGCCCCGGCATCGAGCTTGGCCTGCGCGTCGGCACCCGACAGGATGCCGCCCACGCCGATGATCGGCAGCGCGCCGCCCAGCTCGGCGGCCAGTGCGCGGATCACGCGATTCGAGGCTTCGAACACGGGCCGCCCCGACAGGCCGCCGGTTTCGTTGGCATAGGGCAGGCCCGCTACCGCCTCGCGCGAGAGCGTTGTATTGGTGGCGATCACGCCGTCGAAACCATGACGCGTGAGTGTGCCCGCGATGACCTTGATCTGCTCGTCGTCGAGATCCGGCGCAATCTTGAGGGCGATGGGCACGTATTTGCCGTGGCGGTCGGACAGCGCCCGTTGCTTGTCCTTGAGCTTGCCGAGCAGGGCGTCGAGTTCGTCGCCGCCTTGCAACTGGCGCAGGTTTTTCGTATTGGGCGACGAGATGTTGACCGTCACATAGGTGGCGTACGGGTACACCTTCTCGAGGCAGATGAGGTAGTCGTCGACCGCGCGCTCGATCGGTGTGTCGGCGTTCTTGCCGATGTTCAGGCCCAGCGGTCCCTTGTAGTGCGCCGACTGCACGTTCTGAAGAAACTGCTCGACGCCGCCGTTGTTGAAGCCCATGCGGTTGATGATCGCTTCGGCTTGCGGCAGGCGGAAGATGCGCGGCTTCGGATTACCCGGCTGCGGACGCGGCGTGACCGTGCCGACTTCCACGAAGCCGAAGCCCAGTGCGGCGAGGCCGTCGATGCAGCTCCCGTCCTTGTCGAGGCCTGCGGCGAGGCCCACGGGATTCGGGAAGCGGATGCCCATGACCGTGCGTGGATCTTCGGGCAGCGTCTGACCGATGAGACCGGCCAAGCCGAGCGAGGCAGCACTGCGCAGCGTGGCCAGCGTCAAATGGTGGGCTTGTTCGGCATCAAGACAGAACAGGGCGCGACGGGCCAGAGGGTAGAGGGGCGCAAGCACGATGTCGGGTTCGGCAGAATCGGAAAGTCGCCATTTTACCGGTATCCCGGTCGCCGAGCGCGCCAATTTTCTACGCTCTGCGTACTCCTGAACGGCGGCGGGCTGGCAAGGGAATGAGCGCGGTGCGCACGGGTGGCCGCCCCGCGAATCGCGCGCCCGACAGCACCCCGGAGCACAGTGCCGAGGTTACTCGCCGGCGGCGTCGAGCATGGCTTCCGGCATGTCTTGCCATTGGCCGTCGAGCAGGCCTTGCAGGGGGCGGAAGTTCGCCTTGTAGACCATCTTGCGGCTTGCCTGAATCCAGTAGCCGAGATAGACGTGCGGCAGTCCGAGCGCGCGCGCCTGCTCGATCTGCCAAAGAATGTTGTACGTGCCGTACGACGCGCCTTCGATGTCGGGATCGAAGAACGTGTAGACCGACGACAGGCCGTCGCTCAGGATGTCGACCATGCTGATCATGCGCAACGTGCCTGCGCCTTGATGGCCGGGCGGCTCGCGAAATTCCACCAGTCGGGAGTTCACGCGGCTCTGCAGCAGAAACTGCTCATACTGCTCGCGGCTGTCATGGTCCATACCGCCGCCCGCATGACGTTGCGACTGGTAGCGCATGTAGAGCTGGTAATGCTCTTCGGTGTAATGCAACCCCGAGACGTTGACCGCGAGGCCAGCGTGGCGGCGCCAGATACGACGTTGTGTGCGGTTCGGCGCGAAGCGCGCGATCGGTACGCGCACGGGCACACACGCGCGGCAGCCGTCGCAATACGGGCGGTACGTGAACACGCCGCTGCGGCGAAACCCGGCGCGAACGAGTTCGCTGTAGACGTCCGAGTTGATCAGATGGCTGGGCGTGGCGACCTGCGAGCGTGCCGTGTGATTATCGAGGTAGCTGCATGGGTAGGGCGCCGTTGCGTAGAACTGAAGGGCGGATAGCGGGGAGAGCGGCAGTTCGTTCGGATGGGTCACTGGGAAACCTCGTGAGCCTTGTCTGCTGCGTTACCGTAGGCCAGTGTGCTGAGCATTTGCTTATCCAGACGCCAGACGGGGGCGGGCGCCACGACCGCCTTCTGCACGTGCGTCAGAAATGTCTGGCGGGGAATTTCGCTGCCGCCGAGCGACGCCAGATGAGCGGTACTTTGCTGGCAGTCTATCACCTCTATTGCGTGCGCGCGTGCAAACGCGACGAGCGCGGCGAGGGCGATTTTCGATGCATCGGTGCGGCGGGCGAACATCGATTCGCCATAGAACATGCGTCCGAGCGCCACGCCGTAAAGACCGCCGACGCGCTCACCTTCGTAGAAGGTTTCCACGCTGTGGGCGAGCCCGGCGTCGTGCAGTGCGCGATAGGCGGCAATGATCGCGGGTGTGATCCATGTGCCGTCCTGCGCGCGCCGGGGGGCTTGTGCGCAGGCTTGCATGACGGTGGCAAAGTCGGCGTCGAGACGGATTTCCCAGGCGTCGTCGCGCAGCACGCGACGCAGCAGTTTGCGGAAGTTGTGGCTGACGACGAAATTCTCGGGACGCAGCACCATGCGCGGGTCCGGGCTCCACCAGAGCACGGGTTGACCCTGCGAGTACCACGGGAAGATGCCTTGCCGGTAGGCGGCAAGCAGACGTTGCGGCGAGAGGTCGAGGCCGGCCGCCAGCAAACCCGGCGCCTCGCTCGATGCGCCGAGCGCTTCGTCCACCGGGGGAAAGGAATCGTTTGCTTCGAGCCAGACGACCATGTCGATGTCAGCGTTCCGGCGTGTCGGGTGACGTAGTGCGATGGGCCGCGCAGGCCGGCTCAGACACGCAGCATCGGCGTGAGGATATCTTCGGTGTGCGCCGTATTGACGGGCAGCGACGGCACCGGCACGCCGGGCGCCGCAGCGCCGTTGGGGGAGGCCTCGAGGTGCACGCCGAAGGCCCCTGCGCGACGGTCTTCGAAGAAGAAGCGCAGCGTCTTCGCCACCGTCGGGAAGGCGATGTCATCCCAGGGAATTTCGTGCTCCGAGAACAAGGCGACTTCGAGGCTCTCTTCTCCCGCGGCGAACTGCGGCTCGCGCATCTGCGCCAGATAGAAAATGTGGACCTGATTCACATGCGGCACGTTGAGCAGCGAGAACAGGGCGCCGACCTCGACGGTTGCGCCGGCTTCTTCCAGCGTTTCGCGTGCGGCGGCCTGTGCCGTTGTCTCGCCGATTTCCATGAAGCCGGCGGGCAGTGTCCAGTAACCCAGGCGCGGCTCGATTGCGCGCTTGCACAGCAGCACCTGATCACCCCACACGGGCACCGTGCCAAGCACGTTGCGCGGGTTCTCGTAGTGAATGGTGCCGCAATGAGTGCACACGTGCCGTTCGCGGTTATCACCGGGCGGAATGCGCGACTCGACCGAGTGGCCGCAGGCGGAACAGAATTGGATGGGAGGGCGTCGGTTCATGGTTGCTGCGAGTGTATCATCGGCAACGCACGCTGTGCGGTGGCGCACGTGGTGGGCCGGGATATCCCGGGTTGCTGCCGCGTGCGGCGAACCGGCGTTAGCGGCCGCGTGGTCACAAGGAAAATAATCGGCGAGTTATGTTGCACTGCGGTGGCAATTGTCATATACTTCAATTCTTCAGACGCGGGGTGGAGCAGTCTGGCAGCTCGTCGGGCTCATAACCCGAAGGTCACAGGTTCAAATCCTGTCCCCGCAACCAAATTCGAAAGCCTGATTTCTTTACGAAATCAGGCTTTTTGCGTTTCGGCTCGGCGGTGTCGGCGGCATCACGCTCGTGTCCGCCGGTGTCGTGTCCCGGTCGGAAGCGGGCGCGCCCGCTTTCACGCCGACGAGCGTTATTGGCGTTATTGCGACGTCGGTAGCAGGCGTTGCTTGAGCTTTGCGCCGAATACATTCACCACGAGGCCCGCCATGACCAGCGCCGCGCCCGCGATTTGCGGCGCAGTGAGTTGCTCGTCGAGCAGCAGTGCCGCCGATGCCAGGCCGATGATCGGCACGAGCAGCGAGAACGGCGCGACCTGACTGGCCGGATAGCGCGTCATCAAACGACCCCACAGCGAATAGCCGACGAGCGTCGCCACGAAAGACAGGTAGGCGACCGCGAAGATCGATGCCGCCGAGAGATGCGCGAGTGAGTTCGCGATTTGCTGCGGGCCTTCGAACCAATACGACAGCAGCACGAATGGAATCGGCGGGATCAGGCTTGCCCAGACCACAAGGCCGACGAGATCGACGTTGCCGATCTTCTTGGTGACGATGTTGCCCGTTGCCCAGGCAAGCGAGGCACAGAGGGTGAGCGCGAAGCCGAGCAGCGTCATGGCGCCGCCGCCTTGCATGCCGATGACGGCGAGGCCTGCCGCCGCGATCAGCAGGCCGGCCACGTTCTGCGCGCGGAAGCGTTCGCCCAGACACGCCACGGCGAGCCCCAAGGTGAAGAACGCCTGTGCCTGAAGGACGAGCGAGGCAAGGCCGGCGGGCATGCCAACGTACATCGCGGTGAACAAGAGTGCGAATTGCCCGAACGAGATCGTCGCACCGTAAGCGATTAGCCATCGCAATGGCACTTGCGGACGTTTGACAAAGAAGATCGCGGGGAAGGCCGCGAGCAGGAATCGCAGCGCACCCAACAGCATGGGCGGCACGCCGTGCAACCCGACCTTGATGACGACGAAGTTCACGCCCCAGGCGAGTACGACGATGAGTGCCCGTAACAAGTCCTTCGGTGCCATGCTGGCGTCTCCTTGTGCGGCATTGGTGTGGCGTTCGGGAAGGCGAAAGTGTACTCCTGGGGCGTCGACGTGTGGTGGCGAAGTCCTCGCGCCAATGCCCTCGTGGCCTGATGCGGCGCGGGGCCGAGGGGGCGCGCTCGCGCCGGCGCCCGATGGGGGCATGACGTATACTTCGTGTTTTGCGTATCAAGAGACGTCGTCTTGCTGGGGTGAGGCGACGTTTGCCGTAGCCGAGGAATTTGCATGAACCTGCCTGCCCGCCGCGTCAGTGTCGCGCCGATGATGGATTGGACGGATTCGAACTGCCGGGTCTTTCATCGTCAGTTGTCGCGTCACACGTGGCTCTATACCGAGATGGTCACGACCGGTGCGCTGTTGCATGGCGACGTTGCGCGCCATCTCGATTTCGATGCCGTCGAGCATCCCGTCGCGCTGCAATTGGGCGGTAGCGAGCCGCAGGACCTTGCGCGGGCCGCGAAGCTTGGCGAACAGTGGGGGTATGACGAGATCAACCTGAACTGCGGCTGCCCGTCGGAGCGTGTACAGCGTGGCGCGTTCGGCGCATGTCTGATGGCGGAGCCAGCCCTGGTGGCCGATTGCGTCAAGGCGATGCGCGATGTGGTGCAGGTGCCGGTGACGGTCAAGCATCGCATCGGGATCGACGACGTCGAATCGTTCTCCTTCGTCGAGGATTTCGTCGGCAGCATTGCGCAAGCCGGTTGCACGACCTTCATCGTGCATGCGCGCAATGCCATCCTCAAGGGGCTGAGCCCGAAAGAGAATCGCGAGATTCCGCCGCTCAAGTACGACTATGCGTATCGTCTGAAGCAAAGTTTCCCGCAGCTCGAGATTCTGATCAATGGCGGCGTGAAGACGCTCGATGAAGTCGAACTGCATTTGCAGCACGTCGATGGCGTGATGCTGGGTCGCGAGGCGTATCACAATCCTTATGTGCTCGCGGAGGTCGACGCGCGATTCTATGGCGACACGTCTGCAGTGAAATCACGTGAGGCGGTGGAAGACGCGTTGATCGAATACGCGGCGGCGCAGGTGGAGAAGGGCCAATATCTCGGCGCGATTACACGTCATGCGTTGGGCTTGTATCGCGGTGTGCCGGGGGCGCGGGGATGGCGTCGGGTGCTGTCGGATCCAAAGCGTCTCAAGGCGGGGATCGGTGCGTTCGAAGAGGCGCGCGCGCAATTGCGCGCGGGGGCGTTTTCGGAGCGCGATGTCGTAGCGGCTCTCGCGACGGCGTGACGTTCAGCATCGAAGCGCGGCGTTGCGTTAAGAGCGCTCGCCGCGTGAGATGACGATCTCGCGCATCGATCGTGCATGCCGGCCGAGAAATATTTGGATCGAGCGAAAATAGTGCTTGGCAGCGCAATAAAAACATCGCTATAATCTTGTTTCTGTTCAGCAAGCAAGTGATGTTGCTGATCACGGCGGTGGCCGTAGCTCAGTTGGTAGAGTCCTGGATTGTGATTCCAGTCGTCGTGGGTTCGAGTCCCATCGGTCACCCCAAAATTCCTTGTTTTCCCCGGTAGTAACCACTTCGTTTGTCAACGAAATCCCCGATTTGTCAATTTGCTCACTTCGTCGGTGACGCCTTTTTCACGCGTCTGCGATCGTAGTGCCGCATCGTCGTGCCCGGATCTGCGTGCGCGGCAAAGTCGAACACGTCCGCCTCGCGGCGCTCGAGTTTTTCCGTGATCGCAACCGGTCGTCCGTCATTGAGCGTGAAGTATGCTGAGTGCCCGGTGATCAGGTAGGCGGCACGTCGTTCGAGATCTTCCCACTCTGCTCGCACGGCCCGATCGAACGACGCGATCCACGCGAATTGTGCGTCCTGCCAAACACTTCCCCATCCGCTTCGCGTGTATGCCTGTCCCTTTCGGTTTCCGAACAGGGCCATGCTCGGGATGCGTCGTCCTTGCTGTGCGCGTTTGACGACGACGCTCAGTCGAGGCGACCACGCACGCAATTTCATGACCCTCTCGTCACCGCGCTTGCGCTTCGCGCTCTCCACGATAACGCCATCGTCCCGAATGCCCGACCGGTGAAACGGGCGAACCTCCGCCGCGCGAAACCCCGTGAGGTACGCGAACATGGCTGCACATCCCATCGTTTTGAAAGGCAGGTCCTGCTTGATCGCCCACAGATAGAAGCGCGTGACCTGACGGCTTGTCACGTCGCGCCGGATTACTTCCGTCTCATTCAGCATGAGTCCGGCGAACGGATTGACGTCGATCACGCCCCACCGAACTGCGTAATTGCAGATCGTCTGCATGGCGGCCATGTCCTTGTTCGCACTCGCTGGTGCGCCGGCCGCGGCTCGCGCATCGAGTGCGCGACACGCACGGCTCCGACGCTGGTGCTGGCCGATCGCACTTCAACGGGCAGCAGATCGCCTCCAGACCCTTTACGGAAAGGAATGACGATGAATCGGGTTGCGTGTGGGTCTCGCATGGTGGCCTCCCTCGTGGTGCTGGTGAGGGAGGTAAACTAGCATGAATACTGTATAAAAACACAGTATCAGTAAATTCGCTTGCCGGATACGCTACGTCCACAAAATCCACGGGGTTCTCAAATGGTTGCGCAGCAAGGGCCAGACTGGCTCCAAATTGTTCTGACGAGTGCGGTGGTGAGTGCTGCACTTAATATTGTCTGGGGCGTCATCTCAAAGTACTGGGATGCCAAGCGCACAGATAGCGAGAAAGAGGTTGCTCTAAGGCTTGCCTATCAAGAAGTTGGCATGCGCCTTGTCGCATTCGCGAAGGATTGCTCGAGCTATATCGATCGCGTTTCCGAAGGCCTTTACATGAAAGCGGCGCACCACGATGAGAGCATTCTTAACGGCTTGAAGTCCCCGGAGTTTCATCCCATCGATGATGTTGATTGGACCCTATTTGACATTGAGACGGTTGATACGTTGAAGTCCATGAGGGGACGCTTCGAAGAGTGCAATAGGTGGATTCTTGTCCAATGGGGGCAGGACTGGATGGACGTCGACGATGCGTTTGAACTCGAGACGCAACGGTGTGCCTATTACGCTCTGGAGGCATTGCGCGTGGGCATCGATGCGCGATTGAAGGCTAAGCTGTCGCGCGGCGATTACTCAAGCCTAGGTAATCTTGAGTTGCATATCGAACAGGCCCGTAAGGGCTACAAAGCGGCACCGAACGGGACGTTTATCCCCGAGCTGGTTGAGATTTTCTCTCTGGAGCATCCCGTCCGAAAATGAGCTTGACGTACCCATATGTGCACGAACTACCGCGTTCCTGACAGGCAGTTGCTCAGCGAGTACTGCCGCATACCGGCGGCGGTTGGGGAGGGAGAACATCAAAATCAGATCTAAGTGGCATGCGATGGCATAGACTTCGTTACCTCTACCGATTGAGGTGGGAGATATTACGACGGGGACCTTTTGGTTGACAAAAGTGGAAAAATGCAGAAATATGCGGTTGACAAAACTCTGGATTTGCCGAGATGCCGACCTCAAACCACCCCTCGCAATTTTATCCGGATCTCTCCGAAGACCGCCTGCAGGCTCTATCTAATCTGTTGCTTGATGTTAGGTACAACGCGCTGGCCGCACTCCAGAGTGAGTACGACAACAATTACACTCGCGAATGCACGGCGTTTGGGCGCCAGCGTGAAATGCTGATTCAGATTTGGAAAGCGAAAAAGTTTCCCTGGCTAGACATCAAGCACTCTGGGATGGACGTTACCTTCACAATTGGTGGGGTCCCGTGCCGATTCTTCACCGACGACCCCAACAATCCTCAGAAGCACGGATTCTTTCGTCGCAATAGCGTCGACCAGTTGTTTGCCCCGGTGGAGACGCAACCCGTACTGTGGCGATTCGTGATCGAGCGGGCGATGACGGATGAAGACGAAGATCATGTCTATCTAATCGGCTTCAATTCGTACGAGGAGAAGGTTTGTGAGTGGCGTCATCGACCTGCGTCGGGCATGTTGCACTCGGTCGATGCCATTACGCCGCCCTCCGTGGACCTGCCCGATGCCGAGGTTACGCTTCGCCCGGAAAGCCCGGACGAGGGTGCGGAGTTTGATAAAGATACTGGAACTGGTGGTACTAAGTAATGCAAGTGATTTTTTCCGGGGCTGCGCTTCGTATGGCTCGCCTTCTTCGAGGGTTTTCTCTCGAGGAGGTGGCCTGCCGTGTTGGCAAGACCCGACAGTACATATCCAAGCTTGAAACAGGTGGCGGGTCTCCGGCTTCCGACATGGTTACAGATTTGGCATCGGCTCTTGGGGTCACTCCCGCCTTTTTCGAGTTGAGTCGCCAGGTTCGGGCGATTTCGGAAGAACATGTGCATTTTCGAAAGCTCGCAACAACCAAAGTCTCTGTTAAGCAGATCGCTTTGGCAAAGGCCGCGATGATGCAAAGGGTGGTTGAGGTGGTCGAGGAGCACCTTCAATTGCCTGCCGTGCGAATTCCACAATTTGAACGGCCCGTTAATAACACCGCTACTGAGGAAATTGCAGAGGCTTGTCGGCGCGAGTGGGGGTTGGGACTTGGCCCAATCTCGGATATGACGCGTCTCGCCGAGAATGTTGGGGCAATCGTGACCACATTTAGCGGCATCTCTAGAGAAGTCGACGCACTATCGTTTTGTGGCGTGAGGCCAATCATCGTACGCAATGACGCTAAGGCCAGTGCGTGTCGTCAGCGATTTGATATCGCGCATGAGCTCGGGCATTGCGTTATGCACGCTGGAGTCGTGACCGGTGATCGTGTTACTGAAAGTGAAGCTAACCGCTTTGCAAGTGCGCTCCTGCTGCCGAGAAGTATGATGTTTAAGCTCTTCCCGTCACCGCGCGGAGCATACTTGGACTGGAAGGGAATACGCGAGTTTAAATTTACATGGAAGGTAAGCAAGGCCGCGATTCTTTATCGGGCGCGGCAGTTGGAGATTATCTCTGATGATCTGTACAAGCGTGGTGTGATCGGATTGCGAAGAAATGGAGAGGCTGCAGGAGAGCGAGAGGATAGTCTGATCCCAATGGAGCGGTCGGCGTTGTTAAATAGGTCCGTTGTTCTATTAAGGGAGAAGCTGGGAATAACGCTTCCTGTTCTTGCTGCGCAGATCGGAATCTCGGTTGCTATGCTTGACGAGTTGTTGTGTGACGATGTGTGTCTCGATGAAAGTAACCAGTCTCGGGAGCAAAGCAACGTCATACCTCTACGAGCGTCTGCATAGGTTTACTTGCAAGGTCCGGCAGACATCTGGTGGACCTTGCGCGAAGCTTCGTTTGCGATTGCGGGGCTATGGCGGGAGTGGGAGGGCGAAGGTGACCTGACGGATATTTTCGTACCACTGGCGTCTAGAGAATCACGGCCCCTGATCCGCTTGGGTTTTCTGTGCCAAATCCAGAGCGAGTTTTTCGGCGTATCGGGTCAAGTCGGCCCGGGTAAAAAC
>NZ_CABPRY010000017.1:0-76255 GCF_902459625.1 Pandoraea cepalis
ACTCCTCCTTTTTCCAAGGGTAAAGTTTGCCGAAAAACTAACGTCCCAGGTGGTCCAGATTTCTCATTGCAGATCACACAGCCCGCGTTCGCCGCTCGGTGCCACATGCAGGTGATAGGCGCCGCCAGCGTCGTCGGCGAGATACACGGCCGAGCCGCGCCAACCGCTCGTGCGTGTACCGGGCGACAGTGCGGCGGCGGCCACCGCCAGCGCCAGCCACGGGCTCTCGTCCTGTGGCACAAGGACGTCGTCCTTGTGCTCGATCAGAAAGGCGGTAGTCACACCGCCCGCGATGAACGCCGGATGTTCGAGACACCGGATCAACGCCTGGCGGTTCGTGCGAATGCCCAGCACCACCGTGTCGCGCAGCGCCTTGACCAGCGAGCGCCGCGCGTCCTCGCGCGTCTTGCCCGCACCGATCAGCTTCGCGAACATCGAGTCGTAGTACGGCGAGACGACGAAGCCACTGCGCACCGCGTGCTCCACGCGGATATCGTCGGGGGGCGCCCACAGTTCGATCGAACCGCTCTGCGGCAGGAAGCCGTTGCGTTCGTCCTCCGCGCACAGCCGCACTTCGATCGCATGCCCGGCAAGACGCACGTCTTGCTGACCGAAGTCGAGCGCGTCGCCCATCGCGACGCGCAGTTGCCATTCGACGAGATCGATGCCGGCGATGCATTCGGTGACCGGATGCTCGACCTGCAAGCGCGTATTCATCTCCATGAAATAGAACTCGCCGGACGCATCGAGCAGAAACTCGAACGTACCGACCCCCTCGTAGCCGAGCGCGATCGCCGCGGCAACGGCCGCGCTGCCCATGCGCTCGCGGGTTTCAACCGGCAGGCCGGGCGCGGGCGCCTCTTCGATCACCTTCTGGTGTCGGCGCTGCACCGAGCAGTCGCGCTCGCCGAAATGCACGCCATTGCCATAACGATCGACGAGTACCTGAATCTCGATGTGGCGAGGCTCGCGCACCACCCGCTCGACGATCATGCGCTCGCTGCCGAACGCCGCAAGCGCTTCGGAGCGCGCCGATTCCAGCGCGCGCTGGAACCCGCCCGCGTCTTCGACAACACGCATGCCGCGCCCGCCGCCCCCCGCGGTCGCCTTCACAATCACCGGATACCCGATGCGCGCCGCCGCCTCGGCGAGCGCGCCGGCATCCTGCGCTTCGCCGTCGTAGCCCGGAATGCATGGCAACCCGGCTTCGCGCATGAAGACCTTCGCCTCGGCCTTGTCGCCCATCACGCGGATCGCGTGCGCGGATGGGCCGACGAACGTCAGGCCCGCGTCGACGCACGCTTGCGCGAACGCGGCGTTCTCCGACAGGAAGCCGTAGCCCGGGTGAATCGCGTCGGCGCCGGCACGTTGCGCCGCCTGTACGATCGCCGCGATGTTCAGATAGGACGCCGTGGCCGGTGGCGCGCCGATGCATACGGCGCGCGTCGCCATCCGCACGTGTGGCGAGTCGGCGTCCGCATCGGAATAGACCGCGACGGTTTCGATACCCATTGCGTGGGCGCTACGGATGACACGCGCGGCGATTTCACCGCGGTTGGCTATCAACAGCCGTTTGATGCTACTCATGGATTCCGGTCTCTGGGTAAATTGTTAGCCTGGCGACTCGGCGCGTCGATGCCCCTCACGGACGCGCGACGCCGAACTGCATCGGCACGAGTTGCCGGTGCGCGGCCGCCTCGCAGAGTTCCAGCACCCTGGCGACCACGCGGCGCGTATCGCGCGGATCGATGACACCGTCGTCGAGCACATGCGCGCTCGTCGCGAACACGTCCATCTGACGCTCAAAGTTCTCGATTACCTTACGGGAAATCTCCGCGAGCCTTTCTTCGTCCACTTCACCAGTCTTGCGAAGCATCGCCGCGCGGCTCACGCTGACCATCGTCTGGGCAGCCTGCTCCGCGCCCATCACTGCCGTCTTCGCGTTCGGCCAGGAAAAGCTGAAGCGCGGATGAAAGCCCTTACCGCACATCGCGTAGTGCCCGGCGCCGAAGGACGCGCCGCAAAATATCGTGATCTGAGGAACGCTCGCGTTGCTGATTGCCTGGATCAACTTCGAACCGTGCTTGATGCTGCCCGCCTCCTCGAACGCGCGGCCGACCATGAAGCCTGTCGTGTTGTTCAGATAGAGCAACGGGGTCCGCGACTGACAGCACGCCTGAATAAAGTGTGTCGCCTTGGCCGCGCCGGCTGGCTCGATCGGTCCATTGTTGGTAATGATGCCGACCGGCCGCCCTTGCACCGATGCATGGCCGCACACGGTCGCCGAGCCGTAGCGCGCTCCGAATTCGCGGAAATCGGAATCGTCGACGATCCGGGCGATCACTTCGCGCATATCGACCGGGCGGCGATGGTCGTCAGGCATCACGCCGAGCAATTCCTCCGCGCTGTAGCGCGGATCACGGAAATCCAGTTGCCGAGGTAGCGGCGCACGCGCCTGCCAATTTAAGGAACCGACGATTTCACGCGCGAGCCGCAACGCGTCGCGATCGTCTTCGGCCAGGTAGTCGCCGAGGCCCGACACCGACGTATGCATTTCCGCGCCGCCAAGTTCCTCTTCGGTCGCGACCTCACCGGTTGCCGCCTTGAGCAATGCCGGCCCGGCGAGGAACGCGCGCGAACGTCCGCGCACCAGCACGATGTAGTCCGACAGTCCGGTCTGATAAGCGCCGCCGGCGGTAGACGGACCGTGCGTGACCGTCACGACCGGGATGCCGGCCGCCGACAGGCGCGCGAGATTACGAAACTTCTGCCCGCCGTTGACGAAGTTCTCAACGCGATAGGCCAGCAGATTGGCGCCGGCACTCTCCACCAGTTGCACGAAAGGCAGCCGGTTCTCCAGCGCGATCTCCTGAATGCGCAGCAGTTTCTCAAGCCCCTTCGGCTGGAACGCACCCGCGTCGATGCCCGAATCGGTGACGCTTAACATGCAGACAGTGCCCTCGATCGAACCGATTCCGGCGATCAGGCCGCCCCCCGCAATTTCCCGACCGTCCGCGCGCGTGGCGCCCAGACCGTAGCCGGCAATCGAACACAGTTCAAGAAACGGCGCCCCCCTGTCCAGCAGCACGCTCAAGCGCTCGGCGGGCAAGAGCTGCCCACGTTTGCGGAAACGCGGCGCGGCGGCTGCCGACACCTCGCGCGTTGTCGCCTCGATCGACCGAAGCCGTTCCAGCCGGTCGATCATTGCCCGCCGGTGACGGGCAAAAGACTCGCTGGAAGGCACCAGCGTTGACTCAAGCACTGACATGGGATTGCCTATCGTAAATATGATCCATTTAAATTTGCATCTGATGCAAATACGAGATATTCTTCTGTTTGGTCGAATTTTACGTATACAGGCATTATTTCCAAGATAAATCTGCAAATTAGCGGGTTAACACGGGTGCATAGACATAGAAATTAATAATCTATTTTCATTGAGTGCAAATGCAGAGGGTGAAATGAAGGCAACCCCCCCCAATCCCATCGGCGCGATCGAAAAGGCGTGCCGGGTCCTGAAGGCAATGAGCGATGGTCGCAACGTCCGACTTGTGGACATCGCGGATTACTGCGGCCTGGACCGCTCGACCACGATGCGCGTGCTCGACATCCTTATTCGCGAAGGCATGGTGGCGCGCGACGCCGACTCGCGGCACTACCGACTCGGTGCGGAGATCGTCAGGATCGCCAACGGCGTGGAGGAGGAGATCGATTGGCGCGCGGTGGCGCGCCCGAGTCTGCTCAGGTTGAGCGGAGAATTCGGGGACACGTCGCTGATGTCCGTGTTGAGCGGGCTGGAGATGGTATGCGCCGACCTGCAGATCGGCGAGTACCCGGTTCGTGCGAATTTCCAGGCGCTAGGCAGCCGCCGCACGTTAGGCGTGGGATCGAGCGGGCTCGCGGTGCTTGGCGCCATGCGCGACCCCGAGCGCGAGGCTGTACTGGCGCAGATTGCGCCGCGCGTCACGCACTATCCGATGCTGACGGATACGTTTTTGCGCGAGGCGATCGCGCGCGTGCAGGAAAATGGTTATGCCGTGCTGATCGATGCGGTCGTCCATCGAATGGGGGGGATCGCGGCGGCGATCCGTTCCCCTGATGGCGAGGTGATTGCCGCTGTGGCGATCTCCGCGCTGTCGGAGCGAATTTTGGAGCGGGAGACCGAGCTTGCGACGGCAGTGAAAAAGGAGGCGGCAGCTATCGAGGTCGCGCTCGCTCGCGCAAAGACTCGCGTGTGAAGCGCTAAGCAGACGAGACCCCTGCCCCCTGGTCAGGGGATGACTCGCTTAGGCATTGTTCGGGCATCGCTCAGACATGACCTGCGGATTTCGATTCGACTATGCGGATCGCCTCGGACGCGCCCCACCCTGCGATGAGGCATCGGCGCTGGTCTGACGGCTCTCGATGACAGCGCGCGTGCGCTGGGAAATTCGGGCCGCGGCCTCCTTGATCGATTCAACGAGCCGATCGAGATTGGCGAACTGCAGACGCTGCGTCGGCACGATCACCGCGAGCGCGCCGACCGCCTCACCCGAGTCGTCGGTGAATAGTGGCGACGCAAGCGCCGAAATCCCGACTTCAAGTTCGTCTTTCGAGAGATAAAAGCCTGCGCGCCGAATCCTGAGCAGCGACCCGCGAAAGTCCTCGAGCGTCGTGCCGAGCCCGCTCTGCGCGATATCTTCGGGATATTGGTCGAACAGGCTCGCGAGCTTGGCCTTGGGGAAGGTCGACAGGATCGCCTTTGACGCGGCACCGAGAAAAAGGGGACGTGGACGCCCCCGACCGTACCTGAGGTCAAGCGATGCGTCGTGCGTCTCTCGATGGGTGTCGACAAGCTCGTTCCCATACCACCGAGACATCACGACGTCGAAACCTGAATGCTCGCTGAGCTCGCGCATGATCGGCTGGCCGACGGCAAGCAGTGGATCGGACACGCGCAAGTGATAGTCGAGCTTGATGATGCGAGGCCCAAGCCCATAGTCCCCTCCCGCAAACCGCACGAGCAAACCCGCATCCACCAGCTCTCGCACATAGCGGTAAGCCGTCGGAATCGAGCAATCAAGCTCCGCGCCAACGTCTTCGGCAGACAGAAACGGCTTGGCCTCGGAAAACAGATCGAGGATGGATAAGACTCTCGTGATGCTCGACATCTGGACAGTGAACCCTGTGGACGTGCGTGAATTATAGCCAGAGCGAGCGGCCGCCTGGTCGGGCCCATTCGCACGTGCAAAGCGCGCGCGAGGGTCGGACACTCCCCCGCGGCATCACGCGAAGTCCGACCCCGATTCAAGCGACGACGCATTACCCCCTGCTTTTCGTCACCCGATCACACAAGCCCCATGCGTGCCGCCATCTCCGCCTGCCAGACGCTTCGAGGCCGGAAGCCAGGCAGGGTGCGCGCGTGGCGCTCGACATCCGCCATCAGTTCGGCGTCCGGCCGGTCGAAGTCGACCGGCACGCGCATCGGCTGGTCAACGTACCACGGCGTATCGACGAAGAGTTCCAGCCGGTTGCCCTCCGGATCTCGTGCATAGATCGACACCGCATTACCGTGGGTCACGGGGCGGATCTCGTCAAGCCCCTCCGCCACAAACTTTTGGTGGAACTGCCTGAGCGTCGCAAGACTGTCCGCCTCCAGCGAAATCTGGTTGATCGGATTGAACGCCAGATGCGCCGGTCGCCCACTCGCAAGCACGATCTGATGGTGTACCGCCGGATCACGACTCAGAAATACCAACCGCACTTCGCCATTCGGCGTCTGCAACTTGCCACGATCCGTCACCGTAAACGCCAACACCCGCGAATAGAAATTCTCGACCCGCGCCATGTCGTTCACATAGAACCCCATGTGGCTCAACGAGAGACCCTGCCGCTTCTGCTTCATTCCTTCCATGTCTGCCTCCGATAGTGATAAACCCTAACGAAAAACACGTTGTGTCATTCGTTAAATTTAGTTTATTCTCAAAATACGATAAACACACTAATTTTTTACGGCGGTGTGCCCATCAAAACCACCGTTATTTATCATCGGAGCATCAATGAAACTTGCCAGCTTCTCCACCTCCCAGGGTCCTTCGTTCGGCGTGGTTCGCGACGACGTCATCTTCGACCTGGGCAAGCGCCTTGATGGTCGCTTCGCGGACCTCAAGGCGCTGATTGCCGCCGACGCCTTCAGGGAAGCGGCTCAGGCCATCGAGGGCGCGCAGGCCGACTACGCGCTCGCGGACGTGACGCTGCTGCCGGTCATCCCCAATCCTGAGCAGATCTTCTGCGTCGGTCTGAATTACGCCGAGCACGTCAAGGAAACGCATCGCGAAGTGACCGAACAGCCCGTGATTTTCATGCGGCTGCCCGCCTCCCAGGTCGGCCACGCTCAGCCGATGCTGCGCCCGCCCGAGTCCCAGCAGTTCGACTACGAGGGCGAGATCGCGGTCATCATCGGTCGCGGCGGACGTCGCATCGCCGAAGCCGACGCGTGGGAGCACATCGCGGGCTACGCCTGCTACAACGACGGCTCCGTGCGCGACTGGCAGCGTCACACGACGCAATGGGGGCCGGGCAAGAACTTCTATCGCACCGGCGCGTTCGGGCCGTGGATGGTCACGCGCGACGAGATCGCGCCGAACGCGCTGATGACGCTCGTCACCCGCCTGAACGGGCAGGAAGTGCAGCGCGCAACCACGGAGATGCTCATCCACGGCATCGCCCGGCAGATTGCCTATCTCTCGACGTTTACGCCGCTTTTCGCCGGCGACGTGATCGTGACCGGCACGCCGGGCGGCGTGGGTGCAAAACGTAACCCGCCGCTGTTCATGAAACCGGGCGATGTGGTCGAAGTGGAAGTGGATCGCATTGGCGTGCTGCGCAATTCGATTGCCGACGAAGCGTAAGGGTCGTGACCGGGTGCGGCAGCGGCACGCCGCGCCCGGTGTCTGAACAGCGGGAAACGAACATGTCAAATCAAACTATTCCAACGCCTACATGCGACTACGATGTCGCGATCATCGGCCTCGGCCCCACCGGCGCCACATTGGGTAATCTGCTTGCGATCCAGGGGTTGCGGGTGCTGGTGCTGGAGCGCGACAAAGACATCTTTGCGCTGCCCCGCGCGGTGCATTTCGATGGCGAATGCATGCGCGTGTTCCAGACGATCGGGATTGCAGACGCCCTGCTCCCCAACCTGTTCGTCGGCCCGGGAATGAAGTTCGTGAACGCGCAAGGCCAATTGCTGATCGACTGGCCACGTCCGACCCACATTGGACCTCACGGCTGGTGCGCCAGCTACAAATTCCACCAGCCCGATCTGGAGAATGCATTGCGCGAGCGCCTCGCGCAGCAACCCAACGTTGAAGTCCGTCTGCGTCACGAGGTATTTTCGCTCGACGAGACAGCCGACGGCGTGGAAGTCCGCTTCGAGGACACGCGTTGCGGCAAACTGGGACGCACCACGGCGCGATATGTCGTCGGGTGCGACGGCGCGCGCTCCATTGCGCGGCGCTTCATGGGCACCGAGCTCACCGATCTGAAATCGCACGAACGCTGGGTCGTGGTAGACGTGATGCTCAATGCGCCACGGCCTGAACTGGGCGACGTCTCGATTCAGTATTGCGACCCGGCGCGGCCGACCACTTATACGCGCGGCCCCGGCAACCGTCGTCGCTGGGAAATCATGGTGATGCCTGGCGATGATGCGACGCAACTCACGACCCCGGAATGGCTGTGGGACAAGCTCGCTCGCTGGATCTCGCCCGCCGATGCACGGCTTGAGCGCTCAGCCGTCTACACATTTCATTCCGTCGTTGCCAACGGCTGGCGCCGTGGGCGGTTGCTGCTCGCGGGAGACGCCGCGCATCAGACACCGCCCTTCATGGGCCAAGGCATGGCCGCCGGCATTCGTGACGCGTCGAATCTCGCATGGAAACTGGGGGCCGTACTTCGCGGTGAAGCCTGCGACGCGCTTCTCGATACCTATGAATCGGAACGCTCGCCGCACGTACGCGAATTCATCGAGACCGCCGTCCAGCTCGGCGCGGTCATTCAGACCACTCACCCTGACCTTGCGAACGCTCGCGACGACGAGATGGCTGCAGCGATCCGCAATTTCGTCACGCCGCAACCGAAACTTGGGCCGGGGGAGTGGGTGGACGACCCCTCGGGCACTGCGGGACAGATTGCCCCGCAGCCTCGCCTGAACGACGGACGGCGGCTTGACGACGTCGTCGGCTACCGATTCGCACTGGTTGCCTTACCGGAGTTGCTCAGCGAGTGCCCGGATCTGCCGGATCAGGCGGCCCGCGCAGACGTCGAGCTGATCGCAGGCGACGATGCCTCGATCCGCGAGTGGTTCAGGTCAACCGGCGCCGTCGCCCAATTGGTGCGCCCCGACCGCTACGTATTCGGTGTCGCGCCTGACAGGCATGCCCTGGCACAACTGCTTGAAGAGACACTGACTCATCGGCGCACGGCAAACGCCTGATCGGCCGCCATCGCGCACGCATACCCCTCGTTGGACAAAGAAGCCAACCCTTTCTGGAGACGTCATGGAGACAACCCGCAACCCTGTCGGCGAACTTGGCCGCTCACCCTCCGCCGGCCTGACACGCTCGCAATGGAAGATGATTCTCATCGCGAGCCTGGGCGGCTCACTGGAGTTCTACGACTTTATTGTGTACGGCTTTTTTGCGCAGTACATCGCCGCGCAGTTCTTTCCGAACGCGTCGGCGCTGTTGAGCATGCTCGCCGCCTACTCCGTGCTGGCCATCGGCTATGTGATTCGACCGCTCGGCGGCATCGTGCTGAGTAGCTGGGGCGATCGTTATGGCCGCCGGCCGGTCTTTCTCGGCTCCATCGTTGTCGTGACCACCGCGACGATTTGCCTTGGCCTGCTGCCGAACTACGCGCACTGGGGGATCACCGCATCGATCTTGCTGATCGTCCTGCGCATGCTTCAGGGATTCTGTGTCGGCGGGGAAATGCCCGGCGCCATTACGTATGCAGTGGAAGCCGCGCCGCATCGCGCCGGCCTGGCCGCCGGCGTCATCATCTGCGCGGTGAACGTGGGCGTATTGCTTGCGACCGTCGTCAACCTCGTCATCCAGAGCTCCCTGTCGAGCGCGGATGCCGCGGCGTATGGCTGGCGCGCCGCATTTTTGTTCGGCGGCCTGTGCGGCATCGTGTCGTACTGGATGCGACGCAACCTCGACGAGTCTCCGGAGTTCAAGAAGATGCACGGGGCCGTGATCAAGCAACCGTTTCGCGAAACGCTTCGGCACCACGGTCAATCGGTTGCCGCTGCCGCGCTCACGATCGCGGTCATGGCCGGGGTCAATGGCATCCTGTACGGACACATGCCGGCTTACCTCGTGCAACAACTTCACTATGCGCCACGTACGGCAGCGATCGCGCAGAACGCCTATCTGATCGTCAGCTCGTTTGGCCTGCTCGCCGCGGGCTGGCTTGGCGACAAGGTGCCGCGCCGGTATCTTCTGCGCGCGTCGGCCGCGCTGCTGGTGGTATTGAGTTATCCGTTCTATTACGCGCTGGTCGGCCACACCGTGAATCTGGTGACCCTGTTCATCCTCGCGGGGGTGGTCTTCTCGCTCGCCAGCGGTACGTGGGCATCCGTGCTTGCCGATCAGTTCCCGGTTCAGGTGAGGTTCAGCGGCATCGCACTCTCGTATAACGCCTCCGTCCTCGTCTTCAGCGGTTTCGCGCCGTTGCTGGCGACCATGCTGATCCGCGAGACCGGCTCACTGGCCGCGCCGGCGTACTTCGTGATCGGGGCCTGCGCGATCGCGCTGCTCGCGAGCTTTGCCCTGCCCGCCAGCCGATCGACATCGCCGAGCGCATTGCCGACGGACCGACTCAACGGCGAACCATCGCGCTGAACCTGCACCGCCGCGCCGCCACGAGTACGGCGAAAGCCACTGATTGTGCCTTTCGCCGCCTGCACTCGCTCAGTCCGCGTGAGCGCGATCGAACGCCCACACTTCGGGAAAGCCCATCAACTCGCACATTTGCGAGAACGGATACAGGGCGTTGTCGATGCTCATCGTGCCCTTGCCGGCCTTGATCTGCGCGTACGCGTGCTCAAGGGCGCGCGCGGCGGCCAGGAAGCCCGTCGCCGGATAGATCGCGATGGAAAACCCAAGCGACTGCAATTGCGCCGGCGACAACTGCGGTGTGCGTCCGCCCTCGACGATATTGCACAGCAACGGCACATCGAAGGATTTGCCGATCGTCTCCAGCTCCTCCACGCTCTCGGGCGACTCGATGAACAGGACATCCGCGCCCGCCTTCACATAGGCCTCGCCTCGGCGCAATGCCTCGTCCAATCCGAGCGATGTGCGGGCATCGGTACGCGCCACGATCTGGAAGTTCGCGTCGTCGCGCGTCTGCGCCGCGACCTGGATCTTCTTGACCATATCGCCGGCCGGAATCACCCGGCGACCCGGCGTGTGGCCGCACTTCTTCGGAAATTCCTGGTCTTCAAGCTGAATCCCTGCCGCCCCCGCCCGCTCGTAGCCACGCACTGTGTGCATGACGTTGAGCAATCCACCGTAACCGGTGTCGCCATCGCAGATCAACGGCGTGCGGCTGTTACCGCAGAACGCCGTCACACGATTGAGCATGTCGGTATAGGTCGCCAGGCCGGCATCGGGCACGCCCAGATACGAGGCCACCGTACCGAAACCGGTCATGTAGAGGCAGTCGAACTGCATCGCGTCAGCCATGGCGACCGAGATCATGTCGTAAATCCCCGGCGCGACCACAATGTCTTGCCGAGCCAGTTTCGCTTTGAGTTGACTGCGTTTTTCTTGGGCGTTCATCACAATTCCAATAAGTCGGTGAAGCAAGATTTCCGACGCGCTGGACTATCGACCCGCGCGTCGTTTCGAATCCGGACGCCGTATGGCGCCGGACGTCAGCGTTGCGATTTCCCGGAGAATTCCGACTCGCCGAGCGCGGCCGTACCGAGCCCGCCCGCGTTCGGTGCGATGTCCTCCAGCGAGCGGCGATTGGTCTCGATGCCGAACAGCGCGAGCACGATCGACATGGCCGCCAGCACGCACGCAATCGTCGTGAGGACGTGCTGGATACCGCCGGAGGCATAGAGTGTGACGACCATCTGCGGTGCGAGAATCCCCGCGATGCGGCCGGCACAGCCCGCGACACCGTTGCCGCGCATGCGGTTCTCTGTCGCGAAAAGTTCGGGACAATAGGTCGCGATACCCAGCGCCACCATCAGATAGGTCAGCGTGAACAGCAGGAAGCCGAGTACGGTCGCCATTTCCACGCTAGTCGAGTGGCCGTAGGCCCACCCCACCACCGCCGCAAGTGCCGAGACCGCGATCATGCCGTTCTTGCGACCGATCCGGTCGGCCACGAGCACGCCCACCAGCGCACCTGCCGGACCGCCGAGCGACATCAACGTGGTGTAGCCGAGCGACGACGCCATGCCGATGCCCTGCTTCATCAGGAACGTCGGCACCCAGACGATGAAACCGTAGATCACCACGTTGATACCGATCTGCACGCAGATCGCCACCACCGTGCGACGAATCTGCGAAGGTGTAAACAGGTCCAGCAGCGTGGTGGGCCGCGTGACGACCGGCGGCATCTGGCGCACCGGGGGCAATACGCCGCCGCGCGCCGACTCGGCTTCGGCCGCACGCAGAATCGCGTCGGCCTCTTCGAAACGTCCCTTCGATTCCAGCCAGCGCGGCGATTCGGGCATCTTGGTGCGCACGAACCACATGACCAAGGCGCCCACGCCCACGATCGCGAACATCGCGCGCCAGCCAATCGAGGGAATGATCAGATAACCGAGGAACGTCGAGAAGAACAACGCGGAATTCGTGATCAGCGACAGGTAGGCCGACCACTTGCCGCGCACCGCGGGCGGCACGAACTCACCGAGCGAGCCGTAGCCAACCACGATCTCAGCGCCAAGCCCAAGCCCCATGAAGAAGCGACACACGATCAGCCACGTCATGTTGGGCGCGAATGCACCGGCGAGCGACGCCAGACCAAAGATCGCCAGGTTGAACTGATAGGTGAACTTGCGTCCCTTGCGGTCACCCAGCACACCCGCCGTCAACGCACCGAGCAGCATGCCAACAAAGGTCGCCGACAGAAACGTGGCGTTGAGCTGCATTGTCGACCATCCGCTCTTGGCCAGGGCCCCCAGCACGCCGCCGGCCAGGTAGATGTCGAAGGAATCGAGGAACATACCGCCCCCGATCAGCCACAGGATCCGGCGATGGAACCCAGAAATGGGCAGCCGGTCCAGCCGGGGCCCCGCGTTTATCGAACTCAACATGCGCTGTCTCCTCCGTCGTTATCGACGTGATGTTTTCGGGTACTGCTGATGGAACCGGCTAATCCCCTGCCAACGCGGGCGCGACGGTGTTGCCCGCCGGCGTGCGTGACGCACGGCCCAGCACCACGCTCTGCGCCGCAGCGATATGGCAGCGCACGATCGCCTCGGCCCAGACGCCGTTGCGCTGTGCAAACGCGTCGACGATTTCGAGGTGCTGTCGTGCGCTGCGCTCGCGGTCTTCGGGGTTGTAGGTGTCGAACGTCCACTTGACGAGTGGCGTCTCTTTCATCGACTTGAGAGAGCGGTCGAGGCGGCCGTTGCCAGCGCCGCCGCTGATGATCGCGTGGAAGGCATCGTTAAGCGCAAACCAGCGTTCGGTCAGCGCCGCCGTCGGCGGCTCGCGCGCAATATCGAACATCGTCACGGCCAGTTCGCGCAGCCGTGCGACATCGTCGTCGGTCGCCCGTTGCGCCGCGCGACCCGCCAGATACGGCTCGATCAGCAACCGAGCCTCGAAAATCTCGCGCGCGTCCTGCTCGGTCCACGCCCGCACGCGTACGCCATAGTTGGGCACCGCTTCGACCCAGCCCTCCGCATCAAGCCGGCGCAAGGCCTCGCGCACCGGCGTGCGGCTCACGCCGAAGCGTTCCGCCAGTTGGGTCTCACGCAGATACTGCCCCGCGGCGTACTCGTGTTCGGCCAGCGAGGTCTTGATGGCCAGGTAGACATCGGCAGAGGACAGGGTGAGCGGCGAAGACGACATTGTATGCAATGTTTAAATATTTACGAGATTTCCTACTTACTTCAGGCGAATTTTGTAAACATTGTATGCAATGTTGCGAATCGCTGGATCGGTAATTCCCCCTAGACAGGCCCTCGCGGCGACAGCGACGGCTTTGCTGCGCCCTTTTCAGGTTCCCGCGCCACCGTGGACGCGGAGGCACGCGATGGCGACGCCATTCAGGCCTTTGGGCGACGCAAATCGAACATCGGCCCGATCTCCGCATAGTCGCCGAGATAGCCCGCGCGCATCACCGGATGCGCCTTCGCCGTATCGAAGATGCCGTCTTCGCGCAGATACTCGCGGCGGATGTGCACGCCGACGACCTGCCCCAGAGCGAGCCAGTTGTCCATCGGCTTGCCGTCGAGATTGTGCAGGCGCACGATCTGCAGCAACTTGCATTCGAGCGAGGCGGGCGACTCGGCCACATGCGGTACGTCGACATTGACGCCGGCGGCCTTCGTCAGCCCTGCCAGTTCGAACTCGTCGACGTCGTGCGGCACGGGGGCCGACGTCCGGTTCATCTGCGCGACGAGCGACTTGCTCGTGAAATTCCAGACGAACTCGCGCGTGGCTTCGATGTTGGCAATCGAGTCCTTGTAGCCCTCGCTGCAGAAACCGACGATCGGCGGAAACGTCGCGAAAGCGCCGAAGAAGCTGTAGGGCGCGAGGTTGACCCGGCCGTGCGCATCGTTGCTGGAGATCCAGCCGATTACGCGCGGCGCGACAATCGCCTTGAACGGATCGTGAGACAGACCGTGACCCTTGGCCGGGTCATAGAAGTGAACGTCGTTGGACATGAGGCAGTGAAGATCCACGTGAATGAATGCCCCACACGATATCGCATTGCCACAGGCCGCAGGTCAACGACCAACCAAAGATTCGCCAGACGAAACAAGAATTCCGACAGTCAAAACACGCCACGCTTCAGGCAACCGCCCCACCTACGCCCCGAATGCCGCATGAATAAAGGCTTGCGGCGCCGCCCGGGTGGTCTCCGGCGAGATTCACCGATTTATGCGACGATTGCCCGTGTTGCGTCGCGCAAGGCGACGCGTTTTTCATTGCGCGCGCCGCCACGGCGCCGACAGACCATGCCCACCACGCTCAAGATCGATTTTGTCTCCGATGTCGCCTGTCCCTGGTGCGCCATCGGCCTCGCCTCATTGAAGACGGCCCTCGGCCGCCTGGGCGACGATGTCGAAGCCGACCTTCATTTCAGCCCCTTCGAACTCAATCCCGACATGCCGGTCGACGGCGTTCCGCTCGCCGATTACATGTCGCGCAAGTACGGCCTGTCGCCGGAACAGTTGGCACAGAATCAGGCCAACATCAGCGCGCGGGCGGCGGCCGAAGGGTTCCCGATGCGCATGGACCTGCGCACGCACGCCTACAACACGTTCGACGCGCATCGTCTGCTGCACTGGGCGCAGACTGTCGGCAACGACACGCAGCTCGCCCTGAAGGAAGCGCTGTTGCGCGCCTACTTCGTCGAGGGCAAGCGCACGAGCGACCCTGAAGTGCTCGTCGACGCCGCGCGGCAGGCCGGCCTCGACACGGCGCGTGCGCGCGAGATCCTCGCCTCCGACGAGTATGCGGAGCAGGTGCGCGCGCTTGAGCGCCACTACCAGAATCTCGGCATCCAGTCGGTGCCGGCGATCATCTTCAACAACCGGCATCTCGTGAGCGGCGGACAACCGCCGGAAGTGTTCGAACAGGCCATTCGTCAGATTCTGGCCGAGGGCTGATCCGTCATGTCGTCCCTGCCCCCGATCGCCGATACCGCGGCGGCCAGCGCCCCAGCGGCGGCGCACACGCACGAGCCGCCGGCCACCGGGCGCGGTCTCGCCATGACGGCGATTCTGCTCGCCGTCTCGCTCGCCAGCCTCGACACCGCGATCGCCAACACGGCCCTGCCGCAGATGGCACTCGATCTGAAAACAACGCCGTCGGCATCGGTCTGGATCGTGAACGCGTACCAATTGGCGATGGTGGCGACCCTGCTTCCGTTCGCTTCGCTCGGCGAGCGCGTCGGGCACAAACGCGTCTTCATGTCGGGCGTGGCGGTGTTTCTCGTGGCGTCGCTGCTGTGCGCCCTGTCGCCGACGCTCGGCTTTCTCGCAGGCGCTCGCGTCTTGCAGGGCGTGGGGGCTGCTGCGGTCATGAGCGTGAACATCGCGCTTATCCGGTTCCTGTATCCGGCGCATCAACTTGGGCGCGGGGTGGGCCTGAACGCGTTGATCGTCGGTATTTCGTTCGCCATCGGGCCAACGTTGGCGTCGCTCGTCCTCGCGTTCGGGAGCTGGCCGTGGCTGTTCCTGATCAACGTGCCGACGGCGTTGCTGGCGCTGGCGTTCTCACGCCGCAACCTGCCCGACACACCGCGCAGCGCGCACAAGCCGGACATGATCGCCGCGTTGCTCAATGTGGCGACGTTTGCGCTGCTGATCTTCGCGCTGAGTCAGAGTGCACAACGGGCCGATTGGCGTCTGACGGTGACGTGCTTCGTGGGCGCGCTCGTGTTTGGCTGGGCCCTGATTCGCCGAGAGCGTGGCCATCGCGCGCCGATGCTGCCAGTCGACTTGCTGCGTCTGCCCGCCTTCGCGCTCTCGACGCTCACGGCCATCTGTGCGTTTGCGACGCAGGGACTGGGACTCGTTTCGTTGCCGTTCTATTTCGAGAACGTGCTGCATCGCAGTCCTATCGAGACAGGCTTTCTGATGACGCCCTGGCCGTTTTTCGTGGCCGCGATTGCACCCTTGGCGGGACGTCTGTCCGACCGCTATCCGCCCGGCGCGCTGGGCGCGATTGGCCTGGCGATGCTGAGCGCGGGTATGGGGTTGCTGGCGATCATGCCCGAGCACGCGCAACTGTGGGATATCGGCTGGCGGATGGCGTTGTGCGGCCTGGGGTTTGGTTTCTTCCAGTCGCCGAATCTGAAGGCGTTCATGCACAGCGCACCGCCGGAGCGCAGTGGCGGGGCAAGCGGCATGGTGGGAACGTCGCGACTGCTGGGGCAAGCGACGGGCGCTGCACTCGTGGCCCTGGCGTTGGGCATCGCAGGCGCCCAAGGTTCGTTGTGGGCGTTGGCGTGGGGGGCGGCGTTCTCGGCCGCAGGGTGTCTTGCGAGCGGGTTGCGATTGGTGCGACGTCAAGCTTGAAAACGCAGAGGGGAAACACGACAGGGAACCGACGTGTTCCCCCAAGGCGATTCAGGAGGACGATTCGGTGACCCGCCGTTTGACCTTGATGTCGGCCACCGGGATCACCGCGGCCACCGCATCCCCGAGCAAGCGACGCAACTCGGCGGGTTGGCCGACCAGATCGGCCAACGTGTAGCGGTCGAGCACCGCAAAATAGGTGCGCAGCGCCTCGCCCAGCACGCCGCGCAGGTTGCACGCCGACGTGATGACACAGGCGTTATCGCCTTGGTGGAAGCACTCGACCATCGCGAAGTCGGGCTCCATCGCCCGCACTACTTCGCCAAGCCCGATGCGCTCCGGGGCGCGTCCCAGACGAATCCCGCCCGAGCGCCCGCGCACCGTGTGCAAGTAGCCCAATTGGCCGAGCTTCTGCACGATCTTCACGAGGTGGTTCTTGGGGATTTCGAACGCATCGGCCACGGCCTGCACGTGCACCAACTCGTCGGGGTGAACCGCGACGTAGATCAGGGTGCGCAAACTGTAATCGGTGTGGTCGGTGAGTCGCATTCGACGGGGGAAGCGCTGCAGGAACGGGTCAGGCGGCACCCAGTGCCGCCTGCGACTATCGCGAACCAGTTTAACATGGCTTTCATAGGCATCTTATGCTGCGCCGAAGCCCTGCGCCGCCGGTATGCCTCGACTCGCCAAGGGTTCGCCCTACCAGCGCACGGTCATCCCGCCCATCCAGGAATAGTCATAGGTCTGCGGATTGAGGCCGCGTCGATAGCCGACGTCCAGATCCAGCCACGACTTCGGGCTATAGATCGCCCCGAGAATCATGAACGCCGGATGGGTCCGCTGCGTAAAGTCGGGGTTCTGCGAGGCGCCCACATCCAGAATGAGTTGCGTTGTCGGCAACACGCGATACAGCACCGCCCCCGAGACCTTCCACAATGACTGGCGATCCCCTTGACGGTTCGGCTGATAAGCGGCCCCCGCGTTGAACAGAAACGTCCATTTGTCGATCTCGTATTGCGTGAGCAACGTCGCGCCGGCGTTCACCCGGCCGCTGCCGAGCCCGCGCTGGTCGTTGCCCGTCGGGAAACTCAGGTACGGCTTGAGGCCGATGCTGAACGCCCCGTCGTCGTACATCCGCCACTTGGCGCCCGTCTCCACATCGCCGACACCGTTGCCCGCTGCGTCCGAGCGGTTTTGAAGGTGCGTATAGGGAACGTCGACATACAGATCGAGCGCCTCTCCCACCCCTCGGGTGAGCGTGCTGTTCCAGAGCGTCTGGCGGCCGATTTCCGGCTGCTTCGACGTCACTTCGCCATTCGTCTCGAACTGCCAGTTGCCGTCGCCCTGTGTGCCGGTATCGTCGGACACCAGCGGATGGGCGGCGAAGGCGCTGAGCGGGCAGAGCAGCGCCAGAGACATCAGTTGCTTCTTCATGAGTCGTTCTCTTGCTTACGTGTGCCGCCCCGGTGCGGCGAGCGGCGGGGCGGGCGTGTGTGAGTGTTGGCGCCCGCCCGGCCGGGCGGGAGCGTTGTATCAAATCAATGGGGAAATGATTCGGCCGTCTCGGTCGACGCGGCCGATACCCAATCAGAACCAGCGGCCAAAGCGGCGGATGTAGATCGTCTTCACCACTTGGGCGAGGGCGATGTAGCCGAGCATGGTCGCGGCGAGCCAGTAGAAATACGTCCCCGGCAGGGCCACGAAGCCCAGCGCTTCGGCAAACGGCGAGTAAGGCAGCCAGCAGGCCAGCGCGATCGCCACCGTCGTCGACAGCATGATCGGCAGCGCCGGCGTGCTTTGCAGGAACGGGATCTTCTGCGTGCGCAGCAAGTGAACGACCAGCGTCTGCGACACCAACCCTTCGACGAACCAGCCCGAGTTCATGATGACCTGCCCCGCATCGCCGCCATGCGCGTGATACAGCGCACCCGCACCGAACACCGTCCACATCAGCGCATAGGTCGTGATATCGAATACCGACGAGGTCGGTCCGAGCCACAGCATGAAGCGCCGGATGTTGCCCGCGTCCCACTTGCGCGGCTTCTTGAGGAATTCCGGATCCATGCGATCCCATGGCAGGAACATCTGCGAAATGTCGTACACAAGGTTCTGCACGAGCAGTTGCATCGCGAGCATCGGCTGCCACGGCAGGAATGCGCTCGCCACCAGCACCGAGAACACGTTGCCGAAGTTCGAGCTGGCCGTCATGTTCAGGTACTTGAGGATGTTGCCGAAGGTCTCGCGGCCCTTGATGACGCCCTCCTCCAGCACCATCAGGCTCTTTTCGAGCAGGATGATGTCGGCGGTTTCCTTGGCGATATCCGCACCGGTATCCACCGAGATGCCGACGTCGGCATCGCGCAGCGCCGGGGCGTCGTTGATGCCGTCGCCCAGGAAGCCCACCGTGTGGCCGTTGGCCTGCAAGGCCTTGACCACGCGCGCCTTGTGCAGCGGCGCGAGCTTGGCGAAGACAGTCGTGCGACCGACCGCCTCGCGCAGCGTGGCGTCGTCCATCGGCTCGATGTCCGTGCCGAGCAGCGGCGTGCCCGGCTCGAGTCCCACCTGACGGCACACGTTGATCGTAACGATCGGGTTGTCGCCGGTGAGCACCTTCACCGTCACGCCATGCTCGCGCAAGGCGGCAATGGCCGGGGCGGCCGAGTCCTTGGGCGGATCGAGGAAGGTCAGGAAGCCGCAGACCGTCAGCCCCGCTTCGTCGGACGTCTTGTACTGCGTCTTCGTCTCGCCTGCCGGGATGTCGCGCGTCGCCACGACGAGCACGCGAAACCCGTCGGCGTTGTACGCCTCGGCGCGCGCCAGCAGGATGGCTCGGGACGTACCGTCGAGCGCGCGCACGCCCTGCGGGGTCTGCACATGCGTGGAGACCGACAGCATTTCCTCGACGGCACCCTTGGTAATCATCAGGTGCTCGCCGTGCGCGTCGGCCACCACCACCGACAGACGCCGGCGCACAAAGTCGAACGGCAATTCGTCGATCTTGGCGAAGTCGCGCGGTTGCACCGCTTCGCCGATCTCGTTGGCACGGCGGATGATCGCGACGTCGATCAGGTTGCGCTGGCCACTCTGGTGATAGCTGTTGAGCCAGCCCAGACGCAATACGTCTTCGCGCTCGTCGCCCGCCACATCGAGATGCTGTTCGAGAATGATGCGGTCCTGAGTGAGCGTGCCGGTCTTGTCGGTACACAGCACGTCCATGGCACCGAAGTTCTGCACCGAGTTCAGGCGCTTGACGACCACCTTGCGGCGCGACATCGCCATCGCGCCGCGCGCCAGGTTGGCGCTCACGATCATCGGCAGCATTTCCGGCGTCAGACCCACGGCCACGGCCAGCGCGAACGTGAGCGCACTCACCCAGTCACCCTTCGTCAGACCATTGATCATGAAGACGACCGGCACCATCACCAGCATGAAACGAATGAGCAGCCAGCTCACACTGTTCACGCCGCGATCGAAGCTCGTCTCGACCCGCTTGTGACTCACCACGTTCGTTGCCAGCGCACCGAAATACGTGTCGCCCGCCGTGGCGACGACCACGCCGGTGGCCGTGCCGCTGACCACGTTAGTGCCCATGAAGCAGATATTGGACAGATCGAGCAGGTTCGCATTGCCCTGCCCGGCCGTCGTCTCGGCGGACTTTTGCGCGACGGCACCCAGCGTGTCGTACTTCTCGACGGGCAGTGCTTCGCCCGTGAGGACCGCCTGACTGATGAACAGGTCGCGCGATTCGATCAAGCGCAGGTCGGCCGGGATCATATCGCCCGCCTGGAGCGTCACGATGTCGCCCACCACCAGCTCGCGCATGGCGACCTCGTGACGCTCCGGCTCGCCCGTCGCCGTCACACGGCGGCGAACGCTGGCCGTGGTGCGCACCATCGCCTTGAGCTTTTCGGCCGCGCGCAGCGACCGGAACTCGGAGAAAAAGCGCAACAGGCCGCTGATCGTCACCATCGTGAGCAGGATGGAGATGCCCATGTAGTCTTCATCACCTGGATCGGCGAAGTAGACGTCGGTGAAATAGCTGACGGTGGCGAGCGCCAGCAGCACGATCACGAAGGGGTTCTTGAAGGCGCCGAACAATTGCACCGCCCAGTGCGGCGGCTTGTCGTGCGCGATTTCGTTAGGGCCGTAGCGGGTCTGGCGCTGACCGACGTCGGCGAGCGTGAGACCTTTCAGGTCGCTGTCGAGGGTGTGCAGGACGTCCTGCAGCGGCTCATTGGCGAGCCGGGCAACGACGTCGGGGCCGACGAGCGGCAGGTCTGAGGATGTCGAGCGTTCGACGAAGCCGCGCTGCTTGCGGCGCGAGTGAAGGTGCTTGTTCATGACGAATTCCTGGCGCGGCTTACGCGGGTATGGCGGCCGGCCGGTCTTGTCAGGCGCTACTGGAGGTCATGTCTCCGAAAAAAACGCGCGAACGTACCCAGCCGCGCCGCGCGGCGCGCGGTCGGTGATGGTGAAAAGATTTGGGGATCGCCCGTCGGAACCCTACGTGCCATGCACAGGGTCCCGACGGGCCTCATTCGGCTACTTCCATCTTCCATATTGGACTCCTTACATTTTTATATTCGGCACACCGGCAGTCACTGGCGCCCTGTCTGGCAAGAAACACTGTTGCGACAGTGACGACGAAATCAGCCGTGTGTGGACCTGGCGCCAGCGCTCGCGTGTCGGGCCGCATCGTCGGACCAGAACACGCGGCGCACGCTGCGCTCGCCGGACAGGCGCATGACGAGCGATGTGAGCGACGCGCGCGAAGCGGCCGGACAGTCGAGCGTGACGGTGGCCGAGGCTTCGTCGCGATCGCTCCAGCGTGTGATGCTGACACGCGTGGCACGCAGGCCGAGGGCGGTGAGATCGATGAACATCTGCTTGCGCAATGCCCCAAGGGCATCGGCCAGACAGACGATGGTCAGACGCGACACCGGGGTGGGGAGCGTCGGTGGGCTCTGGAAAGCCTGAAAAGTTTGCAACGTTTGAATAGCGCGCATGATTTCCTCGCATGGCTGCGAATCGTCCCTACCGCGCACGGCACGGACGGCCGGCCGGTGCGGGCGCGCCGTTGCAATGCCAAACGCATGCGCAAGACGACAACGCCCCTCACGGGCACGACAGTGAAATTTCTGCGGGAATTGCGCCGGAGCGGTCACGCTCAAGGCGAGCGTTCGGTGGCGCTAGACACCGCATCCTGCATGAGGACGCGGCACAGGGAATGGCTGTGGATCCTCAGGCAATCAGTCGATCAAAGGTCGACTACTACTGGCATCGGAATTCACGGACAAACCCCTTAAGTGGAAGACAGGGCGGATGGTAACTGCTGCCAAATTGCAACGTCAAGCACAAATTGCTGCGCCGCACACCAGATGGGAATTTGCCCATGCCGCGCGGTGTTTTCTTCGAGGTGAAGCGCGCAACGGGCCCGCCACAGGTCAGGCGTTTCGGCCGACGTATGACTAACGCCCCGCCTCGCGGGCAGGATGTGCGCGTTCATTGTGAAGCTCGTCGCGGCACTGCGCGACACGGGCTTACTCGTTCTCTTCGAAGTAGTGCCCGAACTTGACCTGCTTGGTGCGGATATAGCGTTCGTTCTCTTCGCGCATCGGGATGTCGAGCGCTACGCGCTCACACACCGGAATGCCGTGCTTCGCGAGGGTGTCGAACTTCTTCGGGTTGTTGCTCATGAGGCGCACCGAACGCACGCCCAGAATGCGCAGAATCGCGGCTGCCGAGTCGTATTCACGGGCGTCGTCGGGCAAGCCCAGATCGAGATTCGCCTCGACGGTATCGCGGCCCTGCTCTTGCAGCAAATACGCGCGAATCTTGTTGCTCAGGCCAATACCGCGCCCTTCGTGGCCCCGCAGGTACAGCATCACGCCGCGCCCTTCCTCGGCAATCTTGCGCATCCCCGCATCGAGTTGCTCTCCGCAATCGCAGCGATAGGAACCGAAGACGTCCCCCGTCAGGCATTCGGAGTGCAGACGCACGAGCGTGGGCGCATCGCCGCCGACATCGCCCATGACCAGCGCGAGGTGCTCGTTGTCGCTGCCCTTGACGCGAAACGCGTGAGAGGTGAAGGTGCCGTATCGGGTCGGCAGGGTCGCCGTTGCGACAAGCTCGACGCATTCGCCAGCGTCGCACGCGGGCGTGGCAGAGGCAATACCAGGGGACTTCATGTTGACGTTCAAACAGGCCGAAATTGGGGAGTCGCCCGCCACCGGATGGCGGGGCGTGCGCTAGAAGTGTAACGCCATTTCCGAATTTCGGCCGGCAGCGGCATGCAACACACCGTTTCACGGCGCCTGATCATCGGCTGACACCCGGCCAGCGTCCAGTCAACGTCGATCTAATGTATTACGCGCTGCGGCACGTCGCGCACTGGGTAGGCTACGGCGCAATGTCGCGCCGCGCCGCGCCGGCAAGGACGCCAACGAGACCATCGTGCCCCCGTTGCGCCAGCCGTCACGATGTTACGATGCCCGGGCGCACCGTCATGCCTGCGACACCGGCCAATGCTTCCGCGCCTTCCGTTGCGTCACCGAAAGCACCGCTCCCTCTGCCCATGATCGATATCACCGTGCTTCCCTACTTTCTGGTCACCGTCGCCGTACTCGTTGCGATTCCGGGACCGAATACGATCTACATCGCGACCGCGAGCGCCAGCCAGGGATTTCGCTTCGGGTTGGCGTCGTGCTTCGGCGTGATGCTGGCCACGCTTGTCCACGTTGCCCTCGCGGCTGGCGGACTGACCGCCCTGCTGCTGGCCTCGCCACTGCTGTTCGGCGTGATCAAATGGCTCGGCGCGGCCTATCTCATTTTTCTGGGCATCAAAGCGATGCGTAGCCGCCCCGCAACGGTGGGTGCAGTGCCGCCGCCCGCACGCTTGCTCGGCACGTCGATCAAGAAGGGCTTTCTCGTCAACCTGCTCAACCCGAAGACAGGCCTGTTCATCGCCGCCTTCCTGCCGCAATTCGTGAACGCCGCTTCTGGCCACGTCCCCCTGCAAATCGTCACGCTCGGTCTGCTGCTTGTCCTGATCGGCGGATTGAGCGACTTCACGTACGCGGCACTCGCCCGCACGATCGGCAAGGCGCTCACCCACCGGCGCGCAACGCCGGGGGTCGGGAAATACGTGACCGGTCTGCTGTACATCAGCCTTGGCGTCGCGGCGCTGGCCACGTCGAACGGCACGACGCGGTAACGCCACTTCGCACGCGCGGCGTGGCCTCGCCCCTGCCGGACGCCCCACCTGGCGTCGTTCCCGCCCCCCGCAGACACCTTTCATTTTTGTAATCTCCCGGTAACGATCGGGTCAGCCCCTGAACCGCAAAATGCCTTCAACGCTGAGACGCCAACGTCACGGCGGGACCGGCCGGCGCGAAGCGTTCGCGTTGGCACTCACAACCAAACCGTTGAGGCAAAACATCATGAAATCGATCGTAAAGTCCGTCATCGTCGCTTGCGCGCTCGCCATCCCCGCCCTGTCGTTTGCTCAGGCATCGCAGACAACACGTGCAAGCGTTCAGCATGAGCTCGTTCAGATGGAGAAGGCTGGCTATGTTCCCTCCGCAAGCAACGCTCACTATCCGGACAACATTCAGGCTGCAGAAGCCAAGCTGCAATCGCAACCCCAAACCGCGAGCACGTCGAGCCTTGGCGCTGCACCGCAAGTCCTGAGCCAGCAAAGCACGAGCGACACGGCGGCGATGTACGTTGGCTCGTGATCGTGTCGCGAGTTGATGCGCACGGCGAACGGTCACCGGCGGCAATGGAATTTGCACCGTGGCTCGTCCGCCGTGCCGCGAGGCTCGTCAACAGGTCAGCCCCCGCGAAACCGCTCGCTCGTGACAACACGCCGACACAATGCCCGGAGCGGACTATCGCCGAAATGGCGTTCAAGACGCGCTCCGCGTTCGGCTATCATGGGCAAGCGTAGCGTCGGCCAATGCGGCGCGACGCGCCTATTCCGAGGCGACAAAGCATGCGCGTTCTGTTGATTGAAGATGAACCGAAGACCGGCGCCTACCTGAAAAAGGGATTCGAGGAATCCGGCATCTCGTTGGATTTGGCAACCGACGGCGCGCAGGGGCTGCTGCTCGCCCAGGAAGAGGAGTATGACGTCATCATTCTGGACGTCATGCTTCCCGTCATGGACGGATGGGCCGTGGTCAAACGCCTTCGCGCGACCAAGGGAACGCCCGTGTTGTTTCTCACGGCGCTGGACGACGTCCACGATCGGGTTCGCGGCCTCGAGGCCGGGGGCGACGACTATCTCGTCAAACCTTTCGCCTTCGTTGAGCTGCTGGCCAGAGTCCGTACGCTTGCCAGGCGGGGGCCTCCGCGAGACTCGGAAACGCTGCGCGTCGGGGATCTCGAAATTGACCTGCTGCGCCGGCGTGTCAAACGGGCCGGCCATCGGATCGAACTCACGCCCCGGGAGTTTGCCTTGTTGCAACTGCTGGCAGGACGGCAAGGGGAAGTGCTCACGCGCACGCAAATCGCCTCGTATGTCTGGGACATGAACTTCGACAGCGACACCAACGTCGTCGAAGTTGCCATCCGCCGGTTACGATCGAAAATCGACGATGACCAAGCGCTGAAGCTGATACATACCGTGCGTGGCGTAGGGTATGTGCTCGAGGTGCGAGACGAATCATGATTCGCCGTTCCCTTGCCGCAACGCTGGCCCTGTCGTTCGGCGTCACGCTACTTGCCGTTTTTGTCCTCGTGGGGTGCTATCTATATGTGGCGCTGGACCGTCAGGTCATGACGGAGCTCGACTCGGATGTCGTGCTGGCCAGTCGTCACGTAAGACGTCTGGCGTCCGAACTCGACACCAAGGACGACGTGAAGTCGCACACGCCCCGCTTGATGAGTGCCGTGCTGGGCGATCGCGCGTTGTCCCTCGTGCTGTTCGACCCGAAAGGCGATCGACTCCTCTCCTATGGCCCGAATCAGGTCGTTGACGACCTGGATTCCGCAACGGGTAAAAGCCTCCGGCTCGACCCCGCCACCATACCGTTGCAGCAGGCGCGCGTGTCGGACAACGCCAAGATCGCCTCGTCGGATGTCGTCGCGTGGACAACGGATCAGAAAATCCCGGTCAGGAGCGTTGCTTTTGACGTTCGGCTGCGCGACGGGACCCGTTTGAACGGGATCGTGGTTCGCGATGTCAGGGCCCCGCTCCGGTTGCTGGACAAATACCGGGATCAGCTCACCATGGCGGGCATCGTCGGCAGCCTGGTCACGATGCTTGCCACCTATCTGTTGATTCAATTTGCCCTTCGGCCGCTACGTCAAATGACCGCTGACGCCACCGACATTACTGCGACCCGTCTCGATACCCGCCTGCAGGTCGTGCAATCGCCAACGGAACTCGGCGCGTTGGCAATGTCGCTCAATCGAATGCTGGCGCGCCTGGAGGAAGGGTTTCAGCGACTGTTCCAGTTCACTGCGGACCTCGCCCATGACATGCGAACGCCCATCGGCAATATCAAAGGGGCGACAGAGGTCGCCCTTCGTCGACCGCGCAGCGTCGACGAATATGAAAATTTGCTGGCGTCGAATCTCGAGGAGTGCGACCGCCTGTCTCGGATGATCGAGAATGTGCTGTTTCTCGCACGAGCGGAGCACCCCCAATTCATTACCCATATGCAAGTGTTCAATGTTGCCGACGAACTCGGGAACATAGCCGGCTATTTTGAAGGGTTGGCAGACGAAGCCGGGTCGGCGATTCACGTATCAGGCCGCGCCGATACGATGCTGAAAGCCGATTTGGAATTGTTCCGCAGAGCCGTGGGGAATCTGCTCGCCAATGCGATCCGGCATACCCATGTCGGCACGATTGAAATTTCCGCCGAGCTCAAGGCAGGCCGAGTCGACGTATCCGTGTCCAACCCCGGCGTCGCGATCGACGATGAAGATATCGAGCGCATTTTCGACCGCTTCTACCGGGGGGACAAATCACGACGGCAGTCGTCGGGCGTCGGCACCAGCGGCGCTTCGGCCGGGTTGGGGCTCGCCATTGTGCAAACGATCATGGGGCTTCACGACGGGCGCGTCGCCGTCACGAGCCGCGACGGCAGAACGACATTCTGCCTGTCGTGGCCCCAACGTTGACAGTTTTTTTCCGGGCAATCTCCGGCGTCAAGCGTCCCGTGCCCCGGGCGCTTCAAGCATCCGGCTCACGGCGAGCGGCAGCCCCGCGTGCGGCTTCACCGGCGGGCGCTGGAAGCTGCCCAGGCGCGCCATGCCCGGTTGCAATGCCATCAGCGACTCACAATGCCGGACCGCGCTGGAAACGCCATCGACGACTGGCACCGGAATGCGATCGCGCAATGTCCGCGCCAGTCCTGCCAGCGGCGCGCCCGCCACCACGATCACGTCGGCGCCATCTTCCTCCACGGCTTGCCGACTCAGCTCGATGAGGCGCTCCGCGTGGTCCTCCTGCACGGTCGCAATATCGCGCAAGGGCGACGTCAGGCTGCGAATGCTGGCGAGCCGCGACGTCAGCCCGTTCGCTTCGACACACTCCCGATACCAGGCTTGAATCCGGTGCGAGATGGCAATGATCGAAAAGCGCGCGCCGAGCAGGCACGCGCTCGCCAACGCCGCTTCGGTCATGCCCACGACCGGCACGTCGAATAACTCCTTGATCCCCCCCAACCCGGGGTCGCCAAACGCGGCGACCACGAGGCCATCGAACGTGCCCGCCTGTTCCGCAGCGGCACACGCCGTGGCGTAGCCGCCGACGAGCGCTTCGAAACGCGTCTCGATATAGGCAACGCCAAACGACGCCGTCGCGAAGGCGAGCGTCGTTTCCGGCGATGCGGCACGACGGGCTTCGGCCTCGATCAGCCCCGTCACGCTTGTCGAAATATTCGGATTCACCACAAGTAAGCGCATGAAATCTCCTGCCACTGTCGTTGTCTTGCGTCACACCAGGGATGGCGCGTCTGCGGGCAGAAAACGCCCTCGCCCCGCAGTGGGCGCCAGATATTGCCCGCCGGCCACGAGTTGTTCACCGCGCGAGAAGCAGTGGACCGGCCAGCCGACGACCTCGCGCCCCTCGTACGGCGTGTAGTCGACGGCATGATGCAGTTGGGTGTTGCGAATCGTCGTGCGCACCTCCGGATCCCACAGCACGATGTCGGCATCGGCCCCCACCGCGATGGTGCCCTTGCGCGGATACAGACCGTAAAGCCGCGCCGGACGGTACGACGTCAGCTCCACGAACTGATGAATCGACAGGCGCCCGCGATGCACGCCATCGAACAGCAAGGGCAGGCGCGTCTCAATGCCGGGAATGCCGTTGGGGATATGCTCGAACGACTGGGGCTTGCCCCCCGGTTTCTTGCCCTGTGGATCTTCATAGTTGAACGGCGCGTGATCCGACGAGAATACCGAGAACACGCCTTGCTTTAACGCCTTCCACACGGCCTCCTGGTTGTCGGCATCGCGCGGCGGCGGGCTGCAGACGCATTTGGCGCCCGCGTAACCGTCATCGCCCGGATGATTCATGTCCTCGGCGCTCAGATACAGATACTGCGGACACGTCTCGGCCAGAATCTGCATGCCCCGGCCCTGTGCCCAACGAATCTGACCGATGGCATCCTTGCCCGAGACATGGACAATAAGGATCGGCACGTCCACCAGTTCAGCGAACGTGATCGCCCGGTGCGTCGCTTCGCGCTCGACGGCCGCGGGCCGCGCGAGGCCATGGAACTTCGGCGCAATGCGCCCCTGCCCGACGAGCTTGTCCGTCAGCCATGCGATGCAATCCGAATTCTCCGCGTGCACCATCACCAGCGCGCCATGCTCGCGGGCCACGGACAACACCTCCAGAATCTCACGGTCCGAGAGCTTCAGATCGTCGTAGGTCATGTAGATCTTGAACGACGTGTACCCTTCGCGAATCAATTGCGGCAGCTCTTCGCGGAGCACCTTCTCCGTCGGATCCGCAACGATCAGATGGAACCCGTAGTCCACCACCGCACGCCCCTCGGCGCGGCGGTGATAGTCGTCGACGGCCGCGCGCAACGAACCGCCCTTCTCCTGCGCGGCAAACGGGATCACCGTCGTCGTGCCGCCGCACACAGCGGCGCGTGTACCGGTGAAGAAGTCATCGGCCATGCGCAGGCCGTCCGGCATCGGCTGGTCGAGATGGCAGTGGCCGTCGACACCGCCGGGCAGCGCAAGCAATCCCGAGGCGTCGACCTCACGCGCACCGCTGGCCAGATTCCGGCCCAGCGCGGCGATCACACCGTCGCGCACGCCGATGTCGCAAGTAAAACGATCGGCGGCCGTGACCACGTCAGCGTGCCGAATGACCAGATCGAAGGTGTCGCTCATCGTCTTACTCTCCTTGCTGGAACAGTTGGCCCCAGTCGCTCAGGGCGCGCGTGTCGACGCCGGCGAGCCGCAGCGACTTCCAGAGCACCGTCGAGATGGTGTCGTACACGGGAATGCCGGTCTTGGCTTCCAGCGCGCGGGCGAGCGGCGCGGCGTGCAGGTTGGTGCAGAACGTGGTGATGGCTTGCGGGCGCGCTTGAGCCACCTCGTTGACGAGTGCCTCCAGCGTCTGCGCGCTGACCTCGGAAAACTCGAAGTTCTTGCTCAGCCCCAGATGGCGCTCTGCCGTGCAACGAATGCCTCGACGCGCATAGTTCGCGACGATGCGCTGCTGCACGTCTTCCAGGTACGGGGTCACGAGACCGAGCTCGGTCACTCCGGTGCGCGCGAGGATCTCGTTGAGCGCCAGCACGGACGTGGTGGCGGGAATGCCTGTCGTTTCGGTGATCTGTCGGCACAGCGCTTCGTCGGTCTCGAAGCCCAGCCACCCGGCGGAAGTGCCGTTCCACGCGATGACATCGACTTCGGCGTCGGCGAGGAGCTGCGCCGCGTCGAGAATCTTTTCCAGGTCGAATTGGCCAAGCGCGTTCTCGCCGAGAGAAATCTGCGTGACGCGAAAGCGGGAGAAATGGACAGAGACATGATCGAGGTCAGCCACCATCGCGCTGGTAATCGGTTCCAGCGCGGTGTTGGAAGACGGCGTGAGCATGCCAAGCAGTTTACGTTTTTGGGTCGTCATGGTCTTACCAAAAATGCGATGACCGGCCGCCTGGACGGCGTGCCGATCAAGGGAGAAACGTGTGTCCGATGAATCAAACCGGAAGCTTGCGTTCGTAGTCGATCAGCGTCGAGCAGATGAACAGCCCGACACCGGCGGCCGCGAAGAACATCAGCGCGAGGAAATACGAACCGGTGGTCTGCACGATCACGCCGACAATCAGCGGAACACTGATGCCCCCGATGTTGCCGCCGAGATTCATCACCCCGCCGAGGAACCCGACCTTGTTGCGCGTGCCGAGAATGGACGGAATGCACCAGTACAGGCCACACCAGCGCAGGAAGAAGAGCGTCGAGGACAGCAGCACCACGGTGATGACATCGCTCTTCACGTACGCCACCGAGAAGATCGACGCGGTCGCGATGACGGCAGCAATGCCGAAGAGGGTACGCATGACCTTATTGGGTGAGCCGCCCGCGGCCTTCCACTTGTCGCCGACCCAGCCGCCGAACAATTCGCCGATGAAGCCGCAGAAGAAAATGATGAAGCTCGCGCCGCCCATCTGCTTGATGTCGAAGCCGTGCACCTTGTGCAGGTAATTCGGCATCCAGGTCAGCAGACCGTAGAAGACCGTGTTGAAGCACATCCAGCCCAGTGCCATGCACCAAACCGAGCGGTATTTGAAGAAATCCAGCGAACGACCGGAGAGATTAGCCGGCTCGGCGCGGTGTTCGTTCGCCTGCGCTTCCTCGATGTAGGTTGCCTCTTCGTCGTTGACGGCCGGGTGTTCACGCGGGGTGTTGCGGATGTAGCGCCAGGCGACGTAGCCGGCCAGCACGGTGCCCACGCCTGCGACGACAAACGCCAGACGCCAGGAGCCAAGCATCGTGATGAGCCAGGTGATGATGATGGCACCAAGGGCAGCCCCCAGCGGTGCGCCGCCATCGAGCAGCGTTGCGCCACGGCCGCGCTCGTACTGCGTCATCCAGATGGCATTCAGCTTGCCGCCCGCCGGATAGATCGGCGCCTCCGCCGCGCCGAGCCCGAAGCGCGTGAGCAGAAGTGCCATGGAGCTGGTGCACAGCGCGGCAGCCGCCTGGAAGATGCCCCAGAAAACCGTGGCCAGCGCGATCACGATGCGCGGCTTGTACTTGTCAGCCAGCATGCCGCCCGGAATCTGCATGACGGCGTACGTCCAGAAGAATCCGCTCAGGATCAACCCTTCCATCGCGGGCGTGAGGTCGAACTCCTTCGAGATCAGCGGCATGGCCACCGACAACGACGCCCGATCGATGTAGTTGATCGAGATCAGACACAACATCAAGAAAAATATCTTCCAGCGCACAGCGCTCTTCGTGCCTGCCATAGCGGCAACCCTGCCTGTCGACTGCATGGTGAATCTCCAGAGTAGATGACTTACATACCTTTCGTCGCGACTTGAGAGTGAGTATAGAATCTGTAATCTGTAATTACAATATCTGTAAATAATTGATTTCATTGAAATCTACGCTAGGGATTTCCCTACGTGGTAGGATGTTTATGACACTGATAAACGCGCTAGAGACCGTGACCCTTCCCCTTCAGAAGTCCCTCAAACTCCGCACGCTAGGCATGGCGGCCGAAATTACGGCGCGCTTGCGCGTCATGATCGAAGAAGGCGAGCTGCCGCCGGGCGAGCGCATCGACGAGAAGGCGCTTTGCGAAATGTTCGACGTCTCGAAGACGCCGTTGCGTGAAGCGCTGAAGACGCTGGTATCAGAAGGACTGGTGCTGCATCGGCAATACATCGGCTACCGGGTCGCGCCACTCGATCTCGACGAGCTTCGCGCGACGTTCGAGATCCTGCATGGCCTGGAACGCATGGCGGGCGAGTTGGCATCTCAGCGATTGACCGAGAGCGCGCTGGCCGCGATCGAGAGGAAGCACGAGCAGATGCTCGACGCGCATGGCAAAGGCCTTCGGACGGAGTACTTCCGGATCAACCAGCAGATCCACCAGATGATTGTGGACGGCGCGGCCAACCCGGTGCTCTCATCGCTCTATGCCACGCTGATGAGCAAGGTGCACCGCGCACGCGGCGCCGCGAACGCGGATCTATCGCGTTGGCAGGAGTCGCACGAAGAGCACGACCGGATCATGGCGGCCCTGCGCGAAGCCGGACGGCCGCACTTGGGCGAGGTGCTCAAGGCGCACTCAGAGAACACAGGGACCGAAGTGCTTAGCGTGGTCGCCGAAGCGATTCGTCTCGGCGAGCCCCACCGTCGTGGCCGCGAGATCGGGGCAAGCTGACGCGTCATGCCCTCGCATCGGCCGCCGCGACATTGGTAAAAAGGCGCATCGGGATGGCGTGAGCCAATCTTACGGCCGGTACCGGTGTACCGAACGCCTCCCCCTGCGCCACACCGGCGACGCCATCGGCAAGATTGCCGATATTCTCGAACCCCAGACCTCCCGATCCTGACCATGACGCTCGATTCGACCCTCCTTGCCGCGTTTGCGCCGACTGGCGTGCTGCGCGCCTGCATCAACCTTGGCAATCCGATTCTGGCGGGGCTTGATGGGCAGTCCCGGCCCATTGGCATTTCGGTCGATCTGGCGGGAGAATTGGCAAGGCGGTTGGGCGTCGAGCTTGCGCTTGTCGTGGTCGATGCCGCCGGCAAATCGGTGGAGACGGTGACGAACGAGCAGGCCGACGTGGGCTTTTTCGCCATCGATCCGCGCCGCGCCGCGACGATCGGTTTCACGGCACCGTACTTGCTCATCGAAGGCTTTTACCTGGTGCGCGACGCCTCGCCGGTGACGACCAACGCCGACGTCGATCAGGCGGGCACGCGCGTTGTCGTCGGTAAAGGCAGCGCGTATGACCTGTTCCTGACGCGCGAACTCAAGCACGCGGAAATCGTGCGCGCGCCCACGTCGCCGACGGTGGTCAAGACGTTCATCGAGACGGGTTGTGAAGTGGCCGCTGGCGTGAAGCAACAACTCGAACACGACGTGGCCGCGCTGACGGGCTATCGGCTGCTCGACGAGCGTTTCATGGTCATTCAGCAAGCGATGGGTATGCCGATCACGCGCGGCGAAGCGGCTATGGCATTTCTGACGACGTTCGTGGAAGACATGAAACGCGAAGGGTTCGTGGCGGATGCCATGCAACGTCATGGTGTGACGGGGGTCAGCGTTGCGCCGGCGGCGTGAGACGCCTTACGTCTCCGAAGCAAGGACAAAGACGGCGAACCGACGTTGACCGGCTCGCCATCGGCGAGGCCCCCTTTCCGAATCGGAAACGCGTTGACGGTGTGTGAAGCTCATACTTGCCGATCCGGCGCGAGCAGCAAGATTCGCTCAATTTAGCTGCACGATCCCGATCTGAATCTGATCGAGATCTCCGAGAGGGCCGATGCGCGATGGCGGGCGGCTCTCCGGATATCCCCCTCCCGCTAGCAATCGGCGCCACCCCCTCACGGCGGATTATCGACGTGGTTACCGACAGCAAGCGAGTGCAAAATGTTGCCGGGCGTGTTACTTACCGGCCGGTGCTGGCGCGTTCATCAAATCCGGCTGGCGATTGGCGCGATCTCGTTTGAATCCCCAGAAATAAGTAACCGCAAGACAAGGCACCAGCGACGTAATCGAATAGGCCACTCCTGCCAGTTGGTTGCCGGTCAGCGCTACCAGCGACAGGCTGATGAGCGGTAAAAATCCGCCAAACAGGATGTTGCCCAGTTGCTGCGCGAGTCCGAATCCGGTTGTCCGACTCTGAGGCGGGAAGCACTCAGCGATAAATGCCGGTAGCGGCGCCATGATCATGGCGGTCAACACGGCGAGTAGAGTGATAAATGCCGCGACCACACCCCAGGCTTCGTTGAGCACACCCGTGCGGATCCCCGCAAAGGCCGGATACGCGCTGGCCATCCATAGCAGAATGCCGATGAACATCACACGTGCCCGCCCGATTCGATCGGATAAGCGGCCAAACACCGGGAACATCGGTGTCGCGATGATGATGCCGACCGCCACGCAAAGACTGGCGTGAGTCGGCTCGACCTTGAGCACGTTCTGCAGAAAGTACAGCATGTAGACAATCGACGTGTACAACGATACCGAAGTGCCCCCTTGGGCACCGAAAATCGCCACGAGAATGGCTTTCCATGAGGATCTGCTGGTCACCGTGTCGGACAGGGGCGCTTTCGACAAACGCCCGCTCACCTGCATTTCCACGAACACCGGCGTCTCCTTCATGCCCAACCGAATCATCGTTGCAATCGCGACGATCGGTGCGGAGACCAGGAACGGCACGCGCCAACCCCAGGTGGCAAATGCTTGGGCGTCAAGCGTCATTCGCAACGCTGACACTATCGCTAGGGCGAGCAGCAGGCCGACCCCGGCCGTGCTCTGCAAGACGCTCGTGAACATGCCGCGCTTGTCCTTCGGTGCGTATTCGACCACATAGACGACAGCTGAGCCGTACTCCCCACCGAGCGCAATGCCTTGCGTAATACGCAGCACCAGCAAAGCGACGGGGGCGGCCACCCCGACTGCGCCATAAGTCGGCAAACAACCGATGCCGACAGTCGCGACACCCATCAATGCAAGTGTGATGACAAAGGTCTTTTTGCGCCCGATACGATCCGCCATGGGGCTAAAGATAATCGTGCCGATGGGTCGCGCGAGGTAAGCAATGCCAAAAGTCGCGACGCCCGCGAGCGCAGCGACGGTTCTGTCCTGCGACGGCAGAAACAATTGCGTCAGTGTGCCCGTCAGCGCGACGTACACGAAGAAGTCGTAGTACTCGAGCATCGTTCCCAAGCTTGAGGTTGTGATGATCTTCAACATTTGCCGTAGCGCCGCCGGTTGGCGATCATGCGTGTTCATGACTGTCTCCTTCCATTGATTTTTATTTGTATTACATAGCGCACGTCGTCTACCGACGCTTCACTTGAGAAACCGGCGAACCGCGGCCTTGTGCTCGTCACCGCAAAGAAGAATGGCCTGCATCGATGCGGCCATCTCCAAGGCTGTCGGCAACGATGCTTGCGCCGACTGGCGAACCAGTTGCTTGGCCATTCGCAAAGCGTGGGGAGGGCTGCTGGCGATTGTTTCAGCCAGTCGCTCCGCCTCCGCGTCCAATGCGTCGTCGGCCACGACTCGCGAGACGATGCCGGCATCAAGCGCTTGGAACGCATTGATGAATTCGCTGGTCAACGTCAACTCCATGGTCTTGGCGACCCCGACAATCCTAGTGAGGAACCAGGCTCCGCCGATGCCAGAGACCAAACCGAGCCGCAGAAAGCTTTCCGAGAAACGGGCATTTTCCGCGGCAATGCGCAAATCGCACATCAATGCGACGTCGAATCCCGCGCCCACTGCGGCACCATTGACGGCGGCGATGGATGGCACCGGCAGCGCATGCAACGCGCGGGGAATGCGATGCAGGCTACCCGCGAGGCGCTCTCTGACCGCCTCGACAGAGCCTTGCATCAGATCGGCACCAGCCTCCATGTCTTTCACGTTGCCACCCGTGCAGAAATGCTTGCCCGAGGACCGCAGCAACACGCAGTGCACGTTCGAGAGCCCGCTCGCCCGCTCCAGGGCATCTGCCAGCGCTTCGGTCATCGCCACATCGAGCGCGTTACCGGTTTTCGGTTCATTCAGCGTGATTGTCATCACACCGTTGGCGACGCGGGTCAAAATCAATCCTTCGCTTTGAGCGTCGTCGGTCGTCATGACATCCTGTCTGGTGTTCATTGCGTAGCGATTCATACTGATACTCACTTATTGAGAAATTCCGGCGCTCGCTTCTGCAAGAGCGCCGCCATGCCTTCCTTCTGATCGTGCAACGCGAAGCCAGCATGAAAAAGCCGTCGCTCGAATAGCAGACCGTCGTCCAGGGACGACTCAACGGATCGGCCCTCGGCTTCCTGGATCGCGATTAAAACGGGCGATGAGTGTCTTGCCATCGAATTAGCCATATCGAGCGCTCCAGCAACTGGCGGTTTGCAACGCGCCCGGAGGCGATCGCAGTTCCGGCCAACGTAGTCCGATTGAGAAGCATCGGCATATGTCAGCGCCGACATCGCCGCTATGTCAGCGCCCGCTGCAAATTTCCTGTCAGAGCCAGTGATGAAAGTTGCATGCACTGGGTCGTCGGAATCGATCCGACCAACCGCATCAGTTAGCGGATTACATGGATTGTCAGATGCCAGCCTGAGCAACGTGACCCTTCGTGGCTTCTCGATAAGTACGGCAGCGAACGTCACCCCCACCTCCTACAGAGAGACCTGCGCATCTTGCGCAGCGGTGGTCTGAATCACGCCCAGGCTGATCAGCCTGGTGATCTCCTCGTGGGTAACACCGTATTCCGCGAGAACCTCGATTGAGTGCTGCCCGACTAACGGCGCGGCAATATCCGCGGCACACGTATCGTCGCTTTTGCCGAAGACAAAGCCAGGCAGCCGCACCTTACCGGCAATCGGATGATCGACGCTCGAATCGATACCGCTTTCGCGATACTCGCGAGAATCCACCACCTCGCTGTATGTCGAAACCGGAGCGCACAGAATGTCGCGAGTGGCCAACAGGTCGAGCCATTCGGATGTGGTGCGGGTCGCAAAGCATTCCCCCAGCGCGCGGCGCAGGGCAGCCCGATTGCGCACGCGATCCGTGTTGGTGACAAAACGTGGGTCCGATGCGAGATGCGGCAAGTCAACCGCCTCGCAAAGCGACACCCATCTTTGCGGGTGATAAGCGGCAATCATCAGCCAGCCGTCACGGGTTTGGAACGCTTCGTTGGGAGACGCATAAGGCGCGGCACTGCCGACCTTTTCCGGGTTGGTATCGGAGGCGAGAAACGACGTGAAGCCGACCTGTTGCAGCGCGATGGCTGCTGTGAACAAGCTGATGTCCAGGTGCTGGCCGGCGCCACCGCCATGGACCTCGTGCAGCGCCGCGAGCACAGCGATGCTGGCCATATAGCCGCCCACCATGTCCGCCACAGGAACCGGTACCTTCAATGGCGCCGAGCCCGGCTCACCGAGCGTGCTCATCAGTCCGCTGGCGGCCTGAATGATGCCGTCCACGGCGGGACGACTGCGCGCAGCACCAGTTTGTCCAAACGCGGAGATCGAGCAGTAAACGAGCTTGCCGTGAGTTGCTTCAAGCGACGCATAATCCAGACCCCACGTTGCCATGACCCCGGGCCGGAAGTTCTCGACAATCACATCGGCCTGCCGAACCATCTCCCTTATCGTTCGCTGGCCAGCCTCGGCTTTCAGATCAATCGCCAGACTGCGCTTGTTGCGATTGACACTGAGATTGGCGACGCTCTCGCCGTTGATCCATGGCGGCCCGATCTTGCGCCCCAGCTCACCGAACGGCGGCTCGATCTTGACCACGTCCGCACCGAGATCGGCCAGCATCATGGAACAAACCGGCCCGGCCAGCACGTGCGAAAAATCCAGCACGCGTACGCCTCGAAGACTGTCTCTTATCATTTTTTCCTATCCGGTTCTGCGCTGCAAATGACTTTCGTGTCACCGATTTGCAGCCATTGAGAACAGGATAGAGAGCGCAATCCGCGCGGACAAACGACTTTATCGACCGTACCTTTTGACTTTTTGTAAAGAGATGTGCCCTACCATCATCGCTAGCTGTGCACCACGGTGGCAAGCCATTCGCGAAGCGCGCGCAATGCCCCTGTCTGCCGCTTGCCCGAGGGCCATGCGAAATAGTAGGTGTATGCGCCGCGATCGAGTGTCGGCCCAAACGGGATGACCAGGGTGCCGTCGGCCAAATCCTTCTCGACCAGCGCCTTCTGTGCGATCGCCACGCCGTGCCCCTCGATCGCCGCCTGGTATGCCAACAGCGATGTCTCATAACGCATGCCGCGCAACGCGTTGATTCTCGACACGCCCGCGGCGGCCAGCCACAGCCCCCAGTCGTCGGGGCGAGCGAGCGAATGCAGCAGTGTTTGACCTTCGAGCTGTCTCGGCTTTTTCAAGCTGAGCATGGGCGCAGCCACCGGCACCAGTTCGTTGGGAATCAGGCGCTGCGTGTTCATGCCGGGCCAGTCGCCATCGCCCAGTTGAATGCCCGCGTCAATGTCTTCCAGCGCGAAGTTCAGCGGCGCCGACGACGTGGTCAATTGCACATCGATGTTTTGATTTAGCCGGTGAAAGCTGGCCAGCCTCGGAATCAGCCAGCGCACCGCGAACGTGGCCGGCGAGCGGATGCGCAGCACATTATCGCTCTGGCTGCCTGACACGATCGCCTCCGTCGCTTCGCGCAGCGTGGCGAAAAGTGGCATCAACTCCGACAGATAACGAGCGCCCACCGTGGTCAACACGAGACCGCCGCGCACCCGTTCGAACAGCGGCGCCTTCAGAAAATCCTCGAGCGTTCTGACCTGCCGGCTCACCGCCGCGGGGGTGACGGCCAACTCGTCGGCCGCCTTCGAAATGCTGAGCAGACGCCCGGTCGCCTCGAAGGCGCGCGTGGGATTGAGTGGCGGAAGCGAGTCGCGGCGGGCCATGTTCGAAGGTTGTCCAGAGTGTATGGGTTAGTGCGACGACACAAAAATCGACGGCGCGCCTTCGGCGGGCAGCGCAAAATTGCGCTTCATGCGCGCGATTTCCTGTAATGGGCTGCCGCCGAACAGCCGCTTGAACTCGCGACTGAATTGAGACGGACTTTCATAACCGACCTGGCTACTCGCCGCCGCCGCGGTCGTGCCGAGCCGCGCCATCAGGAGCCGCGCCTGATGCAAGCGCGTGGACTTGATGTACTGCAGGGGCGAGGTGTCGGTCACCGCCTTGAAGTGCACATGGAAAGTCGGCACGCTCATGCGCGCTTCGGCGGCGAGTTCCTCCACCGTCAACGGTTCCGCAAAATTTGTATGAATCTTGCGGATCGCGCGGGAAATGCGGCCGAAATTGCCTTGGCGACTCAAAGCGGCGCGCATCGAGCCGCCCTGCTCGCCCAAGAAAACCCGGAAATAAATTTCCCGCACCAGCGCCGGCCCGAGGATCTGAGCCTCAAGAGGATTCAACATGGCCTGCAAAAAGCGCAAGACGCTCTGCCCCAGCGGTATATCGAGCGTGGTCGTTGCCATGCCGCGAGGTGGCATCGGCGTCAGCGCGTCGTGCTCCTCGAGCTGTAGCAGCAAATCGGCGGCAATGCCGAAATCCAGCCGCAAATAGATCGCCAATAACGGCTCGGCTTCGCTCGCGTCGGTCTCCATCGAAAACGGCAACGGCACCGAGACCACCAGATAGCGCTGGGCATCGTAAAGATAGACCTGATCGCCCCAGAAGCCGCGCTTGCGCCCCTGGCACACGATCACGATGCCCGGCTCATAGAGCACTGGCGTTCTGGTCAACGACCGATTCGAACGCAGGAAGCGTATGTCTGGCAGCGGTGAAAGGTTATAGCCCTCATTGGGCGCGAGCTCGAGCAACAACTCGATCATCTGTTGGCGCACGCGCCCCTGACGTTTCGATGCGGATTCCATGGCGGAGACGAAACAAACCTTAGCGGTCGACGAGCGCAGTTTCGCATCCAGTCGGGAAAAGCACCAGCCACTCATAGGATCAGGCAAGAATCACAGACGAATGCGCGTTTTCCGCCTTGTCCCGCGCTCATAACATTTCCACAGGTTGTCGCATGCGGTTGTGCCGAGGGCGCGTCTTCGGTCGACGAGCGCCGCGCACGTCGCGTGCTTTGGGCGTATTTCCCGCTCACGACAATCACCCTTCCAACATGAACTCAAGGATACTTCATGATCGAAGTCAGGAATCCCGCGGACGGCAGCGTGGTGGGTCACGTCAAGCATCATACTGAACAGGACGTGCGTGAGGCGATCGATCGCACCTGCGCCGCTTTTTATCAATGGTCCCGAACGCTGGCCAGGCAGCGCAGCGACTTGCTTCGCAAATGGTTCGAGCTGGTCAGGCAAGACAGGCGGGAATTCGCCGAACTGATCTCGCGTGAGAACGGAAAGTGCCTGACCGAAGCGCTCGGCGAAATCGACTATGGTCTGGGCTTTATCGAATGGTATGCGGAAGAGGCCCGGCGCGTGTATGGCGATACGATTCCATCGCACGCCGCCGACGCTGCAGTGCTGGTTACCAAGGAGCCGATCGGCCCTGTAGCGTCGATCACGCCTTGGAATTTTCCGTTCATGATGATTGCACGCAAGGTCGCGACCGCACTCGCTGCGGGTTGCACGATCATCATCAAGCCTGCCGAGGAGACGCCGCTGACTGCCTACAAGTTGCTTGAATATGCAAGGCGCGCCGGCATTCCCGAGGGCGTTTTTGAAATGGTGACGGGCGACCCTGCGTCCATCGGCGGCATGATGACCAGCGACCCGCGCATCCGGAAGATTTCGTTCACCGGGTCGACCAGAATCGGCCAACTGCTCGCAAGGCAATGCGCGGATACGCTGAAAAAGCTGACGATGGAACTCGGTGGCAACGCGCCGTTCATCGTGTTCGATGACGCAGACATCGAACAGGCAATTTCGGGGCTCGTTGCGGCAAAACTACGCAACTCGGGACAGGTCTGCATCTCGCCGAATCGCATCTACGTGCAGGCCGGCATTCATGATCGCTTCGTGCTGCGCCTGAAGGAAGCCGTCGAGCGCATCCGTGTCGACCAGGGATTACAGCCCGACTTCGTAGTGGGGCCGCTGATCAATCAGGCGGCACTCGACAAGGTGTCGCGGCTCGTCGAGCAGGCGCAAAAGAGCGGCGCGAAGACGCTGCTCGGCGGGCGGCGGCACGACAACGGTGGTCTCTTTTATGCGCCGACTATCCTCACGAACGTCGCCGACGACATGGATATCTGCTCGACGGAACTCTTCGGTCCGGTATTCCCGGTTTACACATTCGCCTCCGAGAAGGAGGTAGTTGCGCGTGCGAACGCCACCGAATACGGTCTGGTCGCTTACGCATTTACCCGCGATCTCGGGCGGGCATTTCGCCTCTCGCGCGACATCGAGGCAGGCATGGTGATCCTGAACTCAGGCTCGGTAGGTACGGCTTCCGTTCCGTTTGGCGGGGTCAAGCAGTCAGGCTATGGTCGGGAGGGAGGCTATTACGGCATCGAAGAGTATGTTCAAGTGAAGTATGTGCTGATGGCTGGGTTGGCGGAGGCTGCCCAATAGGTTCGATTGGAGGTGCGGACAAATACATGAACTACCTGGAGGTCATTCATGTATTGACCCAGTGAGCGCCCGCTCACGTCATTTTCGAGGGTCAGACGATGAGCTAGGCATCGGAAGAAGACATCAAAAGACGGACGGCCAGGCGCAAGATATAGGTTCCCCTACCGTCTTGCCGAAAATTGAGCCATAGTCTGGCCGGCCTTATTCCCCCTAACCAGGCGCTCTCGCCTCGTTGCTTCCCCTATTGAATGGGTGCGCATACATCGCTGGCGAATTCGGCCCACGAATATGTTTCATGCCCGGGTTGATCTTATGATGGGATCTGTTATCCCATGGGTGGCCAGATGAGTTCCCAGCATAGTGAAAGCGATTCGCCGGCATTCTGGAGAGAGCAGGAGATGCTCCTTCTCCAACAAATAATGAGCCTCGTAGGCAAAGGGCTATCGCCGGACGTCATTCTTCGTGAAACGCTCCATCTGATGTCCGAACTCCTCGGGCTGAACCGTGGGCGCATCGTGCTTCTGGACGATGCCGCGACTGACAGTTGCAGGATCCAATATGCGTATGGCCTCAAGCCGGAAGAAATCGAACGGGGGCACTACAAGGTCGGTGAAGGCATAACAGGGCATGTACTGCGCCATGGCCAGTTGACGATCGTGCAGGACATCGATCGAGACGATGTCTTTCTTGCGCGGGCGGTTACACGAGACCGCCTTCCGCCGGGGCCCGTGTCGTTTATCGCGCTCCCCATCCGAATTGAAGATCGAAGCGTCGGCGTCCTGGCGTGCCATCGAATTCGTGTCCGCAATCGCGCATTATCGAGCGACGTGTCTATTTTGCGGATCTTGTCGACACTGGCTGGCCACCTCCTTCATCTTGATTCGATGATGAAGGCAAAGACTCGCGCACTCGAAGAGCAAAACGAGATGTTGATGCACGCGCTTGAGCATGAGAGCGCGAAGTACGGAATCGTGGGAACTTCGCCTGCGCTGCTTAAAGCGATCTCGGAGCTGGAGCGCGTCTCGGATGCATCGGCAAGTGTCTTGCTGCTCGGCGAGTCAGGCACCGGCAAGGAGCTGTTCGCCAGAGCACTGCACTTGTCGGGTCAACGCCGTGATAAGCCGTTCATAAAGGTGAACTGTGCAGCCATCCCCGACACGCTTTTCGAATCCGAATTGTTTGGCTACGAGCGGGGCGCGTTTACGGGTGCGACGGGTGTGCGAGAGGGACTTTTCGAACAGGCGTCTTCGGGGACGATCTTCCTTGACGAAATTGGCGAGCTGCCGCTCACGTTGCAGGGAAAGCTGCTTCGGACATTGCAGGAGGGAACGATAACCCGGCTGGGTGGGAAGCGTGAAATCAAGGTGGACGTCAGACTTGTAGCGGCGACGAACAGAAGCCTGGAAACAGATGTTTCGAACGGCCTGTTCAGACAGGATCTCTACTACCGACTCAACGTTATTCCCATTCGTCTTCCGTCGTTAGCCGAGCGCAAAGGTGACATTCGCGCTTTGGCATTGCATTTTCTCAGCCGTACAAACCAGGCAAACCAGCGCAACGTCAATCTTGCGCCCGATGCAATCGCAAGGCTCGAGGACCACCAATGGCCTGGCAATATCCGCGAACTCTCGAATTTTATCGAACGCGTCGTGCTGCTCGCCGACAGGCCAATACTCCATTCGGAAGATGTTGAACGGTTTCTACCCGCAGCGGAACCGGCGCCACTGTTTGAGACTCCCGGCTCCACCCTGCAGCAGAGGGTTCAAATTCCGGAAGGGGTGCGTCAGTACATGGCGAACGACTCACATTCGGAAGATGAACTGCGTCAGGCATTGCGCTTGGCTGGCGGCAACAAGTCGCGCGCAGCGCAACGGCTCGGGTTGACGACGCGTCAGTTCTCGTATCGCTGGCAGAAAATCTGCGGCTAGATGCGACCGACAATGTTCAACAAATTGTCGACATTGTAAACAATTTGGGATTGGGTGCTCATTGGGCTTGCAGCGTGGTCGGCCATAAAAAATATAAGGAATACAGCACCCTATAGATTTTTACACCCCCTGGCACGGTCTTTGCATTGATGGACGTGCGATCTCGCAGATCGTTTCATCCGCCTCATATGCCACGTCTGTCACCAGGAGAATTACCTTGAGTACCGAAACCGTCACCACCTACCTGCGCCCCATCGACCGCGAAGGCCTTTTGAAGTTTGCCGCCGCCGGCCGTGAAAATCCCGAGCGCAAGGGCAGCAACAAGGTCCATACGGTCATGCAGGGGCAGTTCCGCTCGTGGAGCTATGTCGGCACCCACAACCCGGTCGTCGTGGACGAGCCGGTCCATCTCTTCGGTGAAAACACGGTGCCTGCGCCGGGCGAGATCGCGCTCTCGGCGCTGGGCGGTTGCCTGAGCGTCGGCATTACGGCGGTGGCGACCTACCGCCAAGTCAAGCTTTCGCGTCTCGAAATCTTCCTGGAAGCCGACATCGGCAATACCGCCGCGTGGGGCGCTGGTGGCGCCGAACGTCAACCCGCGCAAATGGGCTTCCAGGAAATTCGTGTGAAGGTCCTCATCGAGGGCGACGCCACGCGCGAAGCACTGGACGACATCGTCAAGCACGCCAGTCACTACTCGCCCGTTGCAAACACCATGCGCAATCCCGTCCCGTTCAGCATCGCGCTCGCGGAGTAAGCCGCCGCACGCTCCATCACACTGAATAACGGGAGTATCGCATCATGAAAGCGGTTGAATTTCCTGGCGACCGGATCGATTCGACGTGGACCGATTCCCACGTCATGGCAAACGTGACGGCCATCTCCGACGGCCCGCTCGCGCAAGCCGCGCATCGTATCGATGAGGGCCATTACCCGCTCGAAATCCTGGGGTCGCTCGGCGCCGCAGGTGCATTCGGCGCGCACCTCGAGCGAGGCGGTCGTAGGGTTGGCCTGGCGCTGGACGCTATGCGCGCGGTGAGTCGCCGTTGTGGATCAACAGGCTTTCTCACATGGGCACATGACGTCTGTGGGCTTTACATGGAGCAATCCGGAAATCCTGCGCTGACTGGCGAACTGCTCGATGATCACACGATGGGGCGTACCTTCGGAGGTACGGCGCTTTCGAACCCGATGAAAGCAATTGCCGGCATCGAAAAGATGCTGCTACGCGCAGTGAAGGTGTCCGGCGGCTATCACGTTAGCGGCGCGCTGCCGTGGGTAAGCCATATCGCGCCGGGACATTACTGCGGCGCCATGGCAGGCGTGTTCCGCGACGATGGCTCGGTGTCGCACGAGATTATGTTCCTGCTGAAGCTGACGCCCGAGGTCGTATTGCGCCAATGCCCCGAATTTTCGGGCATGGAAGGAACCAGCACCTGGGGCGTGCGCCTCGACAATTACTTTGTCGACGACGCCGCAATGATCGCGGATCCTGCTCGTCCTCTCATTGCGAAGATACGCGCTGTATTTGTGTTGCTGCAAGCCGGAATGGCAATGGGCATTGCACAGGGCAGTATCGACTCTATCCGCGAAGTCGAGCCAGTCCTTGGTCACGTCAACCAATTTCTGGAGGACGGTCCGGCCGAGCTTCAAGCGGAGTATGACGAGCTGGGGAGTCGCGTCGCCAAGCTCGCGCAAACGCCATACGACGGCAGCAAAGACTATCTACTTCATGTGCTGGATGCACGCGTACAAGGCGCGCAACTGGCACTGCGTGCCGCGAATTCTGCGCTTATGCATCAGGGTGCGCGCGGCTACCTTATGAGCGCTGCGCCGCAACGCCGTATTCGTGAGGCTCAGTTCGTCGCGATCGTAACGCCTGCCATCAAGCACCTGCGTTGGGAGATGGCTCGTCTGTCGAAAGAGGAGATCCCCGAATGAGCACCCCGACGAATTTGCCGTGGCGGCAATTCCTCTGTCGCGCCTGCGGCTTGATTTACGACGAGGCATTGGGCGACCCCGATAGCGGGCTTGAACCGGGGACGAGATTTGAGGACATTCCGGAGGACTGGGCTTGTCCGCTCTGTGGCGTTGTAAAGGCAGATTTCGAGCCTTACGAACCGTTGGAGTGCACTGCACGCTCGGACGATGTCGCGGTCGTTGCGCCGACACGTGAGCTCGGCGTCGTGATCGTGGGCGGTGGCATTGCCGGTTGGAGCGCAGCAGAGGCGTTGCGTGCGCTCGACCCCGCCGTACCTATTACGCTCGTGACCGCATGCAACGGCGACAGATACCTCAAGCCCGAACTGTCCGTCGCGCTCGGGCGCAACCTAAAGCCTGCCGATCTGGTTCGGGAGTCCGCCGCCAATGCAGCGCGGCGCCTTAATGTGCGTCTGATGACGGAAACGTTTGTCGTCGGCATTTCTCCGTCCATCAAACAGGTACGTACCACGCGAGGCGCAATTCGCTATACGAAGCTCGCGATCGCGCAGGGCGCGCGCCCTGCACTACCGGAGCAGATGCCGGCCTCCCTATGTTGGCGTGTCAATGATTTGGCGGGATGGTCGGGGATTCACGCACGCCTGGATGGCGCGAAAAAGACCGTTGCGATCGTCGGTGCCGGGATGATTGGGTGCGAACTCGCGGAGGATTTTGCGCGTGCAGGCCATGCCGTGTCGCTTATCGATGTCAACCCCGGCCCGCTGGCCAGTCTGGTTCCGGCGGTCGTCTCTGACAGGCTGCTGACGGGCCTACAGGATGCAGGTGTCAGATTCTTGGGAGGGCGTCGCATCGAGAGGATCGAGAAAGCGGAAAACGGCCAAAGGACCATTCAAATGCAAGGCAGCGAGCAAATTCGCGTTGACGAAGTCGTCGCTGCGACGGGGCTCGTCACTGAGACCCGCCTCGCGAAAATGGCCGGGCTTGCGTTTGATCGAGGCATCGTTATCGATCCGCACACGATGCAGACAAGCATCGAAGACATTTATGCGATTGGCGATTGCATCAGCGTTGCCGGCGTGCCGTGCCGATTCATCGAGCCGATCGCGCGGCAAGCGGGGGCGCTTTCGCATCACGTGCTCAACCGCGAGCATGCCGGCTATGTTCACAGCACGCCGCTGATTCGCCTGAAAACGAAGGCATTCCCCATCGTTATCCACGGCGTCCCGAGCCCCAAGGGTACATGGGGTGCTCCCGATGATCGAGATGGTCAGATTCGGATTGAGCAACGCCTCGATGGTCGAGTCATTGCCCGCCTCGAAGCGGGCTTCACGCAGCAGCGGCTAGTCGCTTGAATGCCTTGCCGCCCGTGGGGCGGCCAACCCGAGTCCGGATCAAACCAGGTGCGTCGAACATGAAAGATGAAAATCCGTATCGTCCGTATAGCCCAGACCACTCGCTGGAGCGCTGCTCATGTGGCAGGCACGCCAGTCAGGACGAACACGATGCCCGCAGCGGCGTTGTAGCTCACCGCCCAGTGCACGATGAAGACGTCCAGTCGCGTCATTTCCTCGAAATGGCGGCTGTCAGGGCGCTGTTCCCCCACGACGCGCTGCGCCGGCGATTCCTTCGTACGGTCGGCATCAACGCCGCGCGTGCCGCCATTGCCAGCGTGCTCCCATTGGCCGACCTTCAGGCGATGGCGGAAGAAAGGCGTCCTCTGGAGAAGAAGGACCTGAAAATAGGTTTCATCCCGATCAACTGTGCCACACCGCTGATCATGGCGGATCCCATGGGCTTTTATCGGGAGCAGGGTCTCAACGTCTCGCTTCGCAAGACGGCCGGTTGGGCGCTGGTTCGAGACCAAATGCTTAATCACGAGCTCGACGCGTCGCATTTCCTGGCACCGATGCCGCTCGCCATTTCCATGGGGCTGGGGTCTTCCGCCCAGCCCATGCGAGTTGCGGCAATTCAGAACGTTAACGGTCAGGCAATCACATTGGCGCTGAAGCATAAGGACAACCGGGACCCGAAGCACTGGAAGGGCTTCAAGTTCGCCATTCCGTTCGAGTATTCCATGCACAACTTCCTGCTCCGCTACTACCTGGCAGAGCATGGACTGGACCCCGACCGTGATGTTCAGCTCCGCGTGACTCCGCCTGCGGAAATGATCGCCAATCTGAGGGCCGGCAACATCGATGGGTTCCTCGGACCGGATCCCTTCAATCAACGCGCTGTGTATGACCAGGTGGGTTTCATTCACATCTTGTCGCGCGACATTTGGGACGGGCACCCGTGCTGTGCGTTCGGTGTAGCGCAGGGGTTCATTGACCAGAACCCGAACACATTCGTGGCGTTATACCGTGCGTTGCTGAAGGCGTCCGCGAGCGCTCACAAGTTAGAGAACCGTCCAGCGATCGCGCGCGCCATCGCGACGCCAAACTATCTGAACCAGCCGGAATCGGTCATTCTGCAGGCGCTCAATGGCCACTACGCCGATGGGCTCGGAAATGTGCGTGATCAGGCAGATCGCACGGATTTTCAACCGCTTCCGTGGTACTCGATGGCCACCTGGATGCTCACGCAAATGCAGCGATGGGGCTACATCAAGAAGCAAATTTCCTACGACGACCTTGCCAAGAAGGTGTTCTTGCTTACGGATGCGAGTGCGCAAATGAAGGCCCTGGGGCAGGAAGTCGACCACGATGCGTTGGCTGGCGGGATGCGGAAATTCTCAGTGATGGGCCGTGAATACGACCCTGCCAACCCGGCCAACTACCTTGCAAGTTTTGCGATCAGGCGGACCTGATTCAGAGGATATGAGATGAAGTCTTCAATTCGATTGCAAGCTGCACTGGTGTCACTCGCCATGGTTGCGATTTTTCTCGTTTGCTGGCAATTCGCGACAACGGCGGGGAAGCAGGCTCAGCACGCGCCCATGACAGCGGAGCAAAAAGAGTATGCACAGTTGATGGGGCAGACGCCCGACGACCCATCGTCGGAGCCGAAGAACGACGGTTTCCCCACACCCGCACAGTTCTTTGCTGTCGCAGCGCAGAACCTCGCGCACCCATTTTACGATCATGGTCCCAATGACAAAGGAATCGGCATTCAGTTGGGCCATTCGCTTCTGCGTGTCGCTGGCGGCTACCTACTCGCCGTCGTCGTGTCGATCCCTTTGGGCTTCTTGATTGGCATGTCTCCGCTGCTATATCGCGCTTTTGATCCATTCATTCAGTTGCTCAAGCCGATCTCTCCGCTCGCGTGGATGCCAATCGCGCTATACACGATCAAGGACGCCTCTGTCTCTGCAATTTTCGTGATTTTCATCTGCTCGCTATGGCCGATGCTGATCAATACCGCGTTCGGCGTGGCGAACGTAAGACGTGAGTGGCTAAACGTTGCCCGCACTCTCGAAGTCTCGCCGTTGCGCAAGGCGATGCAGATTGTCTTGCCCGCCGCTGCGCCAACCATCATCACCGGCATGCGCATCTCGATGGGGATTGCGTGGCTTGTCATCGTGGCTGCTGAGATGTTGGTCGGGGGAACGGGCGTCGGCTATTTCCTGTGGAACCAGTGGAACAATCTTTCGCTGACAAATGTCCTGTTTGCGGTGCTCGTCATCGGCGTGGTTGGGATGCTGCTTGATCAACTTTTTGCCCGCCTGCAAAGGAAGGTGACCTATGCAGAGTAATGACAATCGTGCCGCAAGCGGCAGTGCTTTCATTGAGGTCGACAACCTCTCGAAGCGCTATCGCGCCGATCTTCCGCCGGTCTTCGAAGACGTGACATTCAAGATTGATCGTGGCGAGTTCATTTGCGTAATTGGTCACTCCGGCTGCGGAAAGAGCACGATTTTGAACGTACTCGGAGGGCTTGAGCAGGCGAGCGGCGGCGGTGCCGTCATGGGCGGGAGAGAGATTGCAGGCCCGAGCCTCGATCGCGGGGTCGTGTTCCAAGGTCATGCGTTGCTACCCTGGCTCACCGCGAAGCAGAACGTCGAATTCGCCGTTCGCTCCCGGTATCCGGATTGGACGCGCCAGCAAATCGAAGAGTGCGCAATGCGCTTCCTCGATATGGTCGGCCTCACGCGCGCGATCGACAAAAAGCCATCGGAGCTATCGGGTGGCATGCGCCAACGCGTGGGGATCGCTCGTGCATTCTCCGTCGCACCCAAGATGCTTCTGATGGACGAGCCGTTCGGGGCACTCGATGCGCTCACGCGTGGTGTGATCCAGGATGAACTTCTGCGCATCTGCCTGGCGACGCATCAGACCGTTTTCATGATCACGCACGATGTCGACGAAGCGATCTTACTTGCTGATCGAATCTTCTTGATGAGTAACGGGCCGCGAGCACGCCTTGCAGAAATTGTGGTGAATACGATGCCACGGGAGCGAACGCGAGAGACGCTTGTCCACGATCCTCAGTTCTACCGGATTCGAAACTATCTTATCGATTTTCTGGTGAGACGCTCCGCCACGATTCAACAGGATATTGAACACGGTCGTGAAACGCATCAAACGACGCAAATTGTTCGTCCAGGCTTATCTCAGGACAACGTTACGGAGCTTGATCAAGGCCGCGCGCTCCGCATGGGCAATACGGCTTAATTTTCCAGTGGTAGTTTTTTCGAGGATAGTCACATGATTTCGAGTCGCACGCAGGTTACCGAGATGATCGTCTCGGCGAAGGTTCGCAAGGGCCTCAAGTGGGCAGATGTTGCGGAAAAAGTCGGCATGGCCAAGGAGTGGACGACTGCCGCATGCCTCGGTCAAATGCAGTTGAGCCGGGAGCAGGCTGCCGTCGTCGGTGAGATCTTCGAGCTTTCCGACGAGGCCATCGCATGGCTGCAGATCGTTCCGTATAAGGGCTCACTGCCGACGGCGGTTCCGACGGACCCGCTGATCTACCGCTGGTACGAGTTGGTGAACGTCTATGGCACGACCATCAAGGAACTGATCCACGAAGAATTCGGCGACGGCATCATGAGTGCAATCGACTTCTCGATGGACATTCAGCGTCAGGCGGACGCGAAGGGCGACCGCGTCAACGTGGTGCTTTCCGGCAAATTCCTGCCGTACAAGTCCTACTGACCGGCTGGCAGGGAGGCCTATGACGCTCATCGGGGCCATCTAAGGCCTGGCCATTGGCGCCGTGCCCGGCCTGACTGAAACTGGCGCGTGATGGCCGGGCACAACGTGCGCAATCGACGCTGCGACAAAGCGAAGTCCACGAAGTGAATTTTGCGGAGCAGATGGTATTTTGCGGAACAAAAATACGGCGGATTTCCGGAACGCAAAATCGCTGAAAGCCTTGTGGCGGAAAGCAGCCGGAGTCGAACCGACCTGGGAGCGGCTGACGCCCCCAACCGGGTTTGAAGCCCGGCCGCATCACCGGATACGGATGCCTTCCTTCGGACAACGTAATGTGACTAAATAAATCGTCATGCACGGGCTCAAGCATCGCTTGAATCACCTGAGCTCGACATCCTGACTACTTTACGCCGCGCCCCATTCCGCCCCGGGGCGCCGCACATGCCAATCGCCAACGCGGCGAGTATATCCCGCACGATCGAAGAACTCCAGAATCTGGATCGCACGCTTGCGTCCCAAGCCCGTCGCGTCGCGAAACGCGCCCGCTTCGACCTTGCCGCCCGCGTCGGCGATCATGCCGGCGAGCGTCTGGACACTCGCGTCGTCGAAAAAAAGATCCTTGACGATCTGATGCACTCGTCCCTGTCTCGCAAGCTTGCGCAAGACCGTGCGCACCCGCTCTTCGGGCACGCTCAACGCACGGCCCATATCCCTTACCCAAGGCGGATCGAAGCGGCCCTGCGCCAGCAGCGGCGTCAACGCCTCGGCCAACGCACTCTCCGCGTCCGTCATCTCCACGCGGTGCGTCGGCAGATGCCACCACGCCCCGGTACGCGCCAGCGCCCCGTCGCGCAACATGGCCTGCACCACGACGCGCCAACGCCACGCGTCCAGCGACGGCCACGTCATGCGGCCCAGCCGCGCCGCATCGAGTCCCGGCTCGTCCGGCAGGCGCGCATGATAGTCGCGAAGCACATCGAGCACGCGCGTGCGCACGGCGTCCCACGCCTGAGGGGCGAACGCGAGCGACTCGCCCTCCGCCCCCGCCAGCACCACCGCGTTCGCCGGCCACTGCCACTGCCCCGCCGGCAATCCGGTGAGCGCTACGACCCGCGCGCTCGTCAATCCAAACGCAGACTGCGCAAGCAGCGCATCCAGTCCTTCACCGTCGAGAGAGCGCGCCACCGCGTCGAGCCACGCCAACCGTGTCGCCGAACGCCGCTTGCGCTCCGGCGCCGCCGGGTCGAGCACCCGCCCGCCACCCACCGTTGCCGTCGCCTGCGGATTGCGCACGATGAAGCGGTCGCCCGGCATCGTGCACACTGGCGCGTCGAAAACCAATTGCACGCGCATCGTGCCACCCGGTGCCAGCGTGTCCCCCTCCAGCAGTACCGTGCGCGCCTGCCCATGCGTCGTGCCGAGATGCACATGCAGCGGAAACCACTGCGTGAGTGGCGCACCGTCTTCAAGCCAGCGCAGTTCGACATCCACATGCGTCGACGGCCCCGGCAAACCCGCCGCCACGATCCAGTTGCCCCGCCGAAGCTGGTCGCGCTCCACCCCGGCCAGATTCAGCGCACAACGCTCCCCGGCGCGCCCCGCTTCCACCGGACGGTTCTGCGCATGCACGCTGCGCACGCGCACCGGCAGTCCCTGCGGCATCACGGTAAGGTTGTCCCCCACGCGCACCGTGCCCGCGAACGCCGTGCCGGTCACGACCGTGCCATGGCCTGCCAGCGTGAAGACACGATCGACGGCGAGACGAAACAATGCGTCCTCGCGACGCGTCGCATTGCCTGACGTGTGCAATGCCTGCGCCGCCTGCGTCAGTTGCTCACGAAGCGCCGCCACGCCCGTGTCGCCCGGCGTCGTCGCTGACACCGGCACCGTCTCGGCCGCGGCGAACGGCGTGTTCGCAAGCCATTGCGAAATCTCCTGGGTCACAGCGGCCAGCCGCGCCGCGTCGACGCGATCCGCTTTCGATAGCGCGACCACACCACGCCTCACCCCCAGCATCGAAAGAATGGCGAGATGCTCGCGCGTCTGCGGCATGATGCCGTCGTCCGCCGCAATCACGAGCAGCGCGAAATCAATGCCGACGGCCCCCGCGGCCATCGTGTGAATCAGCTTTTCATGGCCGGGAACATCGATGAATCCCAACACCTCGCCATCCGGCAATGGGGTGTAGGCGTACCCCAATTCGATGGAAATGCCGCGCGCCTTTTCTTCTTTCAGACGGTCGGTGTCGACCCCGGTCAACGCGCGAACGAGACTCGTCTTGCCATGATCGATGTGACCGGCGGTGCCCACGATCATGTGCGTAGCTCCACGAACTGCAACGCCAGACGCGCTTCGTCAGTCGCTTCGAGACATCGCAGATCGAGCCATAGCGTCTGATCGGCAATCCGGCCGATCACCGGATACGGCAGCGCGCGCAACGCGGCTTCGAGCGCTGCCAGCGCACGTCCGCTGCCGCGTTTGCTGCCGCCCGCAGGCATGATCGTCAAGCCATAACTCGGCAACTGCTCGACCGGTAGCGCGCCGCTGCCGATCTGGCTCACCATCGGCGCGGCGCTCACGGTATAGGCATCGCCCAGCGACTGCGCGAGCACCGGCGCCAGACGCTGCGCCTGCGCCATCATGTCGGCGCGCGTTCGCGTGAGCAACCGCAACGTGGTGAGCCGCTCGGCCAGATGATCGGGATCGCGATACAGACGCAACACCGGCTCCAGCGCCGCAAGCGTGAGCTTGCCCACGCGCAGCGCTCGCTTGAGCGGATGTTTCTTGATCCTCGCGATGAGATCCTTGCGCCCGACGATCATGCCCGCTTGCGGACCGCCCAGCAGCTTGTCGCCGGAGAACGTCACGAGATCGGCGCCGGCGGCAATCGTCTCCTGCACGGTGGTCTCGTGCGGCAGCCCCCAGCGCTCCAGCGGCGTCAGCGTGCCGCTGCCGAGATCGACCGCCACCGGCACGCTGTGCGGCTTCGCAATCTGCACGACCTCGGCAACGTCAACGCTCTTGGTAAAGCCGGTGACCGCGTAATTGCTGCAATGGACCTTCATCAGCAATGCCGTCTTCTCGCCGATGGCATTGCCGTAGTCGGCCGCATGCGTACGGTTGGTCGTGCCCACTTCGACAAGTTTCGCGCCAGCATGCGTCATGATGTCGGGAATCCGAAACGCACCGCCGATTTCCACCAGCTCACCGCGTGACACCACGACGTCGCGGCGCTTCGCAAGCGTCGCCAGCATCAGCAGCACCGCCGCCGCGTTGTTGTTCACCACGGTTGCCGCCTCGCCGCCCGTCAACTCGCACAGCAAGGGCGCGACGAGATCGTCGCGGTCGCCGCGTCCGCCCGTTGCAAGATCGAATTCGAGGTTGGCCGGCGCCGTGAGCGCTTGCATGACCGCTTCCACGGCGACCTCGGGCAGCAACGCCCGCCCAAGGTTCGTGTGCAGCACGGTGCCGGTGAGATTGAAGACCGGACGCAGCGCCGCCCGGTTGCGCTCGGTCAACGCACGCGTCACGCGCGCCCCGAAGGCAGCCGGGACCAGCGTGTCGTGTGTAAGCGTGCCCGCAAGCGCCGCCGCGCGGCACGCGTCGAGATCGCGACGCAACGCGTCGGTCACCTGCGTGCGACCGAAGTCGGCCAACGCTGCCTGAAAGTCGGGCATCCCCAGCAGCCGGTCTAGCGACGGGAGATCCGCCGCCCCCGCAAACTCAAGATCGTGCTCGGCCATCCGCACCCCCGCAATTCCCTACGCCGTTTCGGTGTTCTGCCAGAGCAACGGATTGCCGTTGGCGCGCGCGTACCCCGCTTCGCCCATCAGAACGTCGAGGGCCAGGCTCGCGAGATCGTCGGCAACCGGCTCCACGAAAGGATCCTTGTCCTGGTAGAAGATCTTGCGATAGCTATGACAGTCGTCGCACGACTCTGCCCGGATCGGGGATGACGCCACGCGCTTGGCCGCGTCGTCGAGCGCCGGACGACCATCGGCACCCCTGAGAACCTCCCCTTCGACATGTGCCGCCTGCAGGTCCGCCCCCGATGCCGCCGCATCCCCGGTTCTGTCGAGCACGTGATAAGCGACATGCTGGCTCGCTTCACAATGCGTGCATTTCACGCGAACCATATGCCACTCGGTCGAGCACAGCCCGCACGCGAGATAACGATAGCCCTCATGCGCCCCGCCAATGCGCACGACGCTCGCCACCGGCAGCGTGCCGCACATGGGACAGACGTTGGGGACGTCGAGCATCGGCACGTCCCCAGCGTCGAACGTGCTTGCCACGCCCGTCCAGAGCACTTGCAGCGCCGCCGTCAGGAACGGCGCGCTGGCGGCATCGACGCCCTTGCCATGCCCGGCGAGCAACGATTGCGCCGCCGAGTCGAGCGCGGCCGGACTGGAGGCACGAACGCGTTCAAGCACAGCGCGTACCGGCGCGGGCAAGTCCGGCAGTGCCGACATGGCATCGAGCAACCGGGCGAGCAGCGGCTGCCATCGGCCCGCGTCGTATCCCCCGCTCGCGGGCACGAGCGGCATGCAGTGCAATTGCGCCTGCTCGATCGACTCGGCCGTCGGACGCTCCGCCTGAAAAGCGTCGAGCACGCGCTGCTGCGCGTCGACCAGCGAGGCCATGAGGCGCAGGTAGTCGCCGAGTGGATGGCCGTCGGCCAGTTGACGCAATCGTGCCGCGCGCGCCGAGAAAACTTCGGCGCGTTGCGGCATGCGTAGACGGGGGATGGCGGTCCGATCGAGCGACTCGATCTGTCCGGGTTCAAGGATGCGTTGCAAGGTAGCCGGCCTCGTAAGAGCGCCCGGCCACCGGGGCCGGACTCATTTGTTGAGCTGCTTGTACCAGGCGCGATGGTGCTTCCACGCCCAGCCGCGGGTGACGGTGCCGCGCGTCATCGCGCGTACGGAACCCTTGATCCAGATCGCGGCATAGATGTGCGTAATGATGCCGCAAATCAAGACGAATGCACACACCGCGTGTACGTCGGAAGCCAGACGAATTAGCCCGATCGGGAAGTAGAACGCGAAGTAGGCGCGCCAGATCACGATGCCCGAGAGCAACAGCCCGATCATGCACAACACCATCACGTAGAAAAGCAGCTTCTGGCCGGCGTTGTAGCGCCCGACTTCCGGCAGATTCTCTTCACGATTGTTCAGCACGTCGCCAATTTTCTTCATCCACTCGGTGTCTCGCGATTCGAACCGGTTGTAGCGCGCGAGCCGCAGGGCGAGGCACACGAAGGTGACGAACATCACCAGGCCGACAAAGGGATGCAGAATCCGTGTCCACGATCCACCACCGAACAGCGTGGCCAGCCAGAACATCGACGGATGGAACAGCGCCAGCCCGGACAGTGCGAGCAGAATGAACGTGCCCGCGACAATCCAGTGGTTAATGCGCTGCCCGGCACTGTAGCGCTCGATCAGATCGTCGTTGCCCGCCTGACGATCACTGCGTTCGTTCGACATGGTCAGACCTCCTCGTGCGTGGCGGCGCTCTTCTGGCCATCGGGACCGTTACCCTTTCGGGATGCGTCGTAGCGGCGGGCCGCCGCCTCATCGTCCTCGGTCGTCTCGTTCGGACCGGTCTTGATGTAGTGGAAGAACCCGGCGAGCGCCGTCAGCGCCATGGCGGCCACGCCCAGCGGCTTGGCGATGCCCTTCCAGAGCGTCACCATCGGACTGATGCGCGGATTGTCCGGCAGACCGTGATACAGCGACGGCTTGTCGGCATGATGAAGCACGTACATCACGTGCGTGCCGCCCACCCCCGCCGGATCGTACAGCCCGGCGTTCTCGAAACCCCGTGACTTCAGGTCTTCGATGCGCTCGGCCGCCTGATCTTTCATGGCGTCCTTGGTGCCGAACAGGATCGCGCCGGTCGGGCACGTCTTCACGCACGCCGGCTCCAGCCCCACCGACACCCGGTCGGAACACAAGGTGCATTTGTACGCCTTGTGATCCTTCTGCGAAATACGCGGGATGTTGAACGGGCAGCCGGTGATGCAGTACCCGCAGCCGATGCAAGCCTCTTCGTGGAAGTCGACGATGCCGTTGGCGTATTGCACGATGGCCCCCGGCGACGGGCATGCCTTCAGGCAGCCCGGGTCTTCGCAATGCATGCAGCCGTCCTTGCGGATCAGCCACTCGAGGTCGCCCTTCGGGTTCTCGTACTCGGTGAAACGCATAAGCGTCCACGAATCCGCCGTCAGGTCTGCGGGGTTGTCGTACACGCCGACGTTCGTGCCGACCTCGTCGCGCAAGTCGTTCCACTCCATGCACGCCGTCTGGCAAGCCTTGCAGCCGATGCATTTCGACGTGTCGATGAGCTTGGCGACCTCGCCCGTGTACGACTCGCGCACCGAGGGCGATGGCAGGGTGGTGGCCGAGCGCCGTTTGATATCCAGTGATTGCAATGCCATGGCGCCCCCTTATGCCTTCTCGACTTTCACCAGGAACGACTTGAACTCGGGTGTTTGCGAATTCGCGTCGCCCACGATCGGCGTCAGCGTATTCGCGAGGAACCCGGGTTTGGTCAGCCCCTTGAAGCCCCAGTGAATCGGAATGCCCACGTGGTGAATCATCTTGCCGTCCACCTTGAGCGCACGAATGCGCTTGGTCACGACCGCCTTCGCCCTGATGACGCCGCGATTGGACGAAACCTTGACCATGTCGCCCGACGCAATGCCGATCTCCTTTGCGAGCGCTTCGCCGATCTCGACGAACTGCTCGGGCTGAATGATCGAGTTGAGCAACGCGTGCTTGGTCCAGTAGTGGAAGTGCTCGGTCAGACGGTAAGTCGTCCCCACATAAGGGAACTTGTCGACCGTGCCCATCTTGGCCAGATCGTCCGGGAACACGCGGGCGCCCGGATTGCTCGTGGCCGCCGGCTGCTTCGGATGCAGCGGGTTGTACCCGAGCGGCGTCTCGAACGGCTCATAGTGCTCGGGGAATGGCCCTTCCGCCATGCTCGCCTTCGCGAAGAAGCGCCCCACGCCCTCGGAGTTCATGATGAACGGACTCATGCCGAGCGCCGGATCCTCGTCGACCTTGTAGTCCGGTACGTCAGCGCCCGTCCAGGCTTTACCGTTCCACCACACGAGCTTGCGCTTCGGATCGAACGGCTTGCCCTCAAGGTCGGCAGACGCGCGGTTATATAGAATGCGACGGTTCGCGGGCCACGACCACGCCCAGTTCAGTGTCTGCCCGATGCCGGTCGGATCGCTGTTGTCGCGGCGTGCCATCTGGTTACCCGCTTGCGTCCACGCGCCGGCAAAGATCCAGCAGCCCGACGACGTACTGCCGTCGTCCTTCAACTCGGCGAAGCCCGCCAGTTGCTCTCCGGCCTTGCGAGTGACCTTGCTCGGATCCTTCGGATCGACGAGGTCCTTGAGCGCACGACCGTTATACTCCTTGGCGAGTTCTTCGGGAGATGGGCTCTCCGGCCGGGCGTACGGCCACGACAGGTTGACAATCGGATCGGGGAATTTGCCGCCCTGCGTCTTGTACATCTCGCGCAGACGCAGGAACAGCCCCGTCATGATCTCGATGTCCGTGCGCGCCTCACCCGGCGGCTCGCCCCCCTTCCAGTGCCATTGCAGCCAGCGCCCCGAGTTGACCAGCGCGCCGTCTTCCTCGGCGAAGCACGTTGTCGGCAGGCGGAACACCTCCGTCTGAATCTTGCTGGAATCCACGTTGTTGTGCTCGCCGAAGTTCCGCCAGAACTCCGACGTCTCCGTGGCCAGCGGGTCCATGACGACCAGGAACTTGAGCTTGGCGAGCGCCTGATCCCACTTGAACTTGCCCGGTCCCGCCGCGAGCGGGTTGAAGCCCTGCGCGATGTAGCCGGTCATCTTGCCCTGGTTCATGAGCTCGAGCACCTGCAGCATGTCGTATGGCTTGTCGAGCTTGGGCAGATAATCGTAGCCCCAGTGGTTCTCGGGCTTTGCGGCATCGCCCCACCACGCCTTCATCAGGCTTACATAGAACTTCGGATAGTTTTGCCAGTAACTGAGCTGGTTCGGGCGCAGCGGCTTTTGCGTGCGCGCCGCCAGATACTGCTCGGCGGTCTGCTCAGCCTGCTTGGGCAACGTCAGATAGCCCGGCAGCAAGTCGGTCATCAGCCCGAGGTCAGTCAACCCCTGGATATTCGAGTGCCCGCGCAGCGCGTTCATGCCACCACCGGCCACGCCAATATTGCCCAGCAAAAGTTGCACCATCGCGCCGGTGCGGATCATCTGCGAGCCGATCGAATGCTGCGTCCAGCCCAGCGCGTACATGATGGTCATCGTGCGCGTCGGCGTGGAACACTCGGCGATCAACTGGTAGACATGCTGGATCTTCTCGGCCGGCGTGCCGCACACGCGCTCGACCATCTCAAGGGTGTAGCGCGAGTAGTGCTGCTTCATCAACTGGAACACCGTACGCGGGTGTTGCAGCGTCGGGTCCGTGACGACGTAGCCATCCGCCCCCTTCTGGTAGTCCCAGGAGCTGCGGTCGTAAGTGCGCTTCTCGGCGTTGTAACCCGAGTAGATACCGTCTTCGAACGCGAATTCGTCTTTCACGAGGAACGTGAAATCGGTGTAATTCTTGACGTATTCGTGCTGGATCTTGTCGTTCGTGAGCAGGTAATTGATCAGCCCGCCCAGGAAGACGATATCCGTGCCGGAACGAATCGGCGCGTAGACATCGGCGACCGATGCCGAACGGTTGAAGCGCGGGTCGACCACGATCAGGCGCGCATTGTTGTGCGCCTTCGCCTCAGTCACCCATTTGAAACCGCATGGGTGCGCTTCGGCGGCGTTGCCGCCCATGATGAGGACCAGATCCGCGTTCTTGATGTCGACCCAATGGTTCGTCATCGCACCACGGCCAAACGTCGGGGCAAGACCTGCCACCGTCGGGCCGTGTCAGACACGTGCCTGGTTGTCGAATCCCAGCATCCCGGTACTGCGGATGACTTTGTGCGTGATATAGCCGACTTCGTTACTCGACGCCGAGGCGGCCAGCATGCCCGTCGTGACCCAGCGATTAACCGTCAGGCCGTCGTCCGTCTTCTCGACAAAGTTGGCATCGCGGTCGTCCTTCATCAGCTTGGCGATGCGATCGAGCGCATCGTCCCAGGACATCCGCTCCCACTTGTCCGATCCCGGCTTGCGGTATTCCGGATGCGTGAGGCGGTTCGGGCTGTGGATGAAGTCGATGAGGCTCGCCCCCTTCGGACACAACGTGCCGCGATTGACCGGATGGTCGGGGTCGCCTTCAATGTGGAAGATGCTTTTCCGCGCGTTTTTCGCTCCGTCGCCGTAGCTATACATCAGCACGCCGCAGGCCACGGAACAGTACGGACAGGTGTTGCGGGTCTCCGTCGCACGCGCCAGCTTGAACTGACGGACTTCCGCCAGCGCCGCGTCGGGCGCGAACCCGAGCATTGCCAGGCTGGACCCGGCCAATGTTGCGCCACTCACTTTCAGGAACTGGCGCCTCGACATATTCAGCATGGGGGAAATCTCCTCAAATATTCGAAAACTTTGCGGGAGTCCGTTGAGTATAGAGCAAACCATTGCGGTTTTCCGTGACTCAGCACAAACCATGCCGAATGTTGCGCTGCAGCGCACAATGCAGGAACTTCCTCGACAATTTGGTATTCTGAGCGTCACTTTGGTCACCGTCCCCGGGAATGAACCCCTTGCCCCCTGAAGATGACGTGACAAACCTGATGGCATGCCCGAACTGCGACACGCTGCACCGTCGCACAGACGTGCCCCCGCGCGAGGCGGCCCGCTGCGTACGCTGTCACTCGGTGCTTTACCGCGCCCCCGACCTGCGCCTGTCGCGCGTGCTGGCGCTCACGCTGACTTGCCTGATCGTGTTCGCCATCGCGAACGCGTTTCCCATCGTCGAGATCGAGGTGCAGGGCATCTACACGCGCACCACGCTCATCGGCGCCGCCTGGGCGCTGTATCGCGAAGGCATGTGGCTCGTCGCCTTGCTGGTCTTCACCACCACGGTGCTCTCGCCCCTGTCGCAATTGCTCGCACTGGTCCATCTGATCGGCCCGCTCTCGGTCGGGCGGCGCCCGTACGCCGTCTTCCATGTGATGCGCGCGATCGAGTTCTGCCGGCCCTGGGGCATGATCGAAGTGTTCATGCTCGGCGTCCTGGTATCGGTGGTCAAACTCTCGTCCATGGCCAGCGTGTTGCCCGGCATCGCGTTATGGGCCTTCGGGGCGCTCACGGTGTTGCTGGCAATGGTGTTGTCTTACGACCTGCGCAATCTCTGGCTCGTGATCGACCACGCACCGGATGCGGACGCGCCCGACGCCTCGCCATCGCGCACGGTGCCACGATGAAATACCTCACCGCCAAAGACGCCGGACTGGTCGCGTGCACCGCCTGCGGACGGCTTTCGCGCTATGTCAAAACGCTCGAGACCGCGCGCTGCCCGCGCTGTGGCGCAGCCCTGCATCAACGCAAGATAGACAGCCTCACGCGCACCTGGGCCTTGCTGATCGCGGCCGCGATCCTGTACATTCCCGCCAACGTCCTGCCCATGATGCAGACGCGCTCGCTGCTCGGGAATTCCAGTGACACGATCATGAGCGGGGTGATCTATTTCTGGGTCAGCGGCGAGTACGATCTGGCCATCGTCGTCTTTACGGCGAGCATTCTCGTGCCGATGCTCAAGCTTATTGCGCTGTCGCTGCTATGCCTCACCGCGCAGCGCGGCGCCCGTTGGAACCCGCATCAACGCACCAAGCTTTACCACATGATCGAGTTTATCGGCCGCTGGTCGATGCTCGATGTCTTCGTCGTCGCGCTAATGGTCGCGCTCGTGAACATTCAGTCGCTGGCCGTGATCCAGGCCGGTCCCGGCATCGTGGCGTTCGGCGCGGTGGTCGTGCTCACGATGCTCGCCTCGATGCAGTTCGACCCGCGGTTGATCTGGGATCAGATCCGCGACGACGATACCGAACAGGACGATCATGACTGACCCGAAAGATCCCCAAGCCCCCAACGCCGCGCCGCCGCCCGGCGCCGGCGAGCTGCCCACGCCGGTCATCGAGCCGCGCAAACGCTGGGCGCCGTCGCTCGTCTGGCTCATTCCGCTGGTGGCCGCCGTGATCGGCCTGTCGCTCGTCGCCAAGGCGATCATCGAGCGGGGCCCCAGCGTCGTTATCGATTTCAAGACGGCCGAAGGCCTCGAAGCCGGGAAGACGAAGGTCAAGTACAAGGAAGTCGATATCGGCACCGTCAAGAATATCGAGCTGTCCGACGACCTGTCGCACGTGCGCGTGACGGTCGACCTCACGCAGAACGCCAAGCGGTTCGCGGTCAAGGATTCGCGTTGGTGGGTGGTGCGACCGCGCGTGGCCGGCGGCAGCGTCTCCGGCCTGTCGACGCTGCTCTCGGGCGCCTATATCGGCGCCGATGCCGGCAAGTCGAAGGAATCGTCGGAGCATTTCGTGGGCCTCGAAGTGCCGCCGGTCGTCTCCAGCGGCCAGCCGGGCAAGCCCTTCGTGCTGCATGCGGCCGACATCGGCTCGCTCGACATCGGCTCGCCGATCTACTACCGCCGCATTCAGGTCGGCCAGGTCGAAGCCTTCGCGCTCGACCCGGACGGCAAGGGCGTGACGCTGCGCGTGTTCGTCCAGGCCCCTTATGACCAGTATGTCGGCTCCAACACGCGCTTCTGGCATGCGAGCGGCATCGACTTGCGGCTCGATTCGAGCGGCTTTCAGGTCAATACGCAATCGCTGGCGTCGGTGGTCATCGGCGGCATCGCCTTCCAGGCACCGAACGAGTCGGGCGCCGGCGTGATGGCCAAGGCAGGGCAGGAATTCCGCCTGGCCCCTGATGAAACCACCGCCATGAAGGCCCCTGACACGCATCCGATGACGGTCGTGTTCCGCTTCCAGCAGTCGCTGCGTGGTTTGGCGGTGGGTGCGCCGGTGGATTTCCGCGGCATCACGCTGGGTGAAGTGACGTCGATCGGCGTGGAATTCGACCAGGCGACCAAGCAGATCAACATGCCGGTGACGGTCGAAGTCTATCCGGATCGTCTGCGCCGCCGCGATCCGAAGAACAACCTGCCGCCGGACGAACTTGCCAGCCGCCAGATTCTGAATTCGCTCGTGGCGCGCGGTCTGCGCGGTCAATTACGCACCGGCAATCTGCTGACGGGCCAGTTGTACGTGGCGCTCGACTTCTTCCCGAACGCCAAGCCCGCCCGCGCCGAGGAAGTCGACAACGTGGTCGTCATGCCGACGGTGCCCAACACGCTCGACCAGTTGCAGCTCCAGATTGCCGACATCGCGACCAAGCTCGACAAGATTCCGTTCGACAGCATTGGTCAGAATCTCGATTCGTCACTGCGCAAGCTCGACAAAACACTCGACAGCGCGCAGGGCCTGTTCCGCCAGCTCGACGGCGAAATTGCGCCCGAGGCGAAGGCCACGCTGAGCGAGGCGAAGAAGAGCTTCGGCGCTGCCGAGCGCACCCTCTCCGAAGACGCCCCGGTGCAGCAGGACGTTCGCCAGGCCATGCAGGAACTGACAAAGACCCTGCGCTCGCTGGGCACGCTGGCCGATTATCTGCAGCAGCATCCCGAGGCGCTGCTGCGCGGCAAACCCAAGGATCCGCAACCATGACGAGGCCGCCCGACATGACCCGTAGCCCGCGCCGCCGCGCGAAGCCGTTGGCCGGCGCCGTGCTCGCCGCCCTTGCCTTGACGCTCGCCGGTTGCGCATCGCCGCCGTCGCGCTTCTACACACTGACCGACGGCACGGGAACGCCCACGGGCAGCGCCGCCACGAGTGGCGCCAACGCACCGGCGGCACGCTATGCGGTCGAAGTCTCGCCGGTCGCCGTGCCTGAGCAGGTCGACCGGCCGCAGATCGTTGTCACGCGGGGTGGCGGTCACGTCGACATTCTGGAGGAATCGCGCTGGGCCGCCCCGCTAAAGACCGAGCTGACGTCGGCGATCTCACGCAATCTCACACAGCATCTCGGCGCAATGGACGTCTATGGCCTGCCCCGCGCGGACGGCCTGACCGTGTATCGCGTCTCGACGTCGGTGCAGCGCTTCGAGTCGGTGCCGGGTGAGCAGGCTGCGCTTACGGCCGTGTGGAGCGTTCGCCGGGTGCCGGGCGACGTCGTACTCACTTGCCGCTTTGCGAGCACCGCGCCCGCTTCGGTGGGCGCGGATGGCATCGATGGAGTTGTTGCGGCGCAACGCCAGCTCGTTGACCGGCTGGCGTTGGGCATCGGCAACGCCATTGCCACAAGCGCGCAGGGCGCCACGCCGCACTGCGAGCGCTGAACGCCGTGTCGCGGGCGCGCGCAAGCCCCGGGAAATCCCGACACGCGTGAACACGATTACGCATTGCGCAAACGAATGCAGGATGTTTAATATGTTCGAGATTAAGCGACCCCGGTCATCCGACGGCGGGTCGTCACAACGCGAACATAGGAGACACGCCATGCCTAGCCTTACCGGCCACTTGCGCCGTGCGATTGCCGTCGCCGCTTCGTTCACCCTTACCGCGCTGGGCCCCGCCGTCTGCGCCGCCCAACCCGCCGCGGGCGGCATTTCAGACGGCGTCGTGAAGATCGGTGTGCTCACCGATCTGTCCGGTGTGTCGAGCGACAATGCGGGCAAAGGCAGCGTGGTCGCCGCCACCATGGCGATCGACGACTTCGCGCGCGATCACAAGGTGCTCGGCGCGCCGATCGCATTGATCTCGGCAGACTCTCAGGGCAAGACCGACACCGGCGCCACGATCGCCCGCGAGTGGTACGACCGCGACAAGGTCGACATGATCACCGACCTGACATTCTCGAACGTCGCGCTCGCCGTCGACCGTATCGCCGAGGAAAAGAAGAAGATCGCGCTGGTGACCGGCGCGGGTTCGTCCGCGATCAGCAATGAACAATGCACGGCGCACAGCGTGCAATGGATGTACGACACCTACGCGCTCGCGAATTCGACGTCGCAGGCGCTGCTTCGCCGGGGCCTCAAGTCGTGGTACTTCATTACCGCCGACTATGCATTCGGCCAGGCGCTGGAGAAGGACGCAAGCGAGATTCTCGCGCGCCAGGGCGGTAAGGTCGTGGGCTCGGTGAAGCACCCGGTGAACTCGCCCGATATGTCGTCGTACCTGCTGCGCGCGCAAACGTCCGGGGCGCAGGTGATCGCGCTGGCGAATTCGGGCACGGACACGCTCAACACCGTCAAACAGGCGTCGCAGTTCAACATGATCCAGGGCGGCAAGCAGGTCTTCACGCCGCTGTTGTCCCTGATCACGGAAGTGCACGGCATGGGCCTGAAGAACGCGCAGGGCATGATCCTCACCAACGGTTTCTATTGGGACCAGGATGAGCGCTCGCGCGCCTTCGCCCAGCGCTTCTATGCGCAGCACAAGAAGATGCCGACCATGATGCAGGCCGCCGTCTATTCCGCCGTGCTCAATTACCTGAAGGCGATTCAGGCGGCGGGCACGGATGACGCCGACGCCGTCATGGCCAAGCTCAAGTCGATGAAGATCGACGATCCGGTGATCCGCAACGGCCACATTCGCGCCGACGGCAAGCTGGTGCACGACATGCTGCTGGTGCAGGTCAAGGCGCCGGCCGAATCAAAGTCGGCGTGGGATCTGTACAAGATCCTGGAGACGATTCCGGCCGACAAGGCGTTTGCCCCGTTGGCCGACTCGAAGTGTGCGCTGGTAAAGAAGTAACCCGCGCGCTCAATGCCTGAGATCGGTGGCGGACGCCTGTCGCGCCTCGCCACCGGCTTGGGCGGTCCCCGCCGCCGGATCTTCCACGCGGCGGAAAATCAGCGCCGACGCGAGCGTAATCAGCCCGACACATACGAACGTCAGTCGAAACCCCGCCACCGTACCGCCCATACCGCCCTCGCCTGCCTGCCCGGCCAACTGACCGAACAGTGCCAGTAACTGGCCGCCGATGGTCACGCCCAGTCCCAACGCAAGCATCTGTGCCATCGAGAACAGGCCGTTGCCCGCGCTCGCGCGACGCGTGCCAAGATCCTTCAGGGTGACGCTGTTCATCGCGGCGAACTGCATCGAGTTCGCGCCGCCGAAGATCGCCAGTTGCCCCAGGCCCAGCCATATCGGCCACCCCGGGCCGAACAGCGCGAAGCTCGCGATGGCACCGCCGACCACCGCCGTGTTGACCATCAGAAAACGCGTGTAGCCGTAGCGCTCCACCAGCGGCGTGACCATGCGCTTGACCACCACGCCCGCCAGGGCGACCGGCAACATCATCAGGCCCGACGCGAGAGGGCTGTACCCCATGGCCACCTGAAGCAGCAGCGGCAACAGGAAAGGCACGGCGCTGCTGCCAATCCGCGCGACGAGATTGCCCAGCAGCCCCAGGCGGAAACTCCGCGTAGCGAACAGTTCGAGCGGAAACAGCGGCGCGACGCGAAGCCGCGCATACGGCCAATATCCCAGCGTCGTGACGACGCAAAGCAGCGCCAACCCCACGGACACGCCCCATCCCCTGTCGGAGAACGGGTGATCGAGCGCCAGTGTGAAAGACACCATCGCCATCGAAAGCAGCGCGAAACCTGCCCAGTCGAAACTGGCATCCATGCCCTCGTCGCGCACTGGGCGCGGCAAGTAGCGCCGCACCGCCAGACTGCCGACGATGCCGATCGGCACGTTGATCAGGAAGATCCAATGCCACGAGGCAACCTGCACCAGCCAGCCACCCAGCACCGGGCCGATCATCGGACCGACCTGCCCGGCAATCGATACGAACGCGAGCGCCGCCAGATATTGCCCCGCCGGGAAGGTGCGCAGCACCGCGAGACGCCCGATCGGCAGGAGCATCGAGCCGCCCGCCCCCTGCAATACGCGCGCGAGCACCAGTTGCGTCATCGTGTGCGCCATCGCACAGCAGATCGAGCCGAGCACGAACAACAGAATCGCGACGAAGTAGACGCGCCGCGTGCCGAACCGGTCCGCCAGCCAGCCCGATGCCGGGGTCAGCATGGCCATCGTCAGGGAGTACGAGACGACCACCGGCTGCATGCGCAGCGGGTTCTCGCCGAGGCTCGCCGCCATCGCCGGCAGTGCCGTATTGACGATGGTCGTATCGAGCGCCTGCATGAAAAAGCCCGCCGCTACGATCCACAGCAGCGCGGTGAGTGTCTTGTCTTGCGTCATGCGGCGTGGTGACGAGACACGGTGGTCAACCCTGTCTCTCAATAGAATTAAGCGAAAGCAGAATTCTAGCCTGCTTCGGACGGGCTGACCGACGCCGATGTGTCCGGACGGCCATGAACGTCCCACGTCACCGACGCAATGATAACGACTCAGGCAGTGGTATTGACGCGCGTGCCGGTGGTCTTGGTCGGATCCATCAACGCCTGAATCTGGGCCTGAATCGACATGGCCTGCGCCGACAGCGCGGTCGTTTGCTGGAGCTTCTGCTCGGGCGGGAGGGCGTTGTCGTTGCGCACGGCATCCAGTTGCGCCATCACCTTGGCGAGCATCTGCTTGAGCTTCGCGATGGTCTGGGAGACGATCGGGCTGACGCCACCGCTTCCGCTTGCGTCCGAGGCGCTCCCCGCGATCGCCTGGCCGGTGCGCTTGGCGCTGTTGTTCGCGTCGCGCAGGTCGGAGACGCGCTGGGTGTCGATGTTGCTCGTGCCGGTGCTGTCCGCCGTGTTGGCTGTGCCAACGTCGGCGGTGCCTGCGCTCGACGTCTGCGCCTTGTCCGCCTGCTGTTGCTGGATATGCGCCTGCCAGACGTCGAGCAGACTGGACGTCGCACTGCCCTGGATGGGAATGATCGTGGCCATGAAGAGGGGGGACTCCGCGTAAGCAAGAAAATAAAGCAAGGATACGAAAGTATTTACGGCGCCCTTCGCAGCCTTCTTTAATTGCCTTGCCCACGCCGCCCCGCCCGCCTCTCCTCAAGTCCTGACCGCGCGATACCCTACATGCTCGAAGCGATCTTCGTCATCGGCATCTAGTTCGTCCACCGAATTATCAGCACGGTCGTCGTCTGCAAGCGCTTCGAGTCGGATGGCCGCGTGCACGAGCGCGATGTGCGAAAACGCCTGTGGGAAGTTGCCGACCTGACGCGCATGATGCGTGTCGTACTCCTCGGCCAGCAGGCCAACGTCGTTGCGCAACGACAGCAACCGCTCGAACAATTCCCGGGCATCGCGCTGACGGCCGATCATCACCAGGCAATCGACCATCCAGAAGCTGCACGCGAGAAACGCGCCCTCGCCCGCCGGCAGGCCGTCGTCGACCCGGCTCGTGCGATAGCGTTGCACCAGCCCATCGTGCATGAGGTCGCGCTCGACCGCTTCGATGGTGCCGATCACGCGCGGATCGTTCGCCGGCAGGAAGCCCACGAGCGGAATCATCAGCACGCTCGCATCCATTTCCGCGGAACCATAGGCCTGCATGAACGCATTGCGCGTCGTGTCGAAGCCATGCGCGCAAACATCCGCATGAATCTCCTTGCACAAGTCGCGCCAGTGGTCGATCGGCCCCGGCAAGCCGAAGTGCTCGGCCGACTTGATCGCCCGATCGAACGCGACCCAGGCCATGACCTTCGAGTAGGTGAAGTGCTGGCGTCCGCCGCGCACTTCCCAGATGCCCTCGTCCGGCTTGCGCCACACCGTCTCGAGATGCGCCACGAGCTTCGTCTGCACCTCCCAGGTGGCCTCGTCCGGCGTCAATCCGCCCAGACGCGCCTGATGCAACGCGTCCATCACTTCGCCATACACGTCGAGCTGCAACTGCCCGACCGCGCCATTGCCCACGCGCACGGGCTTCGCCCCTTCGTAGCCGGGCAGCCAATCGACCTCCCACTCGGGCAAACGCCGCTCGCCCGAAAGTCCGTACATGATCTGCACCTGCGACGGCGCACCGGCCACGGCGCGCACCAGCCAATCGCTCCAGTCGTTCGCTTCGGTGTAGTAGCCCCCGAGCATGAGCGCCTGCAAGGTGAGCGTGGCGTCGCGCAACCAGCAATAGCGATAGTCCCAGTTGCGCTCGCCGCCGAGCTGTTCGGGCAACGACGTCGTCGGCGCGGCCACCACGCCGCCCGTCGGCACGAACGTGAGCGCCTTGAGCACGATGAGCGAGCGACGAATCGCGTCGGCCCAACGGCCGTCGAGCTGGCAGCGGTGGGCCCAGGTGCGCCAGTAACGCTCGGTATCGGCGAGGGCGGCGAGCGGATCGATCTCGCGCGGATCGGCGTGATGCGACGGCACACGCGAAAGCACGAACGGCACGGTGTCACCGGCCTTCACATCGAAGCGCGCGCGCAGACTGCCCGGCACATCCTGAATCTCGATGGGGGTGCGCACCACGACCTTGTCGGGTCCCGCGATGAGCCGCATCCCCGGCCCGGTGGGATCGTCGCCGTCGAGCCGACGCGACCACGGCACCGACGCCCCATAGTCGAAGCGCAGGATCAACTCCATCGACATGGTCACCGTTCCGTGGATGCCCTTGACCAGCCGCACAAGGTCGGCCGCGCCGTCGCGCAACGGCATGAAGTCGATCACGGCGACGCAGCCCTCCACCGTCTCGAAGCGGGTCTCGAGAATCAGCGTGTCGTCGTGATAACGACGCGTACAGGTCACGCGAGGATCGTCGGGGGCGAGCTTCCACCGGCCATGCTCCGGGCCGCCAAGCAGCGCCGCGAAACACGCGGGCGAATCGAAATACGGCCAGCAGAGCCAGTCGATCGAGCCGTCGCGCGCGACGAGCGCAGCGCTTCGGCAGTCGCCAATCATTGCGTAATCTTCAATACGTGCCGGCATGCTCACCTCGCGAAGGGAAGAGGAACAGCGCGCCCATCGGCAGACGATGGCGCGCAAGCGAGTGAAGCCCTATGTTACGCGCGTGGTCAAGGCGCGACCATCGGGCCGGCGACGGGCAGGGACGATTGCCGGAAATACTGCCAGAAGTCATGCGCTCCCTCCTGTCGACGTTGGGCGTCGGGTCGGATTGATCGGTGGCCTGTCGTGCGCCAGTCTAAAACCGACCGGCCACCGGGAGGGAAGTTCTGTGCCGCGCCTCAACACGCGGAGAATCCGCATCGCCGACGGGCGGCGTACGTCATGCAGTCACGCGTGCCGGTCCTCCAGCGCATGCACCGCCCCCTGCGCGATCAAGTCGCGAATCCGCGTCGTGTCGAAGCCATACGCCATCAACACCTCGCACGTATGTTCGCCAAGCCGCGGCGCGGGACCGCCCGTGCGTTTCGGCGTCTCGGAGAAGCGGATCGGCAGACCGATGCTGCGTGTCGGGCCGTCCAGCGGGTGCACGGTTTCCACCACCATCTCGCGCGCCACGATCTGCGGGTGCGTTACCGTTTCGGAGATCGACAACACCGGACCGACCGGCAAGCCCACGGCGTCGAGCCGTTCGACCCAGCGCTCGGTGGTGTCGCGCATCAGGTACGCCGTGAGGCGCTCGACGAGTTCGGCACGGTGCGCCGTGCGCCCGGCGTTGGTGGCGAAACGCGGATCACCGCCGATCTCCGGGGCGTCGAGCACCTGCAGCAACCGCTCGTAGTTCGCCTGATTGGCCGCGCCGATATTGATCCACCCGTCTTGCGTGCGAAACGCCTGATAGGGGGTGCTCGTCGGATTCGCCGAGCCAAGCTTCGGCGGATTCTCGCCGCTCGCGAAAAGGTTGGCCGCCGCCCAGTACATCTGCTGGAATCCCGCTTCGAGCAGCGACGTGTCGACGATCTGCCCTTGCCCCGTGCGCAGTCGATGTGCGTACGCCGCCGAGATGCCGAGCGCCGCCAGAATGCCCGCGTTGATATCCGCAATCGGCGAGCCCGCCTTGATGGGCGCCTGGCCCGGCTCGCCGGTCACGCTCATCAAGCCTGAGAGCCCTTGCGCGATCAGATCGAAGCCGCCTTTGTCGGCGTACGGGCCAGTGCGTCCATAGCCGGAAATCGAGCAATAGATGAGCGCCGGATTGGCTGCGCGCAGGGTCTCGTAACCAAGGCCGAGCTTCTCCATCGTCCCCTTGCGATAGTTTTCGGTGACGACGTCGGCGCTCGCCAGCATCTCGCGCAACACCGCGCAGCCGCCCTCCGTCTTGAGATTGAGCGCGATGCCACGCTTGTTGCGATTGAGCATCATGAACGACGCCGATTCGCCGTGCGGAAGGATCGGCGCAAAACGACGGGCGTCGTCGCCGTCCATCTTCTCGACCTTGATGACGTCGGCGCCCATGTCGGCCAGCATCATGCCGCACACCGGGCCGGACATGATGTGCGACAGCTCGATCACCTTGACGCCCTGCAACGGCCCGCCTGCCGGTTTGACGGTATCGGTCATGTCACCGCCCCTCGAACACGGGCGGCGTCTTCGCGAGGAAGGCGCGATAGCCCGTCTGAAAATCGGCCGTGCCGAAGCACGCGAAACCTTCGTCGATCTGCGCGGCGCTGAGCGGCTGGCCGCTGGCCAGTTCGCGCACGAAGCGCTTGTGCCAGCGCGCCACCAGCGGCGCGCCGGCAGCGATGCGCGACGCGCTCTCCAGGGCTTCGCGCGTGACATCACCGTCGGCCACCACGCGGGTCACGAGCCCGATGCGCAACGCCTCCTGCGCATCGAAGATCCGGCCTTCAAGCAGGATCTCGAGCGCGCGCGAGGGACCGAGCAGGCGGACCAGGCCCGACAGCTCCGCGTGCGCCATCACCAGGCCCAGCTTGTTGATCGGCGCACCGAAACGGCTCGATTCGCCGCAGATGCGCACGTCGCAGGCCGCCGCGATCTCCATGCCGCCGCCGACGCAAATGCCGTGAATCATCGCGACGAGCGGCACAGGGCATCGGGACAAGGCGTCGAGCGTACGGTGCATGAGTGCGCCATACGTTCTTGCCTGCTCGACGTTGGCGCGATCGGTCTCGAACTCCGCAATGTCGTTGCCCGGCGCGAAGGACTTCTCGCCCGCCCCACGCAGCACGATGCAGCGCACGTCGGGCGTCTCGGACAACGTGAGGATCGTGTCGCCCAAGGCCTCCCACATAGGCTTGGTCAACGCGTTGAGCTTCTCAGGACGATTGAGCGTGACCCGCGCGATGGCGCCGTGTCGCTCGGTCAGAACGGTGGATGTCACATAGCCTCCTTCCAACGCCAGCACGCACCCGATGTCGGCCAGCTTCTCGTTTTGGTATACCAATTTTTATAAACGATAAGATCTCCGAGATGGGATTGGCAAGCGGCAATCGTAAAATTTAGGGTTAACGTGGGAAAAGCGCGCATTATCGATTGACGACGGATAACATCCCCATCAAAATTGGCATTCCATTTTGCCGATCATTGCGCATGAGCACGTCCGCCTCGCTGAACGCCGCCGCTTACGAAGCCCTCAAGGCGCGCATTGTGCGCGGCGAGCTTCGTCCCGGCGCGCCCCTCTCGGAACGCGCGCTATGCGACGCGCTGGCTGTCTCGCGCACGCCGCTGCGTGAAGCGCTCAAGCGACTGGCGAACGAAGGGTTGGTGGAAATCTCGGAAACGCGCCGCGCACGCGTGGCGCGTGTGAGTGTCGACGAAGTCGTGAATCTGCTCGCCGTGATGGCAGTCCTCGAAGGACTCTCGGGCGAGCAGGCGTGCGAAAAGGCGTCGGAAGCCGATCTTGACGCCCTCACGCAACTGCAAGCCGACATGGAATCGGCTTACGCTCGCGCCGATCACGCCGCCTACTTCGCCCTGAATCAGCAGATTCACCTGAGCATTCTGCGCATGGCGGACAACGGCCCGCTGGCCGAGTATTTCCACAATCTCAACGCACGCCTGCGGCATGTGCGCGAGCGATTGACGCCAACGCCCGAGCGCTGGCGTCAGGCCGTCGATGAACATGCGGAAATGCTCGCGCTACTACGGCGACGCGATGGCAAGCGACTGCGCACGCTGATGGAAGCGCACCTGCGCAGCAAGACCGACGCCTATGTCGCCGCCATGCTCAACGAAGGATTGGTGAGTCTGGGGCGCGCGGCGTGAGCCTGTGAACGCATGAACGGGCGAACGTGTGAACGTGTGAACGCGCCAGCGCATTCCGACGCCTGCGCCGCACCGGTGTGTCACGCGGCGGCGAGTCGATGGGCAAGCACGGTGGCACACTTGGCCATCAGATGCCCGCGCAACAGTCGACCGAGCGCGGCACCGTCGCGCGCATGCAGGGCGCGCAGCATCGCAACATGCTCGTCGACGGCTTGCTCCCACTTGCCGGCATGCAGATTGGAGCGGAATCGCAGCGCCTGCAGCCGTTGATTGACCGATTGGTACATTTGCGTGAGGGCGGGATTACGCGCCGACGCATTGATGCGATCGTGAATCCGCTGATTGCAGTCGAAATAGCCGGGAAGGTCGCCGTTCGCGTGACACGTCAGCATTTCGCTGTGCAACGCCTGAATGTCGTCGATTTCCGCGGACGTGATGCGCGCGCAAGCCAATTCGCCAGCCAGCGCTTCCAGGCCGCTGAGCAGTTCGAAGGCATCGGCGATATCGCTGGCCGACAACGTCACGACACGCGCGCCGCGATTCGGCAACAGTTCGATCAGCCGCTCGACGGCCAGCATCTTGAGCGCCTCGCGCAGCGGCGTGCGCGACACACCGAGTTGCTCGCACAGGGCGCGCTCGTTCAGGTGCGCGCCCGGCGGCAGGGTGCCTTCGATCATCATCTTGCGCAGGCGGTCCATCACGGCAAGATGCAGCGCCTGCCGGCTGATCGGCGCCGTCGTCTCGCCGTCCGGCGGATGAATGACAGGATCACGCAGGACGTTCAGGGTCACAGAGTGCATAGGCTCGGCCAGGTCGTTCGCTTGGAGAAGAAGGTCATCGACTGCACGCACTGCACTTTCGCAAGCCGTGGCAAGCGTCCCCGCTACCACGTCGCGCGAAATATTACGAAATATTACGAAGTCCGATTCTCGCAGATCCCCAGGACTTTGACTACGTTAGGTGGTGTTTTTACCGAGTAGGCGTCATGTTCACCGCACCGCGCAACGACGACTGAATTTTGTATACGATGTGGAGTCATTTGTCGCCAGCGCATCGCTGGGGGCATCGCCTTTTCCCTAGGAGACTTGCAAGATGTTCGAGACCCCCGCCGTCGAATCGCTGGCCCAATTGCTGGCCGACACCCGTCGCGGCGATACGCCGATCGCCTCCCCCGCCCCGGCGCTGCTGCCGGTGGACTTCGACGCCGCCTACACCGTGCAATTGCGCACCCTCGATTTGCTCGGCGAGACGATCGCAGCGTGGAAAGTGGGGGCGAAAGCGCCGATGGATCTGCCGAATTGCGCGCCGATTCCCGCCTCCGTCGTGAGCGACACGGGCGGCACGCTGGCGTTGGGTGACTTCTTCCGGCCGGGATTGGAGTTGGAGATCGCGTTCCGATTGGCCCGCGATATCAAGCCGGGGATTTACGACGAGCGTGAGGCGCTCATGTTTGTTGGCGAAACGCTCGTGACAATCGAGATCACCGACAGCCGCTTCGCGACGAGCGGTCTCGACAGTCGGTTCACGTTGGCCGACTTGCAGAACAACGGTGCGCTCGTGATCGGGAGCGGGCGCGCTTACGATGCGTCGCTCGACTACCTGACGCCGAAGCTTACGTTCTCGCTCGATGGGGTGAACATCGCGCCGGCGGACACGGGGTTCAACACGGGGGGCGATCCACGCACCTTGCTCACGTGGCTCGTGAATCACAACGGCAAGCGCGGCATCACGATGCACGCGGGCGCCGTCATCACCTGTGGCTCTTACGTTGGCATGATTCCCGCGCGCGGTGCGGGCGTACTGCGCGGCACGATCGACGGAATCGGCGAGGCATCCCTCACACTGAAGTGATGGTCGGTGGGCGCCCGGGGGCGCCGTAAGTGTCTCCTTCGGTCAAGCCGCGACTTATCCACAGTTTTTGTTCACAACGTTGTGGACAACGAATGAGGCACGGTTGCCAAGCGCTTGATCGGTATGGCGTTTTCGACCGAAGGGATCAGGAGGCGCTCCCCGCAGGCAAACTGCCTGCGAGCGCCTACGATTTATCCACAGATTTTGTGTTCAAGTCTGTGGACAAGTCCTTGATGAGAGAACGCAAGCCGTTGATTCGACTCAGGGATTCAGTTGACGGCCGTCGTGGAAGCAGCGCTCTGGCGGTCCATCACCAGCGCAAAGCTCTTGTTGCGCTCGCGAACGACACGGTGAATCAGGTCCCACACCGTATGCGCAACGGGCGAGAGCGAACGGTTCTTGCGCCGCACGAGCACGATGTTGCGCTCGAACGCGGGCAACAGCGGACGCACGGCCAACGTGGAGTTCTCCGGCAACGGCAACGCGAGCGGCGGCAGCACGCTCACCCCCAGCCCCTCCTGCACCATGCGGAAGATGGTGCTCACATGCCCCAGCTCCTGCGTGATCGTTCCCTGCACCTTTTGCGTGGTGAGCGCGCGATCGATCAGCGCACGGCTGCCCGAACTCTGATTGAGCAGCACCAGGTTTTCGCCTGAGAGCTCCGACCAGTGCACGGCCGCCTGCGTGGCCAGCGGATGATCGCTGCGGCACACCAGACAGAACGGCTCGCTCATCAGGTGCTCGGTCGTGAGGTCGTCCGCGCCCTGCGGCGCAACCACGATGCCAAAGTCCACATCGCCCGCGCGCACGCTGTCCAGAACGGCACGCTGCATCTGGTCGACGAGGGCGAGCGCCACATCCGGATACGTCGCCTGCGACGCCAACAGCACACGCGGCATGAGCGTCGCCGAGATGGTCGGGGCGGCGCCGATGCGCACCCTTCCGGTCGTGCGGGCTTCCGCGCCATGCGTCTGCAACAGGGCGATCTCGAGTTCGTCGAGCACACGGTCGAGACTGGCGGCGAGCGTCACACCGGCGTCGGTCAGGGCGACCTCGCGCGTGGTGCGGTCAACGAGACGCAGGCCAAGCTGTCCTTCCAGTTCATTGATGCACCGGCTGATGGCCGGTTGTGTCAGGCCGATCTCGGCCCCGGCGCGGCTGAAGTTCTTGCTGCGCGCCACGACCATGAAAACCTTCAGTTGTCTCAGCGATACGTTCATGTGCGATTGCCCTGCGGAAAATTAAGCGAACGAACCACCGCAGTGGCTCCGGCGCGCCGCGCTCGGCGGCGCGCCCCGTATTACGCAAGTCAAACGGTCGCGGCGATCAGGCCGCTGCTTTGACCATCTCTTCGACCACTTTCTTCGCGTCGCCGAAGACCATCATGGTCTTGTCGAGGTAGAACAGGTCGTTGTCCAGCCCGGCATAACCCGCCGCCATCGAACGCTTGTTGACGATGATCGTCTTGGCCTTGTACGCCTCGAGAATCGGCATGCCGGCAATCGGCGACGTCGGATCGGTCTTCGCGGCCGGATTCACCACGTCGTTCGCGCCGAGCACCAGCACCACATCCGTCTGGCCGAATTCGCCGTTGATCTCGTCCATCTCCAGCACCTGGTCGTACGGCACTTCGGCTTCCGCGAGCAGCACGTTCATATGACCCGGCATGCGCCCCGCCACCGGGTGGATCGCGTAACGCACACTCACGCCCTTCTCGACGAGCTTGTCGGTCAACTCCTTCAGGGCGTGCTGAGCGCGGGCGACGGCCAGGCCGTAACCCGGCACGATCACCAGCGATTCGGCGTTGCTCATCAGGAATGCGGCGTCGTCAGGCGATCCCGACTTCACCGGGCGCTGCGGTTGATCGCCCGCTGCGCCACCCGCCCCCGCCTGGGCACCAAAGCCGCCGAGAAGCACGTTGAAGAACGAGCGATTCATGGCCTTGCACATGATGTACGACAGGATGGCGCCGGACGAACCCACGAGCGAACCCGCGATGATGAGCATCGGGTTGTTCAGCGAGAAGCCGATACCGGCGGCCGCCCACCCCGAGTACGAGTTCAGCATCGACACGACGACCGGCATGTCCGCGCCGCCAATCGGGATGATGATGAGCACACCGAGTACGAACGCGATGGCCGTCATGATGGCGAACGGCGTCCAGCTCTGCGAGACGAAGAACGCACCACCAAAGCCGAGCATCGCAATCGCCAGCGCCAGATTCACCATGTGCTGGCCCGTGAAGACCACCGGCGCGCCCTGGAACAAACGGAACTTGTACTTGCCCGAGAGCTTGCCGAAAGCGATGACCGACCCCGAGAACGTGATCGCGCCGACGAACGTGCCGATGAACAGCTCGATACGATTGCCTGCCGGCAACGACGTCTGCCCCGCGGGCACAATGCCGAACGCCGCCGGCTCCGCGACCGCCGCCACCGCGATACACACGGCCGCCAGACCGATCAGCGAGTGCATGGCCGCGACCAGCTCCGGCATCTTGGTCATCTCGACCTTGCGCGCGACGAAGGCGCCGATGCCGCCGCCGACCACGAGGCCCGCGAGGATCAGGCCGAGTCCGGAGAAGTTGCCGTTCGAGAGCTTGCGCAACTCGAAGATCAGCGCCACGGTCGTAAGCGCCGCAATCGTCATCCCGATCATGCCGAACGCATTGCCGCGTCGCGCCATCTTCGGGTTCGACAGGCCCTTGAGCGCCTGAATGAAACAGATCGACGCGACCAAATACAACAGCGTCACAAGATTCATGCTCATGTCAGTGCGCTCCCTTGGCTGCGGCTTCGTCATTGGCCGCGGTCTTTGCCGGGGCCTTGTCTTTCTTCTTGAACATCTCGAGCATGCGCTGTGTGACGAGGAAGCCCCCGAACACGTTCACCGCCGCAAG
>NZ_CABPRY010000018.1:0-35017 GCF_902459625.1 Pandoraea cepalis
CCACCACCACCGGGGCCCCCGCCTCCGCCACCACCGGGGCCCCCGCCTCCGCCACCGCCGGGCCCACCGCCTCCACCACCGCCGGGCCCACCGCCTCCGCCACTGTGACCGCCGCAACCGCAGCCGCCTGCGCCACCTATGCCGGCACCGGCGCCAAAGCCATTCCCAAATCCTCCGGGGCCACCAAAGGCACCCAGCCCGCCGCTACTGCCGCCACCAAAGCCCATGCCACCGCCACCACCGTGCCCACCACCTCCCGCCGCATGTAATGCGTTGATCGAAATGCCGCACAGCACAACCGCTGCGGCTGCCGTCACCAAAGTCGCCTTGAACCCGTTCATGGTTCCCTCCCCGCGCACACTCACTTCGACACACGCACCCCTCGGCCAACATAGGCTGCGTTACGGCGTGAGCACGTCAGCGAAAATCGCGGGCAATAGCTGGCCGTCCCATGCACGCGAGCACAGGAGTACCTCGCCAACAGCCTGCTGGAAGTTCGGGTTGGCGCTTCGCCATACGCGATTCATATACGCGATTTCCGTGCCAATCACTGTAACCAGTTGATTTAAAACAAACTAATACCTCAATTCGCGAGACATCGTGAAGGGGTGCGCTGAAAACGTATCGTTCCTGAAACGCTTACAACACGCCCCATCATTGCGGCAATCCACCGCATGGACGATCGGTTCATGAGGCAAGGTTGAGCGGTGCATGAGGCGCGCATGATGAGCGGCTCGCGTCAACGAACGCCCGGATGCCGCGCAACGCGCAATGGCGGAATTCAGAAAGGTTTCAGATGTGCAGTTTGGCGAAGCAGAGTGCTCGCCAGAGGGGGATGTCGCGACAATGCCCTTAAGGACCGACGGCTCGACCATGCCCCGACGGCGGGCATGGTCGAACCATCGGCGTGGGGCTTACTTGACTTGCACGGCGGAGAAGTCCTGACGGCCGAAAGGACTCACCTCGTATCCGGTCACGTCCGCGCGCGTGATGACCGCTGCAATCGGATGCGCCAATGGAATCCAGAGCGCATCGTCCTTGATCATGCGCTGCGCGACCTGATACTTCACGGTTCGCGCGGCGAGATCATGAGAGCGTTTGCCTTCGCTGATCAACTGGTCGAGGTCTTTGTCGCAAAAGCGCGCAAAATTGGTGCCTGATTGCACGGCCGCGCAACTGAACTGCGGCGTCAGAAAGTTATCGGGGTCGCCGTTGTCGCCCGACCAGCCCATGAAGAGCAAGTCATGTTCTCCCGCCTTGCCGCGACGAATCAGCTCGCCCCACTCCACGGTCTTGATCCGCGCCCGAACGCCAATCCTGGCGAGGTCGTTTTGCAGCATCTCGGCGCTCAGGCGCGGGTTCGGGTTCAACAGGCTGCCCGTCGGGCGCGTCCAGATCGTCGTCTCGAACCCTTGCGGGAAGCCCGCATCGGCGAGCAGCTTCTTCGCTTTGGCGATGTCCAGCGGATACGCGGCCACATTCCTCGCAAAGCTCCACGTGTTGGGCGGATACACGTTGGTGGCGGGCGTTGCGGCCCCTTCGAACACCTGCTTGACGTAGTTCGCGCGGTCGAACGCCATGTTCAGCGCCTGACGGACTCGCCTGTCGTCGAGCGGCTCGTGTTGCGTGTTGATCGCGACGAACGCCGTCATGAAGGCCGGCGTCTCGACCACTCGGAGCGCCTTGTCGCTGCGCGCCGCCTGCACGTCGACCGGTTTGGGCGAGAGCGCGATCTGGCACTCGCCCACCTTCACCTTCTGCGCGCGCACGGCTGCGTCCGGCACAATCGTGTAGATGAGACGATCCGAGGCCGGCGCGCCGCCGAAGTACGATTTGTTGGCGTCGTACCGTACGACGCTGTCCTTCTGATAGCTACGGAAGACAAACGGGCCCGTGCCGATGGGCCGCGCGTTCATCTCGCCCGGCTTGTTGATCGCGATGAGCTTGTCGGCGTACTCGGCCGAATAGATCGACGCGAAGCCCATCGAGAGCGTCGACAGGAACACGGCATCGGGCTCGGACAACGTGAAGCGAACGGTGTGGTCGTCGACCTTCTGCACCGATTTGATCAGCTTGCCCAGCGAGAGCGATTGCGCATGCGGAAAGCCCGACGGCGTGAGCTTGTGCCAGGGCGCCTTGTCGTCGAGCATGCGCTCGAACGTGAAGACGACGTCGTTGGCATTGAACGCGCGGGTCGGTTTGAACAGGCTATTGCTGTGGAAGCTCACGTTCGGGCGCAGCGTGAACGTGTAGGTCAGGCCGTCGGGGCTGACGCTCCACTGGGTCGCCAGGCTGGGCACGACCTTGCGTTGCGACGCATCGAACTCGACCAACCGATTGAACACCGGGTCGGCCGACGCATTGGTCGTCGTCAGCGAGTTGTAGCGCACGACGTCGAAGCCTTCGGGGCTGGCTTCGGTGCATACGGTGAGCGCCTTGGCATGCGCGGCGAGCGGCACCATCGGCAGCGACAGGGCCGTCAGAGCGGCAGCGAAAATACGGCGCGAGCGACGACGCATGGGTGTCTCCTCCAGGAAGTCGATGACGGTGAAAAACAGCGGGTCAGAATAGCGCAAATTCAGGCCAATCGCCCTTGCATTGGGCCCCGCGCCGACACTCGCTGTCCCGAATCCCGAAACCGATCGTCAGTTCTGCGAAACGCCGCCCCATCAGGCGCCGGACGGCAGCTTCGGACGATAGCCCAGCGCGTGGCTTGCGGACAAGGCTTCGCGGCGCACCGCCTCGCCAATCGGGCCGTCCATGCGCGCGTCGAACCCGCCCGTGGCACCCAGCGCCGTGACAACCCCGACCAAGCGGCCGTCGTAGTTGAACACCGGCGCGGCCAGCGCGCTGATCCCCGTCAGGTTGGTGTCGCGAACGCTTGCCCCCTGCGCGGCGCGCACCTCGGCACGCAGCGCGCCGATGGGATCGGACGCATCGAGCTGTGCGCGTTGCTCCGGCGAGGCATGAGCCAACTCGGCTTCGGCCATCGCCATTACTTGCGGATCGTCCAGGCATCCGAGAAAAACGCGGCCGGCGGCCGACCAGAGCATCGACATGACCGACCCGATGCGCACGTTGATTGTCACGGGCAGGCCCGGCTCCTCGAAACGCACGATGGTCGGTCCCTTGTTGCCCATGACGGCGATGAAGCAGGTGACATCGAAGGCTTCGCGCAAGCGCACGAGCGCCGGTTCGGCCGCACGCACCGGGTCGGCCTGCCGCATGGCCGCCACGCCGATGAGCATCGCTTCGAGTCCGAGATGGTAGTGCTGCGAGTCGGTATCCTGCGCGACGAGGCCCTCCTCCACGAGACTCATCAGATACCGATGCACTTTGGCCGGACTTTGCTGCACATGCTGGGCGAGCGCGGTCAGACTCGCGCGACCGCCCAGCCGGGCCAGCCCCTTGAGCACGACCATGCCGGTCTCGGCCGACTGCACACGTTGACGGCGACCGCGCTCGCGGGGCGCGTCGGTGACATCGTCGTCATGAGGGGCATCGGCGCGCGATGGCGTGAGGCCGGTCGTCGCGCGCGCAGGCGTATCGGCGCTGCGCGGGAGGCCTGCGGTGGGTCGTTTGCTTGTCGTCATCGCCGAGATTTTATGATGCAAAGCGATATTGTCCGGCATCGGCGAGGCTAGAGGTTAACCCCAGTCCACCTAATTACGCAATGCGTATTATATTTACGCTTAATAAATTCCAGGGAGGAGAGGCGCACCGCCCGATCGCGTGATCGCTCCTCTACACTTGTTCTATATTGCGCGTGTCGTCGCGAGCCCAACGCGGCGCTCGTCACACCGGACCCACAGAGCGTGAACGGATGAGCCAACCGATTGCCCCCACCCCCGACACGGCCGCCGCCGGCGGCTGCCCCTTTCATCAGACGCCTGCCGCCACAGCCCCCAACGGATGCCCGGTGAGCGCCCGTGCCGCGGACTTTGACCCGTTCGAAGACGGCTACCAGCAAGACCCGCCCGAGTACGTGCGCTGGGCGCGCGAGCAAGAGCCGGTGTTCTACAGCCCGAAGCTCGGCTACTGGGTTGTCACACGCTACGACGACATCAAGGCGATCTTCCGTGACAACCTCACGTTCAGCCCGTCGATTGCGCTGGAAAAGATCACGCCGACCGGACCGGAGGCGAATGCCGTGCTCGCCTCCTACGGCTTTGCGCTCAACCGCACGCTGGTGAACGAAGACGAACCCGCCCACATGCCGCGTCGTCGCGTGTTGATGGAGCCGTTCACGCCCGAGCATCTCAAGCATCACGAGCCGCTGGTGCGCCAACTCGCACGCGACTACGTGGACCGCTTCATCAACGACGGCCGCGCCGATCTCGTCGACCAGATGCTGTGGGAAGTGCCGCTCACGGTGGCGCTGCACTTCCTCGGCGTGCCGGAGGAAGACATGGACAAGCTGCGCGAGTATTCCATCGCGCACACGGTCAACACGTGGGGACGCCCCAAGCCCGAAGAGCAGGTGGCCGTGGCCCACGCCGTGGGCAATTTCTGGCAACTGGCGGGCAAGATTCTCGACAAGATGCGCCAGCACCCCGAGGGGTCGGGCTGGATGCAGTACGGCATTCGCAAGCAGAAGGATTATCCCGACGTCGTCACCGATTCGTATCTGCATTCGATGATGATGGCGGGCATCGTGGCCGCGCACGAGACGACGGCCAACGCCACCGCGAACGCCATGAAGCTGCTGCTCCAGCATCCGGACGTCTGGCGTGAGATCTGCGACGACCCATCGCTGATTCCGAACGCCGTCGAAGAGTGTCTGCGTCATAACGGCTCGGTCGCCGCATGGCGCCGGCTGGTCACTCGGGACGTCAACATTGGCGGCATCGACATCGCCGCGGGCGCGAAGCTGCTGATCGTGACCTCGTCAGCCAACCATGATGAAGCGCACTTCGCCGACGCCGACCTGTTCGACATTCGCCGCGAAAACGCGAGCGATCAGTTGACGTTCGGCTACGGCTCGCACCAATGCATGGGCAAGAATCTCGCCCGCATGGAAATGCAGATCTTCCTCGAGGAATTCACGCGCCGGCTGCCGCACATGACGCTGGCACAGCAGACGTTCACGTATGTGCCGAACACCTCGTTCCGCGGCCCGGAGCATGTGTGGGTCGAGTGGGATCCGGCGCAGAACCCCGAGCGCCGCGACCCCGCCGTGCTCACGCGTCATTCGCCCGTGCGCATTGGCGAACCCTCGGGACACAGCGTGACGCGTCCGGTCGTGGTCGAGTCCGTGCTGCCGGAGGCCGACGGCATCGTGAAGCTACGCCTGGTCGCCCCGGACGGCCGCGCCATGCCGCGCTGGGCCCCGGGCTCGCACATCGACATCGAGTGCGGCGACACGGGGCTGTCGCGTCAGTATTCGCTGTGCGGCGATCCGACCGACACCGGCGCGCTGGAAATCGCCGTGCTGCACGAACCGCAAGGCCGTGGCGGTTCGCACTGGGTTCATACGCAAGTGAAAGCCGGTGACCGCCTGCGCATTCGCGGTCCGCGCAATCACTTCCGGCTCGATGAAACGACGCGTCGTGCCATCTTCGTTGCAGGCGGCATTGGCGTCACGCCGATTGCCGCCATGGCGCGGCGCGCGAAAGCACTGGGCATCGACTACGAAATCCATTACAGCGGCCGCAGCCGCCGCACGATGGCGTTGATCGACGAACTCCACGCGCTGCATGGCGAGCGTCTACATTTGTGGGTGAGCGACGAGGGCCAGCGCGCCGACTACGCCAGCCTGCTCGCCACGCCGCAAGACGGCACGCAAGTGTATGCCTGCGGCCCGCTACGAATGCTCGACGCCCTCGCGCAATGTTGCGCGCCCTGGCCGGACGACACGCTGCGCGTCGAACACTTCCAGTCGCAACTGGGCACGCTCGATCCCGCGAAGGAGCATGCATTCGACGTCACGCTCAAGGATTCCGGCATCACGGTGACGGTGCCGGCCGATCAGACGCTGCTCACGGCGCTGCGCGCGGCGAACATCGACGTCCAGAGCGACTGCGAGGAAGGACTGTGCGGTTCCTGCGAGGTGCAGGTGCTGGAGGGTGACGTGGATCACCGCGATGTGGTGCTTACACGCGCCGAGCGCGACGCGAACACGAAGATGATGTCATGCTGCTCGCGCGCCTGCGGCAAATCGCTGGTGCTGGCGTTGTAGGTCGCCGCGTCGGCGCCCGGCGCGCCCGGTGGGTTCAGTGGGCGTGCTGCGGCTTGCGCAGCATCGCCAACAGCGCGACGAGCGCGAGCCATGCGAAACCGCACATGACCGTTGCGAGCGGACGCGGGGAGCCATCGTTGAGCACGCCGAGCAGCCCGCCCGCCGCGAAGCCGAAACCATACTGCACACTGCCCACGAGCGCCGCCGCCGCGCCGGCGCGCGTCGGGTGATTGGCGAGCGCCCCTGCCACCGAATTCGCCGTGATGATGCCGCGCAGCGACATGAACAGAAACAGTAGCGCCACCATCAACGGCAGCCGCGCGACCCCCAGCCACGCGCTCGCGCACAACACGGTCGTGACGATCGCACAGCCCACAATGCCGGCACGCATCAGGCGATCTGCGCCGAACTGCCCCACACGGCGCGAGTTGAACATGGTCATCGCCGCCATGCCGACGATATTGATGCCGAAGAGCACCCCGAAAAACTGCGGCGACACATGGAAGTACTCCATGTACACCAGCGGCGTGCCCGTAATGTAGGTGAACGACGCGCCAAAGACCGCGCCGCCCGCCAGCATGTAGCCGACGAAATGCGCGTCGCGCAACAGATGCCAATAGGACATCAGGACGGCACGCGGCCCGCCCGACTGACGCGCGTGCACCGCCCCGGTCTCCGGCAAACGCCACAAGGCCAGCATCGCCACCGCGCCGAACACCGCGAGAATGCCGAAGATCGCCCGCCACGTCGTGACGCGCAGCATCTGTCCGCCAACGAGCGGCGCCACGATCGGTGCAACACTCATCACCAGCAGCATGATCGAAAAGGCGCGCGCACTGTGGCGCGGCCCGTAGACGTCACGCACGATAGCTTGCGCAATCACGGGCATGGCGCATCCACCTAGCGCCTGCACGAAGCGCCAGACCATCATGTGATCGATGGTGTCGGAAAACGCACAGCCGATGCTGCCGAAGATGTACAGCGCGATCCCCGCCGCCATCGGCCGACGACGCCCAAATCGGTCCGCGAGCGGCCCCCACAGAAGCTGCCCGAAGGCGAACCCCAGGAAAAAGTAGGAGAGCGTGAGCTGCGTGGTCGCGACACTCGCGCCCAGTTCGTGTCGCAACGTCACGAGGCCCGGCAGATACATGTCCGTGGAGGCGGGCGCGATCATCATGAACAGGCCGAGAATGCCGAGCAACACACGCTCGGAAGGCAACGCAGGAGAGAGTTCGGACGTCGATGTCATGGTCGCTCTGATGAGTCGGCGCAATGGCTGTCGCGCCGCGGGAGACGCCGCAAAAAACGACGCCCGCCATGATAACGCTGGCGGGCGTCGCACTTTCATACTCGATGGTTATCGGATCCCTAACCGATGCTTATGGCGCAGCGTTCGGGTCCCGCACCTCTCGGCCTCGCCACCTCATCCGGCCGTTGCCGCCTGCAGGCTGCCGCCGTCGCTGCGCTGCGTGCGGGCAATCGCCAGCACGCCGATCAACGAAACGCACGCAGGCACCGCCGCCGCCAGGAACAGCGACGACGACGACCATTGCAAATGCATCAGCGCGCCGCCCAGCACCGGACCGAGCACCGAACCGATGCGGCCGATACCGAGGCTCCAGCCAATGCCGGTGGAACGCAACGAGGTGGGGTAATACGTCGCGGCGAGTGCGTTGAGCGCCGGTTGCCCGCCGATGATCGAGAAGCCCGCGAAGAAGATGGCGATGAACACCGCGACCATCGACACCATGACCATCGGATTGCCGATCGCCGCCGTCGCCGCCATCGCGATGAGGAACGTCACGGCCAGCACGCTCGTGAAGCCGACGCGATCGATCACGCGGCCGAGCAGTAGCGTGCCGATCACACCGCCTGCCCACAGCGCGGTGCCCGCCATCACGGCGACCTGTGTCGAATAGCCCGCATCGCGAATCACCGTCGGCAACCAGTTCGACAGGAAGTACATGTCGAGCAAGTTTGCGAAGTTCACCACCCAGAGCAGCAGCGTCACCCGTGCGCGGCCGTCCTTGAACAGCTCGACGAACGGCACGCCTTTCGCCTTCTGCTCGTCAAGCACGAAGCGCGCGTCGACCGGCACGTTGGCGCCGGGTGCCACGCGCAGCAATTGCTTGCGAATGTGTGCGTTGTCGCGTTTGCCGAACATCAGGAACTGGATCGACTCCGGCAGCGAGATCCACATCAGCACACCGAGCACCAACGGAATGGCACCCCCGATGTAGAACACCGCGCGCCAGCCCAGGCTCGGAATGATCGCCGCCGTGATGAGGCCGCCGAGCACACCGCCCAGCGTGAAGCCACACGACACGATCATCATCAGCGACACGCGAATGCGGCGCGGGCTGTACTCGCCGGCAAGCGCCATCGCGTTCGGCATGATGCAACCCAGGCCCAGCCCGGCCGCAAAGCGCCAGACGACCAGTTCTGTAATCGTATTGGCGAAACCGGTGACGATCATGCACGCCGAGAAGCACAGGGTCGCGCCAATGAGCACCGGGCGACGGCCCAGCTTGTCGGCCAGCGCCGAAAAGGTAAGCGAGCCGACCAGCATGCCGAACAGCCCCGCGCCGAATACCGGCGAGAGGGTTTCCTTGGCAATGCCCCATTCCCGAATCACCACCGGCGCGACATACCCCATCGCCTGGACATCGAAGCCATCGACCACCAGGCACATTGCGCACAAGGCGATCACCCACCACTGATACGCGCCCAGACGACTCTCGTCGATCAGTGCGCCCACATTCACTTCTGCTGCTTTCATTTTGTCTCCCAACGTTTTTTGCAACTTCGTGGCATTGCGTTCCCGGTCGAGGCGCTGGCGACGGCCTATTCCCATCGCGGCCTCGTCCCAGGCGCCTCGTTGCCCGAATCCAGCAACCAAGGCATGTCATGCGCCGGATCGAACGGCGAATCCCCCTAATTCCGGCGCACACTAAATTACGCTTTGCGGAAGTTTATCTCGCCAAACGTAAATTAATGCCTAGTGTTAACACTGACATTTTCAGGACATGCAAACGCGATGGGTGCAGGAATCCGGGCGAGATCGGTGGAACCTCGGCTCACGGACATGGCGCTCAGCTTTGTGGTTTTTCTCCATCGGAACGATGGGAGCCGCCCTGGCAAAATGCCAGCGGGCTATACAGGCGGGGGAATTGGGCGATGGATGCGACGAAAAGCGACGAATTGTCGCAGTTGGCGTTTTTCTACAAATTTTCTTGCGAAGGTTAACCCGTCTAGGGATTTCCCTGATATAGTTACACCTGTCTCCTCCACCTCCTCCTGGTGGATTTCACGGCCAGCAACTTGCTGGCCGTTTTTTTTTGCTCGCCGATCCTGCCCTTACAGGGCATTCAGTGGGATGTCTGACTCTCGTGCGCGACGCGATCTTCGATGCGGCGCTCGATCCGTTTTCGGACCATTGCCACCGCCTCGGACACATCATGGGCATCGATGCTCGAAAATTCGCAACGTCCGATGTAGTGCCCCTCACAATAGGCATCGACGGCACCATCAAAACGTTCGTCGGTACGCGGCGTGACCGCGCCCTCCAAGTCGAACGGGCGCCCCGGCGGCGTGTGGCTGACGTAGTGCCAGGAAAACCGAAAAGATTGCATCACATGTCCCCTTTCAATCCAGCGGCAGCAATCACGCTGCCGACCGATGCTGTTTTTCAGGAAATCCTAGCATGTTAAGGAATCTCGACAAACGGTCGAAAAAAAAGCGGCCCGCCTGATCGGCGAGCCGGATAGTCCGTGGAGGTCGGGGGCACATCTGAGCCACGGCAACTCCACTCTAGCCCCGAATCACTGTCGCTATTCTCGGTAGTTCTCCGGATCCGGCGTAAATAGTTTGTCCGCCGTCGACATCGCAACGTCGTTCCCGAAGCGTGACTGTCACGCTCACTCGTTGTGTCCTCGGAAGGGAGCGCATCGGCCAACGTCGCCCGCCGACGCTCGGCAATCCGGCAAGCCGATATCGTAAACAGGGGGGGACGAAATGGGGTCGGCGGTACGGTAACGTTGGGCTCCCCGTCCTCCTTCTCACGACCTCGCCATGACGCTCAAATTTCGCAATCCGGCGAACGGAGATGTCGTCGAGATCACGCGTCTGTCGTGTGTCGCGGCCTTCTTCCTCGGTCCGCTTTACCTCATGGCCTACGGATTCACGTGGCATGCGCTCGCCTGGACCGTCCTCGCCATCGGACCCGCGTTGATCTGGAAGGATTCGGCGTTAGCGTTTTCGCTGCCCGCCACCTGCCTGTTCTACTCGCTGATGATTCATCCGCTGCTCATCGGCAAGCTGCGTGCCAATGGCTGGCTGCCCACGCGCGACGATGCCGTGCCCAGCCCACGCCAGCGCGGCTACGACGTGTACGGCGATGCGCCGGCCTTGCGGCGCGCTGACGCCGGTCGTCCCCTCCCCACGACGCCCCGCCCTGCCGCCAACGATGGCGAGTCGTCGGCGTAACGCGACAAGCCGTGCCCGGACGCCACCGAGGCGATCAGACGGACGACGTTACGTTGTCGTCACTGTCAGGCAAGGCCTGCGGCGACATCGCAATGAATCGATCGATCGCCGCCGAGGCGTGTTCGGCGCGATAAGCGAGACTGATCGGCGCGAGCGGCACGTCACCCTCGATCGGCCAGAACCCCATGCCGGGCGTACGAATCTGACTCACCGACGCCGGCACCAGCGACACCCCGAACCCCGCCGCCACCATCGGCACGATCGACGTGATCTGCGGCGCCTCCTGTCCGAGCTTCGGGTGAAATCCGGCCGACTCGCAGGCCGCAATCGTGCGGTCATACAGCGCGGGACTGATCTCGCGCGGCAGCAGGATGAACTCGTCGCGGGCGAGCGCGGCCAGCGGCACGCGTTTGCGCGCGCACATCGCGTGGCCAAGCGGCAACACCACCACCATTGGCTCGTCGACGACCGGCACCATGACGATTCCGGGCGGCACCTCGAACGGCGTGCGCACAAACGCCACGTCGACCGCTTCGTCGACCAGCGCCGTGAGCAGACTGGCCGTGTTGCTCTGTTGCGGATGCAGTTGCACGTCCGGGTAGCGTGCGCGGAAGTCACGGATCCACGCAGGAATGCGGGGCTCGAAGTATGTCGCGCCCGCAAACCCGATGCGGATCTGCCCTGCCTCGCCGCGTGAGATCTGCTGCATCCGGCGTTTGACGCGCTCTACGCGCTCCAGCACCTGCCGCGCTTCCGGCAGGAACGCCTCCCCCAGTTCCGTGAGCACGACATCGCGCGGCAGACGTACGAACAACGGCCCGCCCAATTCGGCCTCGAGTTGCCGAATCTGCAAGCTCAACGGCGGCTGCTGAATGCCGACACGCGCCGCCGCCCGCGTGAAATGACGCTCCTCGGCGACCGCAATGAAATATTGCAAATGCCGCAATTCCATGACCGCTCCTCTGTCTGCCCGGCCCCATTGGGGTTTCCGTCATTCATACATAAAAAGTATTCAAATAGCGCCTTGAATATATTGGAAATGTGACCGATGGGTCAATACACTGCGAATCAGGCGCGGACGAGCTTGCCCTTAGCGGCCACGCCGAGAGATCAAGGGATTCGAATAAGAGAGACGAGGAGCCTGAAGATGTTTGAAGACCGCATCCGCCTGGCGTCGCTGCGCGACCGGGTGATGAGTGCCGACGAAGCGGCGATGTTGGTGCGAGACGGCATGGTGGTCGGCATGAGCGGGTTCACCCGCGCCGGCGACGCCAAGGACATGCCCATTGCGCTGGCCAAGCGGGCCAAGGCCCACCCGATGAAGATCACGCTGATCACGGGGGCGTCGCTCGGACACGATTCCGACAAGACGCTGACCGAAGCGGGCGTGCTGGCGAAGCGTCTGCCGTTCCAGGTCGACACGACGCTGCGCGGCGCGATCAATCGCGGCGACGTGATGTTTGTTGATCAGCATTTGTCGGAGACCGTCGAATTCCTGCGCACCGGACAGTTCGGCGCGCTCGATGTGGCCGTGATCGAGGCGGTCGCCATCACGGAAGACGGCGGCCTCGTGCCGAGTTCGTCGGTTGGCAATTCGGCGAGCTTTGCGATCCTCGCGGACAAAGTGATTGTCGAGATCAACCTCGCGCAGCCACTCGCCTTCGAAGGCATGCACGACATCTGGATTCCGGGCCAGCGTCCGCATCGCGCGCCGTTGCCCATCGTCGACGTGCGCGATCGCGTCGGCACGAACGTGGTGAAGATTGCGCCGGAGAAGATCGCCGCCATCGTTATCACCGACACGCCGGACAGCGCCTCCAACGCGCTGCCGCCCGATGCGGACACGCAGAACATCGCCGGCCACCTCATCGAATTTTTCCAGCACGAAGTCTCGCGCGGCCGCCTGCCGCGCACGCTGCCGGCGATTCAGTCGGGCATCGGCACCATTGCCAATGCGGTGCTCACGGGCTTCATCGACTCGCCGTTCGAGGACCTCACGATGTATTCGGAGGTGCTCCAGGACTCGACGTTCGAACTCATGGATGCGGGCAAGATGGTGTTCGCGTCGGGGTCGTCGATCACGGTGTCGCAAGCCGTGCAGGATCGTGTTTTCAAGCATCTCGAGCGCTATCGCGACAAGCTCGTGCTGCGTCCGCAGGAGGTCAGCAACCATCCTGAAGTCATTCGACGGCTGGGGTTGATCGCACTCAACACCGCGCTCGAAGCGGACATTTACGGCAACGTGAATTCCACGCACGTCGGCGGCACGCACATGATGAACGGTATCGGCGGCTCGGGCGACTTCGCTCGCAATGCGCGCATCGCGATCTTCGCCACCAAGTCGATTGCCAAGGACGGAAAGATCTCGAGCATCGTGCCGATGGTGCCGCACGTCGACCACAACGAGCACGACGTGGACATCCTCGTGACGGAGCAAGGCCTGGCCGATCTGCGCACGCTCGCCCCGCGCGAGCGCGTGAACCGGGTGATCGATCATTGCGCGCACCCGAGCTACCGGGAAGTGTTGCGCGACTACTATCGCAACGCCCTGCGCTATGGCGGGCAGACGCCGCACGCGCTGGAACACGCGTTCGACATGCACGTCAACTTGCGTGAGCGGGGCTCGATGCTAGCGGGCAGATGACATCGCCGACGGTCGCCAACGCCGACGGGCGGGCGACCGGATGCGGCGACCGTTGCGATGGATGCGACGGGCTCAACCATTGCGATGGCGCCGACGCGCATTGTCGACGCCGGGGAAGAACATGGGACGCATGCGGTCCTGTGGGCCGAACGCCGATGCGCGCGTTCAGGCATTCGCGGCTCGCCGGCGTGCGCAGGCGAGCCGCTTTTTATTTGCCCGCGAACGATGTGTTGGTTGAAACGATATGCATCGGCTTTTCCTGCGCCCAACGCCAGCGAACAGACGATTCGCGGTGGCTATCGCGCCCGCGTCACAGGAAAACGCCACCCGCAAACGTCACTCGTTCGCCGCCGCCTCGGCCTCGGTCTGCTCGATGGCCTTGACGATGATGCGCAGCGTGGCGTCGAGGTGATCCGCCGTGTGCTGCCGGGCGGCGGCTACGTCACGCGCGCGGTACTCGGCGAGCATCTTCTGGTGTTCCCGATTGCTCACACCGATATGCACGGGACGCATATGGAGCGACAGCGCGATGTACGGACCCGACGCGTCGCGCAGGGTCTTGATCAGGTGCGCCAGACGGGAGTTGTCCTGCGATGCCCACAACGCCGCGTGAAACGCCTGATTCAACTCGGTCCATTTGGCGACATCGGACGTTTCGCGCATCTCGGCGTGCAGCGCCTGCGCATTGGCGATGTCGGCCTCCCGAAGCGTGGCCATCGCTTGTTCGGCCATCATCGGTTCGAGGGTCTTGCGCAGACGATACAGCTCGTTGACGTCGTCGATCGTCAGACCGCGCACCACGGCACCGCGGTGGACGTCAAAAAACACCAGCCCCTCGGACACCAGCGTGCGCAGCGCTTCACGCACGGGCGTCGTCGACATCTCCAGACGGCGCGCGAGATCGTCCTGCCGAAGCCGGTCGCCCGCCTTCAACTTGCCTTGCAGAATCTCGGTACGCAACGTCTCGATGGCATATTGGTAGGCCGTGAGCCGGCGACGGCCCGACGTGCCGGACAGACCGGATGCGCCGGACACGCCGGACACGCTGGATTCGCTGGACATGCTGGCCGATGCGGAGGGCGCGCTTTTCAAAGGGGTGCCGTGTAGGGATTATTGACGCGAGAGTTTACTCCAATTCGCCAGCGCCTCCCCCACTGCGCCGGGCGCAACACCCGACGCGAGAAGCGCCGCCACCAGCAGCCGGGCCTTGAGCGCCGAGAGCCAACCGGCCATGTGCGCGCCGCGCCGGACCAGGTCGATTTCAGCACCGACATACCCATAGGTATGAAACGCCGTCGAGCCACCTGCTGCGCGACTGGCGATCACCACCGGCACTTGCCCGGCCAACCCGCCAATGCGCTCGGCGAATGCGAAGGAGACGTGTCCCGCGCCCTGCCCGGCAATCACGACGGCCTCGTAGCCGCCCTTCACCGCCAGCTCCGCCAGTTCGCCGTCGTCGCCCAGCACGGCCGTCACCAGCGCGACCTTCGGCCACGCACGCACGGGCCGCGCCAGACGTTGCGAACGCGCCAGGCACGCATGGAAGAACGCGGGATATCCCTCGACGAGACGCGCGGCAACGCCGCCGTCGCGCGACACAAAGGCCTGCACCGCGAGCGCGTCGCCCTTGCTGACCCACCGCGCGTAGTGCGCGGTGTCGTTCATCACGACGAGCACGCCGCGTCCGGCGCTTTCCGGATGAACCGCCACCTTGACCGCCGCCAGCAGATTCGCAGGACCATCCGCGCCGGCGGCCTGCGGGGCGCGCATCGCACCGGTGATGACCAGCGGTGCGGGCAGCGTCCAGTACAAGTCCAGCAGGAACGCCGTTTCCTCTAGCGTATCGGTGCCCTGCGTCAGCACGACGCCGCACGCTCCCGCCGCGACCTGCTGCTCGGCCCAGGCGAGCGCCTCCATCAGATCGTCATACCGTAGCGAAGCACTCGGCAGTTGGCGAAGCGATGCGGTAGTCATAGTCGCGACGTCCGACAAACCCGGCACCGAACGGGCCAGTTGCGCGGCGTCGAGCGTCGGGACGACGCCGCCTGCGGCGTCTGACGGGGTCATGCTGATCGTGCCGCCAAGCGAGGCGACAGCAACCACGGGAAGCGAGTTGGACATGGTGGACCGGTTTTTGATTTCAGTTGATATGCATTGTGCATTATATATAATCGACAATCGTTTGTGAAGGGCATCGGGCGCTTCGCAGGGAACCCAACACTTAGGAGACGTCATGCAAGCACTGTGGGCCATGCGGCCGCCGGGGCGACGCGATACCGGTTCGCGGTATTCGCGTTGATCGTGGTGATTGCCCTCGTGAACTACATTGACCGCGGCGCGATTTCGTACTCGGCGGCGCAGATCACGTCCGAATACGGCTTCGACCGCGCGGGCTGGGGCGCGGTCCTCGGCTATTTCGGCTACGGCTATATGTTTGGCGCGCTGTTCGGCGGTGCGCTGGCCGACCGGCTGGGCGCGAAGCGGGTGTGGGTGATTGCGGGCATCGCATGGTCGGCGTTTGCCATCGCCATGATCTGGGCGGGCGACATCGGGATCGCGGTCTTTGGCGGGTCGGCCCTGACCGGGTTCGCAACGATCCGCGTGCTGTTCGGGTTTGCCGAGGGACCGGCCTACTCCATCATCAACAAGACGATGTCCGCATGGGCATCGCCGTCGGAGCGCGGCTTCGCGGTGTCCATCGGGCTGCTGAGCACCCCGCTTGGCGCCCTGCTGACGGCCCCGGTCGCGGTGGGATTGCTGCTGCTCACCGATAGCTGGCGAACGATGTATATCGTGCTCGGCGCGGCGGGTTTCGTGCTGATCGCATTGTTTGCGCGCGTCTATACGAATCGCCCCGAGGACAACCCGCGCGTGAACGCCGCCGAGTTGGCGCAGATTCAGGCGGGGCGTCCGGCCCAGAACGCGTTGGCGGCAGCGGCGGCCAGCGCTTTGCCATGGTGGAGCTTCTTCAGGAGCAAGACGCTGGTCTTCAACTCGATAGGCTACTTCGCGTTCATCTATGTCAACTTCATGCTGTTGACCTGGACGCCGAAATATCTCGCCGACGAGTTTCATTTCACGCTGTCGTCGCTCTGGTATATCGGCATGATTCCGTGGACGGGCGCGTGCGTGACCGTGCTGCTCGGGGGACGCATTTCCGACTGGCTGTATCGCAAGACGGGCAAGCTGGTGGTAGCGCGGAGCTGGTTCGCGGCGGCGGCCCTCACGTGCACCACGTTGTGCTTCCTGTTGGTGTCGCAGGCACAGAGCGTGTGGACGGTGATCGCGCTGATGACGCTGGGCAATGCGCTCAACGCGCTGCCGAACTCGGTGTATTGGGCGGTGGTGATCGACACGGCGCCGACGCGCGTGGGCACGTTCAGCGGGCTGATGCACTTCATTGCGAACATCGCGTCGGTACTCGCACCGACGTTGGCCGGCATTCTGTCCGCCAAATATGGCTACTCGTCGATGTTCGTCGCGACGGCGGTGGCGACGGCGGTGGGTGTGTTTGCGATGCTGCAGGTTCGGCCGGGGGTTGGGCCGGATGTGGGGCGGCGCGATGCCAGGGCGGCGTCGGCCTGATTCCGTGCGAAGCGCCCGCCGGCCGATATGCGGGCGGGCGCTTCGCGTCCCTCGGCGCTTAGCAGTTCCCCTTTTTCGCCTGCCCCGGGGGGCAGAAGCCGTTACCCGGGCCGCCACGTCCGCCGTAACCGCCATCATCGGGAAGATAGACGGCACAACTCGCCAGCAGTACGGTCGTGGCCAGAAGTAGAAACGTGAGCTTGCGCATTTGGGGGGATCTCCGGGTGAGGATTCGGAACGGGATACCAGAATCGCAAAATGTATCGCCATTCTACCCTTTGCAGTGCTCGCAAGCCGCCGGGTGACAGGGATGTCCCCATCCCCGCACCCGTGACGCCTGATCGCGCCGGCAGCGCAAATCATCTCTCCTCGATCCGGCCGGGATGAACACCCCGGCCTATTGCGAGGGCCGCTAGGGCCGCGTGGGCGGCAAGGGATGCCGGCACTCGCGTCCGGATTCGGGTTCGGGCTTCATACTCAAGCCGCCTCCGTCTTGCCGGTCAGCTGTGATTCGCCGCCCTTGCGCGTCAGGAGCAGCAGCGTGGCCACGCTCACGAGGGTCAGCACCGCGAGCGGCATCAGCGCGAGCGCATAGCTGCCCGTCGCCGCCTTGACCCACCCGTAGACATTTACCATCAGTCCGCCGCCCAGCAGGTTAGCGATGGCGTTGACCGTGGCGAGACCGGCCGCGACCGCGCTGTTCGACAGCATGTCGGTCGCAAGCGCCCAGAACGGGCCCTTGAACGAGTAGGCGCCAACCAACACCGCGCAGAGCATGCAGAGCGTCGGCGCCAGCGACCCGCTCAGCGACGTGCCAAACAAACCGAGACCAATCAGCAGCATCGGCACGACGGTATGCCAGCGGCGTTCTCCCAGCCGGTCCGACCGGCGGCCCCAATACACCATCAACACCGACGACAGCGCATAGGGCACGGCGTTCAACAAACCGGTCTGCATGACCGTGAGGCCAAACGATTTCAGTAACTGCGGTTGCCAGACGGACAACGTGCTGCCCGCGGCCGAGGCGCAGGTGTCGACGAGCGCCAGGCACAGCACGTACCGGTTGCGGAAGAGCTTCGTCAACGGCATCGACGCGACCTTCTTCGGCGCCTTGTGCTCCGCGGCGAGCGTGTTCGCGAGCCATGTCCGTTCGTCCTCGTTGAGCCATTTCGCGTCTTTCGGCTTGTTGGTCAGGAGGAACAGGCAGGCGATGCCGAGCAGGATCGTGGGCACGCCCTCCAGGATGAAGAGCCAGTGCCAACCGCGCAGCCCAGCGACACCGTCCATCTGGAGCAGCAACGCGGAAATCGGCGAGCCGATGAAGCTTGCCGCCGGAATGGCGACCATGAACGTGGCCACGATGCGCGCGCGATACGACGTGGGAATCCAGTACGAGAGGTACAGCAGAACCCCTGGAAAGAAGCCCGCTTCGGCCGCGCCCAGCAGGAATCGAAGGATGTAGAAGCTCGTCGCGTTGTGCACCAGCGCCATCGCCGCCGACACGATGCCCCACGTGATCATGATGCGAGCGATCCAGAGGCGCGCGCCATACTTCTGAAGCGCCAGGTTGCTAGGCACTTCGCAGAAGAAGTAGGAGATGAAGAACAGGCTGCTGCCGAATCCGAATACACGGGCCGACATGCCCAGATCGTGATTCATCTGGAGCGAAGCCATGCCGACGTTGCCCCGGTCGATGAAAGCGAGCAGATAACACACCATCAAAAATGGCACGAGTCGCCATACGACCTTGCGTAGGGTCTGGCGCTCAATTTCGGATTGCTCCGTGACACCCGCGAGTTGCATCGTTGTCTCCAAATTTATTATGTTCTCTGAATCGTTGCCGGGCGATATCGGGCGATATCGGACCTGACCCCGGCTGCCGACACGGCGCCCCTCGGGCCCCATATGGCGGCCATCGCCGCGCAGGCGATGCACACGCCCGGCGCGTGCGCCGCGCTCACGCAAGCGTCTTTCCCCGGGTTTCCGGTGCGAAGAAGACGACGATCGCCGCCGCAATGAAGGCGACAATCGTCGTCGACAGGCCGAGGACGAAACCACCCGACGTCGACGCCAGGGCGCCAATGACCAACGGTGCGATAAAGCCGCCGAGTCGTCCGCCGTTGTAAGCGAGTCCCATGAGGAACCCCCGCTTTGACGTGTTCCCGATGATCTCCGCGAGGAACGGCCCGGCGCCGGCGAAAATCCCGTTGACGCTGAAGCCCGTGAAGAATATCGCCACCATGAGCAGCGCCGCATTCGCCGACACGATGTACACGAGCACAGCCCCCGCGCCCACCAGCAGATAGGCCAGGAACATCGGACGGCGACCGAGGCGGTCGACAAAGGCCGAGAACAGCAGGAACCCCGTGATGGCGCCGAACTGAAGTGAGAGCACAAACTTCAGGCTATGCACGAAGTCGAGGTGTTTCACCGTGACGAGGAATGTCGGCGTCCAGGTGAACACCCCCCAGTAGAGGTATTGCAGGAAGAAGATGAACGTGAACGCGAGCAGAAGACCGCGAACGTTGAGCTTCTCGTCGCTCGCCTGGGCGCCGCTCGCGGGCGTTGCGCTCGCCTGCCGCCGCTCGAGCCAGATAGGCGACTCAGGCGTCTTGCGTGCCACCCAGAAGAGGATGAAAAACGGCAGCGCGCCAATCAGGAAAAGCAGACGCCAACCGCTGTCGACAAGACCACCGTACGCGGCGCTCACGATGCCGGAAATCGCAATCGCGAGAATGGCGCCGATGGGCAGCCCCATCTGCATAAGCGCCCCACCCTTGCCGCGACGGCTCGCATGCCAGGTCTCCGCAATGAGGGCTGCACCGGCAGTCCATGTCCCGCCCATGCCCAACGCCCCGAAGAAGCGCAGCGTCGCAAACCAATGCTCGTTGGGCGCGAACGCCAGCAAGCCGGAAAACAGCGAGTAGATGCCAATGCACAGCAGCGCCGTGCGCACGCGTCCCAGGCGGTCGGAGACGTAACCGAAGAGAATGCCGCCGACGATCTGTCCGGCCGCCGTGATGCTGGTGAACAGGCCGAGCTGCGCCTTGCTCAATCCAAACTGAAGGGCCAGTGTCGGCAGCAAAAGCGAGAGCAGGAACGAGTCGTAGCTCTCGAACGTCCATCCCAGGCCAGCCAGCGAGAGCGAGCGCCATTCGCCCTTGGTGATGGCCTTGTAGCCGCTCGCGTGTCCCATATCGGTGAGGCTTGCCTCGGAGAGGCTTGCACTAGTCTTCATTCTTTGTCTCCTGACATATCTAAGCGATAGACCGACGCGGCCGTGCGGCTGAACAGCGCCGCCTTTTCATCGGCCGACATCGCACTCGCCAATCTTTTGAAGGCATTCCACAGAACGCCGTAGCTGAACATCCCCTTGTCGACGGGGAAATTGCTCTCGAACAGGCAGCGGTTCGCACCGAAGAGGTCGAGGCAGGTGTCGAAATACGGCCGCCATGCGGCGGCGAGCATGTCGGACGACGGGGGCAATTCGTTTGCGGCGAACCCGAAACCGAACACGCTCAGGCCCGCACCCCCCAACTTGATCACGGTGTTCGGCAGACTGGCCAGTCGCGCCAGCCCGCGCGTCCAGCGCGCCCGAACGTCCTCTGCGGCGTTGGCGTGAGGCCCGACGCCCAGGGGGCCGCCAAAGTGATCGATGACGACAGTCACCTCCGGTGCACTCAGCGCCAGCGCATACAACTGATCGAGTTGCGTGTGATAAACCCAGGCATCGAGCGACAGGCGGTGCTTCGCGAGGGTTCGCACGCCTTGCTGAAACGCCGGGTTTTCCATGAGGTCGCGCGGCGGCGTGACGGGGCTGGAGCTGACCGCAGGACTCTCGTGCCACGCGAGCGGATTGCGAATCCCGCGCAGCCTGCCCCCGGACGCCTGCAGCATGGCCTCGAGTACGCTCTCCAGATCCCGCCCCAGCGTCAGGTCCGCGCCCCCGACGATGGCCTGGCAGACCCTCGTCGGCCCGTAAGCCCCACTGGCGAACATCGCCGCGACACCGTTGGCGAACTCGACTTCTCCGAGCGGTTTCATCGGCTCCGGACCATCGCGTCGGAGCATCGATCGACACTGGACGTAGACCGTCGACACAATGCGGTGCCCGCTCGCGACATCCTTGCCGAATTCATCGGCGAGATACCGCCCGGTTTGACGGTCCCAGAGATGGTGATGCGCGTCGACGATGGGCAGCGCCGGTTCGAGCGCGGCTTCTTCGCGCAAGGCCAGCCATGCTTCGCGAACCGGCAGGTGAGGCGCATGGACGATTTGCATGGCGCGGTCCCCGTCAGCCGTTCGAGCGCATGCCGTTTGCGGCGTCGACCCCATCGTGTCCCGGATCGGACACCGCTTCGCCAGCGTTCGCCCCGGGGTCGCCCAGCCATGCCGTGGTCAGTGCGCCCACCAGCAAGAAGGCCGACACAGCAATCAACGGTGCGGTGAAGCCGCCCGAGACGTGCTTGAGCGCACCGATCATCGAGGGTCCGACAAACCCACCGAGATTTCCGACCGAGACGATCAACGCAAGGCCACCGGCGGCGGCGCGTCCGGTGAGGAAGCCAGACGGAATGGCCCAGTAAGTCGCCTGGAACGCGAGAATGCCGCTGACGGTAAAGCTCAACGCAATCAGCTTGAGCACCGGCGCGTCGACGAACGTGCTGATGCAAAGCGCCACCGCCGCGACCCCCAGGGCGCCGGCGACATACGGAATGCGGTGCTTCGCACGATTCGCGACGCGTGCCCACACGATCATGACGACCGCACCGATGGCGTACGGAATCGAGGTCAGCCAGCCCACCACCGAGTGCGCAACGCCAAACTGCTTGATGATTTGCGGCATCCAGAGGCCGACACCCAGCGAGCCCACGATGCCGCAGAAGTTGATGAACGCCAGCACGAAGACCCGCCAGTTCGTCATGGCGTCACGCAGGCTGCTGCCATGCTTGGTCCCGATGTCGCGCTGCTCGTGCGCGATGCGCCGCTCCAGGAGCGTTCGCTCGGCCTGCGTCAGCCACTTCGCTTTCGCCGGCCGGTCGGCCAGCACGAAGAGGCAAACCACACCGAGGACCACCGCCGGCAGGCCTTCCATGAGCAGCAGCCATTGCCAACTGCGCAGACCGTGCAGGCCGCCCAGTTGCAGCAACGCCCCCGAAATCGGCGAGCCGAACATGTTCGCGACGGGAATGCCGACGAGGAACGCGGCGGTGACCTTCGCGCGCCATTTCCCCGGGAACCAGTGCGTGAAATAGAGATAAATGCCGGGCGTGAAGCCCGCTTCGGCGAGGCCGAGAAGAAAGCGCGCGGCCGCGAAGCTCTTGGGGCCGACGACGAAGGCCGTGGCCATCGAGAACAAGCCCCAGGTAATCATGATGCGCGCGATCCACACGCGCGCGCCGACCTTCTGCATGATGAGATTGCTCGGGATTTCGAAGAGGAAATACCCGATGAAGAACAACCCTGCGCCAAGGCCAAACTGTTCTGCGGTCAGCCCGAGATCCTTGTTCATCGTTAACGCGGCGAAGCCGACGTTGGTTCTGTCGAGGTAGCTCACGACATAGCAGAGAAAGATGAAAGGCAGAATCCGCCAGAACGCCTTGGCAAGCGTTCGCTCGCTCGCGGCATACTCGTCGCTCGCGAAGGGCTGACTGTGCGGCGTGTCGCGCCCGGTGGCGGCGGGCGCGGCGGTGATGGTTTGCGAAAGGGTCATGCTTGCTCCTCCACCGCACTACTTATGGTGCGATTTCCATTTATAGGGGGCACCGGGCAGACCACCCGGTGATCAAACGTCAGGACTTCGTCTTCGCCTGTTTGGGCAGCGGCCCGGGAATCGTCATCTCGGCTTTGAGCACGGTGCCCGTGACCGACTCCGTCATGAACAGCGTTTGCATGTCGGGGCCACCGAAGCACAGATTCGTGAGCGACGCCCCTTCCGGGCTGGTGAGTATGACCTCCGGCTCGGCGCGGTGGTTGAGCACCCATGCGCGACCGAGGCCCGGATTCGCGATGAAGAGCCGCCCGCTGACGTCGACCGTCAGGCCATCAGGCCCACTGGGGCCGTAAGAGGTGAAGAACTGGCCGACCTTGCTGACCGAGCCGTCGGACTGCAATGGCACGCGCCAGACGCAGTTGCCCCGCGTCATGGCGACGAAGAGGACCTTTTCGTCCGGCGAGAGCCCCAGCCCGTTGGGACTCGGGCACTGGCTCAGCAGCGTGTCCAGCTTGCCGTCTGGCGAGAGGCGATAGACGCGGCCCGTGGGATCGTGCAGGCCGGTCTGTCCCTGATCGGTGAAGTACAGGTTGCCGCGTGAATCGAAGGTGAGATCGTTCACACCGCGGAAGCGCTCGGTATTGCGACGCTCGAGGTACGGACGAACCTCACCGCGCGCGATATCGAGCAGCATCAGGCCGTTGCGATAGTCGGTGATGAGCAGATGCGCGTCGTCGAAACGCTTCATCCCGTTCGGTTCACCGTCGTACTGCACGACGAGATCCCATTCGCCCGAGGACGAAATACGGAAAATGCGCCCGTGCGGAATGTCGGTCACGAACAGGTAGCCGGCCGGATCCCAGACGGGTCCTTCCAGGAACGAGTCGGTGGCCATGCCGCCGCGATTCGCCAGCGCCCAGTCGGTCTGGACATCGGGCTTGCGGAACCGCGCCGGCATGCGCGTGAAGACGTCCGCTTCGCGCACTTCGGGTGTTGTGAGAAAGAACATGCGCTGCCCCCTGGATTCGAACGCTAGGCGGCGTTGCGTGCCGGCGCGTTGACGACGGCAAGCACGTTGGCGGCCGCGCCCTTCCCCATGTTCACGTAGGCCGCGTCGCTCACGCCGCCGATGTGCGGGGACAAGATGACGTTGGGAATGCCCTGGAACGGATGGGGCATGGCCATCGGCTCGACATCGAAACTATCGAGACCCGCCGCACGCAGTTGCCCGCTGGCGAGTGCCTGCGCGAGCGCCGCTTCGTCGATGAGGCCACCGCGCGCCGTGTTGACGAGAATGGCACCCGGCTTGAAGCGGCTGAGCGTTTCGCGGTTGAGCATCTGACGGTTCTCAGCGGTGAGCGGACAGTGCAGCGACACGACGTCCGACGCCGCATACAGTGCCTCGAGCGACACGAGCTTGACGCCTTGCGGTGCCTCTTTCGCATACGGGTCGAATGCCACGACTGTCATCCCGAATGACAAGCCCACGGCGGCGACCCGGCGCCCAATGGCCCCCAAGCCCACGAGACCGAGCGTGCGGCCCTCCAGTTCGACCGACTTGTGCGTGGCCTTGTCCCAATGGCCAGCTCGCAGGCGAGCGTCCAGATGGGGGACCGCCTTGGCGCAAGCGAGGATGAGCGCCCAGGCATGCTCGGCGACGGCGGCGGCGTTCGCCCCGACGGCGGCCAGCACGGCGATACCCCGCTCCTTTGCCGCCGCTTGGTCGATGACGTCGATGCCGCTGCCGTGCTTGGAGATCACGCGCAGATTCGCTGCCGCGTCCATGATCCGGGCATTGATCTTTCCGTAGCGCACGATGATGGCAACGGGCTTGTGGTGTTCACACAGGGCGACGATGTCGTCTTCCGTGGGCTGCTTTCCCGCGAAGATCAGCTCGAAGGCGTCGAGCATGGCGATGGCTTCGGGGGCGAGGTCAGCGGCGGTGACCAGCAGAACCGGCTTTTGCGTCACGGCAGTCATTACAGCGTCTCACCTTCGGCCAGCATGCCGGCGGCCCGCAATTCCTTCTCGACCCACGCCGGACGCAACTGCTCGCCGCGCAGAATGCCGTCGATGCGCGCCGTTTCTGCTTCGAGCTTCTTTTGCGCCAGATCGATGATGCGCGCCACGTCCTGCCGTGCAATGACGACAACGCCATCGGCATCGCCGACCACGAGGTCACCAGGATTCACCGCGGTGCCGCCCAGCGAGATGGGCGAATTCACCAGGCCGGCCACGCTCTTGGTCGGGCCGCACGGATTCAGGCCTGCCGAGAAAATCGGGTAGTCGCCGTTGGCGAGTTCGTGCGCGTCGCGCACGGCAGCGTCGATGATGATGCCCGCGATGCCGGTCGCCTTTGCCTGAGTGGCCATGATTTCTCCGAGCAGCGCGCAGCTCACGTCGCCCTTGCCGTCGACCACGATGACGTCGCCCGGCTGGGCGATCGCCAGCGCGGCATGGATAGCCAGATTATCGCCCTGGCGGACTTCGACAGTAATGGCCGGACCCGCGACTTTCATCTTTGGGGACAGCGGCTTCACCCGCCCGTGCACCGTGCCGCGACGGCCGGCGACGTCGGCAAGAATGGCGGCCTGATACTTGGCTGCCGCCTCGACAAGCTCGGGCGAGACGCGCTCGATGTTTCGTTGAATGGAAGTGCCTGCGGGAGTCGTGCTCATAATTTGACCTCAAATGACGCGCTGTACGATGTACAGAGCTAATGTACAGAGTGAAATAACTATAAGACAGGCGACGCATGATCGGCACTAGCGTTTACCCTTTTACTAGGTGAATTGATGCTGTACGATGTACAATGGCATCTATTTGACGGGGGATCGGGATGGGGAACGACGGGGTCGCCGCGGTCGAGAAAGCGCTATCGCTGCTCGACTGTTTCAAGCCGGGTGCGGAATCGCATTCTCTCGGTACGCTTTCGCAGGCGACCGGGATGCACAAGACGACCGTGTACCGACTGATGAACTCGCTTGAACGAATGGGCTATGTGGTGCGCTCGTCATCGGGCAACTATGCGCTCGGCCATCGACTGCTATATCTGGGCAAGCTGTTCGAGCAATCGTTTCACCTGTCGACGGTGGTCGAGCCGGTGTTGTTTGATCTGGCTGCGCTGGCGAAGGAAAGCGCATCGTACTACGTGCACGAGAATGGCAACCGGCTTTGCCTGTTCCGGGTTGAGCCGTCCGAGGGGCTGCGTGAGACGCGCCTTCCGGGCACGTCGCTGCCGCTGGACGACACGGCCATCGGCCAGGTCATTCGGGTCTGGGGGTTGAACGAGCCGCTGTACGAGCAACCGCCGACGATCCCCATTTTCACGTCGGGTGCGCGCGACGTGCATACCGCGGCGTTTGCGACGCCGGTGTTCGGTACCGATGACAAGTTCATGGCGGCACTCACGCTCTCCGGTCCGGCGTCGAGACTGAATGCTGCGCATGAATCCGGCGAGCTGGTGGTCCCGCAATTGCGCGCCGCAGCCGATTTGTCCCGGAAGCTCGGGGCGAGTGCCGCGTTTTGCGAGCGGTTCTACGGCGTATGAGCGCGGTGGGACGTGGGATCCTGGTTGGCGCCGACAGCGGAATCAAATGCGCGTGTGCGGTGCCGGTGGATGCCCGCCTCCTTTCTGGCGCACGACTTACGCGAAACAATGTATTGCCCGATAGTGGGCGCGGATCACGATATGCTTTGACATTCCCGATCCGCCCCTGTATTCTGGGCTTCGAAATATTCAAGAAGCTCGATTGCTGATCACCATTTTCCGCCTTGTCTGCGCGGTACTCGTTGTCCTCTCCTCTTCCTTGAAGTTTTTGTCGCTCCGCAGTGGAGCTGTATTTTTTATTTCAAGGATTCAATATGGATACCGGTACTGTTAAGTGGTTCAACGATAGCAAGGGCTTTGGCTTCATTACTCCTGACGCTGGCGGCGATGATCTCTTCGCTCACTTCTCGGAAGTTCGTGGCGATGGATTCAAGACGCTCGCGGAGAACCAGAAGGTGAGCTACGAGACGAAGCGTGGCCCGAAGGGCATGCAGGCCTCGAATATCACCCCGCTGTAACGTATTTCAAGGGCCGGTCTTCCGGCCCTTCGCTTGTCTGCCTCACGCGCGCGCTTCCTCGCGCAGCGACGCTCCCCCCCCGATCCGATCGCCACACCTCAACGTGTGCATCGTTTGTCGTTTAGACACACCCCGTCTTCCCCCAACTTTCAAATTGTCTTGCTTGTATGGCGCGAATGCCATGTGTGCGCTCGACAATCGCTAATGCAAAATATCGAACATCACCACCAATACAACGGCTATTCAATTGCCCCGTCCGCGCACCAACTCTCGGACGGCTGGTTTGCTGCCAACCTCCTGCTCGTCAGAGGCGGTCCCCTGGACGCCGATCCGGTTTCGTACAATTTCTACGCGCTCGACTATTTCGACAACGAAACGCAGGCCCTGGGACACGCCACCACGTGGGCGCGTGACTGGGTCGACAATCGCGGCTAGACGGCATTTCGATGTCGCAGCGGATTGAGTCAAAAAAAAGCCCTTGACGTACCGTCGCGGGCTCACTGACTTCGTTTCACCGCCTGGATACCCGACACCGAGTCAAGCGCCCAGAAGTCCCAGATGACCGGCACCCGACGATAGGCGTCCACAAAATCGTCGAGATCCACCGGAAAAGGTTCGCTCCATCCGGCCGGTGTTGTCCGACTCAACAACGAGTGGCGAGTCCCTGTCGACCCTCATCGCGAGCGCGACATTGCGGGCGGAACATGCATGTCTACACAGCAGACGACGGCGTCGACGCCAGAATCGTGCTCGCTCAGATAGACGTGCCCCACGCCACTGTCGAAATAAAGACTATCGCCTGGCGCCAGCCGGAATTCGCTGCCATTTTCAAACCGCAGCAACAAACTGCCTGACAAAACGAACACGAACTCTTCGCCCGCGTGGCGAATATAGTCAGGAAAATCTTCCAGCTTGCGCGCGCGGATGTGTGCACGCATCGGCACCATGCGCTTATTGGCAAGGTCGGAAGCGATCATGCCATAGCGATAGTTGGGGGTCTCGTATATCGTTTGCTTTCCCGCTTCAGTGAACGATGGACTCATCCCTGCGCTGAGTTCGTTGTTGCCATGCCCGAAAATGGCCGAGTAATCCAGGCCGAGTGCACGGGCAAGCGCGCCAAACTTATCGTAGGTGAGCGCAATGTCGCCGCGCTCCGCCTTTGAGATGGTCGATACAGCGACGCCTGAGCGCTCGCTCAACGTCTTGAGTGTCAGCCCGTTCTCCTTGCGCGCGCTTCGCAGTCGGGCGCCCACCGTTTCATGACTGACTTGGCCGTCGTCGCGCTTGTGCTTGCCTGACGACGCAGGCTTCTTGGGTGTAGGTGGCGTCATAGGACCTTCACTGAGCGTGCACGGTCCAGACAATACGAACCGAACACATGAAACCGATTGCGTTGATTTCTTAGCATTTTCTCGTATACGAGAACGTAAATTCTCATATATGATAACCGGAACAGTCACGTATGCCTTGCGTCTGCGTTGACCGCCGTATCGTCATTCTTCTCCGAGCCAAAAAATGAACAAAGAAATCACGCGTTTGCATACCAATGTCCGCATGAGTCAGGTGGTCATTGCGGGGGGTGTTGTATATCTGGCCGGGCAAGTGCCGATTACGCAATACGCCACGATTCCCGAGCAGACGAACGAAGTCTTGACGCAAATCGATGGGCTACTCGCCGAGGCGGGCGTCGACAAAACACGTCTTCTGACGGCGAACATCTGGCTTTCCGATGCTCGTTATTTTGACGAGTTCAACCGCGTATGGGACGCCTGGATTCCGCAGGGAAATGCACCAACGCGCGCGTGTGTTCAATCACTGTTGATGCGAGCCGGCTGCGACGTGGAAGTTGCCGTGACGGCGTTGGCCTAGGTCCGTGCGGCATTTGCCAGGTGACATCTACGATTGGGCGTTCACGACGCCATTGGGAATCGGTTGACCTATTCAAACCGCCCACTGTGGCGTTGCGACGCGACCACGCGGCTAGCCACGACAATGGGATAACGACAGTGTCTCCATCATGAAATTCGATGTTCTGGTACTCGGGGCCGGGATCGTCGGCGTCTCGACGGCTATCCATTTGCAGAGTCGTGGCCTTGCGACCGCGCTCATCGACCGTAGCAGGCCCGGTCGGGAAACGTCATTTGGCAACGCCGGATTGATACAGCGTGAAGGCGTGTATCCGTACGCGTTTCCTCGCGACATCGGAACGCTGCTTCACTATGCGCGAAATCAATCCACGGATGTGCGCTATCACCCGTCGGCGCTGCCGAGCATCGCCCCATTTCTCGTACGGTATTGGCATCACTCCGCGCCGCAACGACATGCCCGCATCGCCCGTCAATACAGCACACTGATCGAGCATTGCTTGACCGAGCACCAGGCACTCATCAAACGTGCGGGTGCGGACGATCTGCTACGCGAAGGCGGGTGGCTAAAGGTCTTCCATCGGCGTGATGCGTTCGACGCGGCGCTTCTCGATACCGAGCGCTGGCAACGTGAGTACGGTGTGCCCTTCGAACGACTCGACGCAGCGCAACTTCAGAGGGATGAGCCGTCGCTCTCGGCAACGCTCATCGGGGCCATTCGACATACGGCCTCGAGTTCGATTCGCGATCCCGGCGAATTGGTTACCCGCTACGCGCAGTACTTCACATCGATAGGTGGGCACATCATGCGCGGCGATGCGACCACGTTGAAGCCGCATTGGCGCGTACAGACCCTCGAGGGGGAAATCGAAGGTCGGCACGCCGTCGTGGCAATGGGGCCTTGGTCCGACACCATTACGCGTGCGCTGGGTTACCGGCTGCCGCTGGCGGTCAAGCGCGGCTATCACCGGCACTTTTTGCCCGACACCGGCGCACAACTGAATCAACCGGTGTTGGATGCCGAAAGCGGCTTTTTGCTGGCGCCGATGAACCAGGGAATTCGTCTGACAACGGGCGTCGAACTTGCGCTGCGCGACGCGCCTCGGACGCCGGTTCAGCTAGCGGCCGTCGAACCCCTGGCGAGACGGCTGTTCCCTCTGGGAAAGCCGGTCGAATCCGAGCCGTGGATGGGGTGTCGACCTTGCACTCCGGATATGCTCCCGGTCATTGGCCCGGCCCCCAACCATCGTGACCTTTGGTTTGCATTCGGTCACGCACATCACGGTCTGACGCTCGGCCCCGTGACCGGGCGTCTGATTGCCGAGATGCTTACTGGCGCGCCGACGTTGGTCGACCCGTCTCCATTTCGCGCCGATCGCTTCTGACCCGGTATCCCTTAGCGGCTCCGCTCGATATGTTCCGCAGCTCGGCGGCACGTCAGACATCAAAAGGTTCGTCGTGGAGAACCGCGGAGGTTTTCCGGGTAATTGATCATCTGACGCCAATAAGGACGGTGTTCTGAGAACAAATTGCTGGATCGCAAAGCACTGCAAGCGCGGGATTGCTGGAGCGGGTATCGAGTTGAGTGGGTGGAATGACCGCTCCCGGGAAACCGCCCGAGCATTTTTTGAGCAACTCCCCGAGGGCGTTGCCTAACGTATTGAGGCCGTCGCGATCGACATGAAAACGGCCTACGAGCTTGAAAGCAAGGCGAACTGTCCGCAGACTGGAATCGTCTACGACCTGTTCCACGTCCGGAACAATCCGTGCATCTGAGCGAGCTAATGCAAGCTAATCAGCCCTTGTTGTGCGTCTATTTACTACGCGACAAACTCAAGCGCCTGTGGTTCTGTTCTACCGAACGCCCCGTCCGTGCTCAGAAAGCGTGGGAACAATGGATGCATTAGGCTCAAGGTAGTGGGTTGGCTGCGTTGAAATCGATTGCCCAGCGCCTGCAAGGCGACTGGCACGGCATGCTTCACGTCATTTCCGGACCGCCCCAGACGGGCGCCCGATTTGGCGCCGGGACTGACTGGCGGCGTGACACCGAGAAAGTTACGCTTCCCATGGTTCAGGGAAAAGGTCCATTCTCGACAAATCCCAATGTACTATCGCGTTCATGCCCCCCCTTTCCATTGGCCTCGATCGCGCCGCACGTATCTCGCTGTCGGTGCAAATTTACAGCTCGATTCGAAATGCGATCGAGTCGGGCCAGCTTGCTGCGGGCGCGCGGCTGCCCTCGTGGTCGGATTTGGCCGCGCAGCTAGGTGTGTCCCGGGGTACCGTGCGTGCCGCCTATGAACGTCTGATCGATGAGCAGTTCGCGATCGGCCTTGGCGCGGCCGGCACCCGGATCGCCGCCCGGCCCTTGCCAACGACGACCACATGGTCGCCGGAAGCGCCGCCGCTGCCGGATTTGTTCAACGACTTCAGCACGGTGCCGTTGGCGTTTCAGATGGGTGTGCCTTCTCAAGACGCCTTTCCGTTCAAGCTCTGGTCACGCATTCAGGGACGCGCGGCGCGCAGAGCGGCAGCGGCTCCTGTCGGATACCCCGATCCCCGCGGCGATCCAGATTTGCGACAGGAGATCGCGGCGTATCTTGGCGTCGCTCGCGGGCTTCGATGCAGTCCCTCCCAGGTCTTCGTCACGGCAGGTTTCTCCGGCGCGCTCAATCTGGCGATTCGCGGCCTGCGCGTGGAAGGCAGACAAGCCTGGATGGAGGAGCCTGGCTTTCCGCTCACGCGTACGGCGCTTGGGCTGGCCGGCATGACGGTGGCAGGTGTACCGGTAGACGCGGACGGGCTCGATATAGAGGCTGGCATGCGGATCGCGCCCAGAGCCGCCCTCGCAGTGGTAACACCCGGCCAGCAGGCACCGCTCGGGATGACGATGTCGCTCCCTCGACGGATTTCACTGCTCGCCTGGGCCAAACAACACGACGCCTGGATTATCGAGGACGATTATCTCGGCGAATTGCAGTTGAAAGGTCGGGCCGCACCGGCCCTGGCCTCGCTCGATCAGGACGGCCGGATTCTGCACATTGGAACCTTCAGCAAGACAATCAGCCCGGCGCTGCGCTTGGGATTTCTCGTTGTCCCGCCGGACCTGGCACGCCGCTTCGGCGATATCACGGCATGTCTTTCGCCCGCCCCGGCGGCATCCGTGCAACACGCCGTCACTGAGTTCATGCACGATGGTCACTATCTTCGCCATCTGCGGCGCATGAAGCGCCTTTACACTGCCCGACAAGACGCCCTGGTTCGCTGTCTGAAGCAGCTGGCCTCGGATTCAATCAAAGTGCAGGCCTCCGCCGGCATGACGGTCGTGGTCGCGCTTCCACGATCGGTATCGGATATCGATATCGCTTTGCGGGCGCGAGCTTTCGGACTCGCCCCGGTTCCTCTCTCACCCTGGTACACGGGCAATCCGGGGCAGCAGGGGCTGCTGCTCGGCGTGACGAATCTGCAAGACAGAACGCTGACGGCCAACTGCTCACGCCTGCTGGAGCTCGTTCTCGGGCGCCACTGACGGACCGGTGGGACACGCTCCGTCATTGCTTCTTGGTACATCCAAACTGTTCATTCCTGGTGCTTTCGCGTGCCCGCGTGTCACACGACAATGCAGGAACACAAACGGAGCCCGACATCCATGAACATTCGATCCATCTTAGGAGCCGCCTGCACAGCCGTGACTCTGGGCATCGCCGTATCGGCCGCAGCGCATGGCGCGGCCGAGACCGTCACACCGAACTTTCGGCACGCCATTCCCAACATTCCGGGTAAATCGTTGACCGCCGTCGTCGTCGACTACGCACCGGGTGCAGCGTCGCCCGCGCATAGGCATGCGGGCTCCGCTTTCATTTACGCCTACGTCTTATCGGGCGAGATCGAGTCGCAGGTCGATGACGGTCCGAAGCGCGTCTATCAGGCCGGCGAGAGCTTCTTCGAAGCGCCCGGCGCGGTCCACCGCATCAGCCGCAACGCGAGCGAAACAAGGCCTGCCAAGTTGCTCGCCGTGTTTGTCGCGGACAGCAGCGACAAAACCTTGACCACCCCCATCAAGTAGATCACCCCTTCAAGGAGTTACCCCATGAGCAAGCGCCTCGACTACATCCAGATTGCGCCCGCGGGCGTCAAAGCCCTTGGCGGCGTCTACGGCTACGTCATGCAGAGCGACCTGTCGCCGGTGCTCGTCGACCTGGTCTACTTGCGCGTCTCGCAGATCAACAACTGTGCCTATTGCCTGGACATGCACACACGCGACCTGCTGAAAAAAGGCGTGGCGGTCGAAAAGCTGGCGCTCGTGCAGGCATGGAGGGAAGCGGGGCGTCTGTTCGACGACCGTGAGCGTGCTGCACTCGAGTGGGCCGAATCGGTCACGCTGGTTGCCCAGACCGGCGTACCGGACACGACCTACGACGCTGCCCGCGCAGTGTTCAATGAACGCGAGCTGGTTGACCTGACCATCGCCATCAGCCTGATGAATACCTATAACCGCATGGCGATCAGCTTCCGGAACACGCCTCAGGCCGTCACTGAGCAGTGAAGCGTCGACACGCTCGCCGCATAGAGAAAACGAAGGCACGCAGACAATAAGCCCTGCACAAACCATTGATTCCAAGAAAAAAAGCCCCTGACGTTACCGTCAGGGGCTTTTCTACTTCTTTGGTAGGCCGTGCTGGGTTCGAACCAGCGACCAAGGGATTATGAGTTTGCAGCTAACTGTGGATGCCTAGGAAAATTAAAGGAAGGCGACCGTAAGCAGAAACATCGAAAAGTATTTACGCGACAATAGGTTAGCGAAATTTTTGAAGGTTTGGCGAACTTTATGGGTGTACCTGGACTGTACTGAATTTAATCATTGTCGCAGCAGATCCGAGCGTCGACTCCGGCAGCCGTTGACGCATTTCTGGTCACCGCGATGAGGCTTGTTTCGCCCATTGAACGGTGCATGCCGAGGACCGGAAAAAACACGACTATCGACATCACGCAACTTGGCCTCCAGGCGTTCCCTTACGTAACGGCACCGCCGCCCATGAGTCGCCAGTTTCACCGGCGTCTAGAATAAACGCTCATCAACTGATACGCCAGTTTTGCGCTTCGCCCCATGCACGTCACTGCATTAACTTCAACCAATCCGCCTCCATGAATCCCGGCACGATTCACTAACAAATCCGCCGGCCGATCATGCATTTCCCTGTGGCTAAGCACGCCTCGATTGCCATTTCTCTGTCGCTAAAGCGAACGCCGACCTCTGGCCCAAATGATTGAAAATCATCATAATTCGCATCATGCTCGCGAAATAAGCCGACGTACGCGTATGTCGCAACCTCAATATCGTCAATATGTTTATTTAGATTAATCCATATCTCGAAACCATTAAAACTTTTCTCGACTATTTCCCACATTGCCGTACCTCCAACAATCCCCTCGAATAGTCAACGGGATCAGGAAAATAATTCTCTCATTGAGAGAGTTCTAATGGACGAAGAAGTCGAGACTTACGAATAGCAAAATAACGGACACTCCATTTCTGCGGCACTCAGACAATTGCTCGGTGTTTATGCCACGCTTGGGATGAAAATTCCGGCCGAGTCATGCACGTCTCCCGAGTGACACACTCCCCGAATTTTGATGCTATTGCTTACCACGCCGGCCGGACGGTGTACGCGTGGCGGAAATACGAGCGGCCAAACTGGGTTGGCTCAAAGCGCATTCCAACTCGATGTATCAACTCGCGAGCGAGTAAAGCGTTGATGACTGCATCCGATGGTTGATGAGGGCTTTTTTCAGCGATGCGCTGAAGTGCTGCGGTAATGGCCTGTACTGAAAGGGCGAGCATTTTTTGCTCCTGTAAGAATTTTAAGGCCCCCTCGCTCCGCGTTTCGATCGAGACCGCTCAGTTGGCCGGTTTGCGATCATCAGTGGTGCGTTGGCAGATCCACCGGCCAACGCGGCCGTGCTGAGCCAACGTCGTTGCCACGCTCCTTTGGCCCAATCCAATTGCGTAAGCAATGGATACGACGGAGAGGAATTTTGCTGTATCCGCTGGCGTATACGACGAATACAGAAACCAATTTGGAGGTGCAAACATTTCGGTCATACCTCAGTTGTGCGTCTACGGACGATGCCATCTGACAACGAGCCCCCAGACCTATCGCCCGCACGATTCGCGACGCCGATCGAATCAAACAGTCTGCGTTAGCGTCGAACGACCTTCGGTTCCAATGGAGACGCGGGATCGCTCGTAGCGACATTAGTGATCTGGACTGAAACTGCGAGCAACCGATCATGCTTTCGTCCCGCGCGGGCTGCGTCTGGGCCGCGAAACACAAAAGGTTCTAAACAAAAGCTTTCGTAGCACGAAGTGACGTGAGCCATATTTCCTCCGGCTCGGCGACCAGAGGTGGCTTCGCTCGTTCGGACAGTCTTCTGAGATTTTTAAGTGGAACGTCCGAGGCAATCATGCTGCCGATTTG
>NZ_CABPRY010000019.1:0-34860 GCF_902459625.1 Pandoraea cepalis
GTCGTGCGTCGCCCCGCTGCCGGGTTCGGGCCGCCGGCCTGCCCCGTGCTCGCGGGTTTGGGCGGCCTGGCGGGCTTTGGGGTCGACGCGGAGACCGTGGGTTGGGCGCGCGTATGCCCCGGAGCCATCACTTTCGGCTTCGGGGGCGGAGATTGTCGATTTCGTTCATCACTTGCCATGGGCGCGCATTATATAATCTGCGGATGTTTGCGCACGTACACTCATGCTGACCGAACCCGACCCCGCCCTACAAGACGAAGAGACCGCCCACCAAGCCCAGTTCGTGGACTGGCTGCGATCGGTCGCCCCTTATATCCATGCGTTCCGCGACAAGACCTTCGTGGTCGCCTTTGGTGGCGAACTCGTCGCGGCCGGCGGGCTCGACACCCTGATTCAGGATGTCGCGCTGCTGTGCGCGATGGGCATGCATATCGTGCTGGTGCACGGTTCGCGACCGCAGGTCGAGGAGCAGATGCGCCTGCGACATATCGAGTCGCACTTCGCCCAGCAGTTGCGCATTACCGACGCGGCCGCGCTTGAAGCGGTGAAGGAAGCGGCCGGGGAACTGCGGCTGGACATCGAAGCGTCGATCAGCCAGGGGCTGCCGAACACGCCAATGGGTAATGCGCGCATCAGCGTCGTGTCGGGCAACTTCGTCACGGGGCGCCCGGTGGGCATCGTGGACGGCGTGGATTTTCAGCACACCGGCGTGGTTCGCAAGGTCGATGCCGAGTCGATTCGCCTGTCGCTGGCGAGCGGCAAGATCGTGCTGCTCTCCCCGCTGGGCTTCTCGCCGACCGGTCAGTCGTTCAATCTGACGATGGAAGATGTGGCGTCGTCGGCGGCCATCGCGCTGCGCGCCGACAAGCTGATTTTCATCACGGAAACGCCCGGCGTGATGAACGAGTACAACGAGTTGCAGCACGAACTCACGCTCGAAGACGCCCAGCGCCTGCAGTCGCAGGGCACGCTCGATCGCGATTCGGCGTTCTATCTCAAGTACGCGACGCGCGCCTGTCGGGCGGGTGTCGGCCGTGCTCACATCGTGCCCTTCGCGCTCGACGGCAGCATGCTGCTGGAGCTTTTCTCGCACGATGGCGTGGGTACCATGATCTCGTACGAGAACCTGGAGAGCCTACGCGAAGCAACGATCGACGACGTCGGCGGCATCCTGCAACTCATCGAACCGCTCGAGGCCGACGGTACGCTGGTGCGTCGCGGTCGCAATCAGCTGGAGCGCGACATCGATCATTTCTCGGTCATCGAGCACGATGGACGCTTGTTTGGCTGCGCGGCGCTCTATTCGTATCCGATGGAACGCATCGGTGAGATGGCCTGCCTGACCGTCGACCCGGAAGCTCAAGGCTCCGGAGACGGCGAACGCCTGCTCAAACACATCGAGCAACGCGCCCGTGCCCGCGGTCTGGATCGCCTGTTCGTCCTCACCACGCGCACCGAGCACTGGTTCCTCAAGCGAGGCTTCGTCAAGGCCGGCGTCGACGATCTGCCCGCTGACCGCCGCCGCCTGTATAACTGGCAGCGCCGCTCGCTGGTGCTCATCAAGAAGCTGTAACGAAGGTCAGGCAGGCGGCGCACGCCCAAGGCTCCCCCTTGTGTCTCCCGCCCCTGCCCCCATCTACCGCTCTCGGCCGCAGCGCTCTTTTTCGTCGCATTTCGATTCCCCCCAAGGGGCTCGAATCAAGCGCCCAACATTCATTCACGCCCCAACAAGTTCACGAAGGAGTTCCCCATGGCTCGCATGATTCAATGCGTCAAACTCGGCAAAGAAGCCGAAGGTCTCGATTTCCCCCCCATGCCCGGCGAACTTGGCAAACGCCTCTGGGAAAGCGTCTCGAAAGAAGCCTGGGCCGGCTGGCTCAAGCAACAAACCATGCTGATCAATGAAAATCGCCTGAATATGGCCGATCCGCGCGCCCGCCAATACCTCGTCAAGCAAACCGAAAAGTATTTCTTCGGGGACGGCGCCGATGTCGCTCAAGGCTATGTGCCGCCGCCCTCTGAGTAAACACCTCCCCCCTGACGGATCGGGGCCCCTTTCCGCCTCTCAGACATAAACCCAACTCGCTGCAGAAAGGGGCCCCAATCCGTCCCCGCATACGTCCCATGGCGCAATGCCACGGGCGTCGTAAGACAGGCATGCGATCCGGTCGCATGCCTGTTTTCTTTCGATAGGGATCCGCTGGATGCGATGGTCAAGCGAGCGTTGTGCCACCCACGGCCGACTTGCCGGTCGAACCCGCTCCGCAATGGTGGCAGAAATGCGCGAACGCGTTTTTGCGCGCGTCGCACACACCGCAATGGTCGAATAGGCAAATGCCACAGTGCACGCAGTAGTCGCGATTCGGATCGTCCAGTTTCACCGGACGCTCACACCCCGGACACACCGACTTCGCCAACCGCGCCTGCGCCAAATCGTACGACAACGTCTTGCGACGTTCCTCGTCCGGCAACTGCTCCTCCGCCCTCTGCCTCGCCAGGTATCGCTGCAACGACACGATGGCGTAGCGTCCGATCATCACCGTGAGCACGATGCCCACCAGATACCGCACATACCCACCATAGTCCGGCAAGTACGGCACCAGCTCTACGAAGAACGCAAACAGCGCGAAGAAGATGAAGCCCCACACGAATGGCCACCACGTGCTCTTGCGCTGACGCACAAAGAGCCATCCCGCCACCACCAGTAATGGCAGCGTGAGCGCGAGCCGAATGCCGAATACTTTCAAATCCTGCGCACGCTGGATCGCCGCAAGCTTTTCTCCCGCCGCCGTGTTCAGCGCATAACGCGCCGTGCGCGCCGACTGCACCGCGCGCTGGGCATCCAGCTGTTTTGCCTCGAGGGCATCGACTTGCGTCTGGACGTCGCGCTGCGCCGCCTTCAAGGCATCGAGCGCCTGCGTGCGCGCAACGAGTTCCGTATCCTGACTGGCCTGCGCCGTCGCCGTACGCGTGGCCACCCAATCGTTGAACGACTCTCGCGCACTGCGATACGCCGTGCTCCGCGCCTTGAGCTGCAAACGCGCCGTCTCCAACCGGCTCTCGACATCTTCGAGCTGTGTCTGCGCCTGCTTGATGGCGGCGTCGGCACTGGCCGCCTGCCCGCGATCGACGAACGAGTCGAGCGTCGGTGCGGGCGCTACGCCCGGCAATTTGTCGACGACGAGCCCGCCCAGGCCAATGAGGAACGCCGCAAACAACACGGCGATCAGCCATAGGCCACGGCGGAACCAGGTTTCGGGAAGACGACGCGATCCAGCCATCCTGCCCTCCCGGGATCAGTTGTGGTAGTCGAGCGTGCGCACGCCTTGCGGCGTACCCATGAGCGTGATGTCCGCGCCCCGCTGTGCGAAGAGCCCCACGGTCACGACGCCCGGGATCTGGTTGACCTGCGTCTCGAACGCCACCGGGTCGAGGATCTGCAGGCCATGGACGTCGAGAATCGCGCACCCATTGTCGGTCATGTACGGGCTGCCGTCGGCACGCACGCGCGCCTGCGGCTTGCCGCCAAGTGCCGTCAGCGCACGAGCAACGCTCGCCTGTGCCATCGGGATCACTTCCACCGGCAACGGGAAGACGCCAAGCACGGCAACTTCCTTGGACGCGTCGACGACGCACACGAACTCCTTCGCCACCGAGGCGACGATCTTCTCGCGCGTAAGCGCCCCGCCGCCGCCTTTGATCATGTGGCCAAGCGCGTTGATCTCGTCGGCCCCGTCGACGTAGACCGGCAGGCTGTCGATCTGGTTGAGGTCGAAGACTTCGATGCCATGGTTGCGCAGACGCTCGGTACTGGCCTCGGAACTGGAGACGGCACCGCGATAGCGGCCCTTGTGGGCTGCGAGCGCATCGATGAAGCAGTTCGCGGTGGACCCGGTGCCCACGCCGATCACGCTGCCCTCGGGCACGTGCTGGTTCACATAGTCGGCGGCGGCCTGGCCGACCAAGCGCTTGAGTTCGTCCTGGGTCATGGGGATTTCCGGCAAAGTTTGGTAAAGTCGGAAGTTTACCGGAGTCAGGCGGGCCGCGCCGTTTTTCATCGCCCGGTCGCATCCCGGACTTCATGTCACGCAGTGCATTTCTCGCAAGGCCGCTCTCATGAATCAGCTCGACCAGCTCAAACGCCATACGATCGTTGTCGCCGACACCGGCGACTTCCAGGCGATGGACGCCTACAAGCCGCAAGACGCCACGACCAACCCGTCGCTGATTCTCGGTGCCGTCCAGAAGGACGCCTACCGCCCGATGCTCACCCGCATCGTCAGTGAACACCGCGCGGAATCCACCGCGGAGATCATCGACCGTCTGCTGATTGCCTTCGGGCAGGAGATTCTGGACATCGTGCCGGGTCGCGTGTCGACGGAAGTGGACGCGCGACTGTCGTTCGATACGGCCGGCACGGTAGTCCGTGCGCGCAAGCTCATCGCCATGTACGAGGCGCAAGGCATCGAGCGCGACCGCGTGCTCATCAAGATTGCCTCGACGTGGGAAGGCATTCGTGCGGCCGAGATTCTCGAGCGCGATGGGATTCGCTGCAACATGACGCTGCTGTTTTCGCTGGTGCAAGCGGCGGCCTGCGCCGAGGCTGGCGCCCGGCTGATTTCGCCGTTTGTCGGCCGGATCTACGATTGGTACAAGAAGTCGGCGAGTGCGAACTGGGTCGAGGCGGACAACGCGGGAGAGAACGATCCGGGCGTGCGCTCGGTGGCCGCCATCTATCGCTACTACAAGCACTTCGGCCATGACACGGAAGTCATGGGTGCGAGCTTCCGCTCGACCGGGCAGATCCTGGCATTGGCAGGCTGCGATCTGCTGACGATCAGCCCCGCCCTGCTCGAACAACTCCGCACGACACAGAGCGAAGTCCCTCGACGGCTCGACGCGAAGGACGCCCGCGCTGCGAGCATCGATCGCGTGAAAACGGATGAGCCGTCGTTCCGCTTCGCCCTCAACGACGATGCCATGGCCACCGAAAAGCTCGCGGAAGGGATTCGCGCATTTGCCGCCGATGCGATCAAGCTCGAAGCGTTGATCGACGCGGCGCGCTAAGCGCACGCGCGACGGTGATGCCCGGCGACCTCGCGCGCCTGGCATCACGCCCTGAACTTGACGCGCTGAACTTTACGCCCTGGGCCGCAGTCCTCGACCTCGCGTCCTGAACTTCACGTCCTCGGCCGCATGTCCTGAGCCCCACGCGCTAGACCGCGTGTCCCAAAATTCGCGTCCTGAACTTCACGTCCCGGACTTGGCGGTCGTTACGGCACGTCCCTTACTTTGCGCCCTTGGCCGCGACTGCGCGCTGGCGGACCGCTTCGTACAGGCAGACGGCACTTGCGACCGAGACATTCAGGCTTTCGCAGCCACCGGCCATCGGAATGCTCATCAATTCGTCGCAGTGCTCGCGCACCAGACGTCGCATGCCCTCGCCCTCGGCGCCCATGACAATCGCCATCGGCCCGGTGAGCTTGGTGCCGTAGATGTCGTTGGGTGCGTCGTCGGAGGTGCCGACCACCCAGATGCCGCGCTCCTGCAATTCACGCAGCGTACGCGAGAGATTCGTCACCATGATGTACGGCACGGTTTCCGCCGCACCGCTGGCCACCTTGGCGGCGGTCGCGTTCAGGCCGACGGCGCGGTCTTTCGGCGCGATCACCGCATGCGCCCCGGCCCCGTCCGCGACGCGCAGGCACGCGCCGAGGTTGTGCGGGTCGGTCACGCCGTCGAGCACGAGCAGCAGCGGCGGCCCGGAGATGCCGTCGAGCAATTCGTCGAGGTTCAGCGCCAGCGACACTTCCTGGGCACGCGCGACCACGCCTTGGTGGCGCGACGAACCGGCCATGCCGTCCAGGCGCTTTCCGTCGGCCTGAATGACCTTGATCTTCACGCCCGGGGCGCCCTTGAGCGACTCCACGTGCTTCAGGAAGTCGGTCATGCGGCGATCGCGCCGGCTCGGATCGTAGTAAATCTCTTCGACGCTACCGGCATCGTGGCGCAGACGCGCCGTGACGGCATGGAAGCCGAACAGCAATTTCAATTGACTCATTTCACATCCTCAAAATAGCGTGCGCCCGCACGGCCGCCGACAACAGGCGCCGCACAAAGCACGACGGCGGCGGAGCCCGCATGGGCCACCGCCGCCGCAATCCATCGCGGACCCCCCGTTGCCAGTCACCGCCGGCACAAGGCGCCCATCTTACTGCAAACCCTCCGCCGCACTGCGCGAATCAACGACGCGGCTTCTTCGCCGGACCTCCCGAACGCTTGGCCGGCGCCTTGCCGCCACCGGGCTTGGCGGGCGAGGTCGCCCCTCGCTCCCCCCTCGCGGCATTCACTTTCACCGACTTCGGCTTGGCGGGATGCTTGCCTGCCGGGGCCAGTTGCACGCCGTTGAGCAGCGCACCACCCTTGGGCATCTGGCGAATGCCCGGCCGGGCAGCGACGGAACCCGCCGAACCGGCCAGTCCGGGCGCACCGGCGGCGGGGGCCGGCACCGGTGCGCCGCCGCGCTCGGTGCGACCCGACGTTTTCGCCAGCGTGCGCGCGTTGACTTCGCGTACGAGACGGAAGTCGATCTTGCGCGCGTCCAGGTCGACACGGCTCACCTGCACGCGCACGCGGTCGGTCAGTCGATAGCGGATGCCGGTGCGCTCGCCGCGCAGTTCGTGGCGGACTTCGTCGAACTGGAAGTAATCGCTGCCCAGCTCCGTGACGTGCACGAGGCCTTCGATAAAGAGATCGTCGAGCTGCACGAAGATGCCGAACGAGGTGACGGCGCTGACCGTGCCGCCGTATTCCTCGCCGAGCTTGTCGCGCATGAAATAGCACTTGAGCCACGCTTCGACGTCGCGCGAGGCTTCGTCGGCGCGACGCTCATTCGCCGAGCAATGCAGGCCCAGCTCGTCCCAGATGGCATCGTGCTTCTTGGTGCCCGCGGCCTTCTTGGCTTTCCCGGCGGCGGAGTCGTCGGCCTTCTGAAGCTTGCGCGCGTGCGGCGAGAGGCCGGTCGTCATTTCCACACCCGCCGGGACTTCGGGCTCGTACTTCTTGCCCGCCAGAATCGCCTTGATGGCACGGTGCGTGAGCAGGTCCGGGTAGCGGCGAATCGGGCTGGTGAAGTGCGCGTAGGCGGGATACGCCAGTCCGAAGTGGCCGATGTTGTCCGGACTGTAGACGGCTTGCTGCATCGAGCGCAGGAGCATCGTCTGGAGCATGGGTGCGTCGGGGCGCGACTCGATCTGCGTCATCAGGTCCGCGTAATCGGACGTCGCAGGCTCGTCGCCACCGCCGAGCGACAGCCCGAGCGTCTTGAGGAACGTGCGCAGCACCTGGAGTCGTTCGCCCGACGGACCGGCGTGAATCCGGTACAGGCCCGCCTGCTTGTGACGCTTGAGGAGGTCGGCGGCGCACACGTTGGCCGTGAGCATGCATTCCTCGATGAGACGGTGAGCATCGTTGCGCGTGCGCGGCAGGATCTGTTCGATCTTGCCTTGCGCGTTGCAGACGATGTACGTCTCGGTCGAATCGAATTCAATGGCGCCACGCGTCTTGCGCGCTTTCGCGAGCACTTTGTACAGCTCGTACAGGTTCTGCAGATGCGGCAGCAGCGCGGCGCGGCGTTGGGCTTCGGGGCCTTTGGTGTTGCCGAGAACGGCGGCCACTTCGGTGTAGGTCAGGCGTGCGGCCGAGTGGATCACGGCCGGATAGAACTGATAGGCCTTGACTTCGCCGTTCGGGGCGACGAGGGCGTCACACACGAGAACACAGCGATCCACGTCGGGATTGAGCGAGCACAAGCCGTTCGAGAGCTTTTCCGGCAGCATCGGAATGACGCGTCGCGGGAAGTAGACCGATGTGCTGCGCGTCAGGGCGTCCGCGTCGAGGGGGCCGCCGGGGGTCACGTAATGCGAGACGTCGGCAATGGCGACGATCAGGCGGAAGCCATCGCTGCGGCCGACCTTGGCCGGCTCGCAGTACACGGCATCGTCGAAGTCGCGCGCATCTTCTCCGTCGATGGTGACGAGCGGCACATCGCGCAGATCGATGCGGTGACGCAGATCAGGCGCACGCACTTCATCGGGCAGCGCCCCGGCAGCGGCGAGCGCTTCGGCGGAGAACTGGTGGGGCACGCCGTACTTGCGCACGGCGATTTCGATTTCCATGCCGGGGTCGTCGATGTCGCCAAGGACTTCCGAGACGCGGCCGATGGGCTGGCTATAGCGGCTGGGGTAATCGGTGAGTTCGACGGACACGACCTGACCGACCTTGGCCTTGCCCTGGGCGCGCGGCGGGATCAGGATGTCATGGCCGATGCGCTTGTCTTCCGGGGCGACGACCATCACGCCATTTTCGTTGAGCAGGCGACCGATAACGTGCGTGTTGGCACGGCTCACCACTTCAACGATATGCCCTTCCGGACGTCCCCGGCGATCGTAGCCGGCAACGCGCAGAAGGACGCGGTCGTTGTGCATGACCTTCTTCATTTCTTCGCTGGGAAGGAAGAGGTCGTCGCCGCCCTCGTCGCGCACGGCGAAACCGTAGCCGTCGCGGTGACCGATGACACGGCCGGCGATGAAGTTCGAGGGGTGGGTCAGTTGATAATAGCCGCGGCGGTCGAGGCGAATCTGGTCATCGCGCTCCATGGCGGCGAGGCGCTTGAAGAAGCCTTCGCGCTCCTGCTTTTTGATCGCCAGGGCTTCGGCGATATCGTTGGCGGACAGCGCGGCATCGGCGGTGCGCAGGACACCGAGGATTTCTTCGCGGCTCGGAATCGGATAGGGATATTTGCTCAAAGGTCGGTAGCGTTGCTGTGCCGGTTGAGTCCGGCCGAGGGGCACATCTGGCGCCCGACGGTCCGTGGTGTTGTGCGTTGCGCGAAAACGCGGGGTCGCACAGTCAGGGACAATCATACGGCAAACCTCGCGAAAACTGCCACCTATGCGGAATTTGAGCGTGGGCTTGCAGGCGGGTGAGAAAAAAGAAAAATTATTCCGCCCAAGTGTTGACAGTGCCGCACGGCATACGCATAATCTCACTTCTTCGCGGCGAGCAAGCAGTCAGCAAGCCGGCGAGGCCCAGATGGCGGAATTGGTAGACGCACTAGTTTCAGGTACTAGCGGGTAACACCGTGGAGGTTCGAGTCCTCTTCTGGGCACCAAAAATTTAAGAAAGCCGATGATCGAAAGATCATCGGCTTTTTTCATGCGCGCTCGTCCAACATCCGCCCTCCCCGGCCGCCGACGCCGATAGCGGCATGCCGTCGCACCGTCGGTCCAGCGCACTGCCAAGCATCGCCCCCGATCATCAAAAGACCAAACCCGACGCGAGTCATCCGCATGAGCGATCCGCAAAGCGTGTCGCGCGCGTGTCACGCCACTCACGGCCAATGTCCAGAATCAGAGCAAAATCGGTAGAATTTGCCTCATAAAAAATTGAATATTGCTCAACGGCCACCTAACGGGTTGGGCGTTCCGCGCGTGTAGCGCGCATTCGATTTCGGTTGCTAGATACTTGTTGGGAATGACATGCCTGCCTTCACTCGCGGTGAGCTTGCCGATTTGAACGTCTTTGTCACGATCTGCCGCCGGCAGAGTTTTCGGGAGGCCGCCACCGAACTGGGGGTAACGACCTCGGCCCTGAGTCACGCGATGCGCAATCTGGAAGCGCGCCTGGGCGTGAAGTTGCTGAACCGCACAAGCCGCTCCGTGTCGCCAACGGCCGCGGGCGCCGCACTGGCGAAGGAGCTGGAACAGGGCCTCGAGCAGATTGCCTCGGCCATTGGCGCATTGGACCGCTACCGTGCGTCGCCGGCCGGGCGTTTGCGACTGAATGTGCCGCGCGATGCAGCGCGGTTGCTGCTGGATCCGATTCTGCCGCGATTCGTGGCGTTGTATCCGGACATCGAATTGGATGTCACGGTAGACGACCGGATGCTCGACATCGTGGCGGAAGGTTTCGACGCCGGGATGCGCTACGGCGATACGGTGCCGGGCGACATGATCGCAACGCCGCTCACGCCTGCGCTGAAGTGGATCGTGGTCGGGTCGCCCGCGTACCTCGCGCGGCATGGCCGACCGAAGGTGCCGCAGGATCTGATGTCGCACAATTGCATCCGGATGCGCCTGGGCGACAACACGCTCTACAAGTGGGAACTGGGCAACGGGCCAACGGCGATCGAACTGGATGTGCCGGGGGCGCTGAGCATCAACGAGAGCGACGGCGTGATTGCGGCGGCAACGGGCGGACTGGGCCTGGCCTATGTGCTGGCGCGAAACGTGTCGCAGGCACTGTCCAACGGCACGCTCGAAGCCGTGTTGACGGACTGGGCCGTCGACGGGCCGCCGCTGTCGATGTATTACCCGAGCCGACGTCAAACGCTTCCCGGATTGCGCCATTTGATCGACATGATTCGCTCGGAGCATATGGGCCACGTCGCGTAACTTGGCGACGCACCCGATCGGATAGACCGCCCCCCGACTTATCATTTTTTTGCCGCAAATCGCTTGACAGCATGTAAGTCCCTCGGCATAATCTTGCTTCTTCGTAGCGAGCAAGCAGCACGCGAGCTGACGAAGCCCAGATGGCGGAATTGGTAGACGCACTAGTTTCAGGTACTAGCGGGTAACACCGTGGAGGTTCGAGTCCTCTTCTGGGCACCAAAAATTTCAAGAAAGCCGATGATCGAAAGATCATCGGCTTTTTTCATGCACGCCCGGACGGAGATCGCATCATCGAGCTCGATCGTTTACTGCAATCGCAGGGCTTCGGCAGTCGCAAGATGTGCCGCAAACTCATTGTCACCGGTGCATTTGCCATCGACGGCGTGGTGCACGACAATCCGCGCGAGTCGTTGGACCCGCAAGGCCTGCAATTCACGCTCGACGGCGAGCCCTGGGAATATCGCGAACACGTCTACGTGCTGCTCAACAAGCCGCAAGGCTACGAGTGCTCCACGAGCCCGACGCATCACGAGGGCGTGCATTCGCTACTCCCGTTGCCGCTGGCCGTGCGCGGCGTGCAACCGGCCGGTCGCCTCGACCAGGATACGACCGGTATGCTGCTGCTCTCCGACGACGGTGCGTTCCTGCATGCCATGATGTCACCGCGTCGCCACGTGCCCAAGCGGTATGTGGCCACGACCAAGCATCCGGTCACCGACGACATGCTGCAGGCCTTGCGCGACGGCGTATTGCTGCGCGACGAAACGGAGCCTCTCGCCGCGACGGACGTCATGTGTGCCTCGTCTCACGAGATTGCCATGACCATCACGCAAGGCAAATACCATCAGGTCAAACGGATGGTCGCCGCCGCAGGCAATCGGGTGGAAGGGCTGGTCAGAATCGCGATCGGCGGTCTGCCGATGGGCAATCTCGCACTGGGCGAATGGCGCTATCTCTCGCCGGACGAACTGCTGTCGCTACCGTACGAAGTGCCTGCCTCAGGCAAATGAACGGCTTGCGCTGAAGCCTATGCAGATGCCTATGCCAGTGCTGATACTAACGCCGCAGCCGATATCGATGTCGTCACCGGCGTCATAGCCAACACCGATGTCGCAGCCGACGCCAACATTGGCGACAACGATGCGGTACGGCGGCGGTGCACTGACCCTTTCGGGTCGACATATCAGCTCTGTCTGCCTTCGAGCAGAAAATGCGCGCCCTTGTCCTGCCCGAGCGTCTTGACCAGATACGGCAAGGTCGTCTTGAGGGTGTCCTGCAGCATGTACGGCGGATTCACGATGAACATGCCGCTACCGTGCAGGCCCATGCCGCCCGGCACCGGATTGCACACGGTCAGCGCAGCATGCACCCAGTTCTTGATCGGCTGCCCATTGATCGTGAGCCGCTTCATGCGCTCCGGCAACTGCCCCGCCTCACGACGCTGCACCAGCGGATACCATACGGCATACATCCCCGTCGGAAAGCGGTCGAGCCCCTCCTGCACGGTTTGCGTTGCACGCGTGTAATCGCGCTTGTCTTCATACGACGGATCGATCAGCGTGAACGCCCGGCGCGACGCCGGCGGCAGAATCGTCTTGAGCCCCGCAAACCCGTCGGCACCAAAAATCATCGTACGACGCGCCACTTCCCGCCCTTGCGCCTCGAAGTTTTCGCGCAGCACGTCCTGTTCGGTCGGATGCATCTCGAACAACCGCAACCGATCGCGATCCCCAAGCAGTTGCAGCGCAAAGAACGGCGAGCCCGGGTAATAGCGCAGCTTGCCGTCCGGATTGAATTCGCGCACCAATGTCACGTAGTCCGCGAGCGGCGGCGGCAGATCGTCGCGCGTCCAGAGACGGCCGATACCGGTCTCGAACTCACCGGTCTTGTCGGCCCATTTGCCGTCGAGCGCGTAACCGCCTGCGCCCGCATGCGTGTCGATGTACCAGAACGCCACGTCCTTCTGGCGCATGTAATCGATGCATTCAACGGCGATAAAGTGTTTCAGTACGTCGGCGTGATTGCCGGCGTGAAAGGCGTGGCGGTAGCTGAACATTAGGCAGATCCTGATTCGTCAGGCGCGATTGTAGCCGACGACGCGCCCACACGGCGTTTCCGGGCTTGCACGCTGGCGCTTTGACTCGCCGCCAACGCCTTCGCTCTCACCGCCTTGTGACGAGGACAGGCGACCAGATGATCGTTCACCAGACCCGCCGCCTGCATGAACGAATAGCAGATCGTCGAGCCCACAAAGGTAAAACCCGCTTTCTTCAGCGCCTTGCTCATCGCATCGGAGACGGCGGTGCTCGCCGGCACCTCGCCAAGCGCTGTCCAGCGGTTCTGCAACGGTTCGCCGCCCACAAACTGCCAGACAAAGTCGCTAAATCGCGTGCCCGCGGCCTCCATCGCCAGGTAGGCCCTCGCCCCCTTGATCACGCCGGCGATCTTGAGACGGTTGCGCACGATCCCGGCATCCGCCAGCAAGCGCGCCTCGTCCTCCGGCCCGAACGCCGCAATGCGCACCGGATCGAAGTGATCGAACGCCAGCCGGTAGTTATCGCGCTTTTTAAGGATGGTGGACCATGAGAGCCCCGCCTGCGCGCCTTCGAGCATCAACAGCTCGAACAACGCGCGCGAATCGCGCAGCGGCACCCCCCACTCTTCGTCGTGATACTGACGATACTGCTCGAAGCCATCGCTCCACGGACATCGTTCCATTGGTCTCTCGATAGTTGCGTCCGCGCGCAAGTGGCGCGGACATGTGCAGACGAATGGGACAAGTGTGCCAGCAATCGCACGCGAAGCGAACCGCGCAGCCCATGCCACGCATGACTTTGCGCCGACGGACTATGCCGAGACGGAATTTTCCGGGCCGAACGCCGGACATCCGCCGGCCTGAGCGATGGACCGGAAAGCCATCCGCCACACGCTCAGTCGAGCCAGCGCGTGTCGTAGGCGTGTACTTCCTGCGTCTGCTCGCCCAGACCGTCGATGCCCAGGTGCATCACGTCGCCCGGCTTGAGGAACACCGGCGGCTTCTGGCCCAGGCCGACGCCCGGCGGCGTGCCGGTAGTCACGAGATCGCCCGGCTTGAGCGTGGCGAACTGGCTCATGTAATGCACGAGATACGCCACGCTGAAGATCATCTTCGACGTGTGGCCCGTCTGACGGCGCACCCCATTTACATCGAGCCACAGGCCCAGTTGTTGCGGATCGCGAATCTCGTCGGTCGTCACGAGCCACGGGCCGACCGGACCGAACGTGTCAAAGCCCTTGCCCTTGTCCCACGTGCCGCCGCGCTCGATCTGGAACTCGCGCTCGGAGACGTCGTTCACGAGGCAATAGCCCGCCACGTAGTCGAGCGCATTCTCGAGCGGCACATAGCGTGCCGTCTTGCCGATCACGAAGCCCAACTCGACCTCCCAATCGCCCTTGACGGCGTTCTTGGGCAGCACCACGGGGTCGTTCGGGCCGTTCAGGCAGTTCTCCCACTTGGTGAAGAGCACCGGCTCGGACGGCGCGTCCAAACCCGCTTCCGCCGCGTGGTCGCTGTAGTTCAGACCGACGGCCAGGAACTTGCCCAACCCCGAGAACGGCACCCCCAGACGCCCCGGCGCGCTCACCACCGGCAACGCCGCCGGATCCAGTGCACGCAATGCCGCCAGCCCCTGCGGGCTCAACGTCTCGGGCGTAATGTCGGCCAGCACGCCGGAGAGGTCTCGCACATTGCCGTCGCCATCGAGCAGCCCCGGCTTTTCCTGACCCTTGGGGCCGAAACGCAGCAGTTTCAAAACAGTTCTCCTTGTGTCGCGATAGAAGTGAGCAACAGGGTTACCCGTCGATGGCTCAGTGGAAAGAGGAATGCACGAGACACTACGCCGGTCGCCCCCAACGCGTCAATGGCGGCGCGGCCGTCAAAGCGACGGCGCTCGGAATCGTTGTTCGCGCCATCGATTTCCTCGGCGGACTCGAACGCAGCGTCAACGGCGTGGTCGCGGAAGATCGTTTGTCCATGGGCCTCTCGACAGATCGGTATGGCCCGGTTCACGGTGCGGCGTATCAAGGGCTTCTGTTGTCGGGGTGTCACTTTTCTGAGACCATGACTCGCCGCCTCGACATGCTCACGGAGGCAAGGTTCTCGCCATTGCTGGATCTGCTGTGCCTCGCGCCCTGTCCGTTCCCCGAACTCTGGAGTCTCCGACGATGTCCTCCTCAAAGACCGCCATGCTGGGCCACTGGACCATGTACATGCCGATTGTGGCCCTTGTCGTGCTCGGCCTCGCCGGTTGGCTGCCCTATGGCGCCTCGCTGGTGGTGTGTGCCGCCGCTTTGGCCGGCGCCGTATTCTCCGCCGTGCATCACGCCGAAACGGTCGCCCACAAGGTTGGCGAGCCGTTCGGCACCCTGGTGCTGGCCGTGGCTGTCACCATCATCGAAGTGGCCCTGATCGTCTCGGTGATGCTCTCGGGAGGACCGGACAAGGCGGGATTGGCCCGCGACACGGTGTTCGCGGCCATCATGATCGTCTCGACCGGGATCGTCGGGCTGTGCTTGCTCTTCGGCGGGGTGCGCCATCACACGCAGGGCTTTCACGTTGAAGGCGCGAGCGCCGCGCTCGCGGTGCTGTGCGCGCTGTCGGTGCTCACACTGGTGCTTCCGAACTATACGAGCTCGGTACTGGGCCCGGGACTCACGGCGTCGCAACTGGCCTTTGAGGGCATGATTTCGTTGGTGCTTTATATGGTGTTCGTATTCGTGCAGACGGTGAGCCATCGCGATTACTTCCTGGCCAAAGCGCCGAGTGAGGAAGTGCATGTGGCACCGCCGTCGCGCCGCACGGCCGTGCTGAGCCTGGGGCTGCTGGTCGTGGCGTTGCTGGCCGTGGTCGGCCTGGCGAAAAAGCTCTCGCCCGCCGTCGAACAAGCGGTCGCCGAGGCCGGCGCGCCGAAAGCGGTCGTCGGTATTGTGATTGCCGCGCTGGTATTGTTGCCGGAAGGACTGGCGGCCTTGCGCGCCGCACGTGCGAACAAGCTGCAGACGAGCCTGAATCTGGCGCTCGGCTCAGCGCTGGCGAGCATCGGGCTGACGATCCCGACCGTGGCGACAGTCTCGCTGGTGCTCAATCAGCACATCGAATTGGGGCTTGCGCCGAAGGAGACCGTGCTGCTTGCCGTGACGCTGCTCGTTGGCGTGATCACGCTCGGCACGGGACGCACGACCGTGCTGCAAGGCGCCGTCCATCTGGTACTGTTCGCCGCCTTCCTGTTCCTGGCGATCGTTCCTTGACCGGCACGCGGGCCGACACGACCGCCTGATGCGTTCAGTTGACGCGTTCGATTCTCGAGCGGGCCGACGTGGCGGACGTGGCGTCATTGCGTGCGCCGCGCACTCGACGAGCTCAGGCCTTGTCCGCGCTCTGCTTTGTCGCGTCGTGGCCGGTCGTGCCTGCAGCGTCGACCGCCGTCGTGTCTTCCGACGCAGTGCCGAGCAACGCGCCCAGCAACTTGCTGCCGGCGGCATTGCCCTTGTTTTGCGCGCCAACCTGCTTGCCGCGTTGCGGGCCGCGACGCACGCTGCCGTCGATCTTCAGGCCCTTGCGCTTCTCAATTTCAAATTTCGTCTGTGTCATGATGCTGTCCGTGGTGGGCTTGCCCCTCAGGCAGGCCGGGGGTGATTCGGTGGTTCAGAGATCGATGCCGAGACTACCGTCGGCGGCCAGCGACTTCGCCAGCGCGTGAGCGGCTTCGAGCGCGTCGTTCGCCCAGCGATAGGCCTCAGGCGTAGTATGGGTCAGCGGCGGGTCCAGCGTTTCGATGACGTCGTCCACGTCGCGCCAGCCGGTGAAATGCACCACGCCGTGAAATTGCCCGTCCGGCGCGGGCGACGTCTCCGCCCAATAGTAAAAATCCTCCGCCAGCAGGCAACCTTCGAAACTCATGTCGATCCCGTGAAAAGGCGGCATCGTAGCACGTCGCACGGCGAGCGGCATACTGACGCAACGCAGTAGAATACTGCGACACAGCACCCCACGACTCTAGTTACCGACATCACGATGTTTACCGGAATTGTTCAAGGCACGGCCACGCTCTCGTCCATCGACGATCGCGACGGCATGCGCACCCTCGAGCTGGCCTTCCCCGAAGGCTTCTGCGAAGACCTTACCCTGGGGGCCAGCGTCTCGGTCGACGGCGTTTGCCTGACGGTCACGCAATTGCTCTCGCCCACCAGCGCGTCGTTCGACGTGATTCTGCAGAGCCTGAACGTCACGACGCTCGGCGGCTTCGGCGCGGGCGCAAAGGTCAACGTCGAACGTGCCGCCAAGGATGGCGCTGAAATCGGTGGCCATCCACTCTCGGGCCATATCGATTTCTCGACCGACATCCTCAGCGTGCGCACATCGGACACCAACCGCGTGCTGCGCATTGCGATTCCCGAAGCGTTCCGCAAGTACGTTTTCGCGAAGGGGTATATCGCGATCAACGGCGCCAGCCTGACAGTCTCGGAGGTCAATCGACAGGAAGGCTGGTTCGAAGTGTGGCTGATTCCCGAGACGCGCCGCATGACGACATTCGAGGACAAGCTCGCCGGCACACGCGTCAACATCGAGATCGAGCGGAGCACGCAGGTGGTGGTCGACACGGTGCGCGAAGCCGTGCAAGAGAGTCTCGGCCGTCTGCAACCGGTGCTGGAGGCATTGCTCAAGGAAAAGGGCCTCTCGCTTGACGATTTCGTGTCGGTGCCGCAGTTGCCCGCTGGCACCGCCAGCGACACACCGGCGTCCAAGGCCTGAGCCTGCCGAACACTACCGAACTGAAGGACATGCATGCGACTTGCCACGTGGAAGTTTCATGCATGTGCGAACACGTCTCGGTGAGCGTCACACACCGCTCGATAGCCCTGAACATTAAGACGGCGTCGTCGACGGCATAACGCAACGCCACACAACGCTGCGCCCTCGCACGCCATCAGCCTTGCGCAAATCATGAGCGCTCGACCGCCCCGCCCCAAAATGCGCGGATGGCGGCAATGCCGTGTGCCCCCGCTTCACGAGCCTCAGCCACGGTGCCAAGCGACATTCCGCCCAATGCATAGACGGGAACCGACGTCAGCGCCGCCAGTCCACGAAATCGCGACCAGCCAAGGGGGACTGCCGAGGTGTGTGTCGCGGTGGGAAGGACCGGTGAAATGGTCAGCAGGTCAGCCCCCATCTCAGTTGCATGTTTGACTTGGCGATCGTCATGGCACGCGGCGGACACTAGCTGCCCATGCGGAAGTGGCCGGCGCCGGCACGCCATCAACCGTGTGCTCGTGAGGTGTACGCCATCCGCCCGCAATGTCTCGGCCTCACCGAGCGACGCGTTCAGCACGAGGCGCGCATCGTAACGTCGACAGCAAGCCACGGATTTCTCGGCCAACCATGCGTACTGCTCAGGCGTCACGGTCTTGGCACGTAACTGCACCAGTCGGACGCCGGAGCGCAATGCGCAGTCAAGTTGTTCAATGAAGGCGTCCAGCGGCTCGTTTCGTGGCGGTTCGGGGGTAATCAGATAGGTGAGCGGCAATCGCGTCATCGGTTCCATTGCAGTCAGCGTCCAGCGCGAGACGCATAGGGGCCACCCGCGTCGGAACCGGCAAAATCAAGCGTTCTGTGACGATGGGTACGGCAGACATGGTAGGCCACCGGCGCTGCCAGCAAGCCACTTGCTGAGATATAGATCGCCGGCGCGCTTAGAAAGCCTGTCACTTGAATCAGATAGGCGCACACGACGGGCGCGGTTCCACCAAACAGAGCCGTAGCAAATGAGTACGTGACAGCCATACCGAAGTCTCCCCAGTTGCGCCTCAACAGGTCGGGGAGAACGACAAAGATCACGCCCCCCATGCAACCCGTCATGATGGCAAACGCGGCCTGAGCGGCGACCACGGCCACAACCCCTCCCTCGCGCAGGACACAGAACAACGGATAGGTGCCGATCACCAACGAAGCGATTCCCACGACGACGAGCCGTGAGGCGTCGATAACGCGTGAGGCATAGCCTGAAGCCACCATCGAAGCAAACAGAATCACTAACGCCGTGACATTTGACAAGCTGGCGTCAGCGCTGGAAATGCCGAGGTAGGTATGCAGGTAACTTGGCATCCATACGAACAACGCATAGATGGCGATCTCAAGGAACGCAACCAGGATGAAGGCCTGCGCCAGAGGCGTTGCTGTGCGTGGTTCGGATACAAGGCGCGTCTGCTGTTTCCGATCCACGGCAATCGATGACCGGAGGAAATAGATCAGGATCGACAAGGGAATGCAAAACAGAAACGGCCACCGCCAGGCATCGGGCACATATCCGGAGATCGGGGCATCCGCCGAACGTCGCAGCAATTCAGCAAGGTATGGCAGAGCGAAGATCGTTCCTGATGCCAGCAACATGCCAATAAAACCGCTACCGGTAACGAGCGCACAGTACAGACCCCGATTTCGGCTACCCGCGTTTAACGAGACGTAGTAGCCCGCCAATGGCATCTCCCCGCCTGCGCAAAACCCCTGCACGACTTTGAGCAGCAACAACAGAATGGTCGCCACATACCCCGCGCTCTGATACGTCGGCAAGAAGGCGATCAGCGATGCCGGAATTGCCATGCCGAGCAGGCTAAGCTTTAACGCCGCACCTGTGCCGCGGCGACTTCCCAGGATGCCAAAAAACAGGCTGCCGAACGGACGCGCCAGGTAACTGCTCGCGAACACGAGAAAACTCAGCATCAGCGCATGCTTATCACTGGAAGCTGGGAAGAATAGCCGCCCGATCTCCAATGCCATGAACGCGGTGAGCGAGAACTCGTACCACTCCACCGTGTTTGCCGTGAGTGCGATTTTCAGTACTGGATCGAATCGTCGCCGCATGACAGGTTTCTCGTGAGTAAAAAGGCGGCGCGCGCAAGATCGCCATCCACAATCTTGTTCCGCAGGGCGACGCAATGGCACTCCACGGTTCTGTCGGAGATTCCCATGAACCGGGCCACTTCCTTGTTGGAATAACGCTCGACCTTCAGTAAGAACGTGCAAATTTGTGCTTCAGTAGGCGGGGAGATAAATGACGATTCGACGCCAAAGAAAATTAATGCTCGCTTGATCGCATCGGAAATCTGATAGAAATTTCTGTAAAGTCGGTAGATGTAGATTGGCGAAAGTGTTCGCGTGACATCGCGTCGATAAGTAACGATACCAATCACATTCCCATTGAAGCCGACAATCGGAAATTTCGTCATCTCATCCAATTGCACGTCGCCAGAATTATCGATAAACCGATGCCGTCCGGTCGCATGTACTTTCGTTTCTCTGGCGGCGACATCAAGCATTTCAACTGATCTCGCATAATGTCTCCCCCACTCCGGCTGATGAAATTTTAAGTCATCAATTCTCAGCCCCACGACATCCCTCCAGTGACCGACCCCAAACTGCCGAACATTATGACAATTGCTGAACACGTACTTTCCGGTATCCGATTCCTTAAGACTCGCCGGAACCGGGAAATTCTCTATTAGGCTGAGTAGTTTGCTGTCGGATTTCATCGTGACCTTGAAGTGTTTGATCAATCTATCGACGAGTGACCTTTCTATACGAATCCAACCTCAGTGGTTAGCGCGGATGTTTACAACAAGCGACGAAGAAATAATTGCCCATCCCTCTAGGCAGAGTCGATACGGTAGCGTCGAAATGGAGAGGCTTTCTCCGAAAGCGCGGCCTAACCGGAGCGACAACGCATCACGCACGTCCTGATTTGCATCGCAACGACTCGCAGATCACGCCAACGTCTGCCAGAGAGCTGTTGACCCTCAATACCGGAAGTGGAGTTCTCATGTCGAGGCAAGAACGCTATGAAAATGTCGTGGGATGGGCGAAAAAAATCAGAAACGGCCCAGGTAAAGGCGACGCTGAAGAAAGACGCCGTGCGATACGTCCACCGGGTCAAGTGGCATTTAGCGGATTTGCCGTATGGCAATGTGCGAAGGGCACCTTTCTCATCGCCAAGGACGGCCGACTATTGCCCGGCGATCCTGAGCAGCCGTCCAACATTGCACGCCATTCCGATTTTGCTTCGGCGTGGAAATGTGCGCGGAAAGTGGGTCCGTACGCCGTGGTCATTTATGCGGGACCGGGGGGAACTGTGTTCATCGTTGGCTAGGGCGCGCCAGCGTCACCGGGCGATCACGGCCCGCACGATAGTCGCCTACAATGCCGGGTATCACGGCGTGCTGTCGCGCCCCCAACCGGGCGAAAAGTGGGTTGCCGGATGGACATCCAGACACCGATCCGCCCGACGAAACGCCAACGAAACCCGCACCCATCAGAGGGATAAGAATTTTCATGCAACTCGCCACCTGGAACGTCAATTCGCTCAAGGTTCGTCTCGGTCATGTGCAGGACTGGCTACGCAGCAATCCGGTCGACGTGCTGTGCCTTCAGGAACTGAAGCTGACCGACGAGAACTTCCCCATCACCGAGATCGCCGCGCTCGGTTACACATCGCACTTCACCGGCCAGAAGACGTATAACGGCGTCGCAATGCTGGTCAACCACGCGAAGGTGGGAGAAGCGACCGATCTGGTCAAGAATCTGCCGAATTTTGCCGACGAGCAGCAGCGTCTGATTACCGCAACGATCGGCGGCGTACGCGTGGTCTGCGGTTACTTCCCGAACGGACAAGCCGTCGATTCGGACAAGTTCGTCTACAAGCTGAACTGGCTCGACGCACTCACGCACTGGCTCTCCGACGAATTGGTGCGCCACCCGCGACTCGCGCTGCTAGGTGACTACAACATCGCCCCCGAAGACCGCGACGTACACGATCCCGCGAAATGGGAAGGTCAGAATCTCGTGTCGCCGCAGGAACGCCAGGCGTTCGCAAGGCTGCAAGGACTCGGGTTGCGCGATACGTTCCGCATGTTCGATCAACCAGAGAAGACGTTCAGCTGGTGGGACTATCGCATGGGCGCGTTCCGACGCAACGCGGGGCTACGCATCGACCACATTCTCGTGTCTTCCGCATTGGCCGAGCGCTGCACCGGGTGCGAGATCGACCGCGTACCCCGCACCTGGGAACAGCCGTCGGATCACACCCCCGTCATTGCCACTTTCAAGGACTGACGGGCGTCCTGACACGTCCTGGGCACTGCGCTCCGCGCTCTACGCGCACGCCATGCGAACGGCACCTGATTCAGGTGCCGTTTTTTCCATCGAAGGCTTTGCGGATCATTGGCCGCTGCGCGGATCCGTCAGGCGCGACTCATAGACAAAACAGCGAATCGCCGCCTTGTTTCGCGTGTCCATCTGCGTGAACTCCAGACCGTAGGCCCACGTTCCATCGACCCGCGGACCCTCCACGCTGCGAACCGCTGCCATACCGAGAATCGCCACCACATCGGCGCCGATCGGCACACGGAACTGCAACGCGACGAGACGACAGCCTTCCGGCAGCGGCGCCTTCACCACGATTCCCGCGCCATCCGCGCTGACATCGCGCACCAGTACGAGCCACTCAGGTGTGTCCTGCGGGTCGGCAAGCATGCGGGTGAACGAGACCCGCGACGTCTCGTCCAGTGGCGAGAGTCGCGCCACCAGCCGCGTATCGACGCGAGGTGTACGACGCACGGGCGTCTCACGCACCTGCGAAGGACGCGAAAGCACCACATAGTCGAACGGCCCCTGATGCACGCTGTGCACATCGCAAGTGAATTCGTACAGGTTGTCGCCCGGAAATGTCCAGAGCGCAAGCCGGTCGCCCGCCGTCACCGGTCGACGCGTGTCGCCCGAAGCAGGCGGCGTGATGATCAACATACCGTTGGGCGCGCGGCCAATCAGGCGAGCGCGTACGCGCGGGCTCTCGGCGTCCGGCGAGACACGCACCTGTATCCATGCGCCGACTGGCAACGGCACCGGCAACCCCTGCAGGTACGCGGCCGACGCGCCGGCCCCCAGTGGCGACGCGGAATTGGCGGCCTCCGTGCGCCCCGCCGCTTCGCCCGTGGTCGCCCCCTCGGGAAGCGGCCGGTGCGGCGCGAACGTCGTGAAGAGCCAGTCGAGATCGGCCTCGGACGGCAAACGCTCGCCCGCCGCCAGCAGCGGTGTGCCGTCGGCGTCGAACAACGGCCAGGAGAGTGGAATGTGGGCGTCAAGCTCGCGACGATTCACCGCCACGAACCCCGGATAGCCTGACGCGATACCAGTCGAGTCCATGATGCCTGGGAGAGTATGAAACCCTTGATTGCCTGAAAACAGGGCGTTGGCCTTCCCGTATCCCAACTCACGGGACCGCCGCTTGGGCACCCCCGCTTCGCAATGGCATCCGCAGCCAACACCCAACAAAAGTCACCAACGGCCGGCACTTGACGCGTCCGGACGTCCGAAAAGCGTCACCGCGAACGGGAACGCTTGGCGCGCAAGCACGTTTTACCACGAAAGACGACATGCCCTGACGGTGAAACATCGGGCAAAAACCGGCTCATTCCTGCTTAATCGTCATCGGTCCCCGCCGAAAAACCGTCGTTGGCCTCCGCCGCTGAAAGCATCCATCGACGAATCGCGCCCGCCTGGAGCGGCAGACGGATCGCCCAGAACCAAGGCAGCGTTTGACGACACGCCTGCGCAAGCCCCGGCAACTGTGCAATGTCCGGGCAAGTCAGCCAGTCGGCCAGCCGCTCTGCCAGTCGTTCCACCGCGCTCGTCTCGCCGGCCAGACATTCGCGCAACGCCAGCGCCTGCGGCAAGTGACGCGACGCGGCGTCTCCTCGCAGGGTTTCGTTCAGGGCTGCGAGCGCGTAGTCGCGATAAGCCCTCAACTCATCTGCCGGCAACCGCTCACTTGCCGGCGCCCCCGAGGCGCCGTTCGCGATCGACCACGGTCGGTGCCATTCCGGTTGGGTCGCCAGCCAACTCAATCCGGCGACGACGGACACCCATCGAACGTGCCGCGCCATGGCAACGCTCAACGGCGGCTCGCCGGCGGGCATGACGAAGGGAATCTCGCGGAAAACGTCTTCGATGTCGGCATGTCCTGCCCGCCGCAACTGCGCATGGTTCGGTGAGCGCGACGAACGGACCACGGCGTCGAGTCGGTCGGCCGTGCTCAATGGCGCTGGCACGGCCTGCATTGTCGCCGTGCCGACGGCCGAGTGCCACGGATCCCATGCCCCATGACACGCGGCATCGGCGTGGTTGGCGCCGCCCATGCCAAACCAACGCCCAACAAGCCGGAGGAAGGGGGCGAGCGGATGCTCTATTGGCCAAAGCCCGGCAAGAAAGCCGAACTCCCTGAGCAGCCCCTGAAGTTGCGCCATGCTGCCCGGGACAAAATCGTCGGGCGACGCCGCATCGCGCACGATGACGCGCGTACCGACCCATCGCCAGCCCGGCAGCGTCTCGAAAACGTGGGACACGTTGCCCTGCGTCGCCGGATGCCCCGCCCCCCCCTCCAGCACACTCGCCAGCAGGTGCCTCGGCAGACGTGCCGCAACCCCGCCGTCCGCCCCAATCAGTACGATGTACGACGCATCGAATGCATCGATCCCATCCGCCGAAAGCGCCACGTGCACCTGCGGCGGCAGCGCCTCGAACCACGCGGACCGCAGCGCCTGTACACGCGTGTCGCCAATGCCATCCACGCCTTCTCCGGCCCAGTAGAGGGTTTGGCACATCGCCCCCGCCAGCGGCCATACGGCCTGCGACGACACATGACTGCAGCGCCGGTGCAACGCCGTCATGAGCGACGCCGTCCCCCATTCCGCCCGTGGCCGCAACCACCGCTCGTCCACCAGTTCGTGAAGCGTGCGCCTGAGCCATTGCGCCCGAAGTTCGGCAATGCCGTCATGTCCGCCAATGGCTCCCGCCTCGCCCCCGCCGACCAGCAAACGACCGAGCCAGTCGCTGCGCTGCACGGACGCAGGCAGCCGCTCGAGCCGCGGCGCGACCTCGCGCCCCCCGCCCAGAATGCCAGGCGAACTGGCGAGCGCGACCAATAGTTGTATGAAGATGCTCGCGCGCATCGCCGGCTGGTCGAGTGGCAACGTCGTCAACGATTGCACGACCTTTTCAAGTTCGAACGGTGTCAGGTGTCGCAGCCACGCGGCGTCGAGGCGAACGCGGGCGCCGTGCCATTGCGTGCCGGCCAGATTGCAGTTGGCCCCGATGCGCACGTGCTTCAAACTCGCCCCGCTGAATCGGGAATGGCGCAGATCGCAGGATTCAAAAAACACGCCGTTGAGCTTCGCTCCGCGCGCGTCCCACCCCAGGCATTCGCAGTGTCGGAATTCGGCGCCCCGCAAGTCGGCGCCGATGGCCTGCCCGTTGCGCATGGCCACCGACGTCCATTGCGAGTGTTTGGCCTTTGCGCCGATCAGCTTCGCGCCGTGGGCGGTGCCCCCAGTAAAGCTCGCCTGCTGCAATTTGGCCCGGTGGAACGATGCGCCATCGAGACGAACTTGCACAAACTGCAGTCCCTGGCATCTCGCTTCGCTCAGGTCGGTGCCGCACATCACCGTATGCCAAAGATCGGCACAACGAAGATCGGCTTTCACGAGCCGTGCGCCGCTGACATCCGCCGCCCGAAAACAGGCCCCTCGCAGATCAGCCTTTTCGAAGTCGGCGTTGACATGATTCGAGTACGCAAATCCCGAATTTACCAACGATGCGCCAGTCCACCACGCCCCACTGAAATACCCGCCGCCAAACTGAGCGCCTGGCGCCGTCACACCGCGCAAATCACCGTTCGGCATCGACAGATCGGGCAGCGTTGCATTGCGCAGATTCGACAGCGTTAGCGCAACACTCAGCACAGCGACCGGCCATTCACGCAAGGGCAAACGCTCGCATGCCCGCACGTCGGTCGCCGCCTCGTCGGTCGACGAGAGCCAATGCCATTGGGGGACGACCGGCATCGGGCCGTCAGGGACCGCGCACCACTTCATCAGATCGCGTGCCACTGCGCTGACCCGCGTACCGTCCAGCAGATGGGAAAAGCGGGTGCGCCAAGCCTGTCGCAGCGCATTTTTATCGAATGGCAAGTCGACGCCCATGGCGCTCGCGCCGAGCTGCGGTGCCGCATCGATCCCGAATCGATCGGCGGTCTCGGGGCGCCCCGCGAACCTGTGTGCCAGCCAGGCCACTTGCAGCGAAATCACGCGACGCTCGTCCGCGCTTGCACGCAGCACCGCGTGGCGCAGCCCCTCGGGCGGCGGGGCACTGCGTGCCGCCAGATCGGAAGACGACAATGTGCTGTCGCTACGCCCGTCGATTGGGCGGCTAACAACGGATATTTGGGCCCCGCCCGATATCCCGCTCTGAACCGACCTCATACGTCGCTCCTTGGCGTGCGCTCATGGGCGCGCGCAAAAAAGCACCATGTTGCCGAAGACGTGCGGCCCTGCGCGCCGAGGAAATTCCGATTTGGTGCGCGGGCGCGTCAGGCAGGAGGGTCGTGTCAGCCGATGCAGAGTGTCAGCGCGTCCCGCCAGTCGGGCGCGCGAAGACCGAAGGTGCGTGCGAGCTTGTCGTTGTCGAGGACCGAATACGCCGGGCGCTTGGCCGGTAATGGATAGGCAGAAGTCGGAATCGCCACAACGTTCGGACGCTTCTGCACTGCGCTCAGATCGAGAATCGCTTCAGTGAACCCGTGCCAGGTCGTCTGCCCGGCGGCCGTCAGGTGGTACAAACCGCCATGTTCGCGCCAGAAGTCGGCGTCGCCCCCGTTGCGTCCAAACCCTTGCACCAACACCTGCGACGTCAGTTCGGCGATCGTGCGGCACCACGTCGGCGCACCGTGCTGGTCAGCCACGATCCGCAATTCGTCGCGCTCGCGGGCCAGTCGTTGAACGGTGAGCAGGAAGTTCGCACCGCGCGCACCGTACACCCAGCTCGTGCGCAGCACCAGATGATTCGCACCGCTCGCCGCGATGGCCGCTTCGCCTGCCAGCTTGGTGCGGCCGTACGCGTTCTGCGGGTTGGTGGGTTCGTCCTCGCGATATGGCGTGGAAGACGTACCGTCGAAAACGTAGTCAGTGGAAAAGTGAACGACGAGTGCGCCGGTGCGCTTGGCCGCTTCGGCCATGATGCCGGGCACGACCGCGTTCACCTGATACGCGGCGGCCTCGTCCGTCTCGGCACGATCGACCGCCGTATAGGCCGCCGGATTGACGATCAGATCCGGCGAGAAGTCACGCAGGGTGCGCACGACGCTGTCGGTGTCAAGCAGGTCCATCTCGTCGCGCCCGGGGGCGTGCACGTCGCCCAAGCCCTGCAGGCTACGTGCCAGCTCCCAGCCCACCTGCCCGGTGGCGCCCGTCAACAGGATGCGTCTTGCCATGGTAAAGCTCCCTTGTGGCCGAATCGTCAAACCTGGGAGCCTACCGTGATTGGGGTCAGGTTTCCAGCCCGAGTTCCTGGATCTTGCGCGTGATGGTGTTCCGTCCGATGCCAAGGCGGCTTGCCGCCTCGACTTTGCGTCCGCGCGTGAAGTCGAGCGCCTCGTTGATCAACGCCGTCTCGAACCGGCGCGTCAATTGATCCATCACGTCGGGCGACGCAGAACGAAGCAGGCGTGCCACTTCACGGCGCAAGAGCGGCTCCCAGCTGTCCGCACCGGTGCCGTCTCCCGTCGCGCCAACATTGCCCGCGACCGCAGCGGCACCACCGGCACCCGCGATCCCGCCGACGGCCGACAGCCCCGCGTCTACGCCGCCATAACCCGCGATGGCCGGCACCGGGGCGGTGGTCCCCGTTGCCGCCTGGGTCGTCGCGGCGGGGTAGGCAGGCATGCTTGCCGACGCTCCCACTCCGGCCCCCGGCGCCGCTGCCAGCGTCTGGAACTCCGGCGGCAAATCCTTGATCTCCACCGTCTGCGCCGGGGCCATGACCGTCAGCCAGTTGCTCAGGTTTTCCAGTTGACGCACATTGCCCGGGAACGGGAAGCGCGTCAGATGCGCCAGCGCAGCCTCGCTGATGCGCTTCGTCTCGACGCCCAGGTCGCGCGCGCTCTTCTGCAGAAAGTGACGCACCAGCAGCGGGATATCCTCATTGCGCTCGCGCAGTGACGGCAAACGCAAGCGAATCACATTCAGTCGGTGATACAGATCTTCGCGAAACAGACCCTGCCGCACACGATCTTCCAGATTCTGGTGCGTGGCCGCGATCACGCGGACATTCGCCTTGATCGGACTATGGCCGCCGACGCGGTAGTAATTACCGTCCGAGAGCACGCGCAGCAAACGCGTTTGCAGATCGAGCGGCATGTCACCGATTTCGTCGAGGAACAGTGTGCCGCTCTCGGCCTGCTCGAAGCGGCCGCGCCGCGTGGCCTGCGCACCGGTAAACGCCCCGCGCTCATGGCCAAAAAGTTCGGATTCCAGCAGATCCTTCGGAATTGCCGCCGTGTTGAGCGCGATGAACGGCCCGCCGGCGCGCGGCGAGTGGCGGTGCAGTGCCCGCGCGACCAGTTCCTTGCCGGAGCCCGATTCGCCGGTGATAAGCACCGTGGCGCTCGAATGCGAGAGACGACCGATCGCTCGGAACACGTCTTGCATGGCGCTCGCCTGCCCGAGAATTTCCGGCTCTTCGGTGATGCGTTCGTCGTCCGTCGCCTCGCGCAGGCTTTCCTCGACCGCGCGCAAAATCAGCTCGACCGCGCGATCGACGTCGAACGGCTTGGCGAGATATTCGAACGCACCGCCCTGAAAGGCCGCGACGGCGCTGTCCAGATCCGAGAACGCGGTCATGATGATGACCGGCAGTCCGGGATGTCGTTGTTTGACCGTCTGCAGCAGTTCGAGCCCGGAGCCGCCCGCCATGCGGATGTCCGAGACCAGCACCTGCGGCGAGTCGTGTTCGAGCGCCGCGCTGGCTTCGCGCGGACCGGTAAAGCTGCGCACCGGCAGATTGGCTCGTGAGAGCGCCTTTTCGAGCACCCATCGAATCGATTGGTCGTCGTCTACTATCCAGATCGGCTTCATTGTTCACCGTTTAACGTCTATGCCCGGCCGCAGGTGCTACGGCCGACGGCGTGAGGGCCGCTTCAGCCCAGGGGCAGCAGGATTCGGAAATCCGTCCGTCCGGGCCGGCTTTCGCATTCGATCAAACCCTCGTGGCGCTGCACGAACGACTGCGCCAGTGTGAGTCCCAGACCGCTCCCCCCTTCTCGCCCGGAGACGAGCGGATAGAAAATGCGGTCACGAATGTCGGCGGGAATGCCTGGCCCGTTGTCGATCACATGCAATTCCAATGCCAGCTTGTGCAAACGTTTGGCAATCGTGATCTTTCGCGCCACTCGCGTGCGCAAGACGATGCGCGCATCGCCCCGCGCAATCTGCCCGCGCAGCGCTTCGGCACCATTGCGAACGATGTTGAGCAGGGCTTGAATGAGTTGTTCCTTGTCGCCACGAAAGTCGGGCAGGCTCACATCGTAGTCGCGCTCGATCGACAGCCCCTGCGGAAACTCGGCGAGCACCACAGACCGCACGCGCTCGCACACCTCGTGGATGTTGACGTCGGTGGCAATGAACGGATGACGGTGCGGTTCGAGCAGGCGGTCGACCAGCGTCTGAAGTCTGTCGGACTCCTTGATGATGACCTGTGTGTACTCGCGCAGCTCACGCTGATCCAGCTCGAATTCCAGCAACTGCGCCGCGCCGCGAATCCCGCCCAGCGGGTTCTTGATTTCGTGCGCCAGGTTGCGGATAAGCTGTTTGTTCATCAGCGCCTGATCGATGATGCGCTCTTCACGCTCGTTCTTGATCTTCTGTTCGTTCTCGATCAGCTCAACGATCACGAAATCGGGGGCAGCCTCAGGGGCGGCAACAATCGCATGCGTGTGCAGAGGCTCCTGCGCGGTGCGCTCGAGCACCAAATCGAGGCGCGTCGTCTGAAAGCGGTTGGCGATGAGATCGGCCATCGTCGAGCCGAGCACCTCGCCGTTCGTGAAGACATCATTCCACGTCATTTGCGACAGCGAACGGCGCGAAAGCGCGAGCAGCGCCTCGGCGGCCGGGTTGGCAAACACGACACGCAGCGATTGCTTCTCAAGCACGAGCAAGACGGTGGGCAACGCTTCGAGACCGGGCAACACGCCCGTCGCCGCGAGCTTGGCTTCCCACGGATCGACGCCCGGCGGCAACACCGTCGTATGGCCGGCGGCGTCGGGAGTCATATCGGCGGCATGGGGATCTTCCGCGGCAGCGGCGTGCTCGGCGCGCTTCGTCTGCCCTTTCCCACCGGCACGGACACTGTTCATTAAGGATCGAGGCGAGAGGTTCATGGCTGGCTACGTAGCGAATGCGCGCTGCGGATAAAAAAGGGGGACGGCCGCGGCCATCCCCCTTGCCTGTCGAGCATGACGGTCGGCCGCTGGCGTTCCGTCATGCCGGCGCATTCCCTGCGCAGCGATTCAATTACAGCGAGTAGTACAGTTCGAACTCGAGCGGGTGCGTGGTCATGGCGATACGACGCGCTTCGTCCGTCTTCAACGCGATGTACGAATCGAGCATGCCGTCCGTGAACACGCCACCACGGGTCAGGAACTCGCGGTCTTCGTTCAGGTATTCCAGCGCCTGTTCGAGGCTCGAGCACACGGTCGGGATCTTTGCGTCTTCTTCCGGCGGCAGGTCGTACAGGTTCTTGTCGGCAGCTTCGCCCGGGTGGATCTTGTTCTGCACGCCATCCAGACCGGCCATCAGCATGGCCGAGAAGGCCAGGTACGGGTTGGCCATCGGATCCGGGAAGCGCGCTTCGATGCGGCGGCCCTTCGGGTTGGCAACGTACGGAATACGGATCGAGGCCGAACGGTTACGGGCCGAGTAGGCCAGCTTCACCGGTGCTTCGAAGTGCGGCACCAGACGCTTGTACGAGTTGGTCGACGGGTTCGTGATCGCGTTCAGGGCACGTGCGTGCTTGATGATACCGCCGATGTAATACAGCGCGAACTCCGACAGACCGCCGTAGCCGTTACCGGCGAACAGGTTCTGGCCATCCTTCCAGACCGACTGGTGGATGTGCATGCCCGAGCCGTTGTCGCCCACGATCGGCTTCGGCATGAACGTTGCCGTCTTGCCGTAGCTGTGTGCCACGTTGTGCACCACGTACTTCAGAATCTGCGTCCAGTCGGCGCGCTCGACCAGCGTCGAGAACTTCGTGCCGATTTCGTTCTGGCCCTGACCCGCCACTTCGTGGTGGTGGACTTCGACCGGCACGCCCAGTTGCTCGAGCAACAGGCACATTTCCGAGCGCATGTCCTGGAACGAGTCGACCGGTGCGACCGGGAAGTAACCGCCCTTCACGCCCGGACGGTGGCCCGTGTTGCCGCCTTCGAAGTCCTTCGCCGACGACCACGGGGCTTCTTCCGAATTCACGCGGACGAACGAGCCCGACATGTCCGTGCTCCACTGCACCGAGTCGAAAATGAAGAATTCCGGCTCCGGACCGAAGAAGGCGGTGTCGCCCAGGCCCGTGCTCTTCAGGTAGGCTTCAGCGCGCTTGGCGATGGAACGCGGATCGCGGTCGTAGCCCTTGCCATCGGCCGGCTCGATCACGTCGCAGGTCAGCACCAGCGTGTTTTCTTCGTAAAACGGGTCGATGTAGGCAGTGTTCGCGTCCGGCACGAGCAGCATGTCCGAGGCTTCGATGCCCTTCCAGCCAGCAATCGACGAACCGTCGAAAGCGTGGCCGCTCTCGAACTTGTCAGCGTCGAAGTGCGACACCGGCACCGAGACGTGTTGTTCCTTGCCGCGCGTATCGGTAAAGCGGAAGTCGACGAACTTGACGTCTTCTTCCTTAACCAGATTCATCACATCTGCCACAGATTTGCTCATGCTATCTCCCGAAAGATTCAATCTGGCGCTGCTGGCGCTTATCGCCCGCGTCGCCGTACCGTCTTAACGAACTCCGTGTTCGGATTCGCCAGTGATAAGCAGGAAGCGTGCCAACAATCCATCACCCTGCCCTCCCTGACCCTCGCCCTCTGATTTCTAAGCGAATATTCTATTCTGGTGCGTCCAGCCTGGAATCCCCGCTCACGGGCCACAATTCCCCAATTAAGTGCAACTCGCACCGAAACATCACTGAATTGGTGCATTTTGCGATTATGCACCTTTTGGGTGCCAACATCCGATCGGTGCGAACCGAAATTGTGCGTCGCCCTGCACCGCCATCACGCGCGGCCAAACACTGGCTGCGCGCCGGCCAACCCCGATGCCACGCAACACGTAAAGCGCCTCGCGCACGAAGGGCACGCTAGAATAAAGCACAATCATCGTCCAACGAGATCACAGCCCCATGACAAGCGCCAAAGCCATTCTCGAGCAAGCCTCCCAACGCCGCGCGAGCGCTCAGCTCGCCTACGCAGGCGCCGTGACGCCGGACGAAGCCCTGGCACTGCTTGGCGCCGATGCCAGCGTTCGCCTGATCGACGTGCGCACGCGTGCCGAACTCGACTGGGTCGGCCGCCCGCAGGTACCCGATGGTCAATACGCCAACGTCGAATGGGTTCGATACCCCGGCGGCGTGCCCAACGAACACTTCCTCGAGCAACTCGCTTCCCAGACGCCGGACAAGACCACGCCGCTGTTGTTCCTGTGTCGCAGCGCCGCCCGCTCGAAGGCCGCCGCCAAGGTCGCCTATGAAGCCGGTTACACGCAGTCGTTCGACATTCTCGAAGGCTTCGAGGGCGACAAGGACAAGGCCGGCCATCGGAAGACGGTGAGCGGCTGGTGCTTTCGCGGACTGCCTTGGCTCGGCGCCTGAGTGGGCATTCCTGTGTGCAAATGAGCGCGCAGGAGCACCCGTCGAGGCACGCGCGTCGACACTTTTCCAGACAACGCTGAACGTCTCAATCGCGAGGAAACACTGAGATGGAGTGGACCCCTTTACTTACGTTCGCGCTCGCCCTGTTCGTCGGCGCCGGCACGCCCGGCCCGGGCATCGCGGCCATCGTGGCGCGCGTGCTCGGACGCGGCACGCAGGGCGCCATCGCGTTCACAACAGGCGTGGCGATCGGCGATGTCGTGTGGTTGACGCTCGCCGTGCTGGGCGTCGCCGCACTGGCCCATACCTTCGCGGGCGTGTTTCTCGCGATCAAATACGCCGGCGCCGCCTACTTGCTCTACCTGGCCTGGAAGATGTGGCACGCACCGGTCGCCGCGCCCGCGGAACCGATGGCCGCCGCGCCGCGCGAGCAATCGTGGCGTCTGTTTCTCGGGGGACTGTCGGTCACGATGGGCAACCCGAAGGTCGTCGTGTTCTACTTCGCCCTGCTGCCCAATCTGCTCGATCTCCAACGGGTGACAGCGCTCGGCTACCTCGAAATCGTGGGCGTTACGCTGAGCGTTCTCGCGCTCGTCTTCGGCAGTTACATCGCGCTCGCTGCCCGCGCCCGCCGACTGCTCAGTTCGGCGCGCGCCGTGCGACGTCTGAATCGCGCGACCGGTACGGTGATGGCCGGCGCCGCCGTCGTCATTGCGACTCGCTGAACGCAACACCAGCAGCCATCGCCACTGCGTCGTGATCGCCACCTGCGGGTGGCGTTTTTTTTGGCGCACGTCGCGCATTGTTGCGATTCCCGGAAGTATTTATTCCCTCAATTGCCATTTTTCCGTGATAGCCAGACGCTTAGACTGTCTTCAACGGTCGCACACAACGCATACCGAAGCCTACGAAAGCGAACACCGGTACCGATGCATTGCGCGCCCCCGCAACTGAGAAAGACAGGAGTCAACGTCATGAATCGCAAGCACATCGCCTCAGCCCTGATGTCGGTCTTGATGGTCACCGCCGCCGGCGCCGCCTTCGCACAGGCGGGTCGGAGCAGCGATGCCTACCCCGAGGGTTCGCAATTCGCATGGGTGTCACAAACCTCGCAGGTCTCGCGCGAGCAGGTTCGCCAGGAATTGGTCGATGCCCGCGCCCAGGGCCTGATTCCGCAGAACGATTACGAGTATCCCGTGCTCGCCACGATGCAGCCCAATCAAGCGCCGGGCAAGACGCGCGCCCAGGTGTATGACGATCTCGTGCGCGCACGCCAGAACGGCGAAATGAAGTACTCGAATCCGTAAGCCTTGCGCCCTCGCTGAGCATTGCGGCACGCCGCAGCGCTCAATCGACAGCGTCGGTCGCCGCTCTCAGCCCCCCCCCTCCGAGCCACGCCGCACGCGCCGTCCCTCGTCGTGCTGCCGTACCCCAGCAGCACGACGTGACGCACACAGGCAGGACGGCATCGCCAGCCTGTGTTGCGTCACCTCGTATTGTCCCGCCGACAGGCACGCGCCTGAGCCTGACCGGGCAGCCGGCACGCCCGCTCGTCCAGAACACTTCCCCTCTGGTCGGGCGGACACCGACGGTTTCCCCACGGGCGCCTCTCCTGTCGCCATGTGCTCCCGCGAGCGCATGGGACCTTCGCCCGCGCCCAGCCCAAGGCGCGGGCTTTTTTCTTGAGTCGCGCAAGCTGCGTGCTACCATGCAGCCGTTTCATTTTGCATAGACAGGATCATCCGGTGAGTCAGATCGAATTCGATATCGAGTGGACCGAACGCGCAGCGAAGAAGGCCGAAAAACTCGTCCCCAAGGGCACCCCTCTCGCGCTGCCGCCGATCGAATGCATGCCGGCCGAAGGCGACGTGCTGTTCCTCGGCCAAGGCGACAAGAAGCAACCGTTTATCGTGGTGGAGCGTCAGTACCACCACGAGGGCGAAGACGCATGGACGATCGTGCTGATTCTCGATCTGCCCGAATAACGTTGAGGATCGTTTGCGGCGCCTGGATCGCGTGAATCGAACGTTTCGGACAGATCGCAACGCAACAACGCGCGGCGCGGCCACTGGGGAAATCCCGGTTGCCGCGCCGCTTTGCTTGGACGGGGCCGTTTTCTATACTTGACACATGATTTGACTCGCACAATAGCGGCAGGGAGACCGGCGATGATCGTGCCCCACCTTTCCAACGCTGAACTCATGAGCATGTTTGCGATCGCGGCATTCGGCGCGATCGCTGTCGGCGCCATGCCCTGCAAAGGCGCCGTCCGCATGTGCTGGCGCTCGCTACTCGTTGTCGTCGGCGCGGTGCTTGCCGTGCTGGCGTTCGAGCTGGTACCCCTGCTGACGTAAATCGTTTTTGCGGATTTTCACCATTAAGGGTTGACCCCTTACGGAAGAGCCGATATTATCTCGGTCTCGTTGGGGCGTTAGCTCAGTTGGTAGAGCAGCGGACTCTTAATCCGTAGGTCGAGTGTTCGAGTCACTCACGCCCCACCAAACGAATTCTGAAAAAGGCTGCTACGCCGTGCAGCCTTTTTTATTCCCGGTAGCATCGGGGCGTTAGCTCAGTTGGTAGAGCAGCGGACTCTTAATCCGTAGGTCGAGTGTTCGAGTCACTCACGCCCCACCA
>NZ_CABPRY010000020.1:0-33361 GCF_902459625.1 Pandoraea cepalis
CGGCGAACGGCGCGCTGCAGGCCACCGGCGCCGCGCAACTGACCGGCCAGGCGCCGGCCGACGCCAAGGCCGCGACCCCGACCGCCAACGCGGGCGCACCGGTCAACGGCACAGCGGCATCGAACGCCGACAAGACTGGCGGCCTCCCGCTCGACGCCCTGGCCAGGAACGGTACGACAACGCAGACCAATACGTCCGCACAACCGGCGGCGGCGGATGCCAAGACCGCAGCGACATCGGTCAGTGCAGACGCCCAGGCCCAACGCATGGCCGACGCGCTGGCGCAAGCGCAGGGACATCGCGACACCGCCGCGCAAGCGGCGACAGCCACCGCCACGCAGGCGGCCGCACAGCTCGCGCAAACGGCCGCGCCAGCCCTGGACGCCCAACTGCAGTTGCCGGTCCAGGCCAATCTGCCCGCCGCGCTCGCCCTGAACGCGCGCGTGGGCACGCAGGACTGGAACAACCAGCTCTCGCAGCAAGTGGTGTGGCTCTCGTCCGCGCATGCGCAGACGGCGCAATTGAGCCTGAATCCGCCCGATCTCGGCCCGCTGCACGTGGTGCTGAATGTGGCAAACGACTCGGCGCAGGCGATGTTCGTCTCGCAACACGCCGCCGTGCGCGACGCCGTGCAGGCGGCCTTGCCGCAACTGCGCGAAAGCCTCGCCAACAATGGCATTGCGCTGGGCAACGCCACCGTGAGTAGCGACAGTTCGCAGCAACAGGCCTTTGCCCAACAAGGGGCGAATGGCAACGGAAGCGGTAATGGAAGCGGCAACGGCAGCGCACGCGGCACCCCGGGCTTTGGCCAGGGCGACGACGCAGCGCTCGCCACGACCGTGAGCGTTCCGGTACGCGCAAGCAACGGTCTCGTCGACACGTTCGCCTGATCTCCCCTCGGGATCCGCGCGAACGGCGCGACCGGGCGTCGCACCGCCCTAAAGCCAGCCGGTTTTTCTGCCGTTAAGACAAAGACGCGAGTTAGACGCGATTGTCCCTTCTTTTCGGCCGATCACCCGTTGGCGGGTTGGCCGACAATCATTACCCAATAGCAGGCGAACACATGGCAAATCCCGCATCGACGCAAGCCGCGGCTCCCTCCGGAGGGAGCATGCGCAAATGGATTCTGTTGATCGTTGCGGTAGCCCTCATGGCCGCTGCCGGCGCGGCAACGGCCGTGTATTTGCTGACCGGACGCCAAGAAGCCGCGAAGGCGCCACCGCCCCCGCCGCCGCCCGTGTTCGTCAGCATGGACCCGTTCACGGTGAATCTGACGGGCGAAGACGGCGAGCGCTATCTGCATATCGGCCTCTCGCTCAAGGTGGCAGACGCCGAGACGCAAGCCCGCATCACGCAGCACATGCCCGAAGTGCGCAGCCGTGTGTTGCTGCTGTTGTCGTCCAAGCAGCCGCAGGATCTCGCCACGATCGACGGCAAGCGCCGTCTGGCGAGCGAAATCCGCACACTGGTCGCGCAGCCGTTCGCGGCCAACATGCCGCAGCAGGCCGTGGGCGAAGTGCTGTTCACCGCGTTTGTAATTCAGTGAGTGATACATGGCGCATGAGGAGTTCCTGTCGCAGGAAGAGGTCGACGCCCTTCTGAAGGGTGTCACCGGCGAACAGGATGACCGGTCGGAGTCGGAAGAGCATTCCGGCATCCGGCCATACAACATCGCGACGCAAGAGCGTATCGTGCGTGGGCGCATGCCTACACTCGAGATCATCAACGACCGCTTCTCGCGCTTGTTCCGCATTGCCCTGTTCAATTTCATGCGCCGCAGCGCCGAAATCTCGGTCAGCCCGGTGCGCGTGCAGAAGTACAGCGAGTTCATCCGCAACCTGCCGGTTCCGACCAACCTCAATCTGGTCCACATCAAGCCGCTGCGCGGCACGGCGCTGTTCGTGTTCGACCCGAACCTCGTGTTCCTCGTGGTGGACAACCTGTTCGGCGGCGACGGCCGGTTCCACACGCGCGTCGAAGGACGCGACTTCACGCAGACCGAGCAGCGCATCATCGCGCGCCTGCTCGATCTGGTGTTCGAGAACTACGGTGCGTCGTGGAAACCGGTGTATCCGGTCGAGTTCGAGTACGTGCGCGCCGAAATGCACACCCAGTTCGCCAACGTCGCCACGCCTAACGAGGTCGTGGTCACGACCACGTTCGACATCGAGTTCGGCTCGGTCGGCGGCGAATTCCATATCTGCATGCCGTACTCGATGATCGAGCCGATGCGCGACCAGCTCTCGAGCCCCCTGCAAGGCGAGACGCTCGAAGTCGACAAGCGCTGGGTGCGTCTGCTCTCGCAACAGGTGCAAGCGGCCGACGTCGAAATCGTGACCAACCTCGCGCAGTTCGACATGACGCTCTCGCAGTTGCTCAACATGCGCGTGGGCGACGTGATTCCGCTCGACGTGCCCGAGGTGCTCGAGGCCAAGGTCGACGGCGTGCCCGTGATGCAATGCAATTACGGCGTGTTCAACGGTCAATATGCGCTGCGCGTGAACCAGATGATCAACCATTCGCACAGCGATTACACGAAGGACAACGAGTGATGAGCGATACCCCTCAAACGCTTGGTGACGACGCCCAGGCCATGGCGGACGAGTGGGCCAGTGCCATGGCGGAGCAGACGGCGACCGAAGCCGCGGCACCACCGGCCGCCGCCCCCGTGTTTCAGCCCCTGGCGGCCACCGCCGGCAATCCGCCGAACGCGACGCACAACGACATCGACCTGATTCTCGACATCCCAGTCCAGATGACCGTGGAGCTGGGCCGCACGAAGATCGCCATCAAGAACCTGCTGCAACTGGCGCAGGGCTCCGTGGTGGAACTCGACGGCATGGCCGGTGAGCCGATGGACGTGCTGGTCAACGGTTGCCTCATCGCCCAGGGCGAAGTCGTGGTCGTGAACGACAAGTTCGGCATTCGCCTGACTGATATCATCACGCCATCCGAACGCATCCGAAAGCTCAACCGATGAATGCAACAAAAGTCCGCGGCACCCCCGTGGGGCGTGCCGCGGCAGCGGCCGCCCTGTTGGCCTGCCTGACGATCGCCACGGCGCACGCCCAGGGCACGGCCTCGCAGGCCGCGGCCGTACCGAGCCTTGGCGGCGCGGGCATCGTGCAAACGGGGCTGGGCCTCGTGCTGGTGCTGGCGCTGCTCTTCGGGTTGGCCTGGCTTGCCAAGCGTTTCGGGCTGCAACGCCCGCTGGGGGGCGGCAACGTGCGCGTGGTCGGCAGCGCCGCCGTGGGCCAGCGTGAACGCGTGGTCGTGGTCGAGGTCGCGGGCGACTGGATCGTGCTGGGGGTTGCGCCCGGTCAGGTGCGCAGCCTGCATGTGATCGATGCGGATCGTGTCGCCGATATGCCCGCCGCGCCCACCGTTGCCCATCCGGGCGCGCAGGCCAACCGCGCCGCACAAGCGTTTGCGCAAAAATTGCGCGAAACGATGAAAAAGGATTCCTGATGGCGCGCGGTTTGCGGTTGACCGGGCCATCGCCTCGCCAAGCGGGTTGGGCACTCGGCATCACGCTGGGACTGGCGCTCGCCTGCCTCGCCCTGCCGGGCACCGCCCTGGCACAGGCCACGCTGCCCGCGTTCACCACGACCCCGGCGCCCGGCGGCGGACAGACCTACTCGCTGTCCGTGCAGACGATGTTGCTGCTCACATCGCTGGGCTTCCTGCCCGCGATGCTGCTGATGATGACCGCCTTCACGCGCATCATCATCGTGCTCTCGCTGCTGCGCCATGCCATCGGCGTCACCACGTCGCCGCCGAACCAGATTCTGATCGGCCTGGCGCTGTTTCTGACCTTCTTCGTCATGTCGCCGGTGTTCGACAAGGCTTACACCGACGCCTACCAGCCGTTCGCCGCGAACAAGATCAGCTTCGAGCAGGCCATCGACACCGGCGCCAAACCGTTCCACGCGTTCATGCTCAAGCAGACGCGTGAAGCCGACCTCGCACTCTTCGCCAAGCTCGCCAAGACCCCGCCGATGAACGGCCCCGAAGACGTGCCGATGCGCATTCTCGTACCCGCCTTCGCCACAAGCGAACTGAAGACGGCCTTTCAGATCGGTTTCACGATCTTCATCCCGTTCCTGATCATCGACCTGGTGGTCGCGAGCGTGTTGATGTCGATGGGCATGATGATGGTGTCGCCCTCCACGGTATCGCTGCCGTTCAAGCTGATGCTGTTCGTGGTGGTCGATGGCTGGCAACTGCTGCTGGGCTCGCTCGCCCAGAGCTTCACCATGTAGCGCAGGAACGCGAGATGACTCCGGAAACCGTCATGGCGCTGGCCCATCAGGCAATGCAGGTCACCCTGCTGCTCGCCGCGCCGCTGCTGCTCGTCGCGCTCGTCTCGGGTCTGCTCGTGAGCCTGTTCCAGGCCGCCACGCAGATCAATGAAATGACGCTGTCGTTCATTCCGAAGCTGCTGGCCGTGTTCGCCACCCTGGTGATCGCCGGCCCCTGGATGCTCAACCTGATGGTCGACTACATGCGCCAGTTGCTCACCGGCATTCCCGGCCTCGTCGGGTAAGCCGCGCCCGCGTTGATCAGCTTCACTTACGAACAACTCTCGGGCGTCATTGCGGCGTTCCTGTTTCCATTCGTGCGCCTGCTGGCGCTCTCGATGAGCGCCCCCCTGTTCGGCGACGCCGCCGTGCCCGGCACGGTCAAGATCGGCCTCGCGGGCATTGTCTCGCTGGCGCTCTCCCCGGTGCTCGGCCCCATGCCCGCCGCCTCGCCGTTCTCGTGGGAGGGACTCTGGATTCTCGTGCAGCAGGTGATGATCGGCGCGGCGCTGGGGTGGTGCATGCAGATCGTGTTCTCCGCCATCAGCATGGCGGGCGACTTCGTCGGCTTGCAGATGGGGCTGTCGTTCGCCACGCTGCTCACGCCGAACAGCGACGGCAGCACCGCCGTGCTCGGCATGCTGCTCAATGTCGTGGCCATGCTCGTGTTCCTCGCCACCAATGGGCATCTGGTGATGTTCGCCACGCTGGTGCAGAGCTTCACGGTATTGCCGGTTTCCGCCGTACCGCTCTCCAGCGTGGGCTGGCACTATCTCGCCATGCTGGGCGGCCAGCTCTTCATGCTCGCGCTCATGCTCTCGCTGCCGCTCGTGGCCGCGCTGCTCATCTGCAACCTGGCGCTGGGCATTCTGAATCGCGCGGCGCCGCAGCTCAACATCTTCGCCGTCGGCTTTCCGCTCACGCTGGGCGTGGGGCTGGTGGTGATCGAGTTGATGATGCCGCGCATTGCGCCGGTGATGGACCACTTCATCGCCATCGGCATCGACATGATGATCCGCACGACCGCGGCCTTCGTCCCGAAACCCTGAACACCGCGCGCGAGCGACGTCGCAACGCCCCCCAAATGACATTGGGCCGCCCGGCAATCCCGGGCGGCCCAATGTCTTTCCTGCGGTCCTGACTTGTGCGGCGCGGGCAATGTCCCGCGCAACCGCTCAGAGCAGACTGAACAGCGAGAGCTTCTGCGTCTGCAGGAAGCTCTGCTGCGATGCCTGCAACGCGGCCTGCAACTGCGAGAACTTGGTTACCGACGAGTTCCAGTCCACGTCGAGCAGATCGCCCAACTGCGACTGATAATTCAGCGAATTGGTGTCGCCGATGTTGTTGAGCGCCGAGAGTTCGTTCATGCGGGAGCCCGTGGTCGTGCGAATCGTCGTGACGTTGTCGTACGTGTTGCTGAACATCTGGCCGAACGTGGTCAGCGCGTTGTCCAGGTTCGCCTGGCCCGTGCCGTTCGTGCTGCTGACCGGCGTCTTGAGCGTGTTGATCAGCGCCTGCAGGTTGTCGAACATGTTCGTGCTGCCCATGGTGGCCGGTTGCACGGTGTACGTGTCGCCCGTGGCCGGCGCGCCGGAGAACGTCACCGCCTTGCCGCCGAACGAGATCGGCTGGCCGGCGGTGTAGACGCCCGTCACGTCCGGCACGGTCGTATCCGTCTGATCCTTGACCGTGTAGTTGGTCGTGGGCGGCGTGGTCGTGTTGTCAATCGCGAAGCTGATCTGATATTGATGGTTCGCGCCCGCGGCCGCCACGTTGGTCGTGGAGACAGTGGAATACGTGGCGGTGCCCTGATTGGCGGCGTTTCCGCTGATCAGCGTGCCCGACGTACCGCCCTGCACACTTTCGAAGACGCTCGATCCCACGTCGTTGATTGCGATCTGACGGTTCGGACTCACCTGCACGTAGCGCACGCCGGAGTCGCCCGTGTATGACGCCCCCGTGGCCGATGTCATGTACGCCGCGGTGTTGCCCTTGAAGCCTGAGAACAGATACTGGCCGTTGGCATCGGTGGTGTTCGCCAGCGAGAGCAATTGCTGAAAGCTCGATTGCAGGTCGCTCGCGATGGTCGATCGGTCCTTGTCGTTGAGCGAGGCGTCGCCCGCCGACACGACTTGCGACATCACGTGCTGCAACGCGTTGATGACGCTGCCGAAGGTCGAGTCCTCGAGCTGCAACTGAGTGTTCGCGGACTGGCGGTTCGCCGCGTACTGCGTGTTCATGGCGTTGTCCTGCGACACGGCCACCGCCTGCGCCGAGGCAATCGGGTCGTCGCTCGGCGTGGTCACGCGCTTGCCCGACGAGAGTTGCGCCTGAACGTTGAGCAGATCGGAGGTGTTCTGGCTCATCGAGCGCATCCCCTGATCGTAAATCATGTTGGTGCTGATCCGCATCGCGATGCCCCTGCGCTTAATTGACGATCTGGAGGATGGTGCTGAACAACGTCGACGCGGTCTGAATCACCTTCGAATTGGCCTGGTAGAGCTGTTGGTACTTGATCAGGTTCGCCGCTTCTTCGTCGAGGTTCACGCCAGAGTTGGACTGCTGTGCCGTCTGCGTCTGTTGCAACAGTGTCTGCTGCGCCGCGCTGGTCGACTTGTACGTATTCGTGGTCGAGCCGACAAACGAGACCAGGCTCGCGTAGGCGGTCGCATAGCTCTGCGCGCCCCCCACCTTGGTCGTGTCGTTCTGCAGCGCCGACAGCGCCAGACCATTGCGGTTGTCGGTCACCGCGCCAGACGTATTCGGCGAAATGGTAAACGTGTCGCCATTGGACGGCGTGCCGCTCAGGTTGACCGTCATGCCGCTCATCGTGATCTTCGCCCCCGTGGCGGCGTTGTACGGCACGGTGGCGCCGGCGGCATACGAGGTCGTCACGCCGTTGACCGAAACCGTCATCGGCGACGGGGCGACGAGCGTCAGTGCGCCGGTCACAGGGTCCTTGGTGAACGTGAAGTTGACCGGTGCGCTCAGCACGTTCGACAGATAGTTGGCGTCCACGCTGCCCTGATCGACTTTGAGCGAGCCGCTATTGGTGCTGGGGGTCGAAGCGAGGATCGGCGCGGCCAGGGCGATCTTGCCCGGATCGGTGATGGACACACCGATGTTCTGCGCGGCGTTGCGCGTGGGCTGGATCGCGAAGCTGTCGCCGGCGACCATACCGGAGGTGGTGACCGAGAAGCCGTCGCCGAATGCCGCGCCGCTGGTGTCCTGAAAGTTCAGCGGGGTGCTCGGCGTGGCGGGCGCCCCCGCCGTCCACTTGGCACCGTCGCTCTGGCGCGTGAGTGTATAGGTGGTGCCGTCGAAGCTCACCGAGTAGTCGCTCGCGGTCACCTTCGAGGCGTCGGTGATGCTGGCGTTGAGCGTGGCCGCGTTCGAATTGCCGGTATTCGCGATGATCGTCGGATTGGGCACCGTGAAGAAGTTGCCGCCCATCTGACCGTAAAGATCCATCCCCAACTGGTTCTGCGCGTTGAACGTGCCGGCCAGCGACATGGCGATCTGGCCGAGCGAGTTTTGCGCCTGCGTGAGCGCGCCGCTGCGGAACGACAACAGGCCGGCGAGCGAGCCGCCGCTGATCGACGACTCCGGAATCGCGACCTTCGTGCCGTTGCCGGAGACGTAGGCCACGGTCATTTGCGACGGATCGCTGGTCGAAGGCACCGTCGTCATCTGATAGGCCGAGTTGCCCGATACCAGCGACTGGCCATTGCCGACGAAGACGTTGTACGACCCGTTGGTGTCCTTGACGACGTTCGTCTGCACGATGGCGTTCAGGCTTGCGACGGCCTGATCGCGCTGGTCGAGCAAGTCGTTCGGCATCGTATGGGTGCCATTGCCCTGCGCCTGCAGAATCGCGTCGTTAAGGCTGGCGATCTGCTTGGCGTAGGTGTTGATCTGCGTGGTCGCCTGGGTGATGTTGCCGTTCACGGCGGTGCGCAGCGACGACAGCGTGCCCGAGAGCGACTGGAACATGCTCGTGAGGGTCTGCGCCGACGAAATCACCGTCGCCCGCGTGGCCGAGTTGTTCGGCGCGGTCACGATCGTCTGCAGGTTCGTGAAGAACGTGGACATCGAGGCCGACAGGCCGGTCGTGGAGCTACCCAGCGCATTGTTGATCTGCGAGATCTGCTGGTAGTAGGTGTTGAGCTGGCTGTACTGCGTCTGCGCCTGGTTGACCTGGTTCGACAGGAACTGGTCGTACACGCGCGACACATCGCTCACCAGCACGCCCTGGCCGATGTAGCCCACACCGGCGAACTGGCTGTCCGCCTGAGTGTAGTCGACAACCTGGCGGTTGTATCCGGCCGTCCCCGAGTTGGAGATGTTGTTGCCGGTGGTGTTCAGGGCGAACTGGGAGGCGTTCAGCCCGCTCATGCCAATATTGATTAGGCTCATGATCTCGCGGCTTGAATGGAGGGTGCGCCCCACGGCGGAAAGCCCGTTCGCGCACCGTTACCCATGTGTTTACGGCAGCCCGCCGGCAAAATTGAGGCCGACGCGCCCGAGGATGTCCCGTCGACGCCCGCGCCGGTCAGGCGAAGTGCTTCATGATCTTCATCAGCTTGCTGGCGTACTGCGGATCGGTCGCATAGCCCGCGCGCTGAAGATTGGTGGCGAAGCTCGCGGCGTCGTTGGCGCTCGCCACGACCGACGCGTAGCGCGGATTGTTCGAAATCAGGTTGGCGTAGTCGGCGAACGCCTCGTCATACGAGCGATAGGCGCGGAACTTGGCCATCACCTTGCGCGGCTGGCCGTTCACATACTCGGTCGTGGCGACCTCCACCGTCGGACCGGTCCAGTGCTTGCCCGCCTTGATGCCGAAGACGTTGAAGCTCGTGCTGCCGTCGCTGCGACGGATCTCGCGCTTGCCCCAGCCGGATTCGAGCGCCGCCTGGCCGAGCATGAAGCGCGCCGGAATACCGCTGCTGGCGCTGGCGCTCTGGGCGGCCGTGGCCATGCGCTCGACGAAATCGCCCGCAGCGGCGGGAGCCCCTTCGGCCACGCCGATGGCATCCGCGGCGTTGTAGGCGCGGCCCTGCAACGGCTGCTGGCGCCCCATCGCCGCAGGTGGCAGCGTGGTGCCGGTCTGGGCAAGCTGCTTGAGCATCAGGTCGGCCAAGCCGATGCCCTTGTTCGACGTGAGCTGCTGCGCGAGCTGGCTGTCGAGCATGCCGGTGAACATCTTTTCCTGATCGCTGCCGAGCAGGCCGCCGGACATCGTGGCGTCGCGCATGCTCTTCATCATCATCTGCGTGAACACGGCCTCGAACTGCTTGGCCGCCTGCTGCGTGGCCTGCGGCGTTTGCTGGTGCGCGGCCGCACGCAAGGCCGAGAGGCCCTGCATGTCGTAAGTGGCGCGTTGCGTCAGGTCGGGCAAGGCATTGCCCGCGCCCGTGAGTCGAGAGCCGTCGGCCATATCAGATGATCTCCAGATCGGCGCGCAGCGCGCCCGCGGCCTTCATGGCCTGCAGAATCGACATCAGGTCGGCCGGGGTTGCGCCGAGCGAGTTGAGCGCCTTGACGACGTCGGCCAGGTTCGCGCCCGCCTTGAGCATCCTGAGCGCGTTGTTCTCCTGTTGAACGGAGATTTGCGAATTCGGCGCCACCACCGTCTGACCGCCCGAGAATGGCGCGGGCTGGCTCACGTTGTTTTGCGTGTCGATGACGACCGACAGATTGCCGTGGGCGATCGCGCACTGCTGGATCGTCACGTTCTGGTTCATCACGACGGAACCGGTGCGCGCGTTGATGATCACGCGCGCGGCCGTGTTGTCGGGGTGCACGTCCACACTTTCGAGCTGGGCGAGGAACTGCACACGGCCCGACGGATCGCTCGGCGTGCGCAACAGAATCACGCGGCCGTCCAGCGCCTGCGCGGTGCCGTAGCCGAAGCGGCGGTTCACGGCATCGACCACGCGTTGCGCGGTCGAGAAATCGGTCACGTTCAATTCCATCTGCACCGTGCCCTGTTGACCGCCCATCGCGGTCGGCACGGCGCGCTCGACGATGGCGCCGCTCGGAATCCGGCCCGAGGCCAACTGGTTGACCGTCACGCTCGACCCATTGGCCGACGCGCCCGCGCCGCCCACGAGCAGGTTGCCCTGCGCCAGCGCGTAGACCTGCCCGTCCGGCCCCTTGAGGGGGGTCATGAGCAACGTGCCACCCCGCAGGCTCTTGGCATTGCCCATCGAGGAGACCACCACGTCGATGGCCTGCCCGGGACGCGTGAACGCGGGCAGCGTGGCCGTCACCATCACCGCGGCCACGTTCTTCAACTGCATGTTGGTGCCTGGCGCGACGGTAATGCCCAACTGCGAGAGCATGTTGGTCATGCTCTGCACGGTAAACGGGGTTTGCGTGGTCTGGTCGCCTGAATTGTCGAGGCCCGCGACCAGACCGTAGCCGATCAGCTGGTTGTCGCGCACGCCCTGAATCGAGGCCAGCTCCTTGAGACGTTCGGCGCGAGCCACGCCCGGACACAGCAGCATGGCGGCCGCGCCCGCCACGACCAGCGTGGTGACAAAGCGGTGAAGGCCCTGGCGAAGGTGGCGCAAGGACGGCGCGCGGCGCGACGGGGACGGCATGATCGACATCAGAATGGCGAAATATTAAGGAAGAAGCGCTGCAGCCAGCCCATGGTTTCGGCTTCGTTGATGTAGCCCTTGCCACGGTATTCGATGCGCGCATCGGCCACCTGCGTCGAAGGCACGGTATTCGCGCCCGAGATCGTCTGTGGGCTGACCACGCCCGAGAACTTGATGTACTCCGTGCCCTGGTTGATCGCGATCTGCTTCTCGCCGGCCACCGCCAGGTTGCCGTTCGAAAGCACTTCCATCACGGTCACGGTGATCTGGCCCGAGAACACGTTGTTCGCATTGGCCGCGCCCTTGGCGTCGAACTTGTTGCCACCGCTCGCGTTCAGGCCCTGATTGTTGAGCACGCCACCGACCACCCCCGGCACCTGGGTGAGCGTGAGCGAACCGCTGCCCGCGCGGGTGGTGTTGGCCGCCGAGTTCTTGCTCGCCGCCGTGTTTTCGTTGATGACGATCGTGAGAATGTCGCCGACGTTGCGCGGACGACGGTCTTCGAACAGCGGACGGTTCGAGTAAAGCGGGCGGTAGATCGACCCTTCAGGATCGGCCGACATCGGCGGGGGCGGCGGGCGCGTGGTCGTCGGCCCGTTCACCACCGGTTCCTGTGGGATGTAAGCGCAGCCCGCCAGACCGCTCAACGCGGCGACGGCCGCCAGCGCCAGAAACCGGGCGAGGCCTGCGCCGCGATGCTTAACGGTCGTTTGAGCTGACATTTCGACGTTCATTCTTTGGGGCTTTCTGCGGCGCACCGCTTACATCTGCGTCAGGCGCTGCAGCATCTGGTCGGATGCCGTGACCGCCTTCGAATTGATTTCATAGGCGCGCTGCGCCTGAATCATGTTCACCAGCTCTTCGACCACGTTCACGTTCGACGTTTCGACGTAGTTCTGGTTGAGCACACCCGCGCCGTTGGTGCCCGGCTGTGCGACGTTCGGCGCGCCGGAGGCGGCCGTCTCGGCGTACAGGTTCTCGCCCAGGCTTTGCAAACCGGCGTTGTTGATGAACGTGGCGAGCTGGAACGTACCGATCTGCACGTTGGCCGTGTTGCCCGGCTGCGTGACCGAGACCGTACCGTCGCGCGCGATGGTCAGCGAGAGCGCGTTCGCCGGAATCGTGATGGCCGGCTGCACCGGATAGCCCGACGCCGTCACGAGCTGGCCGTTGTTGTCGACCTGGAACGAGCCGTCGCGCGTGTAGGCGGTCGTGCCGTCCGGCATGAGCACCTGGAAGAAACCGTCGCCGTTGATGGCGACGTCCTTGGCGTTGCTCGTCTGCGTCAGGTTGCCCTGCGTGAAGATGCGCTCGGTCGCGGCCGGGCGCACACCCGTGCCCAGTTGCAGGCCCGAAGGCAGCAAGGTCTGCTGCGACGACTGGGCGCCGGGCTGGCGCAGCGTCTGGTACAGCAGATCCTCGAACACCGCACGGCCCTTCTTGAAGCCGTTCGTGCTGGTGTTGGCGAGGTTGTTCGAAATCACGTCCATGTTCGTCTGCTGGGCGTTCATGCCGGTAGCAGCGATGTAGAGCGAACGGATCATGTGGTGTTTCTCCCCGTGTACGGTCGCGGCGCGCGGGTCCCCTCGGATCCGGCGCGCCACACGGCCGTTAGCTGAAGTTCAGCAACTGGTTGGCGGATTGTTCGTTGGTGTCGGCCGTCTGCAGCATCTTCATCTGCATCTCGAAGGCCCGCGACTGCGAAATCATGTTCACCAGGCCAGTGACCGGATTGACGTTGCTGTTCTCGATCGCTCCCGCCACGACGACGACGTTCGGATCGACCTGCGCCGGCGCGTTGTTCGCCGTGCGGAACAGCCCGTCGTCGCCTCGCACCAGATTGTTCTCGGGCGGATTGACCAACTTCAGTTGGCCCATCACGGCAATGGAGTTGGGCGGATCGCCCTGCCCCAGCGCCGAGATCGTGCCGTCGGTGCCGATGCTCACCGCCGCGCCCGGCGGCACGGCGGCCGGCCCGGCGTCGGTCATGACCGGCAGCCCGTGCAGCGTGAGTTGCCCGTCGGCCGTCATCTCGAGGTTGCCGCCGCGCGTGTAGGCTTCGCGGCCCTGCGCATCGCGCACGGCGAGCCAGCCCTGACCCTGGATGGCCACGTCGAGCGGGCGGCCCGTTTGCTGCATCGCGCCGGGCGTGAAGTCGGTACCCGGCGTGGACGTGGCGACAAAGGTCCGCGTGCCGGTCGTGCCGTCTGGCGCGCGCACCGGCGCCTGACGAAACGCCGCGAGCTGGGCGCGAAAACCCGGCGTCGAGACGTTCGCGAGATTGTTGGCGGTGGTCGACTGCTGCTCCATCGCCTGCTTCGCGCCGGTCATGGCGATATAGATCAGACGATCCATCGACGGCCCCCGTGCAAGTTATGCATGTCCTCGGATCCGCCTTACAGGTTGACCATGGTCTGCATCAACTGGTCTTCCGTCTTGATCGTCTGCGCGCTGGCCTGGTAGTTGCGCTGCGCGGTGATCATGTGAACCAGTTCTGCCGTCAGGTCGACGTTCGACGCTTCGACGGCGCCCGACTGCAGCTTGCCGAGGTTCGTGCCGCCCGGCACGCCGACGATCGGAATGCCCGACGCGGCCGACTCTTGCCAGAGGTTGTTGCCCTGCGGGATCAGCCCCTGCACGTTGTTGAAGTTCGCCAACGCCACCTGTCCCAGCGCCATCGACTGGGTGTTCGAGTACGTGCCGACGATCGTGCCGTCGGCGCTGAACGTGAACCCGGTCAGTCGGCCCGACGTATAGCCGTTCTGCGTCAGGTTGTTCGGCGAGTAGGTGTTTCCGTATTGCGTGGTGCCCGACATGTCGAGCGTCATGCTGGCGCTCGACGCACCGTTACCGTAGTTGATCGTCGGCAGCGTGATCGGGCCCGTCACGGCGGCGCCGGTCGAGTCGGTCTGCGACACGAGGCTGCCGGCCGAGTTGAACGTCAGCGTGCCGATCGGACCGGCACCCACCTGGGTCGTGCCGTCGGTCGAGGCGTACACCGACCACGTGGCATTGTTGGTCACGGCGTTCACGCTCGACTTCACGAAGTACAGGTTCACGTCGTGGGAATTGCCCAGCGAGTCGTAGACCTTGAGCGACGTGGCGTTCGTGTATGAGTTCGGGTCGGTAATCGAGAACGCCGTCGTATTGACCGCGCTGCGCGAGTCGAGGTTGAACTGAGCGGTGATCTTGGATGTGGCCGTCGGCGACAGGTCGCCCGTCGGGATGCGCAGATCGACCGGCGAGACGCTGTTGATGATGCCGGTCGGGCCGGCCAGATAGCCGGTCAAGCGGTCGCCGTTCGTGTCGACGATGTAGCCGTTCTTGTCGAGTGAAAACTGACCGTTGCGCGTGTAGGCAATGGCGCCATTGTTCGACATGCGGAAGAAGCCGTTACCCGACACGGCCAGATCGAGCTGACGATTCGTGACGGTGATGTCGCCCTGCGTGAACTGCTGGGCAATGCCCGCCACACGCGTGCCGATGCCCACCGTGTTGTTGCCCGCGCCGTACAGCGAGTTGGCGTAGATGTCGGCAAATTGTGCCTCACCCTGCTTGAAACCGACGGTGGCCGCGTTGGCAACGTTGTTGCCGATGACGTCCAGGTCTTTGGAGGCGGCGTTCAGGCCGCTCAGTCCGGTCGAAAAGGCCATGTGGATACTCCTGAAATTCGGTGGTCGACGACGTCTGTCGCAATGGAAACGGTTAAAGGCTTAAGCCGTGCGGGGTCGATGGGGCCAGTTACAGGATTTCGCGCACATCGGAGAGCTTGACGTTCGAGCCCGTCCCCACGTTGAGCAGCGGCGCGCCGGTCGTGCTGGCCACCACGCTTTGCACCTGCGCGTACGAGAGCAGCGTCGGCGTCACGGCCTTGCCGTTAGCCGCGGCAGTCACCGCGACCGTGTACTTGCCATCAGCCACGGCGGTGCCCGCGTCGTCCTTGGCGTCCCACGTAAGGGCCTGCACGCCAGCGTCGAGCGCGCCCGCGTTGACCGTGCGTACGACCTTGCCCGTGCTGTCCTTGATCTGGATCGTCACCGTGTCGGCGTCGCTCGGCAGTTCGAAGCCGAACGGGGTGGCGGTCTTCGTGACCGTGCCGTCCGTGGCCGTGGTGCTGCCTACCCCGACGCTGCTGCCCGGAATCAGCACGCCCTTGCCCACGAGCGCCGAGGCTTGCAGGCTTTGCGTCGAGTTGAGCTGCGAGGTCACCGAAGAGAGCGTGGTATTCAACTGGGTGATGCCCGAGACCGTGCTGATCTGCGCGAGCTGCGAAGTCACCTGCGAGTTGTCCATCGGATTGAGCGGATCCTGATTGTTCATCTGCGCAACGAGCAGCTTCAGGAAACTGCCTTGCAGGTCGTTTGCGCTCCCGGCGGACGAACTGGAGCTGCTGCTGGCGGTGCCGTTGATCGAGTCGAGGAACGTCTGGGATAAGTTCGCGGCGTTCGACGTATTGATACTTGCCATCTTCTGGTCTCCGCGCGGCCCCTTACTGGCCGACCGTGAGGGTTTTGAGCATCAGCGTCTTGGCGGTGTTGAGCGCCTCGACGTTGGCCTGATAAGAGCGGGAAGCGGAGATCATGTTGACCATCTCCTCCACCGGATTCACGTTGGGCATGGTGACGTAGCCCTGGGCATTGGCCGCTGGGTTTTTCGGGTCGTACACCGTCTTGAGCGGCGACGAATCCTCGACCACGCCGGCCACTTTCACGCCGCCGACGTTGCTGCCCTCGACCGGGTTGACCTGGAACACGACCTGCTTGGCGCGATACGGCTGACCGTCCGGCCCCGTCACCGACTCGGCGTTGGCGAGATTGCTCGCCGTCACGTTCATGCGCTGCGACTGCGCAGTCATGGCCGATCCGGCGACATCGAAGATGCTCATCAGCGGCATGGCGCTTACCCTTGACTTGTAATGGCGGCCAGCATCGTCTTGATCTGGCTGGACAGGACCGTGAGGCCCGTTTGGTAATGCACGGCGTTGTCGGCGAAGTTCACACGCTCGGCATCGAGTTCGACGGTGTTGCCGTCGATACTTTGTTGGTACGGCACGCGATACAGCAGCTCAGGACCGCCCATCGGCGGGGCCATGCTCACGCCGCGCCCGGCGATGTGGCGCGACGAGGTGCGCGAGAGCGAAACACTCGATTCGGCCGCCAGTTGTTGCTGTGCGCCGCGCTCGACCGCCTGGTTCAACGCGTTGTTGAAATCGACATCGCGCGCCTTGTATCCCGGCGTGTCCGCGTTGGCGATGTTCGACGAGATCACCTCCTGGCGGTAGGCGCGCATGGCCAGCGCCTGCTGAGAAAATCGCAATGCCGCGTCCAGTTTGTCCATGATCTCGTCTCGCCCGATGCTTGCCTTGATGCGGGTAGTGCACAAGAAGCCTGGCCGTCTCGTCACCAGGGGACGTCCGCTCAGCACTGATGGCGGGTCTCGCAGCGGTTCGCAGACGGCATGTCCTGCCGGGGTCCGGAAAAAGCGCGGACCTTTTGGCATGCTTTGCATCGTATGCGTACCCCTCGGGATTCAATCGGGGGAATAGGCAGGACATTGACCGCCATTTCGGGCCATGCCCCGGTTGGCGACATCTCTAGAATGGCTTCCTGACGGCATCGGGCGGGGTTCGCCCCCCAGGCATCGGAACGCTGCCCGGTGCCGTCGGCTTCACGGCGCGGCGCAGGGCGTGCGCCAGCCACCCGGCACACCGCTCGGGTGCCGCGTACGAAGGAGAGTGAGCATGGCAGGCAAATTCGGCGGCGGTCTCGCCAGTGCCCCCCGCGCGCGCAGCGCGCTGCGGCAGGGCGTTCGCACGTGCGTGCGATCCGGCCTGCTCGCCGTCGCCCTGAGTCTGACGAGTCTCGCTGTGCCGGGTCTTGCGCGGGCCGCCTCGCCTGCCGCAGGTGTCGCCACCGACCCGGCCGCGCAGCATCTGGGCAACACACTCGGCCCCGGCGCCGTGGTCATTCCCGGCAACAATGCCGCAGCGGGCGGTATCGTGTCGAATGTGTCGAACGCGGCCCGGAATGTGGCGGCGACGGTCACAACGGCGAATGCCAATTCGAATGTCGGGGTGGCGGCCGCGGCGCAAGTCCCCGAGGCCGCCGGCGCCGCCGTTCAGTCCCAGTTCCAGAACACCGAAGTCATCCGTCAGACGGCCGAACGTTTCCTGCGCGAGCAGACGACAGGGTTGCCGGGACGTGTGAGCTTGACGGTGGGTGACGCCGTTTCAAATCGGATGCCGGCCTGCGCCGCCCTCGAACCCTTTCTGCCGCCGGGCGCGCGCCTGTGGGGGTCGACGACCGTCGGCGTGCGCTGCGCGGGCGAGCGTCCCTGGACGCTCTACCTTCAGGCCCGCGTGAGCATCACCGCCACGTATTTCGTTGCCGCGCGTCAGATCAACCCGGGCGAAGCCATCGGGCCGAACGATCTGTCACCGCGTCAGGGCGATCTCACCTTGCTGCCGCGCACAGTGGCGACCGATGCCGGTCAGATCATCGGCACGGTGGCGGTGAACCGGATCACGTCTGGCCTGCCGATCCGTTCGGATCTGCTGCGCAGCGCGATCGCCGTCCAGCAGGGACAAACCGTGCGCGTCGTCTCGCGCGGCTCGGGCTTCGAGGTGAGTACCGAAGGACAGGTGCTGTCGCGTGCCAGCGCCGGCGATCCCGTTCAGGTGCGCACCCGCGCCGGTCAGCTCGTCAGTGGGACCGTCAAGACCGGCAAGAATGGGAGCGTTGAAGTGGAAGTTGCCCTGTAAGCTAACACTCACTACGGGTTAGAATTCACTGAAATCGGTCGGTCGCAGGATCGGGTAACAGGATGTAACTTACCTAAAGTTGCGCCCGGCGATGCCGTTACACAGGCAGGTTTCAGGGGAAAGCATATGAAAATCGAACCACCCGCCAATCCGTTGACTGGTGTCGGTCCGGGCAAGGCGCCGACCGACCGGACGACTGCCGCCACGGCGAGCGCCGAAGGCACGAACGCGTCTGTCGCCAGCACGGGCAGCGGCGCGAACGTGAGCGCGAGCGCGCTGTCGTCGGAGATGCGCGCCTTACAGGCCGCGCTGGCGAAGACGGGATCTGCCGATATTGACGTGGCCAAGGTGGCCGCGATCAAGCAGGCCATCTCCGAAGGAAAGCTCGTCATTGATCCCAGCAAGATTGCGGACGGCCTCATTGCGACCGCGCGCGATCTGCTTTCCACGCAATCGAAGTCATGACCACTGACGCCCTGCTGAAAACTCTCGCCGCCGAAACGAACGCCATTCGCGCGTTTTCGACGCTGCTTCTCGAGGAACAGCAGGCATTGGTCAATGGCATGCTCGACGCGCTGCCGGAGTTGACCGAGCGCAAGACGCAAGCCGTGACCGACCTCGCGGCCCTTGGGCGCGAACGCGACACCGAGCTGGAAGCCTTGGGCTATCGTCCGGACGAGTCGGGCGCCACGGCGGCGGCCGCTGCCGACACCGGCATCGACGCCGCGTGGAAGGCGCTGCTGGATGCAGCGATCGAAGCCAAGCGTGCCAATGAAACGAATGGCGTGCTGATTCGCACACGTCTGACCTACACGCAGCAGGCGTTGAACGTGTTGTACGGTCCGCAACAGAACGCCCCGCTCTACGGCCCCGATGGCCGCACCGCCCCGCGATCGAGCGGCGGCAGCGTTACGGCCTGACTACGGCTTGACGCGATCTAATTCGCCGCAAGCTTAAGACTCGCCAGCCGATTCAGGCTGACCCCCAGTTCTGCCGCTTCGATGACCAATGCGCGATGTAGCGTTGGCGGGATGCGCACGCGAAATTCACCGCTGTAACGATGCTCGGCCAGTGGTTCCGGCACCGTTTCCCCATTCGCCTGCAAATCGGCGACTACCTCCGTCACCACCTTCCGGATACCGTCCAACGCCCCTTCCGGCGTCGCATCGAGCCAGGACAACGATGGGAATTCGGCACACAGCCCGACGTGTTCACCATCTTCCGGCGACCAGGTCAGACGGTAGGTGTAATGATTAATGTTCATGATCTCGGCCCTCGAATTTGCAGATGGCATTCAAGACCTGGCGCACCTGATAAACCTTCGCCATGCCTCCCGAATTCTGCAAATTGATGCGAGGATTCCCATGCCATGGCGTTTTGAAGAGGGTGTGACTGCCCGACCGGCGCGTCGCGCCAAAGTAGGCGTCGCAGAGAAACACCGACTTGGCAAATCGCACATTGACAGGTTCGCGAGCTATCTTGGCGAGAAGTTTGGATGAGGACGGCACGCCAGAATGGTGCCAATAATAGCACCATTCATTCAAGGCCGATTTGTCCGAAAAGATGGGGTCTTGCCGCGCTCAAACGCAAAAAAGCCCTCGGAAGCGAATGTCCGAGGGCTTGGCTAAATGGGTGTGGCTTAACTCGCCGAGGTCCAAGCCTTCTCACGCAACGTTGTGCGCAGGCGCGAGATCGCCTGGCTATGCAACTGGCAGACGCGCGATTCGCTCACTTCCAGCACCGCGCCGATCTCGCGCAGATTCAAGCCCTGGTCGTAATACAGGCTCATGAGCAACTTCTCGCGCTCCGGCAGCCGATCGATCGCATCGATCACGCCGCCGCGCAGGCCTTCGTCGAGCAACATCGTCAGCGGATCGGCGCCCGGATTCGCACAGATCCGGTCGATAAACGGCTCTTCGTCCGCCGAATCGAAATCCTCGTAATAGACCAGCTGGCAGCCATGCACGTCCTGCAGCATCTGCTGATATTCGGCCAGACCGATCGACAGCTCGCCCGCGATCTCGCTCTCCGACGGCCCCCGGCCCAACCGTTGCTCCAGTCGCTGCACCGCCTTCTCGATCTGACGCGCCGTCTTGCGAATGCCGCGCGACGCCCAATCCAGCTCGCGCAACTCGTCGAGCATCGCACCACGAATGCGCTGGCTCGCGTAGGTTTCGAACTGCGCGCCCTGCGTCTCCTGATACCGGTTCGCCGCATCGAGCAGCCCGAGCATGCCCGCCTGAATCAGATCTTCCAATTCCACGCTCGCCGGCAGCTTCGCCATCAGTTGCAGCGCCAAACGACGCACCAACGGCGCGTATTGCGTCAGCGTGTCGTTCGTGTCGACCTTCCCGCTCGCGGTATACATGTTTCCCTCCGCTTCCTCTCGACGCGTGCCGTGTCGCTCAGGCCGTGTGTGCGCTCACCGCGCCCACGCCAAGCGTTATGTCGTTGCCGCGCTCGCCGCCGATGTCACCCACCCCGGCGCCCAGCGCGGCCAGCCCCGTCTCTCGCACAGCCAATGGCCAATGCATCACCTGCGCCGCCAATTGCCGATACGCCACCGCCGCCGGCGCCATCGGGAACGCATCGACCACGGTGCGCGTCAATTGCCGCGCGCGCACGACCTGCCGATCCATCGGCACATGGCCCGCCAGCTCCAGCGACACCGCCAGATAACGGCTCGCCGTCGTGGCCAGATTGCGGCACACCACGCGCGCCTCCACGTCCTCCGCCCGATTCACCAGCACCCGGAACTGCGCCAACGCATACTCGAAATGCGCCTGCTTGATCCACGAATACGCCCCCGTGATCGACGCCGGCTCGCACCCCAGTACCACCAGCACATCGTGCGCGTGCGCCGCGAGCGGACTGAGCACCGCCCCGGCGTGCGTGCAATCGATCACCACGACGTCGGGCTCGCCGGTCGTCAACAGCGGCAGCGCACGCAACGGATCAATGCGTTCGGGATGCCGATGCGCCACGGGCACCACCACCACGTTGTCGCGCGTGTGCACGCGAATCGCCTCGGGCGACACGCGTCCGGCCAGCACGTCGTGAATGTCGCCGCGCAGCGGCAGACCGAGCGCCGGCGCCGCATGGCCGCTCTCGTCGGCCAGCACGACATCCTGACCGTGATGCGCCAGGGCGCTGGCCAGATTCAGCGCGGCACTCGTCTGACCCGCTTCAGGCGCACTCCCCACCACCGCGACGATGCGCGTGGCGTGACGCGCCACGAGCCGGCGCAGACCTTCCGCTTGATCGAGTACGAGCTTAACCAAAGCAAGCCTCGCCTGAGGGTTGTGCGGGCGCGAACAGCCCGCTGTATTGGGGGTCGACGCCGCGCACCACGGCCGGCAGGTCTTCTTCGGCCGGCACGAACGGCGAGCCCGTGACCGGCGCGGAAAGTGCGGTGTCGATCAGGAACGGCTTGTCGGCCACGTGCAGGTTCTCCGGCACACGCTGTCCCGTGGACACATAATGCACCGGCAATCGGTGGCGAATCACCGTATCGAGCACCGACCCGAGATTGGTCGATTCGTCGAGTTTCGTGAGAATGCACCCTGCCAGATCGCCACCGCCTTGCGCGCTCGCGCTGCGGTAGGCGTGTACCACCTCGTTGAGCGTATCGCCATGGCTCGTGGCGTTGAGCAGCAACAGACGCTGCACCGGCGTCTCGGCGCCGCACAACATCGCCACCTGCTCCGGCACCGTACGGTCTCGCTGGCTCATGCCCACCGTGTCGATCAGCACCATGTGCTTGTTGCGCAATTCGGTCAGCGCCAGACGCAGGTCCGTGGCATCTTTTACCGCATGCACCGTCACGCCGAGAATCTTGCCGTAAATGCGCAGTTGCTCGTGCCCGCCGATACGATAGCTGTCGGTCGTGAGCAGCGCGAGCTTCTCCGCGCCGTGCCGCATCACGCAGCGCGCCGCAAGCTTGGCCGTCGTGGTGGTCTTGCCCACCCCGGTCGGCCCCATCAGCGCATACACGCCACCGCGGTCCATCAGTTCGTCTTCGTTCGGCATGACGGGCAGATTGCGCGTCAGCGCGCGCTTCACCCATGCCAAGCCGCTCTCCAGATCGCCGCCCTCCGGCAGATGTTCGAGCAGCGCCCGGCCCAGTTGCGCCGAGAACCCGGCGGCGAGCAGCGTGCGCAGAATCTCGCCCTGCGCCGGGGAACGACGTTGCTTGTCGTTCCAGACCAGCCCGGCGACCTGCTCTTCCAGCAAGCCGCGCATGCTCTGAAGTTCATCCATCATGGTTTGAGCAAACGCGCTCGTTGCCCCGGCATCGTGGGCCGCCGCGATCGGCGCGCCAGTGACGGCAGCGACCGGGGCGACAGGCACCGCCGGGCGTGGACGCGGCCGGTGGGTCGGCATGTCGCCGCCCGCGAGCGCGTCAAGATCCTCTTCCGCCAACGCGACGATTTCCACGCCATTGGCGACCGAACGATTGGACAACACGACCGCATCGGGTCCGATTTCCTCGCGAATCTGGCGCAGTGCATCGCGGCACGTGCCCGCAAAGAATTTCCGAATCTTCACCCTTGACCTCCGATGAGTGCCGTCATTTTCACATTCCGTGTATCAGGCACTTCCGCATACGACAAAACCTTGAGCTGCGGCAGGCTGCGGCGCAAGAAGCGCGAGAGCAGCGAACGCAGCGGATGTTGGACCAGCAGTACCGACGGCAGGCCCTGACGCTCCTGACGTGCCACGGCGGCCTGCGTTTCCCGCAGCAACGTGTCCGCGAGACCCGGCTCCAGCCCCGTGCCACCGCCTGCCGACAACGCCTGCGTAAGAATTCGTTCGAGATTGGCGTCGAGCCCCACCACCTCGAGATCGCCACTTCCCGGGAACACGCTTTGCGTGATCGCGCGGCCGAGCGCCAGGCGCACCAGCGCCGTGAGGTCGTGGGCGTCCTGTACGCGCGCGCCGTGTTCGGCGAGCGTATCGATGATCGTGCGCATGTCGCGAATCGGCACCTGCTCCTCGAGCAGGTTCTGCAAGACTTTCTGCAACGTGGTGAGCGCGATCGTCTTCGGTACCAGATCTTCGATGAGCTTGGGCGCGTCCTTGCCGATGCGCTCGATGAGCTGCTGCACTTCCTGACGGCCCAGCAACTCGTGCGCGTGGGCATTGATCAGGTGGTTCAGATGGGTGGCGACCACCGTCCCGGCATCGACCACCGTGTAGCCATACGCCTGGGCCTGATCGCGCTGACCGACATCGATCCACGTCGCCGGCAAGCCGAAGGCCGGATCGCGCGTGGGCGTGCCCTGCAGTGGTGCGCTGACCTGCCCCGGATCGATGGCGAGCAGTTGTCCCGGATACGCTTCGCCTTCGCCGATGACCACGCCCTTGAGCGTGATGCGGTACTGGTTCGGACGCAGCTCCAGGTTGTCGCGAATGTGCACCACCGGTGCGAGAAAACCGATTTCCTGGGCGAATTTCTTGCGGATGCCCTTGATGCGCTTGAGCAATTCGCCGTCCTGATTGCGGTCGACGAGCGGAATCAGCCGATAGCCGACTTCCAGTCCGAGCGGGTCGACGAGCGCCACGTCGTCCCACGACGCTTCGGCCACTTCGGCCGGCGCGCTGGACGCCACGGGGGTCGGACGCGCGGCCTGTTGCTTCTCGGCCTCGGCGCGACGGAACTGATAGCGAGCGAGCGCCCCCAGCCCCAAGGCCAGCAGCAGAAAGGCGAAGTGCGGCATGCCCGGAATCAAGCCCATCAGACCGAGAATCGCCGCCGTGATCCCCAGCACGCGCGGATTGCTGAACAGTTGCGAGACGACCTGCTGGCCGATGTCTTCATCGGTGGCCACGCGCGAGACGACCACACCGGCGGCCGTCGAGATCACCAGCGCGGGGATCTGCGCGACGAGACCGTCGCCAATGGTCAGCAGCGTGTAGTTCTTCGCCGCCATGCCGATATCCAGCCCGTGCTGGGCCACGCCGACGATCAGCCCGCCGACGATGTTGATGATCATGATGAGCAGACCGGCGACCGCATCGCCGCGCACGAACTTCGATGCGCCGTCCATCGAGCCGTAGAAGTCGGCTTCCTGGGCGATCACCGAGCGACGCTTGCGCGCCTCCTCCTCGCCGATCAGTCCGGCGTTCAGGTCGGCGTCGATGGCCATTTGCTTGCCCGGCATCGCGTCGAGGGTGAAGCGCGCGCCGACTTCGGCGATGCGCCCGGCGCCCTTCGTGATCACCATGAAGTTGATGACCACGAGGATGATGAACACCACGATACCGACCGCGTAGTTACCCCCCACCAGGAAGTGGCCGAACGCCTCGATCACCTTGCCGGCGGCGTCCGGCCCGGTATGGCCTTCGAGCAGCACCACGCGGGTGGACGCCACGTTCAGCGACAGACGCAGCAACGTGGAGAACAGCAGCACGCTCGGGAACGCCGCGAAGTCGAGCGGCTTTTGCGTGTACATGCTCACGAGCAGCACCATCACCGCCAACGCGATATTGAACGTGAAGAGCAGATCCAGGATGAACGGCGGCAACGGCAGGATCATCATGCCCAGAATCATGATGATCAGCACCGGCGCGGCGAGTGACTTCAGATTGCCGCCGAGGAGCAGTTGCGACGAGCGCAGTAGCTGGTTCGCGCGAGGATTGAGGTTCATTCGTTACACTCGTTTCGACCCGGCGCGCCGCGGCGCGTCGAGTTCGGCCGGCACCGGCAGATCCGACGGGGTGACGGGCGCGGCGCCCCCCTCGGTGCGCCAGCGGCGAAGCTGGAAGACCCACGCCAGCACTTCGGCCACGGCCGTGTAAAGCGTCGCTGGAATTTCCTGACCGATATCCACGTGCGCGTGTAGAGCCCGTGCCAGCGGCGGAGCTTCGAGAATCGGAATGTGGTGCTCGGCGCCCATCTCGCGGATGCGCTGCGCGACGAGATCCGTGCCCTTGGCCAGCACGCGCGGCGCGGTCATGTTTTCCTTGTATTCGAGCGCGACGGCAAAGTGCGTCGGGTTGGTCACGATCACGTCGGCCTTGGGCACGTCCTGCATCATGCGACGGCGCGCCGTCTGGCGCTGCAACTGGCGGATGTGCGCCTTGAGATGCGGATCGCCTTCGCTTTCCTTGTTTTCCTGCCGCACTTCCTCTTTGGTCATGCGCAGCTTCTTGTAGTGCTGCCAGAGCTGGAAGGGAACGTCGATGGCCGCCACCAGCATCAGCGATGCCACGATGAACGCACAGCACACCGCGATCAACTCGCCCACATACGGCAAGGCCGCGCGGGGCGACTGCGTCATCAGCCCCATGACTGCGTCGCGGTCGCGCGCAATCGCCCAGTAGGCCACGGCGCCGACGAGCAGCGTCTTGGCCACCGCCTTGACGAGTTCGACCAGCCCCTGCACGGAAAACATGCGGCCCAGCCCCTTGAGCGGGTTCAGGCGGCCGAAGTTGGGCGCGAGCGACTGGGTGGTGAAGAGCCAACCGCCCAGTGCCATCGGAGCGACGATCGCCGCGAGCACCAGCACACCGAGCAGCGGGGCAATGGCGATGAGCGCGTCGGCGCCCGAGCGGGCGGCATAGGAGAGCATGCGGTGGGTGTCGAGGGCGGTGCCCGGCTCGAACTGCATCCCGTGGCGCATCAGTTGGGCGAAGCCTTGCGAGATGCGGTCAGCCGTCATCCACAGGCCGGCCACCCCGGCCGCCAGCAAGGCGAACGTGGACAGTTCCCGCGAACGCGCAACCTGCCCTTCCTCGCGCGCCTTTTCAAGGCGCCGGGGAGACGCAGGTTCCGTCTTTTCGAGATCGCTATCCTCAGCCATGCCTTATCCACTGCGGGCGGACGAAGCCACCCTATCGCGACCGATTATGGCCGTAACCGTCAAGTCACAAAGGGGGGAATAGAGGCGGGATTGGGCGGTATTTCGCGCCGGCGTCCGGCAAAGGTCGGAAACGCCGTCAAAAAGCGACGCCCCGGCAGCCCGTCGACGGGCCGGCGGGGCGAATCCTCAGAAGCCGAGGCTGGCGAGCAGGTCGTCGACCTGCCCTTGATCGGACACGATATCGGTGCGGCCGTCGGTCTTGACCTGCGGCCCGTTGAGCAGCGAGTCTTCGGCTTCCTTGCGCTTCTCGGGCGGCATGTTTTCGAGCAGCGTCTGCAACAGGTGCTTCTCGATCTCCTGCACGACATCCATGATCTTCTTGATGACCTGCCCGGTCAGATCCTGGAAGTCCTGCGCCATCATGATTTCCATCAGATGGTGGTTGGTCGCGCGCGTGTCGTCCGGTACCCGGCGCAGATACGTGCGCGTCTCCACGACCAGCTTGCGGGCATCGTCGAGTTCGAGCGGCTCGTCGAACCACTTGGCCCAGCGTTCGTCGAGTGCGTTGGCGTCCGCTTCGAGACGATCCTGAAGGGGCTTGGCCAGCTCGATGGCCGTGAGCGCCCGCACCGCCGCCTGCTCGGTCAGGGTGGCGACATAGTTCAGGCGGTCGCGCGCGTCGGGAATCGCCTCGGCCGCCTGCTCGAGTTGCTTGTCCAGCCCGAGTTCGCGCAGGTTGTCACGCAGCATGCGCGTCAGCTGCCCAACGCGCATGAGCATGCGCGCGGACGGGTCCGCTTCGCCGGTCACGTAAGCGCCGTTGGGCTCACCCGGCCATTCAGTGCTCGCCTCGTGGGTCACGCTCACGCCCCTGTCTTAACCATTTTCTCGAAGATCTTGCCCAGCTTTTCATCGAGCGTCGCGGCCGTAAACGGCTTGACCACATACCCGCTCGCCCCGGCCTGGGCGGCCGCGATAATGTTTTCCTTCTTCGCTTCGGCCGTGACCATGAGCACCGGCAGCTTTGCGAGGTTCGGATCGGCTCGGATCTGCTGAAGCATCGTCAGGCCATCCATGTTCGGCATGTTCCAATCCGAGACCACGAATTCGAAGCTGCCGCCACGCAGCTTGGCCAGCGCCGCCGCACCGTCTTCCGCCTCGTCGACATTGGAGAAGCCCAGCTCCTTGAGCAGGTTTCTTACAATCCGGCGCATCGTCGGAAAATCGTCGACGACCAGGAATTTCAAGTTCTTGTCTACCATCATTACTCCAATTCAGCCGGCGCCCCGCGGGGGCCGGCGATATTCATGGGCAGATTTCGCCACCACTCGGTGCCCCAAGTGTGTCCGCAAATCGACGCGACGCATACGGCGAAAAAACGCCAAAAAAGCGCCCTACTATACCCGCTGGGTGCGATCGCCAAATTTCGCAACCTGATGCAGCACTTTGCGGGCCATTTCGTGCAACGGCACCACTTCTTCCGCCCCACCCATCGCAATGGCCTCGCGCGGCATGCCGAACACGATGCAACTCGCCTCGTCCTGCGCGAAGGTGTACGCGCCGGCCCGGCGCATTTCCACGAGTCCGGCCGCGCCGTCGCGGCCCATGCCCGTGAGAATCACGCCGATCGCATTGCGGCCGGCGTGAACCGCCGCGGAGCGGAACAATACATCGACCGACGGACGATGTCGATTCACCGGCGGCGCCGCGTCGAGCAAGGCCACATAGTTCGCGCCGCTGCGCGAGAGCTGCAAGTGGGTGTCGCCGCCCGGCGCGATGTACGCGTGGCCCGGCAGCACCCGCTCGCCATGCTCGGCTTCCTTCACCGTAATGCGGCACAGGCCGTTCAGGCGCTGCGCGAACGACTTGGTGAAGCCCGCCGGCATATGCTGGGTAATCAGAATCGCCGGGGCGTCCGGCGGCATCGGCACGAGCACCTCACGGATCGCCTCCGTGCCGCCCGTCGACGCGCCGATGATGATCAGCTTCTCCGTCGACACCAGCGGGTTACGCAGCAGCGGCGCCGCTTCGACCGGCACGGGCGTCGCGCTCTTGGGCGGGGCGCTGCGCACGCGGGCACGCGCGGCGCCACGAATCTTGTCGGCAATCATCTCGCCGTACTCGAGCATGCCGTCGCGAATGCCCAGGCGCGGCTTCGTCACGAAGTCCACGGCGCCGAGTTCCAGCGCGCGCAGCGTGACTTCCGAGCCGCGCTCGGTCAGCGACGACACCATGAGCACCGGCATCGGACGCAAACGCATGAGCTTCTCGAGGAAGTCGAGCCCGTCCATGCGCGGCATTTCGACGTCGAGCGTGAGCACGTCCGGGTTGTGCTGCTTGATCAGGTCGCGCGCCACGATCGGGTCGGGGGCGGTCGCCACAACGGTCATGTCCGGTTGCGCATTGATGATCTCGGTCATCAGGCTGCGCACGAGTGCGGAATCGTCCACGCACAGGACTTTGATAGGTTCGCTCAAGCCTCCTCCATTTGTCGGTTGTCAGGCCCCGGCCGAGGCTTGGCGTTTCTGGCCGGTGGCGCAAAGAGTTCTACGGAACCCCGGACTTCGCGTGCACGCAGTCGCTGCGCGTACGCCTGTTCGCGCTGGGCAATGGCCGGGTCGCCCCGGTCGCCCAGCTTTCTGACCATCACCCGCCCGGTGCGCGGCAAGAAGCATACCTTGCGCGGATGCGGTCCGAGAAGATCCTGCGCCGTGACGCGAATCTGCTCCATCTCCAGATAGCGCAACACGAAGTTCGCATTGCGATCGCCGATGTTCAGCGTGGTCATGCCCGCGAGCACCGCGCCGCCACCGAAGACCTTCGCCTCGAGCCGTTCGCGCCGTGCGCCGAGCTTGATCAGCTCGTTGATGAGCATTTCCATGGCGTAAGCGCCGTAGCGCATCGACGCCGAGAGTATTCGGTTGCGCTCGCTCTCGCCATCGTCCGGCAGCATGAAATGATTCATGCCGCCGATACCCGTGACGGTATCGCGCACACACGCGGCCACGCACGACCCGAGCACCGTCACGAGCATGATGTCGTCGGTCGTGACGTAGTACTCGGACGGCAGCAGCTTCACCGCCTGCGTGTCGAACGCATTGTCGAAGTAGTGGTTGGTGGCGAGCGCCTCGGCCAGTGGCTGCGTCATGTCAGGCCCCTCGCGCGCTCGAGCCGGCCAGCTCGTACACCGTCTGCCCGCGCAGCCGGAACGCCTGACTCACGTACGTGAAGTTCTCGGAATGCCCGGCGAAGAGCAAGCCGTCCGGCTTGAGCAAAGGCACGAAGCGCTCGAGAATGCGCGCCTGCGTGGCCTTGTCGAAATAGATCATCACATTGCGGCAGAAGATGACGTCGAACGGCCCGCCGATTTGCCACGACGGCGCGAGCAGGTTGAGCGGCGCGAACGTCACCAGTTGCTGCAGCTCCGGACGCACCTTGATCTTGCCCTCGTTGGCCCCCGTGCCCCGCAGGAAGTGGCGGCGCAACTGCTCTTGCGAGAGCTTGCCGGTCTGCTCGCCGCTGTAGACCGCGCTCGATGCCCGCGCGAGCACCTGCGTGTCGAGATCGGTGGCGAGCACGCTCGCGCTGGGCCGCGTGCCGAGCGTGTCGACGAGCGTCATCGCAATCGAATACGGCTCTTCGCCGGTCGACGCCGCGCAGCACCAGATCGAGATCGGTTTGGCCCGCTGACGCACGAAGTCGGCCAGCAGCGGGAAATGATGCGACTCGCGGAAGAACGACGTCAGGTTGGTCGTCAACGCATTGGTGAACGACTCCCATTCGGTCTCGCCGGTGTCGGCCTCGAGCATGTCGAGGTATTCGGTGAAGCTCGTCATGCCGAGCGCGCGCAGGCGCCGCGCGATGCGGCTGTACACCATCTCGCGTTTGTGCTCCGCCAGGGCGATCCCGGCGCGCTGATAGATCAGATTGCGGATGCGGCCGAAATCGGTCAGCGAGAAAGCGAAGTCGCGCTCGCCGGAGAGGGCGGCACCGCTGGCGCGCGCGAACTCCGCGCTGCGCGAGCCGACGTCGCCGTCGATGCCCGCGGCGCCCCGACGTGTCGTAGGTGAGGTCGTGCGCGAATCAGTCATGTCGTCTCACTTTGCCACCGCGGCAATCGTTCGCGCTACGCCGCGCGAGCCAGGGGTTGCGGCGCCGGCCCGCGACGCGGCGCGCCCATCGCGTGAACGGCCACGCCGGTACCGCTCGTCTGGAACACCGCCACCGCCGCGCGCAGATCGTGCGCCTGCGATTCCAGCGATCCCGCCGCGGCTGCCGCCTCTTCCACGAGCGCCGCATTCTGCTGCGTCACCTCGTCCATCTGCGTCACGGCGCGGTTGACCTGCTCGATACCGCTCGACTGCTCGTTCGATGCGGCCGAGATCTCCCCCATGATGTCCGTCACGCGCTTGACCGCCTGCACGATCTCACCCATGGTCTGCCGCTGCTGCGCGACGAGCGCCGTACCGTCCTGCACGCGGCGCGCCGACTCTTCGATCAGCGCCTTGATTTCCTTCGCCGCCGCCGCACTGCGCTGCGCCAGCGTGCGCACTTCGCCCGCCACCACGGCAAAGCCACGGCCCTGCTCGCCCGCACGGGCGGCTTCCACGGCGGCGTTCAGCGCCAGAATGTTGGTCTGGAACGCGATCCCGTCGATCACACCGATAATGTCGACGATCTTGCTCGAGCTGGTCGATATGCCGTCCATCGTCTCGCCCACCTTTCCGGAGACCTGACCGCCACGGGTCGCGATCTCCGACGCGTTCACGGCAAGCTGGCTCGCCTGGCGCGCGTTGTCCGCATTCTGCTTGACGGTGGCGGTGAGTTGCTCCATCGACGACGCCGTTTCTTCGAGCGACGCGGCCTGCTGTTCGGTGCGTGCCGACAGATCCGTGTTGCCCGCCGCAATTTCCTGCGCCGCCGTCGTGATCGATTCGGTGCCCTCGCGGATCTGCCCGATGGTCTCGGCCAGCGTGCGCTGCATGCGTTGCATCGCATAGAGCAGGCTGCTGTTGTCGCCCGGCGCCAGCATCACGTGGCTTTGCAGATCGCCACTCGCGATGCGATGGGCGATGTCGGCCGCGTATTCCGGCTCGCCGCCGAGGCTGCGCTGCACGTTGCGAATGATCGCGATCATGGCGGCCGTTACGATGGCGCCGATGAGCAACAGGGCAATGCCGTAGCGAATCAACGCACTGTAGAACGCGTCGTCGACGTCCTGCATGTACATGCCGCTCATCACACTCCAGTCCCACGGCGCGAAGTACTTCACGAACGAGAGCTTTTCCAGGCGCTTGTCGCTGCCCGCGACACGACCGTGGTATTCGACGAAGCCCGAGCCCTTCTCCTTGGCGACGCGAGCCATCTCGACGAACAGCAGCTTGCCGTTCGAATCCTTGTAGTTCGAGACGTCCTTGTTCACCAGATCGGCCAGCGTCGGATGCATGAGCACGACCGGCTTCGAGTCGAACACGACCAGGTAGCCGCTGTCGCCATAGCGCATTGTCTTCAGGCGAGCCATGGCCTGTTGCTTCGCTTCGTCAACGCTGATCTTGCCCGCCGCCGCTTGTGCCGCGTAGTCGCGCACGATACCGTCGGCACTCGTGACGACGCTTTGCACCGCCGCACGCCGCTCCGACACCATCGTGCTGCGTTCATGCCAGGCGGCCCAGCCGCCGAAAATCAAAAGACCTAGCCACATCAGCGCAAGCGCGGACCAGAGTTTTGCCTTGAGACTCAATTGCTTCATGATGTGACCCTCCACTACCTGCGCGTCGCGTGCGCGATGCGCGCGACGGTTTTCGTCTTGCCGATTGCTGCCAGTGTGCGCGCGCGGCGCGCGATCAGAAGGTCTCCCAGTCGCCGCTGGCGTCATCCGTACCGGTGCGGGTGCTTGCCGCCGGAGCCGCCGCCGGTGCCGGTCTGCGCGGTGCGGCGGTCGCGGCCTTCGGGGCCACGGCTGACGTCGGTGCGGACGCGGCGGGCGCCGTCGCCTTCACCTTCTTCGCAACGGGACGGGCCACCGGTGCCGCCGCGAGCGTCGGCGCCGTGTGGCTGGACGCCGCCTGACTGGCGTCCAGACGGAACACCGAGACGACCGTCTTCAAACGATTGGCCTGTTCTTCGAGCGAGCCGGCCGCGGCGGCCGCTTCTTCCACGAGCGCCGCGTTCTGCTGCGTGACTTCGTCCATCTGCGTGACGGCGCGATTGACCTGTTCGATGCCGCCCGATTGCTCGCTCGATGCCGCCGAGATCTCGCCCATGATGTCGGTCACGCGCTTGACCGCCTGCACGATCTCTTCCATCGTCTGACCGGCTTGCTCGACGAGCGAGGAGCCGTCCTGGACCTTGTGGGAGGAGTCTTCGATCAGTTCCTTGATTTCCTTCGCCGCCGCCGCACTGCGCTGCGCCAGCGTGCGCACTTCGCCCGCCACCACCGCGAAGCCACGGCCCTGTTCCCCGGCGCGCGCGGCTTCCACCGCCGCATTCAACGCCAGAATGTTGGTCTGAAAGGCGATCCCGTCGATCACGCTGATGATGTCGACGATCTTGTTCGAGCTGCTCGAGATGCCCTGCATCGTGCCGACCACGCGGCCCACCACTTCGCCACCGCGTGCGGCGATGTCCGAGGCGGTCACGGCAAGCTGGCTCGCCTGGCGCGCGTTGTCCGCGTTCTGCTTGACCGTGGCGGTGAGCTGCTCCATCGACGACGCGGTCTCTTCGAGCGACGCGGCCTGCTGTTCGGTGCGTGCCGACAGATCGGTATTGCCCGCGGCAATCTGCTGCGCGGCCGAGGTGATCGACTCGGTGCCCGAACGGACTTCCGTCACGGTACGCACGAGGCTGTCCTGCATATGCTTCACGCCCTTGAACAGACGCCCGGTTTCGGTGTCGTTCCACACTTCGATGCGCTGCGTCAGGTCGCCACCCGCGATCTTCTCGAAATGCTTGATGGCGTCGTCGATGGGGCCGACGACCGCGCGCGTGAGCGTGATCTGCGTGATGATGCCCACGAGCAGGCCGATGACCAGGCCGATGCCGACCAGCCACATCACCAGCGTGTAGCGGGCCTGGGCGGCCAGATAGCGGTTCTCTGCATTCTTGTTCTGCAAGTCGGCCAACGCCACCATCGCCTTGGTGTAATCGGAGAACAGGCGCGGCACGTCCATGACCGTCTTGGCGTGAAAGTCCGGGATATCGCCCGACTCAATGGCCTTGAGCGCGGGCACGATGCCCTCGTTGACCACCTTGCCACGGGCGGAGATCACGGCATCGGCCAACGGCTTTTCGCTGTCGGACATCGGCTTCGCCGCGTAAGCGCCCCACGCGTCGTCTGCCGCCTTGAGGTTCTGACGCACGCGGTCGATGGCCGTCTTGATCTCGGTCGGATCGGCAATGAACTCGATGCGCGAGAGCGTCACGCGAGCCGACAGGGTGGAAATCGTCGTCTGTGCGAGGGAGCGCGACGACGCCATGTCGTTCCTGTAGATATCGCGCAGCGACGCATTGCTTTGTTGCAGCGAGAGGAGACCCGCCGCGGCGCCGACGGCCAGCAGCACCATGAAGAGTCCCAGCGCCAGCGTCAGCCGTGCCCGGATGGTGACATTCTTAAACATAACGATCTCTACCTCGTGAAGACCGGCCTGCGGCCGGCGTATCCATCTCAACTATCCGAATTACCGACCCGTCAAAATTCTTCCCACTCGCCCGAATCGCTCGCGTTTGCACCCGACGTCGATCCGGCCGATCCGCCCGCCGGTGGCTTGCCTCGACGCGCGGCCAGTTGCAGCACCTGCGCGTCCTCCGGCGTGCCGGCGGCGGCGGGCGCCGGCGGCGCGGATGACTGCGGGCGTCGCGTGACGGTGCGCGTGGCGCCGCCTGCGCTGGCCC
>NZ_CABPRY010000021.1:0-32631 GCF_902459625.1 Pandoraea cepalis
AGGCGCCCAAGCGTCAGGGCGATGCACAACGCGCGGCCACACCGGCGGCCGGCGCAGCGCGCCAAGGTCGCGACGGCCGCACGGGGCAGACTGCCTCGCGCGGGCAAGGAGGCGGCGCAGAGCGCAGCGATTTCGCACAGCGTGGGCCGCGTCCGGCGCGTCGCGACGCGGCTGGCGGCGCCTTGCTGATGGGCAAGGCGAAACGCGACTGAACGGCTCAGGAAGGGCATCCGGCGCAAATTAAGTAAAATATTAAGCTTTTGCGCCCGGTGGCCCGGGCGTGGCAGGGACGATGAGGCGGCGAGCAAGGCGGCCTCATCGGCTCACCCGCGCACGTGCCGCATTCCCCTTCCCTGAGGATTTCATGATTGCCCGTATTACCCGGCTGTTCCCGTTGTGGGCTCTGCTGCTGTCCGTTTCCGCCTATTTCTCGCCGGGCAGTTTTTCCGGCGTTACGCCGCACGTCACGGCGCTCCTGACCGTGGTGATGTTTGCGATGGGCGTCACGCTCACCGTCGACGACTTCAAGCGCGTGCTCACGCGACCCGCGCCGATCGTCGCCGGGGTGGTGTTGCACTATCTCGTGATGCCGCTGGCTGCCTGGGTGATCGCGCGCGTGCTGCACATGCCGCCCGATCTGACGGCCGGCATGGTGCTTGTGGGCAGCGTTGCGAGCGGCACGGCCTCGAACGTCATGATTTATCTCGCCCGCGGCGACGTGGCCCTGTCGGTGACGATCAGCGCAATGTCGACGCTCGTCGGCGTGTTCGCGACCCCGCTGCTCACGCGCTTGTACGTCGACGCTTCCATCGTGGTCGACGTCGAGGGCATGTTGCTGTCGATTCTGCAGATCGTGGCGCTGCCGATTGGCGCGGGCCTGCTCATCAATCGCTATTTCGGTCGCGCGGTGCGCGCGGTCGAAGGCTATCTGCCGCTCGTCTCGATGGTCGCGATCGTGCTCATCATCGGCGCGGTCGTCGGCGCGAATCAGGGCAACATTGCCACGGTGGGGCCGTTGGTGATGCTCGGTGTCGTGTTGCACAACGGTCTGGGCCTGCTGGGCGGGTACTGGGGCGGTCGTCTGCTGGGCTTTGACGAATCGATCTGCCGTACGTTGGCCATCGAAGTCGGTATGCAGAACTCCGGCCTGGCGGCAACACTCGGCAAAATCTACTTCACGCCGCTCGCCGCACTGCCGGGGGCGCTCTTCTCGGTCTGGCACAACTTGTCGGGTTCGCTGCTCGCGGGCTACTGGCGTGGTCGTCCGACCGGCACCGCCAACGATGCGCCGGCGGTGGTCACACGTCCGTCTCACTGAGTGTTTTCGTGCGCCGCATGCGAGTGTGTGCGGCGCGCAACGGCCGCCCGCACCGTCATCGCGGGCATTTGCCTTTCTGACGCGCATCGCCTACAACTTCGATATACCGTCGCGCCCCGGCATGCGAAGCGGCGCGACCGGTGGCAGTCAATGTTTTGGCGGGAGTGCGTTATGTCTTTGCGAGTCAACGGAATTGTCATCGACGCACGCCGCGTCGCCGATGAGATCGATCAGCATCAGGACGAGGCCGATCCGGAGGTCGCCGCACAGCACGCGTTGGTGAGCCGCGAATTGCTGCGCCAGCGCGCATTCGACTTGCGTTTATTCGACGAGAACGATGCGATGCCCGCGAGCGACGACGCTATCGTCGATGCACTGTTCACGCGGGACGTTCAAGTGCATCGTCCCACCGACGCCGAATGCCGGGCCTACTTCCACGAACACGCCGGCCAGTTCCGTGTAGGCGACCGGGTGCAGGCGAGTCATATTCTGTTTGCGATGTCGGCGAGTGTGCCGCTGTCGACGACCTTGGAGCGGGCGCAGTCGGCACTGGATGCCGTGCGCGCCAATCCCGATTCGTTCGAAGCGGTGGCGCAATCGATGTCGGATTGCCCGTCGGGTCGCACGGGCGGAAGTCTAGGTATGCTCGCGCGTGGCAGTGGCGCACCCGAGTTTGAGTTGGTGCTATTTTGCGGCGACCGACTTGGCGTGGTGCCGAGACTGGTCAACACGCGCTACGGCTTTCACGTTGTGCGGATCGAGCGCCGGGTGAAGGGGCACATGCCGCCCTACGAACGCGTGGCTGAGCGCATCGCCGCGCAGTTGTACGAGCAGGCGCGTGCGCGGGCGTTGCGGCACTACGTGGCGCTGCTCGCCGGTGTCGCCGACATTAGCGGTGCCAACGACGATGACGGACCGGTGCGTGTGCAATAGCGTATGGTCGGCTGTCGGAACGGCGTGCGTGTCCTGCCAAGTGCGGCAGGGCGAGCGAGTGTATCGATGGACTGATCAGGCAACGTCGTAGCGTCCAGTGTTGTGCTCCGAAGGGCTGGGTTCTGTGTCAGACAGAACCCAGCCCTTTCGTTTTTCCGCGCCACGCAGCGCGTTCGGTGAGGCAGCACACCGCGCCCGCGTTGCCGTCGTCATGTGCCATCCAATGATTGGATTGGGGTCCAACGAGTTGCGGCGTCCACGTTTGCGCTCGCTCGTGTAGAGCACTATCAGTGACCGCCCGATGGGATGCAAACGATGAACCGCGTTCGCCTATCCTTAGGATGTCGTGATATTCAAGTGTCAATTTCACGATACTTAAAGCATGCCTAATGAACATGCGGGGGATCCCTGATGGCAACCACTGCGACGTGCGCCGTCGTTGGCGGCGGCATTTCCGGCATTGCGGCTGCACATTATCTACGCGACGCCGGCCTTCATGTCGAGCTTATCGAGCAGCACCGGTCCCCCGGTGGCCGGATCACCACTGCGACGCTCGACGGCGACCGAATCGATCTCGGCGGCAAGAACATCGGCCGGCACTATCTGCGCTTTCGCAAGCTCGCGCACGCCCTCGGACCCTTCGCGTTCGAGCCGTTCGGCATTAACACATCGCGCATTCGCGACGGAAAGATCGTCACGCTCGACAGCACGCGCCGCCTTGGCAGCACGCTTGCGTATCTGCGCGGTTGTCCTGCGGCGGATGCCATGCGCCTTGCCGCGCTTTGCGCGCGCGTGTGGCTCGACGCGCGTAATCGGTTCCTGGACGGACCGTCATTTGCCCGGCTGGCGCGAGATGCCGACGATGCGCCGCTGGCTTCGCATTTCAGCCCGGCGTTCTGTCGCGCTGTGGTGCGGGCAATGTCGGTGCGAATGAACGGTGCGGAGCCCGACGAAATTCACCTCGGCAATTTCGGCACTCACCTGGGCATGTGGCTCGACACCTATGATCAGCTCGAGGCGGGCATGGGGGCGTTTATCGGTGCGGCGACCGCACCGCTGGAGGTGCGATTCAATGCCCGCGTCGAGCGGCTCATGGTGCGTCACGGACGGGTTTCCGGTTTGCAGGTGCGGCAATTCGATGGGCGAACCGATCATCTGGAATACGACCATGTGGTGCTCGCCACGCCGGCAGGGGTGAGCGCGGATCTGCTGCGCGAGCACGACGCGGCACTCGCCGCCGCGCTCGACGAAATACGCTATTTTCCGGTGCTCGTGGTGGTGGCCGCTTACCGCCGGCCGATATTCTCCGCGAACGTGCGCGGTCTGTCGTTCGGCCCGGACAACGCACTGAGCAACGCCGGCGCCTACGGCATCGACAGACTCGACCGCGTACGCTACACGTTCAGTGGCCGCAAGGCGCGCGCCGTCATCGCAAGTGCGCGAAGCGCGGGCAGCCTTGCCGGGCCGGAAGCCGACGCATTGCTTGATCTCGCCGAGACGACCTTGCGCCAGTACGTTCCCGTGGAACGGGCCGACCGGCGCGACGTTGTCGCGCATCTTTTCGATCCGGGGTTGTGTGCGTACGCGCCGCATCACTATCGGCTGCGCGCATGGCTCGACGATCGGCGCCATGACATCGACGGTCTTGCCTTCGCCGGCGATTATCTGCGCGGCGCGTCGATTGAGGCGTGCATGCTCTCCGCGCAGGAGGCGGCGGTTCGCATCGCCCAGTCGCACCTCGCGCATGATCTACGCGCATCGCGCGCCATCGATTACGGCTTCCACGCATCGTCTTAAGTCCAGCATCGATCCCCCAGGCCAGCTCGCCGTCAACCCGGTGGGCCAGGTTCCGTCCCCCCCATTGTCTGAACGGAGTCGCCATGAACCTTCAAACTTCCGTGACCGGCCGCCCTGCCGGTACCTCCGATGTCACCACCGCCGACGCCTTTGCCATGCCGGGCAAGCTCGACCGGGCGATGGTTCACAAGACGAATCCGGTCAATGTCTTCGTCGCGTCGATCGAGCGGGCGCAAGCCACACCCGAGGGGCACGATACCTTTACCGCTGTGCTTGCGATCGATCCGAACCACGCGTTCTTCTTCGAACATCCACTCGACCACGTTCCCGGCCTGATGATGATCGAAGCCACTCGCCAGACCGGCACTGCGATCTCGCACCGCTTCTACGAGGTGCCGCACGACCTCGTCTTTGTCCTCAATTCGCTGGAAGTCACCTTCGAGCATTTCGCCGAGCTGCACGCGCCACTGTCGGTGCGATTCGTGATCGTCGCCAAAACCTATCGTCATGACCGCTTGTCCGCGCTGGCCTGCGAAACACAGTGGCTGCAGTTCGGCCGCCCACTGGGCACGATGAACGCGCGCTGGAGCTTCTCTTCGCCGGCGCTGCTTGCCCGCTTGCGTCACTCGGCCAAGACGGGTGACATCCATTGAATCGCGTCGACGGCGATGAGCCGTGCGTTGCAGGGAGGCATCATGAGACATCTCGCCCGACTTCTGGGCCTGCGCTACACCGAAGATCTTGCACCGCTGGCGCTGGTGGCCGGCGCGGCATCGTTGCAGTGGGCGGCCTATTTTCTCGTGCGCGATCCGTGGGTGGCGATCGCGTGCGCGACGGTGCTCCTGTTGCCCCAGATTGCCGTCTCGACTGCCGTACATAACCAGTCGCACATGGGCATGTTCGCGGGGGCCTGGGCCAATCGCGTGCTGGAATGGGTGATGGCCCTGGAAACCGGCATGTACGCGGCAAAGTTTCGCCTGCATCACAGCCGAGGACATCACCTGCACTACACCGAACCGGAGCGGGATCCGTCGCGCTGGATCGACGCCGGCGGTTGCCGGATGTCGCGGCTGGCTTACGTCACTCACTATTTCCTGACATACGACTATCACGTGCTGCGCATCGGCCGGACCTGTACGCGATTGCGTCGCCGCTGCCTCTGGCAGGTCGCGGCCAGCAACCTCGCATTGGTCGCTTTGCTGTTTCACGACCCGCGCAATGCGGTGCTGTTTTTCGTCGTGCCAAGGATCCTGGTCTGGCTGAACTTCATTCACATGACGTACGACGATCATATCGATCTCTACGCCAGCGATCCGTTCAAGGCATCGCACACGAAGGCCAACCGGTGGCTCAATCTTGTGTTCTTCAACAACGGCTATCACCTCGCGCATCACGTGCGGCCGGGCTTGCACTGGAGCCGGCTACCTGAATTCCATCGGCAGATTGCCCACCGGATCGACGTGCCGCCATCGTCGACGCCATTGAATCGCTGGTTCCGATAACGAGGGGTGAATCATGACGGTTTCATCGACGCGGGCGCGCCGCACGCCCACCGACGCCCCATCGACCGCCTGGCGTGCCATCGTCGTTGGCGCAGGCATGGCGGGCTTGCTCGCCGCGCATGCACTCTCGGGGCACTTCGATGAAGTGTGGCTCGTCGAGCGCGACGAGCTGCCCGAGTCTCCCGACCCGAGGGCAGGCGTGCCGCAGGGGCACTATGTGCATCAACTGCTGATGCGGGGGCGCCGAACGCTCGATGCGCTGTTTCCCGATCTGGGCCAGGCCTTGCTCGAAGCGGGCGCGGTGCCGCTCGACTGGTATCGGTCTGTGCGCTGGTTCGGTGCCGCGGGTTGGATGCCGCCCGCAGGCGAGGGCTTCGTCACATGGTCGACGAGCCGTGGCCTGCTCGAGTTCGCGGTGCGCCAGCGCGTGCTCGCCAAGCGGAACGTTCGTGTTCTGACCGGCTGCGACGTCACGGGGTTGCGTTTCGATGCAACGCTCGCACGCGTTTGTGGCGTGACGATTCGGCGTCGCGCGGGCGGATCGTGCGGACAAGCCGAAGATGCCGAAGATGTCACGACCTTGCCGGCCGCCTTCGTTGTCGACGCGAGCGGTCGCAACTCGCATGCGCCGTCGTGGCTGCGAGCGATGGGCCTGGACGCCGTACGCGAGACCGTCGTGGATGCCCGTGTCGGGTACGCGAGCCGACTCTATGCGGTGCCAAAGCCGTCGGTCCGGCGCGACTGGCAAGCGCTGGTGGTGCACGGCCGGCCACCCGAATGCCTGCGCAGCGGCACGATCTTCCCCATCGAGGACAACCGGTGGATCGTCACGTTGACGGGGGCCGGCGGCGATTATCCGCCGGGCGATGCCGACGGCTTCCTGGCGTTCGCGAAAAGCCTGCCGGTGTCGACCCTCCACGAAGCGATTGCCCACGCCGAGCCGGTCTCGCCGATCCGTCAGTTTCGCCGGACGGAAAATCGGTTACGCCATTTCGACGAAATGCGGCGCTGGCCCGCGGGCTTCGCGGTGCTGGGCGACGCCGCATGCAGCTTCAATCCGGTGTACGGGCAGGGCATGACGATTGCGGCATTGAGCGCGGTGGCGCTCGACGCCCATCTACATGTCTTTCGTCGCGCCAACGATGCCCCGGGTGGCCTGGCCTTGCAGCGTGCCCTCGCCCACGTGGCGCAGCGCGCGTGGATTTTCGCGACCGGCGTCGATTTACGTCAGACGGGGGAGCGGGGCGCCACGCATTGGCGGGCGCGGCTCATGCAACATTACGTGGAGTCGCTGCTCGGTCTCGCCGTCGACGATGCCGCCATCTACCGGCGCTTTCTGCGCGTGATGCACATGGTCGAACCGCCGTCCGCGCTGTTCACCCCCTCGGTGACGGCGCGGGTTGCCTGGCGGATTGCCGCGCAGCGCGCGGCGCTCGCATTTGCGCCGCGACGTTCCGCATCGCGTTACCCACGTGATTTGGCGGGGGTGAGAAAAAGCGGACAAAAGTGATCGCTGGTAAAAGAGAGAGCGGGCGCGTCGCTACGAGGGATCGCGCTCGCCTGCCGCTACCTCCCGACGTTCAACCGGCAATCAGTTCGAGCGTCAGCGTGTCGAGCGTGAACGAGCCATCGTCCTGAATCCTGAAATGACGACGCACGTCGTCGGCCATGGCCGTTTGCAGCGCGCGAATGGCCACCTGCATCGGCGCTGGCGTACGCATGCGCGCGGTCCACGTCTTGAAGTCAAGATCGAGTGTGCGCGGCGTGAGCGATGCCACCGATAATCCCGCTCCAGCGGCCATCGTCAGCCATTCGCTCGCGGCGTAGTTGCGCACGTGCGACGTATCGCGCAACACTTCGACCGCTTGCAGATACGTGTCGAACAGCGGCCGCCCCGTCGAGGCGACGTCGCAGATCACGACGCGTCCGCCGGGCTTGAGCACGCGACGCATCTCGCGCAGCGCGGCGCCCACGTCGGCCCAGTGATGCGCACTGTATCGGCTGAAGACGAGATCGAAGCTGGCATCGGCGAACGGCAGCGATTCGGCCGCGCCCAGTTGCGTGTCGACGTTCGTCAGGCCGCGCCTGGTCGCCTCGCCTGCGACCACGCCAAGCATGTCGGCGGACAGATCGTAGGCCACGACGCGCGCGACGTGCGGCGCCGCGAAGAAGCTCACGTGTCCCGCGCCGCACCCCAGGTCGAGTACCTGCGCACCCGGATGCGCGCGAGCGATCGCGGCGAGTTGCTCCAGATCGGCGCCCTGCGCGTGATTGGCACTCGTCAGATAGGCCGATGCCTGCGGGCCGAACTGACCGGTGACGACGGCGTTATGGCCATGATGCGCGTGGTGGGTGTCCTGCGCCCCTGCGGGGGCGGTGGACGAACCCGGGCGGGAAGGGAATGACGGGGTTTCGCTCACGGTGAGTCTCCTACGTGGGTGGGGCAGGGCGCGATGCAAGGGGAGTCGGCCCGCCCGGGCGCTTGCGCGATGTGGGTCAGTGTCACGATAATGGCTCGTCAATACCGGTACAAGTTACCTATTTATCCTGGTATGAAAACTACCCCTATCCCTAAGCGCGACTTGGCGCCTGACGCGCCGGCCCCTCACGGTGACGACGCGCGCCAGCGTCGCGCGCTTGGCGACTTCTTGCGCGCGCATCGCGAGCGGCTGACCCCGGCGGCCGCCGGACTGCCGCCTTTGGGGCGGCGTCGCACGCCGGGATTGCGGCGCGAGGAAGTGGCGCAGTTGTGCGGCTTGTCGTCCACCTGGTACACCTGGATCGAGCAGGCACGCGACGTGTCGATCTCGGCGGGCGCACTGGCGGCCGTTGCCGGCGCGCTGCGGCTTTCGCGTGCCGAACGGGCCTACCTGTTCGATCTGGCGGGCAAGCGCGATCCGGAGCGCGGTGCCGTGCCGTTGCCGCACCATGCGTCGGCACAGGTGCAGGCGGCCGTCGCCGCCGTGGCGGCTCCGGCGTATGCGCTGGATCGATGCTGGGACGTCCTCGCCTGGAACGCGGCCGCCGCCGACATCTTCCATGGCTGGCTCGACGCCCCGGGGGCGAAGAACCTGCTGCGCTACATCTTTCTCGACGCGGGCGCACCCACGTTGATTCAGGATTGGGAGCGTCGCGCAAGACGCGTCGTTGCGGAGTTTCGTGCCGAATGCAGTGCCTACCTAGACGATACGCCCGTGCGCGCCCTCACGGACGAATTGCAGCGCGACAGCCGCAGGTTCGCCTCGCTCTGGTCGCAGCAGGATGTCGTCGAGCGAGAAGGCGGGCGGCGTGGCTTTCATCACCCGGTGCGCGGCGATATCGATTTCGCGCAGGTCACGTTCCGCCTGTCGGGGCACGACGACGTCAAGCTCGTGATGTTGCTGCCGTAGTGCGGTTACTTAGAGGGCTGGGCGCAACCATTGTATGAGCAGCGTGATGCTGGCCATGCCGAGCAGGGTCATGACGAGCGAGCCCCCGACGTGAACCGCCACGGTGAGCGACGCCCAGCCCATCTGCCCTTCGCGTAGCAGGGTGGCGACTTCGGCGGAGAAGGTGGAGAACGTTGTGAGGCCGCCGAGAAAGCCGGTAACGATCAACAGTCGCCACTCGACAGGGATCGACGGAAAGTGGCTGAAGAGGGCGACGGCGACGCCGATCAGGTAGCCGCCCACGAGATTGGCGACGAGTGTGCCGAGCGGGAGCGTCGGCAGGATCGCATTGAGCTGTACGCTCAGTGCCCAGCGCAATAGTGCGCCTAACGCTGCCCCGATGCTGATGGCGAAGACCGACGCGAACATGGGTGACTCCTCTGCCGAACGGATGCAGCTAAAAAAACGGCCGACCTTTTCAGGCCGGCCGTTCTCGCCTCTCAAGCGAATACTACGGGCATTGCCACGAGACTCAGTCCTTCGGGAACGACGTGGCGCCGCCGTGCGCGCCCGACCATTCGGCCGGTGCGTGCAGGAATTTCTCGACCTCGTCGAGCGTCTTCGTGTCGAAGTGGTTCTGCTGCTTGGCAACGCGCAGCACGTCCCACCACGTGGCGAGCGAGTGCAGCTCGACATCGATGTCCTTGAGCACCTGACGGCTCTCCGGGAAGATGTCGTAGTGGAAGACCACGAACACGTGATTGACCTTCGCACCGGCGTCGCGCAGCGCCTTGCAGAAGTTGATTTTGCTGCGGCCATCGGTCGTCAGGTCTTCGACGAGCAGCACGCGCGAGCCTTCCGGCAGATCGCCTTCGATCTGCGCGTTGCGGCCGAAGCCCTTCGGTTTTTTGCGAACGTACTGCATCGGCAGCATCAGCTTGTCGGCGATCCAGGCCGCGAACGGAATGCCTGCGGTCTCACCGCCGGCGACCGTATCGAACTGCTCGCAGCCGACGTCCTGAATGATGACGGCCTCGGCGAAGTCCATCAGCGTACGGCGCACGCGCGGGTACGAGATCAACTTGCGGCAGTCGGTGTACACCGGGCTGGCCCAGCCCGACGTGAAGATATACGGCTTCTCGGCGTTGAAATGCACCGCGCCCACTTCGAGCAGGATCTTGGCGGTGATGTCGGAAATCGCCTGGCGGTCGATGCCAATCATGATGCGGTTCCTAAGCGTAGCTGCCCGCCGTGCGGCGCGCAGCCAGGAGTCATGGGTGAGTCGGCGGGGACCGTAGCGCAGGGCGCTGCGGCAGGACGCCGTCTAAGGCGGCGGGTCAGCACGTCTGGCAACGACCGACCGGCGCTTAAGCGCGAATTATGCCACAAGTTTCAGCAAACGCGCGGTCAATTATGCACGGAGCGTATATTTTCCATTCAACAACTCCGCACGATGTTAGCGCACGGCGCATATTGAAACCCGCTACCGACAGATTAATCCAAAAAAAGAGACAGTTGCCGGCGCTTAATGTCAGGCATACACTCACGCCCAAAATTCCGACCTGAAGAAACGCGCCCATGCCTAACGATGCCTCGCCCTCGCTCGCCGCACCGGTTGTGCCGCACGATACCGCCTACGCGAACCGCGCCCTGTGGGCGTCGGCCATCGGCTATGCCATGGACGGTTTCGATCTGCTGATCCTCGGCTTCATCCTGCCGGCCATTGCGGCCGATCTCGCGCTCACCGGCGCCCAATCGGGCGCGCTCGTCACCTGGACCCTCGTGGGCGCGGTCGTCGGCGGCATTGTCTTCGGCATGCTCTCCGATCGCTACGGGCGCGTGCGCGTGTTGTCGTGGACGATTCTGCTGTTTGCGGTGTTCACGGGCCTGTGCTCGCTCGCGCAGGGCTATTGGGATCTGCTGGCTTACCGAACGATTGCCGGTATCGGACTGGGCGGCGAGTTCGGCATCGGCATGGCGCTCGCGGCGGAAGCTTGCCCGCCGGCGCGCCGTGCGCGGGCATCGTCGTTCGTGGGGCTGGGGTGGCAGGCCGGGGTGCTTGCCGCCGCGTTGCTCACGCCGTTGCTGCTGCCGCACATCGGCTGGCGTGGCATGTTCGCCGTCGGCCTGCTGCCGGCAGTCGTGTCGTTCATCATGCGTCGCGCGCTCGGCGAGCCCGAGATGTTCCTTGCACAACAGCGGCAGCCGCGCGAACTCGCGCCGCTCAAGCTGCTGGTCAAAGACGGCGCGACCACGCGCGCGAGCCTCGGCGTGGCGATTCTGTGCTCGGTACAGAACTTCGGTTACTACGGCCTGATGATCTGGATGCCCTCGTATCTGTCGAAGACGTTCGGTTACTCGCTCACCAAGTCGGCCATGTGGACGGCGGTGACGGTGCTGGGCATGGCATTCGGCATCTGGCTGTTCGGCCGTCTGGCAGACCGCCTCGGTCGTCGGCCGACGTTCATCGGCTACCAGATCGGCGCGGTCGTGATGGTGTTCGTCTATGCGCAATTGCATACGCCGTTCTCGCTGCTGATCGGCGGCGCGGTGATGGGCATGTTCGTGAACGGCATGATCGGCGGCTACGGCGCGCTGATCTCGGAGCTGTACCCGACCGCGGCGCGTGCTACGGCGCAGAACGTGCTGTTCAACATCGGCCGTGCCGTCGGCGGTTTCGGGCCGCTCACCGTCGGTGCGCTGGCGGCGGCCTACTCGTTCAAGCTGGCGCTGGTCTTCCTCGCGAGCATTTACGTGCTCGATATTCTCGCCACGCTTTTCCTGATTCCGGAGCGTCGCGGCGAAGCGCTGCAGTAACCTCTTTTGCCCGCTACGCCGCCCGCGCAGGCGGCGTCGAGCTTTCGGCGCAAGGTGTACACTTTGCGTCCTGCGGTGCATCCGGCGCACCGCAAGCCCCACGGTCCGACGCGCGCGAGCGCGGCATGCAGGATCGGGGGACGCGTGGCGGCCATCACGCCGCCGCGCGGTGAAGAACCCCGTCGACGACACAATCGCCGAATCCCTCCGGTTGGCTCTTCCCCCGCCGTGATCCGTCAAAAGACGGCTGAGTCCACGCGCTGCCCGCATGCGGCACGGACCCGGTCGTCGCCCTGTCCTTAGGTATCGAGATATGGATGAACAACTGAAACAAAGCGCCCTGGCGTACCACGAGAATCCGCGTCCGGGCAAAATCTCGGTGACGCCGACCAAGCCGCTGTCGAACCAGATCGATCTGTCGCTGGCCTACTCTCCCGGCGTGGCCTACGCCTGCGAGGCGATTGCCGAAGATCCGCTCGCTGCCAATCGCTACACGTCGCGCAGCAATCTCGTCGGCGTGATCACCAACGGCACGGCCGTGCTTGGCCTGGGCAACATCGGTCCGCTCGCCGCCAAACCCGTGATGGAAGGCAAGGGTTGCCTGTTCAAGAAGTTTGCCGGTATCGACGTGTTCGACATCGAACTCGCCGAGCATGACCCGGACAAGCTCGTCGAAGCGATCGCCATGCTCGAGCCGACGCTCGGCGGCATCAACCTCGAAGACATCAAGGCGCCCGAGTGCTTCTACATCGAGAAGAAGCTGCGCGAGCGCATGAAGATTCCCGTCTTCCACGACGATCAGCATGGCACCGCCATCATTGCCTCGGCCGCGATCCTCAACGGCCTGAAGGTCGTGGGCAAGGACATCGGCCGCGTCAAGCTGGTGTGCTCGGGCGCGGGCGCCGCCGCTATCGCCTGTCTGGACCTGCTTGTGAATCTCGGCCTGAAGAAGGAGAACATTCTCGTTCTCGATTCCAAGGGCGTGATCCACACCGGCCGCGACAAGCTCGACGAGAGCAAAGCGCGCTACGCCGCGGCGACCGATGCCCGTACGCTGGCCGATGCGAGCAACGGCGCCGACGTCTTCCTCGGCTGCTCGACCGCCGGCGTGCTGACCGGTGACATGGTCAAGACGATGGGCACGAAGCCGCTGATTCTCGCGCTCGCCAACCCCGAGCCGGAAATCCGTCCGGAAATCGCGAAGGCTGCGCGCCCGGACTGCATCGTCGCGACCGGCCGTTCGGACTACCCGAACCAGGTCAACAACGTGCTGTGCTTCCCGTTCATCTTCCGCGGTGCGCTCGACGTCGGTGCGACCACCATCACGGAAGAGATGAAGCTCGCCACCGTGCGCGCCATCGCCGAGCTGGCGCAGGAAGAAGAGCAAAGCGAAGAAGTCGCGCGCGCCTATGAAGGCCAGTCGCTCGAATTCGGGCCGGAATATATCATTCCGAAGCCGTTCGATCCGCGCCTGATCATCAAGATCGCGCCGGCCGTGGCGCAAGCCGCGATGGACTCGGGCGTGGCCACGCGTCCGATCGCCGACATGGACGCCTACCGCGAGCAACTTGGCACGACCGTGTATCGCACCGGCTTCATCATGCGCCCGGTGTTCGCTGCCGCTCGTGCCCGCTTCGGTAACGACGCGGCGCGCATCGTGTTCGCCGAAGGGGAAGACGAGCGTGTGCTGCGCGCTGCCCAATTCGTGCTGGCCGAGCGCATCGCCAAGCCGATCATCATCGGCCGTCCGGCCGTGGTGGAAATGCGCCTGCGCAAGATCGGCTCGAAGCTCAAGCCGGGCGTTGATTTCGAGATCGTGAATCCGGAAGACGACGCGCGTTATCAGCGTTGCTGGCAGGCGTATCACGACCTGGGTGCGCGTCACGGTGTGACGCCGGAAGTCGCCAAGGCCGCCATGCGCAAGGACAACACGCTGATTGGCGCGATCCTCGTGCATCTGGGCGAAGCCGACGGCATGATCTGCGGCATGATCGATACGTACCACCGCCATCTGGATGTGGTCGATCAGGTGCTGGGCCGTGCCGCTGGTGTCGAGAATTACGCGGCAATGAACTTGTTGATGCTCGAGAAGCGCAACCTGTTCATCAGCGACACGTACGTCAACGAGACGCCAACCTCGGAGCAGCTCGCCGAGATGACCGTGCTCGCCGCGAAGGAAATCGAGCGCTTCGGCATCGCCCCGAAGGTGGCGCTGCTCTCGAACTCGAACTTCGGTAGCGTGAAGTCGGCTTCGGCACAACGCATGGCCCGCGCCTGCGAGCTGCTTGCCAAGCGTGCGCCATCGCTGGAAGTCGACGGCGAAATGCACGGCGACGCCGCGTTGTCGGAGTCGGTGCGTCGTGCCGCGTATCCGGCGTCGCGTCTGTCGGGCGAAGCGAACCTGCTCGTCATGCCGAACGTGGAAGCGGCGAACATCACGTACAACCTGCTCAAGATGACGGGCGGCGAAGGCGTGACGGTGGGCCCGTTCCTGCTCGGCTGCGCCAAGCCGGTTCACATCCTGACGCCGGCCGCGACCGTGCGCCGCATCATCAACATGACGGCCGTGGCTGCTGCCAACGTCATTCGTTGAGCGTCAGGACGGATAAGGCGCCGCGGATGGTGCGGCGCGCATGTCCGCGTACGGTGCGCTAGCGCATGAAAAATCCCGCCAGACGCTCACGCGCTGGCGGGATTTTTATTGGACCGACGGGTGACGGGTCGGCAGGTCAGGCGGCAGCGCGATGCGAATCGCCATCGCGGAACTGCGTGAGTAGCTTCGTCCACTTGATGCGCGTGGCGGCGAGGTTCTGCTCCTTGACGTGCCCGTAGCCGCGAATCTCCTGCGGCAACTCCGCCAATTGCACCGCCAGCGGCAGATTGTGCTCGTTCAGGCGCGACAACAACTCATTGACCAGCGCTTCATACTCGCCGATCAGCGCCCGCTCCGTGCGACGCTCTTGCGTTCGGCCGAAGATATCGAACGCCCCGCCACGCAGCCCCTTGAACTTCGCGAGCACGCCGAACGCCTTCATCATCCACGCGCCATAGGCCTGCTTGATGAGATGACCCTTGTCGTCGTGCTTGGCCAGCGACGGCGGCGCCAGATGGAAGCGCAACGTGAAGTCGCCTTCGAACTGCTCGTTGAGCTTCTTCATGAAGGCCGGGTCGGTGTAAAGGCGGGCCACTTCGTACTCGTCCTTGTAGGCCATGAGCTTGTAGAGCCCCCGCGCGACCGCTTCGGTGAGCGGCATCGGCATGCCCTCTGGCGTGAGTCCGGCTTCGGCCGCGCGCACGCGATCCACTGTTTGCTTGAAGCGCTCTGCGTAGGCACGATCCTGATACGCCACGAGTTGGTCGTAGCGACGCTCGATCAAGCGGTCGAGCGCACGCGGCGTGTGCAGCGTGATCAGCTTGCCTCCGGCGGCCGCCGGCTCCGGTGCCTCGTTCTGCTGCGCAAGCTTGCGTACGCTCGCCAGATCGTGCGCGGCACGACGTCCCCACTCGAACGCTTGCTTGTTCTTCTCGACGGCCACCCCGTTGAGTTCGATGGCGCGCGTGAGCGCTGCGTACGAGAGCGGCACCCAGCCCTTCTGCCATGCGTAGCCCAACACGAATGGGTTCGTGTAGATGGTGTCGCCGAGCAGTCGCAGCGAGAGGTGATTGGCGTCGACGAAGTCAACGTTCTCACCGGCAGCGGCGCGGATGTCGTGCTCCGTGCTCGTGCCGGGGAAGCGCCAGTTCGGATTGCGGATGAAGTCGGCCGTCGGCGTATGGGCGCTGTTGACCACGATGTTCGTCACGCCGTGCTGCACGCGTGAGAGCGTGTCGTCGCTCGCCGTCGTAATGGCGTCGCAGCCGATGACTACGCGGGCGTCGCCCATGGCGATGCGCGTGGCATGAATGTCTTCCGGCTGCAGGGCGATCTGCACGTGGCTCGTCACCGCGCCACCCTTCTGGGCGAGGCCGGTCACATCGAGCGTGGTGACGCCCTTGTTCTCCAGGTGTGCGGCCATGCCGAGCAGTGCGCCAATGGTGACCACGCCCGTGCCGCCCACCCCCGTTACGAGAATGCCGTACGGACGTGCGATGGCGGGCAGCGCCGGTTCCGGCAGCGGCGGCAGCTCGCTGCTGTCGACCTGCGCCGTCTTGGGCTTGCGCAGCTGACCGCCTTCGACCGTCACGAAGCTCGGGCAGAAGCCGTTCAGGCACGAGTAGTCCTTGTTGCACGTCGACTGGTTGATCTGACGCTTCGTGCCGAATTCCGTCTCCAGCGGCTCGACCGAGAGGCAGTTCGACTTCACCGAGCAATCGCCGCAACCTTCGCAGACCGCTTCGTTGATCACCACGCGCTTTGCCGGATCGGGGTAGGCGCCGCGTTTGCGACGGCGGCGCTTCTCGGTCGCGCACGTCTGGTCGTAGATCAGGATCGACGTGCCCTTGACCAGACGCAGTTCGCGCTGCACGCGGTCAAGCTCGTTGCGGTGGTAAACCGGCACATCGCCGACGAGCTTCACGCCGTCGTACTTCTCGGGCTCGTCCGTCACGATGACGATCTTCGTCGCGCCTTCGGCATCCACCTGCGCCACGATCTGCGGCACCGTCAGCGTGCCGTCGACCGGCTGGCCACCGGTCATGGCGACCGCGTCGTTGTACAGGATCTTGTAGGTGATGTTGACCTTCGACGAGATCGCCGCGCGAATCGCGAGCAGGCCCGAGTGGAAGTACGTACCGTCGCCCAGATTGGCGAAGATATGCTCGTCGCACGAGAACGGTGCCTGACCGATCCAGGGCACGCCTTCACCGCCCATCTGCGAGAACGTGTCGGTGCGCCGATCCATCCACACGGTCATGTAGTGACAGCCGATGCCGGCGATGGCGCGCGAGCCTTCGGGCACGTTGGTCGACGTGTTGTGCGGACAGCCCGAGCAGAACCACGGCTTGCGCTCGACGGCCACGCGCGGCTTGGCGAGGGCTTGCTCCTTCGCCTCGATCACGCGCAGGCGGGCGGCGATGCGCTCGCGCACGTCGCTCGGCAACTCGAACTTTTCCAGGCGCGTGGCAATCGCCTTGGCGATCAGCGCGGGCGAAAGTTCGTAGTGGGCCGGCAGCAGCCAGTTGGCCATCGGCACCGACCATTCGCCGCCGGCGCCGTCCTTTTCGTCGAACTTGCCATACACGCGCGGGCGCACGTCATCGCGCCAGTTGTACAGTTCTTCCTTGATCGCGTATTCGAGGATCTGGCGCTTTTCCTCGACCACGAGAATTTCCTGGAGCCCTTGTGCGAACGCGCGCGCACCCTGCGCTTCGAGCGGCCACACACAGCCCACCTTGTACAGACGAATGCCGATGCGCTGACACGTGGCTTCGTCCAGCCCCAGATCGGCGAGCGCCTGACAGACGTCGAGATAGGCCTTGCCGCCGGTCATGATGCCGAAGCGCGCATGGGGCGAATCGATCATCACGCGATCAAGCTTATTGGCGCGCACGTACGCAAGGCCCGCGTACCACTTGTAGTCGAGCAGACGCGCTTCCTGCACCAGCGGCGGGTCGGGCCAGCGAATGTTCAGGCCGTCGGGCGGCATGATGAAGTCGTCCGGCAGGTGGATGTCGACGTTGTGCGGATCGATCATCACCGAGGCCGACGACTCGACCACGTCCGTCACGCATTTCATCGCGACCCACAGGCCCGAGTAACGGCTCATGGCCCAGCCATGCAGGCCATAATCGAGATACTCCTGCACGTTCGACGGATACAGCACGGGAATGCCGGCGGCCTTGAAAACGTGCTCGGACTGGTGCGCGAGGGTGGAGGACTTGGCCGCGTGGTCGTCGCCCGCGAGCACCAGCACGCCGCCGTGCTTCGACGAGCCGGCCGAGTTGCCGTGCTTGAGCACGTCCATCGAGCGGTCGACGCCGGGGCCTTTGCCGTACCACATGGAGAACACGCCGTCGTATTTGGCGGGGTACAGGTTCACCTGCTGCGACCCCCACACGGCGGTCGCCGCGAGGTCTTCATTCAAGCCGGGCTGAAAAACGACATGATGGCTGGCGAGGTGCTGCTTCGCTTTCCATAGCGACAGATCCAGCCCGCCCAGCGGCGAGCCGCGATAGCCCGATATGAAGCCTGCGGTGTTGAGTCCGGCCGCGGCGTCGCGCGCCTGCTGCAACATCGGAAGCCGGACCAGGGCCTGAATGCCGCTCATGTAGGCGCGACCGCGCTCGAGCGTGTATTTGTCGTCGAGCGTGACCGATTCCAGTGCGGCCAGCAAGCTCGGATTGACGGGGGCGTTCATGGGGTGTGCTCCTCACTCTCACTGATTTTGGGATCGCCAAAACTTCCTGCCCCTCCCGCTCTCGTGAAGCAGGACGGCAGCGGTGAATGCCGGCCTCTGATTGTTGCGTGCCCGGGGACTCACTTGCGTGATGCCACCAGGCGAGCGGGGGCCTTTTTTGTATTGCGCTCACCGGTCGAACTCATGGTAGCACCGGTGTCATGGCATTGCCTGACGGGGACGGTGACGTCTCATCGGTGACCGATCCAGCGAAGTATAACGATCATTGTGACGTTTACGTAAACGTCAGATAGCTGTCGTATACCCTCGTCGATGGGTTGGCTGTGTCGCGCCGCGTCGTGTCCACCGATGCGGTATCGCGACGACGGGCGGCTTTCGGATTTCACCTCGAAGTGGCGCGATTGTGTCGCGATGATGTCGACAACCGTACGCTTGTCAGCCTCTTCTGACGCGCGTGGGTAACAACGTGTAACGGTTAGCGGCGGGAGGGAACGGCGCGGGCAGAATGGTTACTAACGCTTTACCCGACACGTTGGGTACGTACTTTGCGCACAGTCAGTGCGCGTTGCAATGCCGCAATACGTAAGAAGGAGTCACTGTGAATCAACGAAACATCGCCAAATTCCTGTTGGTTTCCGCTTCGTTTCTGACCTTGGAAGTGAGCGTCGCTCGCGCCGACGAAATGGCGCGCGACACGACGGCCGAACCCATTCCGATCGTTTCCCCGGTTTCCCCGGTGGCCCCGATCACGCCGCCGCGCTCCACGCAATCGCCGCAGCGTTACGAAGGCCCGCTCGACCAGCGCACGATCGATCCGCGAGAATTCCAGCGTCGCTGAGGCGACCCGATATCCCACAGGCGTCGCCCACCGGCGATGCGCCCCGATACCCTAAGGCGCCACCACACCCGGTGGCGCTTTTTTTGTCCCGAGCGCCTTTGCTGTAATCTCCCGTAATCATCGAATCAGGGAGATGGATTCCTTGAGATTGGCATTAAGCGCAATAATATTGCGAACTATTAGCAATAACGGGGAATAATGTGCCAAAACTCGAACTGGACAAGATCGATCGCCGCATTCTCGCCTTGCTTCAAAGCAATGGCCGGCTGTCCAATCTCGAAATCGCAGAGCAGGTGAGACTCTCGCCGAGCCCATGCTTGCGACGCATCCGTCGCCTGGAGGAAGCGGGCGTCATTCGCGGCTATGTCGCCTTGTTGGAGCCCACGCGCATCGGCCTCGGTCTGCTGGCCTACGTCAATGTGCGGCTCGACAAGCGCCATCCTGGCGATGGGCAGGGGGGCTCGGTCATCGAACATTTCCGCGCCGTGGTCGATACCTGGACGGAGGTCGTCGGCTGCTATGCGATGGCTGGCGACATGGACTACCTGCTGCGCGTGCACGTGCGCGACATGGCACACTTCTCGCGCTTCATGCAGGCGCAGTTGCTAGTGCATCCGAGCGTGGTCGACGTCAAAACGAGTTTCGTCCTCGATCAGCTCAAGGAGACGACAGCGCTGCCGCTTCCGTAAATCGGCGGTGGTCTCGGTGGTCGCTATTCTGACGCAAACAAAAAACCCGGCCAACTGACCGGGTTTCGTTTTTTCGGGGAGGCGTGGATGTGCGGCTCACGCGGCGCGCTGGTTCGGCAGGAGTGCGCCGAACAGGCGGCGAGCGGTGCGAAGCTGACGCTTGACCGCGTAATCGAAGGTGGCGACCTGCTCCTGCATCATTTCCGAGACCATCGACTGCGTGTCGGCGGGGGGCAGGCTCAAATAGCCGTCGGCCTCGCCGTAAGCGTAGTTGATTTCCATGCCGGCCTTCTTCGCGATGCGCATCATGCGGGCGTTGCGCGAGAGACAGTGCATGTAAAGCGTGTCGACGCGCTGGTTGCGGCAGTGGATCGTGGCGCGTTCGAACAGACGCGAGCCAATACCGCGGCCACGGGCCGATTCGAGCACCGAGACCCCGAATTCTGCGACACGCCCGTTCTTGCCTTCCGGCAGATGGGCAACGTGAGCGACCGCCACGAGGGCGAGATTGTCGTCGTACACGCCAAAAACACTGTCGCGCGAGAAGTCGAGGCTGGCGACGTAACGCGTGATCACGTCATCGGTGACGATCTGGCCGAAACGCAGCAGGCGGTCTTCTTCGCCGAGCGCCAGGAAGTGGCGCTGGAGTCGATGGATGTCGCCGGAGGTCAGCTCGCGAATCAGCACGCTCGACCGCTCGTTGGCGGCAACCGTCGCGCGTGCGACGTCGGGCGTGGGGTTCGGGGCAGTCATGGCGCAATCCTTGGGTATTCTTTAGTGCGTGCACTGGATTGTGCGACGCAAAAGAATTATACCTGATTGGCTAGGTGAAAACCCTAGTTTGTGGCGGGAACGTCTGGAGGGAAGAGTCTAAGTCTCTGAAGAACCGCGCCATTTCTCGATGTCAGCCCCAATGACGTTCGGCAGCGAGTTGCTGCGAGGCAACAAAAAAGGGCGATATATCGCCCTTTGTTTTTCAAGTGAGTGAATGCTCGCTAACTACGCGACGGCACCACTGCTGCAGGGATGGCGGGTTCGATCCCGCCCGGCAGCGGGGTGACGAGCCCGTGTTCGAGCACGGCGATCACCTCGTTGGCGAAATCGCGATACCGCATGCGACCGCCGGGCTTGAGCCATGTGAAGGTCCAGTTGATCATGCCGAACAGCATCATCGTGAGCGCGGTCTGATTGTGCTTGGTCACCCGGTCAGGGAACGCTCGCGAGAGTTGACGCGCAAACGCGGCGACCACGTCACGCTGACGATTGAGCACGATCTCGCGTTGCTCGTCGTTGAGAAACTTCACGTCGTTGAGCAGTGCAATATGACGGGTCTGCGACGTCTCGTACTCATCGAGAAAGGCGCGGATCAGTTCATGGAACGTATCGCGCTCTGACAGCCCGCGGCGTTGGCCGAGCGCCTCGACCTCGGTGACGATCAGCATCAAGCGCTTGGTATAGCGCTCGAGCAGATCGAACAGGATGGCGTCCTTGCTCGCGTAATAGTGATACAACCGGGCCTTCGACGTGCCGCACGCGGCGGCCAGTTCGGACATCGACGCGCTCGGATAGCTCGCATGAGCGAACGCTTCGGCGGCGACGTCGAGAATTTGTTCGCGCTGCGATTCGTGATCGGGCGCTTTGGTACGTGCCATAAACGGGGGTTACTCCAGTCGTAGATCGCACGCGGCCGGCGCCGTGGTGTCGCCGCGCAACGCGAGCCGGCCTGCCGCGCCGAGTTCGCGGCAGCGCCACAGCAGAAAACTGTCGGTCGCAAAAAAGCCTTCGAAGCGTGGCATCGCTTCGCCGAGAAAGGCAGCCATGGGTGTCCACGCGACGGGCGCCAGACCGAGAATCTGGTCATCGATTTCGGCGAACGTCGCGCCTTCGAACGTGTTGTTCACCCAGCGTCGGACCTGCGTGTTCGCCTGCTTGAGCGCGCGCCATTCCAACGACAGACGGCCAATGCGCAGCAGCGAGATCGGAGCGATACGTGCAAATCGCTCGGCCAGCACCTCTGGCGCGTACATGCCAACGCTCGTGCGTCGCGTGGCGTCGTGCGGCGTTCCGGGCGTCGCCAGATCGCTGCCACGCAACACGATCTCGTTCAGGCGTGCGGGCGTATTGCGCAACATGAAGGCCACGCGTCGCAGCGTGAGCTGGTCCGACGCACTGTCCCCATGCCAGCAGACCACCGCACTGTCGCCCTCGACCAAGCGTTGCAGCGACGCCAGTTCCTCGCGCAATTCTCCCGCGTAGTCGCGCCCGGCAGACGGCAGCACGCGTTGCCAGAATGCCGCCCGCTGCCGCTCGTTCTCGTCGATCTCGCGCAGCGGACCAATGGCCAGATCGTCACGCAGGACAAGCACGGGATCGGCGCGAAGCGCTTGCGCCATCGCCGCGCGCAACTGCTGCGCGGCGATATCGCCACAGACGACATGGATGGTATTCATGCCCGCTAGTTTACGGTATTCCCGCAACCTCGGGTTGACGCTCCCGTAATGCCCGAAATAATCGGGGCATTGGCGGGATTTCACGCCTGTTCCCGCCGTGTTGACGCAATGTTCGCACAACTTGGCAAACAGACGTTCGATTCGCCGGCCCCGCCGGCGCGGCACTGGCGAGTCGAATGCTCAACGCAGATTCAGCGCTCGTCGTAGCTCACCACAACGCGTTCCGTGAGGGGCCGTGCCTGGCACGTCAACACGAAACCTTGCTCGACTTCGTAGTCTTCCAGCGTGTAGTTTTTGTCCATCGTCACTTCGCCCTCGAGCACCTTGGCGCGGCACGTGCAGCACACGCCGCCTTTGCAGGCGTACGGCAGCGACAGACCGGCGGCAAGACCGGTATCCAGGATGCTCTGGCCCTCATACGGCTGACGCAGGCGGCGCTCCTTGCCGTCCATGACGACGACCAGCTCCGCCATCGGCGTATCGTCAGTGATGACGACCGGCTTCGCAGCGACCTGCGGCGTCGGCACGCCGAACCGTTCGACATGGATCTTCTCCTTGGCCACACCGGCGGCATGGAGCGCGGCTTCGGCGGCGTCCATCATCGGGCCGGGGCCACAGATGAACGCTTCGTCGATACTCGATGCCGGAATGAGCGTCTCAAGGAAAGCCGTGCACTTGTCCTGGTTGAGCAGGCCGTTGAACAGTTCCACCTCCTGGGCTTCGTCCGAGAGTACGTGATACAGACGCAAGCGGCCCAGATAGGTGTTCTTCAGGTCTTCGAGCGCTTCGGCGAACATGATGGCGGGCACCGCGCGGTTACCGTAGACCAGGGTGAACTGGCTGTGCGGCTCGGCGGCCAGCGTCGTCTTGATGAGCGCGAGCATCGGTGTGATGCCCGAGCCGCCGGCGAAGCCGACATAGTGCTTCGTGTGATCGGCCGACAGACGCGTGAAGAAACGGCCATCCGGCGTCATCACATCGATCTGTTGCCCCGGCTTCAGCTGATCGTTCGCGAAGTTCGAGAACTTGCCGCCCGGCACGCGCTTGATGCCCACGCGCAATTCGCCCGTGGCGTCGTAGTCGGGCACCCCGACGCAGATCGAGTAGGAGCGACGCGCTTCTTCGCCGTCGATCTCGGTCTTGAGCGTGAGGAACTGCCCCTGCGTGAAGCGATAGGCGTCGCGCAACGCGTCCGGCACCGTGAAGGCGATGGAGATGGCGTCGGCGGTCTCGGGCCGGATTTCGCGGATGGTCAGCGAATGGAATTGCGGGGTCGTCATCGTGGGCTTCCTTGATGCTCGGGTGCGATTGCCGCCGGGCAAAGTGTCGGCATCGCTACGCGCGAAGCCGGATCAATCGGGTCTATCAATAAGGCTTGAAATAGTCGAACGGCTCGCGGCACGTACGGCAACGGTAATGCGCTTTGCAGGCCGTCGAACCGAATGCGGATACCACTTCGGTGTCGGACGAGCCGCAATGCGGGCACGTCACGCCGTCTTTCGGGCGGCCGTAGAACGTGATCTTGCGGGGCGCGTCGGCGGCCACGGCGTGCGTGCCCGTGGGCGGCGCAATGCCGTAGCCGCGCAGCTTTTCGCGCGCCTCGGGGCTGATCCAGTCCGTCGTCCAGGCGGGGGCGAGCACCGTCGTGACGTGCCACGGACCGAGGCCCGCGCGCGTCATGGCAGCGTCGATGTCCTCGGCGATCTGTTGCATCGCCGGGCAACCCGAGTACGTCGGCGTAATCACGATCTCGAATGCCGCGCTACCGCTGGCGTTTGTGACAACGCGCACGTCGCGCAGGATGCCGAGCTCACGAATCGACACGACCGGAATCTCCGGATCGGGCACCGCTTCGAGCGTCTGCCATGCGAGCGGCAGCGACGCCTCCGAGGCCGGCGTGAGCACGTCGGGCGCAACGGGGGGAGTGAGCGGCAGATTCATGGTCGTATCGGCGAAGTGAGCGACGAAGGAAGCGGCGAGCGAATTCATCGTAGGCATGACGTGCGCGGCGAGCCGTGGCTTACCAGGTCGCGCCGGGATGCTGGCGAGCCAGCCCCTGCATCTCGCCGAGCAGATAGCTCATGTGCTCGGAGTGATGACCGAATTTGCCCGTGCTCTCGAACGCGCCGCCGACCGGTGCGTCGAGCGTTGCCTCTTGCAGCGCGTCGCTCACCGTGGCTTGCCATGCGTCCTTCAGGCTGGCCATCGCGACGCCGGTGCCGGCGGCGGCCACGGCGTCTTCCAGTGCGTCCGGCTTGAAGATCTCGTTCATGTACGGCATCAGGTAGTCGAGCGCGGCCTGCGCGCGGCGGTGCGATTCCTCGGTGCCGTCGCCGAAGCGCGCCAGCCAGTCGCGCGCGTGGTGCAGGTGGTAGTGCGCTTCCTTGACCGACTTGGCGGCGATGGCGGCGAGATCGTCATCCGTTGACGCTGTGAGGGCTTGCCACACATCGACCATCAGCGCCGAGTAGAGGAAGTTGCGCACGATGGTCACGGCATAGTCGCGCTCTGCGGCCGTCGTGCCGGCGGTCGGACCGTAGTGGGGCAGTTCCACGAGCGTCCAGTTGCGGAACGCGAATTCGTCGCGCCAGAAGGCGTAGTCGTCTTCCTGTTTCGCGATGCCGGTGAGCGCGGTGTCGATCTTGGCGGCATGCTGATACAGCATGCGTGCCTGACCGATGAGATCGAGGCTCAGGTTGGTGAGCGCGATGTCTTCTTCCAGCACGGGGCCGTGACCGCACCATTCCGCATTGCGCTGACCGAGGATCAGCGCGTTGTCGGCGAGGCGCAGCAGATAGGACAAATGTTCCTGCGTCGGTTTCATGTTCTGGGGTCTCGCATGGGGCGCGCCGATCAACGAGGCGCGCTGCCGCTTACATGTGGTTCACTTCTTCCGGCAACTGGTAGAAGGTCGGATGGCGGTAGATCTTGTCGGCGGCCGGATCGAACAGCTCGGCCTTGTCTTCGGGGGCCGACGCCGTGATGGCGGCGGACGGCACGACCCAGAGGCTCACCCCTTCCTGGCGGCGCGTGTAGACGTCGCGCGCCATATGCAGCGCCATCTCGGCGTCGGCGGCGTGCAGGCTGCCGCAGTGCTTGTGTTCGAGGCCCATCTTGCTGCGCACGAACACTTCCCAGAGGGGCCATTCCTTGCTGCTTGCTTGCGTCATGATCGTTCCTGATGTCTTGTAAGGGGCTGCCTGTGACTGGGCGCTTGCGGCTCAGGCGGCTTGCTTCTCGGCGCGCTGGCGTTGCTTGGCGGCGTGCGCCAGGGCGGCGTCGCGCACCCAGGCGCCTTTTTCGTGGGCGGCCACGCGCGTGCCGACACGTTCCTTGTTGCACGGGCCGTCGCCGCCGACCACGCGCCAGAATTCGCTCCAGTCGATCTCGCCGTAGTCGTGTGCCTTGCGGGCCTCGTTCCACTTCAGATCCGGATCGGGAAAGCTCACGCCGAGCACCTTGGCCTGTTCGACGGCGGCGTCGACGAATTTCTGACGCAGATCGTCGTTCGAAATGCGCTTGATGCCCCACTGCATGGTTTGCGTGCTGTGGATCGAGTCCTTGTCGCTCGGGCCGAACATCATCAGCACCGGCCACCACCAGCGGTTCACGGCTTCCTGAACCATGTCGCGTTGGGCTTGCGTGCCGCTCATCATCGAGAGCAGGGCGTCGAAGCCTTGACGCTGGTGGAACGACTCTTCCTTGCAAACGCGGATCATGGCGCGCGCGTACGGGCCGTACGAGCAGCGGCACAGCGGTACCTGGTTCATGATGGCGGCGCCGTCGACGAGCCAGCCGATCACGCCGACATCGGCCCAGGTGAGCGTCGGGTAATTGAAGATGCTGGAGTACTTGGCCTTGCCCGAGTGCAGCGCGTCGATCATCTGGTCGCGCGACGTGCCGAGCGTTTCGGCGGCGGAATACAGATAGAGGCCGTGGCCGGCTTCGTCCTGCACCTTGGCGAGCAGGATGGCCTTGCGCTTGAGGCTGGGCGCGCGCGAGATCCAGTTGCCTTCCGGCAGCATGCCGACGACTTCCGAGTGTGCGTGCTGCGAGATCTGGCGCACGAGCGTCTTGCGGTACTCGGCGGGCATGTAGTCCTGCGGCTCGATCTTTTGATCGGCGGCGACGCGGGCGTCGAAGCGGGCTTGTTGCTGCTGCTCCGCCTCGCTCAGGGCGCGCACACCCTTGGGGCTGTTGCCGGCCAGATCGATGGCTTGCGTATACATAGAGGAAGGTCTCCGCGGCATGTGGGGATATGGGATGCATTATAAACCGACCGGCCGGTCGGTCAATAAATGTTTTCCATGAGATGACGGAGATTGTTTGTTGCAGGGTATGGAGCGCCAGCGAAGTTGGGAATCGCCGCGCGCCGAAGGGGGGCGGGCGCGCGTGAGCGACTGGGGGGTGCCGTGCGGTGACGCCGGAAAGGTAGAAGCGATGTCTCAGCGTGGGGATGCCGAGGCGCACCGCTTCAACGCTTCGACAAACGCCGCGGCGAGCGGCGACAGGGGATCGCCGCGGCGCCATGCCACGCCCATCGGCGCGGGCAGCGGTGGCGGGCGCAACGGCAGAATCGTAACGTCGCCCTTGTCGCGCAGTGCATGCGCCAGGCGGCTCGGCAGCACGGTAATCGCGTCGCAGGTCTGCAGCATCCCGAGCGCGAGGGAGACGGAAAACGCCTCGACGATCATGCCGGGCCCCGCTACGCCGTCAGCGAGAAATTGCGATTGGATCGCGTGGCTGATCGGGGATTCCTTGGGCGGGAGCAGCCACGGATAGCCGGCAACGTCGCGCCAATCAAGCGCCGGCACGGTTGCCAGCGGATGCTCGCGACGGCAGATGACGAGCAGATCCTCGTGGAACAGCGGTTCAAGTTCGACCGCGCTGCGAAAATACTCGGGCACCAGACGTCCTACGATCAGATCGAAGCTGCCATCGTGAAGCCCTGCGGCCAGCCCGAACGAACCACTCTCGCGCACGGTAATGACGCAACGCGGATGGGACTCGGCCATCAATGCGATCGCCTGAGGCAGAAGTTGAGGCATGGCGATGAACAGGGCGCCGACGACCAGGCTCTCGCGGTGCTCGTTCATCAGATCTCGGAGTTCGTCCTCAGCCGAGCGGAGATTGCCAAGGATCATTCGGGCGTGGCGGGCCAGCGTCCGGCCGAACGTCGTCGGCACCATGCCCGATGCGGTGCGCTCGTAGAGCTTCACCCCCAGTAGGTCCTCCAGCGCAGCCAATGTCTTGGAGAGCGCCGCGCGCGTGAGATTCAGGCGGTCGGCGGCCTTCGTCAAGCTGTGCGTTTCATCGAGCACCGCCACGGCCTGGAGGTACTTGAGCTTGAGGCGCGACGGGGGCGCCTGACCGGTTCTGACATTCATTTTCGATCTCCAGCAACGCGTTACCCGCAACGAGGCGAAGGGCCCGCTCTGTACGTAGCGCACCCATGAGTCTCGCGCCATTGGCCCGTCATCGGCGCCCCCGACGGTGTCAGCCGCGCGTCAACCAATGGTTGATGGCTGATTCCAAGAATTCACCTTCCCGGCCATTACCTGAACCTACACTGGCCTGCCAGACGCCCGATGCGGTGTCGGGTGCAGGCGGTCGAGGCCATGCCCTTCCGTCTAATCATTTTAAGTTTCAATTATATAAGCATAAAAAATAATCGCATTCACGCATCCCGAACACAACTCGGGGGAGACGGCGGATGCGAAGCGGGCTGGCCCTATCGGGCAACGGGCCGCGCGAAACCTGTCCTTGCTACGCATCCAGTTCAAATCAAGGGAGACAACGTGAATCATCACGGCATTTGGGTACGTTCGTTCATCGCCGCCGGCCTGCTGGGCGGCGCGCTCGCCAACCCGGCACAGGCGCAGAGCCATGTCGAGATCAGCGGACTGCTGGGCGCTGGCGTCGGCTACACAAGCAACGTTGGCGGGGGCGCTGCCGTCACGGCGAACCCTGGCGTTCTGCGGCCGAACGCCCTGATCTTTCGCGGCGATGAAGACCTCGGCGGCGGCGATCGTGCAGTGTTTTATCTCGGCTCGCTGTTCAGCATTGTCAATGGCAACGTGTTCGGCGGTCCGGGCAGTCTGTTTTCCCGCGAATCTTATGTCGGACTGGCGAATCGATACGGCACGTTGACCGTCGGGAATCAACGCGACTTCATGTTCGACAGCCTGACGTTGAACCGCTACCCAGGGAGCTTCTTCGAGGGATCCTACGCCGCCCATCAGGGGCCGTTCGCGAAGTTCGGCGTGTCGTATTCCGCGCAAGGATCGTTCGACTTCGATCGCGTGAATGGCGAGGCGATCGCCAATACCGTCAAATTCAAAAGCGCCGATTTCTCGGGCCTGACGTTCGGCGCGATGTATGGCTTCGGCGGCGTGCCCGGAAGTTTCGGCCGATCCTCCGCCACCAGTTTCGGTATCAATTACGACTACGCGAATGCTGGCATCGGTGCGGCGTACACGATGGTCAAGTCGCCGCAAACGAACAACGGCAACGATGGCATCCGCAACATCGGTCTCGGGGTTCGCTATGGGTTCGGCAAGGTGTTGATCTCGGCACTTGCCACGCTCTCCCGAAACACGGCGACCGGGGCGCAGATCAACGCCTTCGACGTGAGTGTTGGTTACGACTTCACCGCCGCGTGGTACGCGAGCGCGACGTATACGCACATGCGCGGCAACGCCCAACTGAACGACAACCGCGCCAATCAACTCACGTCCCTTGTCGGCTACCGGCTGTCGAAGCGTACGACCGTGTACGTCGACGCCGCGCTGCAAATCGCCTCAGGCAACGGTGCGATGGCGCAGGTCAACGCGTCGGCCGGCCCTGCGAGCGGCGATCACCAGTTCGTGAGTACCGTCAGCATCCAGCACACCTTTTGACGCGTCGTCGCCCCCAAGGAGGTCTGATATGAACAACGAGATGCAGCGAAACCGGCGCAATCTTCTCAAAGCCTGCGGTGCCGTGGCCGGCAGCATGATGGTTCCCGCGCTGCTGGCGCCGGTGTCGGCGGCGTCGCACGCGGCGGAACGGCCTTCGCAGCCTGCCCAGCGTGCCCAGCCAGAGCGAGACGAGTTCATCTTGCGCGGCGGGTACGTGCTGACGATGGACCCGGCACTCGGCGAATTCCCCGTGGGGGACGTGCACGTGAAGGGCGGTGCCATCGTCGCCGTGGCCGCGCGCATCGATCTGCCGAACGTGCGGATCATCGACGCGAGCCGTACGATTGTCATGCCGGGGTTCGTGGACACGCATCAGCACATGTGGACGAGCCTGTTGCGCGGCTCCCTGCGAGGCGACGATCCGACCTTCGGCTATTTCCCGAGCAAAGCCCGTGCCGGTGCCGTCATGACGCCGGAGGACATCTATCACTCGGTGCGCTTCGGGTTGGCGCAGAACCTGATGTCCGGCATTACCACCGTGCACGACTTTTGTCACAACGTGCGCTCGCCAGCGCATGCGCGGGCGGATCTACAGGCGCTGGAGGATCTGGGCGTTCGCGCCCGATTCTCGTACGGGCGCTTCGGCGAGCCGTCGTCGCAGCCTATGGACTGGCAGGATGTCGAGCGAGTCCGGCAGACGATATTGCCGAAGCGTCCGCGGCTGACATTGGGCGTTGTCGTCGCGCCGGTGACGGAAAAAGACGGTTCGATGCGCGCCAGCGTATTCGATGATCTCAGCACGTCGATGGCGCATGCGCAGGCGATGCAGCTTCCTTACACACTGCATTACGGAAATCTGACGCACGGCATTATCGACGTGATGGCCAGGCATCAATGGCTGAATTCGGACCTGCTGCTGGTGCATCCGCAAGGGTTCACGGCGGCGGAGCGCCAGACGCTCGTGGCATCGAATGTGCGCATCAGTATCGCGCCCGCCATCGAGCTGCAGTACTCCACGGTGAGAAGCGGATATACCCAATTTGCGGAAATGGAAGCGCTTCACGCGCAAATGGGGATTTCGACCGATTCTTCGGCGGCATCGGCCAATGCCAACTTCTTCAACGAAATGCGGGCCCTGCTGTGGGCACATAAGTCGAGAAGCGACACGAACGTCAAACTCACGCCGCGCCGGTTGGTGGAACTTGCGACCATCGAGGGTGCGCGCACGCTCAATCTTGCCGATCGCACCGGGTCACTGTCCCCGGGCAAACGCGCCGACATCGTGCTGGTTCGCATGGATGACCTGGATATTGCCCCCGTATTCGACCCGTTCAATTCACTGGTGTATTCGGCTCAGCCGCAAAACGTCGATACGGTGATCGTGGACGGCCGCATTTTGCGGCAAGGCGGCCGGTTCCTTACGTTCGATGTTGGGGAGGTCGTTCGTGACGCCACCCGTTCGGCCGTGCGTTTGCGACGCGAGGCGGGTTTGGCGTAGCGCGCTCGGCAGGCGGCTTGCGCATGCCGGCTTTCCGTCCGGGCGGACGACGGGCATGCGCCGAGCCGGCGGCGGGTCTTGGGCGATGGGGAGGGGGCAGCGACGACGAAGATGGGGCGGGAGCGAATGCGAGGGTGTGGGCGAGGGTGTGGGTGACGATGGGGGAGGGTGAGGGCGAAGGTGTGGCTGAAGGTGAAGGTGCCGCCGAAGGGCGCGTTTCACGGAGAGTCAGTGTCAGATCGGTGCGCGTACAGGCGTCGCCATGGTTCAGGTATTCGCGAGCGCGGCACAGTTTCAGAGCAGGTCGTCGCTCGGCAGCAACGTGAAGGCGCCTGCCACCGCATTGCGCCAGAACGAAGCATAGGGGTCGACGTCGAAGGTTCGCGGTTGACCATTCTCCTCGCCTACCCAGCGCAGCGCCGGCAAGGTTGGCGGGGTGATCGGCGGTGGCATGGCGGGGTTGGCGGGCGCCAACTCGACGCGAAAACTGGCATGGGGCGACGTCGCCCGGTCGAAAATCCGCGCCATGCGCTCGGCAAAGTCCGGGCTATGGATCACGATCGCCAATTCCGTATTCAGACGCACCGAACGTGGGTCCAGATTGAACGAACCGAGGACGACGTCGCGCCGGTCGATGACATAGACCTTGCCGTGCAGGCTGGCACGCGACGTGCTGCCGAACGAGACGCGCCGCAGCGAGCGGGCTCCGTCATTCGTGCGGATCGGCTTGAACTCGTATAGCGCGACGCCGGCTTGCAGCAACGCCGGGCGATAGCGTGCATAGCCGGCGTGGACTGCCACGACGTCGGTCGCCGCGAGAGAGTTCGTCAGCACGCGCACTTTGACGCCGCGCTGCGTGAGCGTTGACAGAAACCGGACACCGCCGTCCAGCGGCACGAAGTACGGGGAAATGATCAGGACCTCTCGCTGGGCATTCGCCGCCAACTGGCGCAGCTTGTGGCCGGGTGCGCTCTGGGTCACGGCGGCGGGGGTGTCGAGTTTGTCGGGGCCGTCGGCGGCAAGCTCGGCAGGGGCCCAGAAAAGTGGGAGCTTGCTGTTGTGCAGACGCTCGGCGAGCGGGGGCGGGTGAAGCGCCAGATGTCCCGCGGGCGTTCGGTCGGTGTCGCGCCAGTGGCGTGCCAACGCGTCGCGTGTGGCGTCGAGCGTCGCTTCGTCGATCTTCGACTGAACCTGCTTGAGCGGATAAGACTGTTGGCTCGTCCAGAAGTGGTCGAAGCTACGGGAGACGGCGTCGACGATCGGGCCGGCACAGAGCAGATCGAAGTCGCGGAAGGACAATTCGGGATTGGCGTCGAAATACTCATCGCCCAGATTGCGGCCGCCCACGATGGCCAGCTGATTGTCGGCGATCAGCGCCTTGTTGTGCATGCGGCGGTTGAGCTGGTCGAACCGGGTGAGCAGATTGCCCGCCCGTTCGATAAGCGTGGTGTCGCGGGTGCCGAACGGGTTGAAGACGCGGATCTCGATGTTGGGATGTTGATCGAGCGCCGCAAACGCTGGGTCGGTATGGCGACGGTTGATGTCGTCGACCAGCATGCGTACGCGTACGCCGCGGTTGGCGGCGTCGAGCAGCGCTTGGAGCAGGAGGCGGCCGGTGACGTCCTCGCCGGCGCTGTAGTACTGAACGTCCAGACTGTGCTGTGCGGCCTGAACCAGTGCGAGGCGGGTGGTGAATGCGTCGGAGCCGGTGGAGAGGAGTTGGAAGCCGGACTGGCCCGAATGGGCGCGGACGGCCGTGGCCAGGGTACTGGCGAGCGTGCCGGGCGTAGCGGCCGAGGTGTGGCTCGTCCAATGAGACGGCTCGGGAGGTGGACGCACCGAACTGCAGGCGGCGACGATGAGCGCGAGCGGGAGAAGCGTGGCCAGGCGCCGCAGGACATCGAGAGAGCGCGACGGAAGGATGCGCGAATGGACCATCTCGAACGCTCTATATATAAGTATAGGAAGGGAAGAGACCCGGATCGCTGCGTCGCCTTTCCCTATGGGCAAGGTTCCGGCAAGGATAGGTGATTTCGATGGTCGCGTCTCAGTGGGATGCCGGACCATCGTGGATCTGTGCCCTCCCTGTGACCTGCGCCGTGGATCTCGGCCCGCTCGAATCGCTATCTTTTTTGCCCGGCCCCGACCTTTTTCAAATTATTTTCACAAAGGGCTTGCCAGGGTACGGGGTTTTCACTAATATTCCGTCTCTCGCAACGACGGCGA
>NZ_CABPRY010000022.1:0-28093 GCF_902459625.1 Pandoraea cepalis
GGGCGTTAGCTCAGTTGGTAGAGCAGCGGACTCTTAATCCGTAGGTCGAGTGTTCGAGTCACTCACGCCCCACCAAAGTACGACAGCGAAGGCTGCGCCACGTGCAGCCTTTTTTGTTCCCGGCAGCACCGGGGCGTTAGCTCAGTTGGTAGAGCAGCGGACTCTTAATCCGTAGGTCGAGTGTTCGAGTCACTCACGCCCCACCAGATGCATGACGAAGGCCGCACGCTGTGCGGCCTTCGTCGTTTCTGCCCGCCCCATGCTCCGCCTCCGGCCGGTCATCCCCTGTCGTCCGATTCCTACAGTCGATTCAGCCGCGACCGATAGTCCGCGAAACGCGTGCCATCTAAGCTGGATTCACGTCGTTGCGGGTCGCACGGCCACCCCTTGCTTCAGGAGACGCATCATGAATACGACGAAGTCGATTCTCGTTGTCATCACGGCACTCGCGATGGGCTCGTCCCTGGTCGGCTGCACGCTGGGCGGCGCTGCCGCGGGTGGGGTCATCGGGCACGAAGCCACCGGCGGCAGCACTGCCGGCACCATCGGCGGCGCGGTCGTCGGCGGGGTCATCGGGCACGAGTTGGGCAAGTAACGTTGCGGCTCGGCCCGGCGGACGCCGTCATCGCCCCACGGCATAGAGTGGGGAGTTGGCGGCGTAGCCGTACATGATCAGTACCGCACCCACCAAGGCGTCTGCCGCCGCCCGGGCCTCCGCCACATTCGCATAACGCTTGGCCTGCGCCGTGCAGGTCGCGTAATGACGCGCGCCATGCCTTAACGCGCCGTCGTGCCGACCGATAAACGCCGCCTGGCGGCCGCTCCATACGAAGTAGCCTTCACACCTCGCCATCTCCGGCGGCCGCCTGACCGTCAAGTCCTCCTTCTGCGAAGCCTCGCCCGCCTTGTGCAAGCGCCACTGACGCTTGATCGCCGCATCCGACCAGCGTCCCATACCAATGTCTTTTCCTCGGTTCTTTGCCATTGCTCCCTCCTGGAGTTTGCCTGCGGCACTGCGCTCGCGGGCACTCCGATAATGGTGAACAATAACGCGGTGAAGTGGGATGGGGAGTGTCCGATATGCGATGCCACACCCTACGACGACGCCCCACAAGACTCGATACTCGCTGCTCGTTATGCAAAGGAAACCAAACCGCGCTCTCGCGCCTCATGATTGGCCGCAAGGGACGACGAGCCCGCTATCTTCCGGCAAACATAGCGCGGCGAACGCACAACAGTGCTGCACTGCACACCATGCAAGCCATCCGCATTGTCTACACTGAAGGTCTCGTTCTCTTCGGAAGATGGATCCGTTGGCCTCAATGGCATCCGCGAAACCAGGACATGGCGACCGTCACCTTCGCACCCGCAATTCAGCGCCACGTCTGCGTTGACGATCAATGCATCGATGGACCGACCGTCCATGCCGTGCTCGCGCAATGCGTGACGCTCACGCCCGAGTTGCGTGGCTACCTGTTCAACGATCAGGGACGATTGCGTGCGCACGTCGCGGTCTTTGTCGATGGCCGGCTGATCCGCGACCGACACACGCTGGGCGACACGCTGAACGACGCCAGCCGCGTGTATGTCGCCCAGGCGCTCTCGGGCGGATAAGGGAGCACGGCGCAAGCGGCAGATGAATGCGCGAGCATCGAACAAGACTCGCGCGAGCCAAGGAGGCAGATCGTGAAACACGTCACCGGAGCCACGTTGCTGGTTGCCACCCGCAAGGGATTGTTCACATGGCAGCGTGAGGACGCCGTCTGGCGCCTGAAGTCGAGCGCGCCCGACTTTCCCGGCGAGCCCGTGAGCATGGTGCTGCGCGACCCGCGCGACGGCACCGATTACGCCGCGCTCAATCTGGGTCACTTCGGCGTGAAGCTCTGGTGCCGCGAACGCGACGCAAACGAGTGGACCGAACTCTCACCGCCGGCCTTCGCCCCACAAATAGAGCAGTCCGAAGCATCGGCGGACGATGCGCAGGCGTTGTCGGCACCGTCGGCACCCTCGGTCTCACTGCTCTGGTCGCTCGAAGCCGCGGGGCCCGACGCCCCCGGCGTTCTCTGGGCAGGCACGATTCCCGGTGGCCTCTTCCGCTCCAACGATCGAGGCCGCACCTGGACACTGGTGCAAAGCTTGTGGGATCGCCCCGAGCGCGCCGAATGGATGGGGGGCGGCTACGATCACCCCGGCATTCATTCGATCTGTATCGATCCGCGCGACAGCCGACAGGTGAGCGTCGCCATCTCGACCGGCGGCGTCTGGCGCACACGCGACGACGGACACACCTGGGCTTTGGCGGCCAGCGGCATGGAAGCCGATTACATGCCGCCCGAACGACGCCTCGATCCGAATGCGCAGGACGTCCACCGTCTCGTGCAATGCCGCGACGCCCCCAACGCCCTGTGGGCACAGCATCACAACGGCATCTTCCGCAGCCTCGACTACGGTGCCTCGTGGCGGCGGATTCAAGCGTCACCGTCGAGTTTCGGTTTTGCTGTCGCCGTCGATCCGCACGACCCCGATGTCGCGTGGTTCGTACCGGCCCAGCGCGACGCCTGTCGCATGCCGGTCGACGCCCGTCTCGTCGTCATTCGCACGCGCGATGGCGGCGAGTCGTTCACATCGCTCTCGCACGGACTGCCGGAGGTGCCGTCCTACGATCTGATCTATCGCCACGGCCTGGATATCGACGCCACCGGCCACTCGCTCGCCATGGGCTCGACCACCGGCGCGCTGTGGGTCAGCGACAGCGCAGGCGAGCAGTGGCAATGCCTGTCCACGCACTTGCCCCCTATCTACGCCGTGCGCTTCGTGTAGCGGGCGTCTTGTCGTTCGAGATGCCGAGCGTCTCGTCGCCGCGCCCTCGCCCGTTTTGCTGAAGGAAACCTTCAGTTAGCGCATTTCGCGTCGTAGATAGAGGTAGGCGAACTGGCTTCATTGATCCCCCCGTCACGCGTTGCTTGGCGTGTCGCACGCGCCGATGTCGGTGCGTGCGACAAGGTCGCGTTGTGCGTCCTGCTGAGCGTTGGCGTGCACCGCGCAGCGATCGGCAACCTGGCCTCGCAACGCAAGTGGGCCACAACGTCACCCATGTCGTCCCGGCATCCAATCCCTAAATGGAGTCACCCGAATGCGAATCGCCGACCTGAAGATCCGAACTCGACTGGCCATCGGTTTCGGCACGTTGCTAGCCCTGTTGTTGACCATGCTTGTCATCGCGCTGATGCGTTTCGTCGCCATCGAGCGCGACAACGAAGAACTACTCACCAGCGCGTGGGCCAAGGCCGATGCGGCACACAGCATCGATGCCATGGTGCGTGGCAACGGCCGCCGCATGCTGGAGATCTTCACGATCACCGACGCCGCGCAACGCAACACCATCAACCAGCGTATCGACGCCAATCTCAGCCGGATCGCCGAGGCGCAGGCCGTGCTCGACAAGTACGTGGTGTCGGCGCAAGGCAAACAATTGATGACCTCGATCCGGCAACACAACGACGCGTTTGTGACGGCACGTCGTGCGACGCTCGCCGCATTGACCTCGGGCGAGCGAGACTTGGCGCTGGACGTCACCCATCGCGACGCCCTCCCCGCGCTCGACGCCATGCAGGCCGAAGCCGCCGAACTGGTCACGCTCCAGAAAAGGATCGTCGACGACACCGGCGCCACAACGCGCGCCGGCATCGTCTTCGCCAAATGGCTGCTCATCGCCATCGGCGCAGCGGCAACCCTCCTGGGCATCGGCGCCGCCTGGTCTGTCACGCGCAGCATCACGCGTCCGCTCGCGCGCGCCGTGGCCGTGGCCGAGCGCGTGGCACAGGGCGATCTCACGAGCCGCATCGACGTGACAAGCCGCGACGAGACGGGCCAATTGATGGGCGCGCTCAAGCATATGAATGAAAGTCTGGAACACATTGTGCGACGCGTACGACACGGCACAGCCGCCATCGCCTCGGCGTCGGGGCAATTGCTTGCCGGCAACACCGATCTGTCGTCCCGCACCGAAGAGCAGGCCGCATCCCTGGAAGAGACCGCCTCGTCGATGGAAGAGTTGACGGCCACCGTGCGCCAGAATGCCGATAACGCGCGGCAAGCCAGCCAATTGGCCACGAACGCGTCGGAAATCGCCGGTGAAGGCGGCCGGGTGGTCGAACGTGCGGTCGCCTCGATGCAGGGAATTGCGGCCAGCTCGACGAAGATCAACGACATCATTGGCGTGATCGACGGCATTGCCTTCCAGACCAATATCCTCGCCCTGAACGCCGCCGTCGAAGCGGCGCGTGCCGGCGAGCAGGGTCGCGGTTTCGCCGTCGTGGCGGGCGAAGTGCGCACACTCGCCCAACGCAGCGCCGCCGCTGCCAAGGAGATCAAGTCACTCATCGAGACGTCCGTCGGCAAGGTCGAAGACGGCTCGGCACAAGTGCGCGACGCCGGTCGCACGATGGCGGAAATCGTGCAGGCCGTGCAGCGCGTGACCGACATCATGGGCGAGATCTCGGCAGCATCGAGCGAGCAATCGGGCGGCATCGAGCAGGTCAACACCGCCGTCATGCAGATGGACCAGGTCACGCAGCAAAATGCCGCGCTCGTCGAGCAGGCCACGGCGGCCGCCGGGTCGTTGGAAGATCAGGCGCGCAATCTGCGCGACGCCGTCGCCGTGTTTCGGCTGACCGATGGCGACGTCGTCACATCCGTGCTCGACGACGCCGCCCGGACGGCCGCCAACGGCCCGCGGGGCGACGTGCTGGCGTTCGCCCGGGCGCGCCATACCGCGTAATCGGCATCATCGGCGCCCTCGCCGGTTCGGCCGTGCCGCTGGGGCGTGCCGGCGAGGCGCCGCACCGGCCGGCAGGCGATGCCGCCGGCCGCCGCAAACCCCCATGCCTGCTGGGCTTCCAGCCGATGTCACGGTCAGCGCGGCATGGAGACATTGGAGTATGATGGCTGCTGCTATGCTTTTTCCCACCGTCTGGAAAAGAGGTGTACCGTGGCCCGAAAGACCCCCATCGAGCGCTACCGAAACATCGGCATCAGTGCTCACATCGACGCTGGCAAGACAACGACGACCGAGCGCATCCTGTTCTACACAGGCGTCAACCACAAGCTGGGCGAAGTCCACGAAGGCGCTGCCACGATGGACTGGATGGAGCAGGAACAAGAGCGCGGCATCACGATCACGTCTGCCGCGACGACCTGCTTCTGGCGCGGCATGGCCGGCAACTATCCCGAACACCGCATCAACATCATCGACACGCCGGGCCACGTCGACTTCACGATTGAAGTCGAGCGCTCGATGCGCGTGCTCGACGGCGCCTGCATGGTCTACGATTCGGTCGGCGGTGTGCAACCGCAGTCAGAGACTGTCTGGCGGCAAGCCAACAAGTACAAGGTGCCGCGCATCGCGTTCGTCAACAAGATGGACCGCGTGGGTGCCGACTTCTTCCGCGTGCACAAGCAGATTCACGAGCGTCTGCGCGGCAATGCCGTGCCCATCCAGATTCCGATCGGCGCCGAGGACAGTTTCCAGGGCGTGGTCGATCTTGTGAAGATGAAAGGCATCGTCTGGGATGAGGAATCGAAGGGCGTGAAGTTCGAATACGTCGACATTCCGGCCAATCTCAAGGACACGGCGCAGGAATGGCACGACAAGATGATCGAAGCCGCCGCCGAGGCCGATGAGGCGCTGCTCGAGAAGTATCTTGGCGGCGATACGCTGACCGAGGCCGAAATCCGGCAGGGGCTGCGCAAGCGTACCGTCGCGGGTGAAATCGTGCCGATGCTGTGCGGCACCGCGTTCAAGAACAAGGGCGTGCAGGCCATGCTCGACGCCGTGATCGATTACCTGCCGTCGCCCGTCGACGTGCCCGCCATCGCCGGTCACGACGAGGACGACAAGGAGATCGAACGTCACCCGTCGGACGACGAGCCGTTCTCCGCCCTCGCCTTCAAGATCATGACGGACCCGTTCGTCGGCCAGTTGATCTTCTTCCGCGTGTATTCGGGCGTGATCGACTCGGGCGCCACCGTCTTCAACCCGACCAAGGACAAGAAGGAACGCTTGGGGCGTATCTTGCAGATGCACGCCAATCAACGCATCGAGATCAAGGAAGTGCGGGCGGGCGATATCGCCGCGGCGGTCGGTCTGAAGGAAGCGACGACCGGCGACACGCTGTGCGATCCGAACGCCGTGATCATTCTGGAGAAGATGGAATTCCCCGAGCCGGTGATTTCGCAGGCGGTCGAGCCCAAGACCAAGGCGGACCAGGAGAAGATGGGGCTCGCGCTCAATCGGCTGGCACAGGAAGACCCGTCGTTCCGCGTGAAGACCGACGAAGAGTCCGGCCAGACGATCATCTCGGGCATGGGCGAGTTGCACCTTGAAATTCTGGTCGATCGCATGCGCCGCGAGTTCGGCGTGGAGGCCACCGTCGGCAAGCCGCAGGTCGCCTATCGCGAAACCGTGCGCAAGAAAATCGAAGACGTGCAGGGCAAGTTCGTCAAGCAGTCGGGCGGACGCGGCCAGTATGGCGACGTGGTCATCACGCTGGAGCCGGACAAGGAAAAGCCGTATGAATTCGTCGATGCGATCAAAGGCGGCGTGGTGCCACGCGAGTTTATCCCGGCCGTGGACAAGGGCATTCGCGAGACGCTGAACAACGGCGTGGTGGCCGGTTATCCGGTCGTCAACGTGAAGGTTACGCTCACGTTCGGGTCGTACCATGACGTGGACTCGAACGAAAACGCGTTCCGCATGGCGGGCTCGATGGCGTTCAAGGAGGCGATGCGCCGTGCCGACCCGGTGCTGCTCGAGCCGATGATGGCGGTCGAAGTCGAGACGCCCGAAGAGTTCATGGGCAACGTGATGGGCGATCTGTCCGGGCGTCGCGGCATGTTGCAGGGCATGGACGACATCGTGGGCGGCGGCAAGATCGTACGCGCCGAGGTGCCGCTGTCAGAAATGTTCGGTTACTCGACCTCGTTGCGCTCGCTCACGCAAGGACGCGCCACATACACGATGGAATTCAAGCATTACGCCGAAGCGCCGAGGAACGTGGCCGACGCGATTATTTCGACCAAGAAGTAACGCGTCATCGGATGTCGGACGCGATGTCGGGCGCGGCGGGTCAGGATTGACCGCCGCGCCCGATGTCGTTGTCCGGCTGTCGCGTTTGCCAACGCGCTGACTGCCTCGCCGTCATAAGGCGCGATCGGTCCGAGGGAATCGGGCGTCGCGGGCCCGGGCGCGCTCAGTAAGTGCGCAGATGCTCGGCGTGATGCGACAGATGATCCGCCATGAAGGTCTGAATGAAGTAGTAGCCGTGGTCGTAGCCGTGGTGGCGTCGCAGGTTCAGCGGCTGACCGGCATCCTGGCAGGCGCGCTCGAAGAGGTGCGGATGCAGTTGCGATTCGAGGAATTGATCGTTCAAGCCCTGATCGATCAGGATACCGCCCGGAAACACCACCTGCCCGGCCTTCGCCATCAGTTCGCTCGCGTCATATTGGCGCCACGTCTCTCGATCCGCGCCCAGATATCCCGCGAATGCCTTCTCGCCCCATGGGCAACGCGTTGGCGCCGCGATCGGCGCGAATGCCGACACCGAGCGGAATTTGTCAGGGTTGCGCAGTGCGAGCGTCAGGGCACCATGCCCGCCCATGGAGTGGCCGAAGATGCCGATGCGTCCCGCGTCGATCGGCAACGATTGCGTCACCAATCCGTAGAGTTCGTCGACGATATAGCTGTACATGCGATAGTGCGCGGACCACGGTGCCTGTGTCGCGTCGAGATAAAAGCCGGCGCCAACGCCGAAATCCCAGGCATCGGTCTCGCCCGGCACGCCAGCGCCACGCGGGCTGGTGTCGGGCGCAATCAGCGCCACGCCGTGTTCTGCAGCGAGCCATTGCGCGCCGCCCTTGACCATGAACGTTTCTTCCGTGCAGGTCAGCCCCGCGAGATAGAACAGCGCCGGCACGGCGCGGCCGTCACGCGCCTGAGGCGGGATGAACACCGAGAAACGCATCGGCAAGCCGATGACAGTCGACGTATGGCGATAGAATCGTTGCGCACCACCGAAACAACGGTGTTCGGAAATGAGTTCGAGCATGACGAAATCCGGGAGGGTTCGGGAAGTCGGCCATGGCGCCGCGCCGCAGGGAGCGTGGCAACCATTGCGATGATGGCCGCTATCTTACCTCGCGAGGCGGCGGGTGACATCGGCTAGGTGTGTGGGGTGAGTGGCGTGCGTTCGCGGACGGGATTACAGCCGATATATCGCGCGCGTCGCCGCCATGTGACGGGAGCGCGCATTGCGCAGCGGCCGGTGCCACATACCTGGCGCGACGGGCCTATTACCGTGACAGCGTCGTAGCACTTTGCTGGACTAGATCGGCCGTTTACGACCCGAAGCGGTCCTTAGTAGCACGAGTAGCCGGACTACCGCTCCCGACTCCCGATCGGTTAATTATCGGGGCCAATATCTTTCCAGTCTTCCGGCATAACGATCTTTGCGTCGATGTTGGCGTGTTCTTTCAACAGATACAGCAGGTTACTGCCTGCCAGCAATTCAATCGGTTTGCCGTTAGCGAACTCAAAGGCCGCTTTGCCGTAACCACTGGTCGCAACGAGGATGCCTTTTGACGCACCTTCGTTCTGCATGGTGCCGAACAGATCGCGTACGGCGCTGACGCCGACGGTGTTCTTGTACCGCTTGGCTTGGATCACCACTTTGCCGCCGAAGATCGGACGAGGATCGAACGCTACGCAATCCACGCCACCGTCACGAGATGCCTGCGTCTGGCGAGACTCCAGCCCCATGGTCGTGAACAGGTTGGTAATCAGCGACTCGAATTCGCCCGGCGTCAGGTCCATCAGGTTAGGCCTCCGATCAAGCGTGGCGAGGACATCTCCCTCCTGGACAAAGCGCGGATCAGCCATGTTCAGTTCGAGCACCGGACGTACCGGCGCCAGTTCGGCGGCGCTCTTCGAGAATGACGCGTTCAGCGACTTCAGGCAGGCGAGCGGATCGACATTTGCCAAGTCCATGTCATGAAATATTTCGCGCGTTGTCCGAACCGTGATGATGCAGGGCCGGATGGGCTTTCCATTGCCTCTATCGATGGTGTCCACGTATCCATTGAACACGACCGTTTCCACGTAGCCGGCCGTGTCAGACGCAAATATTTCGTGCAGTGAGCGCAGCGTCGTTTGGGCAACGGCATCGGCATACATCGTGCGTCGCTGACTCTCGGGGCGAGCTGATTCCGTAAAAGAGTCCGAGGTTTTGACGTACCTGACGGATTTCACCGCAGGAACAATTTCGTCGTATTCCGGCAGATCATAGGCCACGATCAGTTGTTTCGACTCGGCCTGATATTCGGCGTTGGTTGCCAGCGAAAATCCGTCGGGATAAGGGCTGCTTTCCAGAACCGTTGCAAAGTAGACGGCAATTGCGTTCGGGTCTGCTGCACGAAACGCTGCCTCAAGCTGTTCGACTTGCTGATTGTGTTCGTCTGCTTCACGTTTCGCTTGCTCGACGACGCGCTCATGGGTCTCGCAGCGCTTCTTTACTTCAGCCTGACGCATTGCATTGCGGGACACACGGGCCTGGGCCTCTGCCTCAAAGCGTTGTCGCGCCAACGACTCTTCCTCCGCATGTTTTTTCTTCACCCGCGGCAAGAGATTCGAAATGCCACGGGCCTTTGCCGGAGCGTAGTCATCCCAACGAGGAGGATCTTCGGTGAGCGAGAAATTCCCCAGATCTAGAGGCTTATAGGTTGGCTTGGTCCGCAGCTTCGCGAAATCGAGGACTGGATTGCGTCGAATGCCATTAATCAGGATTTTCGAGAGCGCTTGCACCTGCTCATCAAGCTCCTGGTTCTGCTGTTGTGCATCTTCCATTTGAGATTCGACGTGAAGCCGCTTGTTTTCCTTCTCGTCGGCAATCAAAGCGCGCTGATAGTTCCTTTCGGCGCGCTCAGCTTCTCGGATCGCGCGAATTTGTGCGCGTTGTTCGCTCTCATAGGCGCGCCGCGACGCACGGGCAGAACGCTCCATCTCACGAGAAATGCGGTTCAAGGTACTCACGAATCCCCGACGAGCCATGCGGTCTCCTGTAGTGTTTTTAGCGTCTGATGCCGATCATACCGAGGATATGAGACTCGATCGCAGCCTTCCGGCGTATCTCTTCAGAGAACGATCTGTAATTATGCGTCGTTGACCTGCGAGGCGACTTTCGGACCATTCTAAACTTGAAATATTGAAGCCTGACTGAGGGCCACCGAAACGAAGATCCAAGCAGTCGCTATGAGAGACCCGATAAGAGCCCTGGACTACCTCGGCATCGTGCCCGAGGACATCCATGCGCCAGAGCAGAGTGTGGTACAGGGCAGTTTCGGCGAATGACTGCTTACTGAGTGAATTTGTCTTGTGAATGTCTGGTCGTCGCATCCGACGAAGGTCGCTTCATGGCAGGTTGCCACCTTAAACGGATTTTGGCTTGCGACCCGCTGCGGACTTTCGCTGCGCCAATCTCGGGGCCGCAAAGCGGACGGTAACTCAACGCGATCTCTGATTCCCGCCTAACGGGCCTGCTCGATCTCAGGCGCCCAAGCCTAGTGGGTCAACTGATCTCGACTTCAACCACGTAGGCAGGCACGACCTTCTCTTCCCTATGAATGCCCGAAGTCACTTTGGATACGGGAATGGCGGCGATGTGGATTTCGCGCATACGAGTTAGCTGTGCGCCGCTCGCGAAGACGACTTCCTTCTCATTACCGTGATTGCCTTCCCGGCTGTAGGCGTAGGCTTTGGTCTTGGACTGTGTCACGCGAACCACCATAAGGTCCACCCGGCCAGCGTCATAGGCCTTGCCCTTCCACTCAGCATTCCTCAGGGCCACCTGGGGGCAGAAGGACGTTGAGAACGGACGCGACGTGGTAAGGGTTGGGCTACCGCAGGCCCAACGCCCCCCGTGGAAAAAGAACTGGCCCTCTGCTATCTCCACGCCATGAGCTTTGATGGCTTCATCCGCCATTACCCAGTCGTGTTTCGGAAATTCACCCTGGTATGAACAAAGCGCCTCGGGCACATCCTGCGGCATCAGATCGCGTAGAGCGCGATACTCGGCGCTTGCGTCTAGTGCCCTGTCGATATGGCCCTCCAAGCCATTGTCAGCACGCTGGCGGAGCATGCGAGTGGCTGCTTCGGTGTGCGTCGAGATCACTTCGATAAGCCTATCGTTCACCTGAAAGGCATCGATAAAAGACAGGCCCTTGTTCGTGACAAGATCCAATGCCTCCTCGGTGGTTGTGTCGCGTTTGGACCAAACCTCGTACGGCGTGGCGAAAACGTTCACGACGCCTGCTTTCCTTACCATGTACACACTCCCTGTCTCTCTTGAATCGAATGCAATGTCGGGTCTCCACTATGGGCGACTGACGTTCTCCGCCAACTGCGACTGCTTGATCGCTCGGATTGTCCTCGCGCATACTTTTGATAAAAAGGCAACGCCGATAGGGCCATCCGCCGCTGCAGGATTTGGGCGCAGGGCGGGCGAAATTCTCCGTCGGAAAGCCGTCCATCAGCAGTGACCGGTTGAATCCACAGCCGCATTCGGCCAGATGCCGCTGCTCGGCCAGCCGAAGCCCCCCCCGTTCACAGGAAGCTACGGGCATCGACCGCAACCGCCCCACGCTCACTGCCATCGCCGGGGCGGCCACTCATTTCGACCTACGCCAGCCTCACCGCCATCGGTGCCCCGCGGACATGCCATGCCATCCGCACGGCATTCCCCGCGGTCTCAAAATAATTGTCGCGATTTCTAAACTTTTCGCCGCGCACGTCGCTATACCGTGAAGGACGTTCGGTGACGTGTTGCACAGCGCTCGCGGCGAAATCCGCGCCGCCGGGAGATTTGTCACATTTACCGGCTATGATGCTTCGCGCCATATGAGACGCGAATGGCGATCAGGCCGCGTCAGGCACACCGAGCCCCGTCCCGAAAGGCAGTCGCAGCAACGTCGTCCATCATCAGTGCAAAAGAAGCATCGCGCCACCATCGCCGGCACAGTCCACGCCAAGGACTGGTCAGGACAAGGACGACGATGCATGACACCGACCAGATCATCAGAGATTTACCGGGGGCCCTATGAAGCTGATCCTGCTGGCGCTTGCCGCCTCGCTGTTTACGCTCGTCATGATGGTACAGGCGCGCAGCGAAGCCGACGACGTAGGTATCTCCGCCGCCCGCGCGCAACCGCCGGGCGTCATCGTCAGTGACCGCGTACGTACGCGCAAGGACATGGCAATGTGGAACGCTCGCCGCAAGATGCACGCGGTGCGTCAGGAAGACTGACGCGGCAAGGGCATCGTTTCCCGTGCAGCAACATGCTGCAACGCACCAAACTTGGGCATCCTCCGCAACCGTCCTATAGTGGAAGGGAAATTCAGGCGAGGAGACAAGAACGATGCCCGTACTTCACTTCAACCTTTACGACCTGACCCTGTTCCTGCCAATGGCCGTGGCCGGTGCATTGCTCGTTGGCGGCATTCCCGTCACCACACGGGCCACGCGCTACAGTCTGCGCGCGGTCGGTGCCGTGGTCGGCGCCCTCGTCGCGTTGCTGGTCATGGAGGCGTTGCCCGTATTGGTGTAGCCACCGGGCGCCGCAGGCGGGCAACCCGCCATCCGATTCTGGATGGCGTTGCGTAGCGTTAACGCTTTCGACCCTGGTCAGCCCTATCACGCCTGCCACGGCCTACCGCCCCTGAAGCGACGGCGGTCACGCCGCTGTCATCGCGGCCACCTATTCTCGTTTCCGGCAACTTCGGTTGCGCTGTCACCCTCTCTGTTGCGCCGCCGACCCGCTCGGCGGCTTTTTTTATGCCGAGGCCGAGGCCTCGCATCCCCACGCTGGCACTGGCATCGTTTTCTCCCGACGCACATGCCGCCATCGCCTACAATCACCGGAAGTGCAACGCTTCGCGCCAAGTCTCCAGCGCTCAACATCCGGGACACCGCGCTACGCCGACAGAGGAGGTTTCCGTATGTCCGACGCGTTTTCCCGCGCCTTCGCCGTGGTCATCAATCAGTACCGCTCGCCCCGTCAGTACACCGTTTCGGTCGAACGCACGAGTGAGATGATCGCCAAAAATATCGGACTGTTCTCCGACGGCTTCGCCGCGGAACCGCATCTGATCGTCGGCTTGTTCGAATGCGAAGCCGACGCCTGGGCCCTCGCCCGACGTCTGCAGCGCACGCGCACGACCATGCAGGCACTGCTACAAACACCCGCGCGCGCCACCTCCGTATCGCCGCCCGAACTCGATCCTAGCGACTGACGCCTCCCCCTCGCGCCTCCGAACTTGCGCGCTTCCGAACTTCCTCCCCTCCCTCGCAACGACGGCTGTCGATCGAAAAAACGTCCCCCGGGCGTTCGCTTGCACGAGTAGAATTCGGAATTCCAGATATCACCGATGCCGGTAAGTGCCCGAATCCCATGTCGAACTCCGCTAGCCAGGCCGACTTCCCAGCGTCCGGTCCGTCGCCCGCGACCCATGCGGCGCTTGCGCCCCTTGGGCCACTCGCCAGCACACCGGTGCTGATCGACCTGGTCTATTCGCGTCTGCGCGACGCCATCGCCGATCTCACATTGCCGCCGGGCGAGCGCATCCGGCAGGCCGAGTTGGCCGATGCGCTGGGCGTGTCGCGTCAGCCCGTCAGCCATGCGTTGCAGTTGCTCAAGCGCGACGGTCTGGTCTGCGACAGCGGGCGCCAAGGGCTCGAGGTCGCGCCGATCGACGCCGACCATCTTCGCCAGCTCTATCAGGTGCGCACCGCGCTGGACGGGCTCGCCGCCCGGTTGGCGGCCACGCGCATGGCACAGGGCACGCTGACCGACGCCGAATTGCGCCGCCTGCAGGACGCCGTCGCCGCCGGCATGGCGATGACACGAGGCACGCCGGTGGCGCGTCAAGTCCGCGTGGAGGTTGCCTTCCACACGGCGCTGCATGACGCGTCGGGCAACCCGTTGATCGCGCAGACGGTGGCGCCGCAATGGCCGCACATCATGCGGGCGATGGCGGCAACGCTCGGGGCGATGCCAATGCAGGAAGTCGTCTGGCATGAGCATGGTGAGATCGCCGCGCGCATCGCTGCGGGCGACGCCATCGGCGCCGAAGCCGCCGCCCGCGAACACACCGAAGCCGACGGCGGCCAGTCGCGACGCGAGTGGCTCGCCCGACTGGCGGGGACCAACTGACGATGCAAGCCGTTATCTCTGCTGCCCTGCCCGTCTTCGGGCTGATCTTCGTGGGCTATCTCTGCGCCCGCCGGGCCTGGCTCGGCGAGGGCGCCCTCGACGCCCTCAATCGCTTCGTCGTCTATCTCGCCCTGCCCGCCGTACTGTTCCAGTCGATGGCGCAGATTACGTGGGCGGAACTGGTCAATCCGGGGTTTCTGGGGGCGTTCGGCGGCGGCATGGCGGCAACGTTCGCACTGTCGTTCCTGCTCGATCGCACGGTGCGCGGACGGCTGACCGACGCGAGCATCGAAGGCATGGGCGCCGCCTATCCGAACGCCGGGTTCATGGGACTGCCGCTGTGCCTCGTGGTCTTCGGTCCGGCCAGCGTGCCGGCGGTTGTCGTCGCGATGCTGCTCACCGCCACCGTGCTCTTCGCGATCTCGATCGCGATCATCGAGACGGATCTGCAAGCCACGCCGAACTGGCGTCGCACGGCAGGCTTCGTGATCCGCGCGCTGGTGCGCAATCCGCTTGTCGTCTCACCGTTCGCCGGCATGGCATTTGCGGGCGCCGGTATCGCGTTGCCCGCCCCCGTGCTGCACCTCACGACACTGCTCGGCGGTGCCGCGAGTCCCTGCGCATTGGTCGCGATCGGCCTGTTTCTCGCGCAGCGATCGGGCGCGGCGCGAGAGCCGCGCATGGCACGGGCGGTCGGGCGTCTCGTCGGACTCAAGCTGGTGTTTCAACCGGCAATCACGGCGTTCCTGGCGTTCCGCGTCTTCGATCTTCCGGCGATCTGGGCACACAGTGCGCTGCTGCTCTCGGCGCTGCCCATCGGCACCGGTCCGTTCATGCTCGCGCAATTGTACGGACGCGAAGCCACCGTCGCTTCGCGCGCGATTTTGATGTCGACGGTGCTCTCCGTGGTAACGGTGTCGCTGCTGATCGGGTGGTTCAGCGTGCGTTAAGCGCGCAGAAAGCGACGCCCCGAGACGGCCGGCGCGAACGGGATCCCTTCAGCCCAGGCTCGCCGCAGGTGCCACGACCACGCGGTCGCGCCCCCCGCGCTTGGCGGCGTAGAGCGCCGCATCGGCGGCGCCAAGCAAACGCATCGGCAGCGTGTCCCGGTCGGACACATCGCGCGGATCCACGCTGGCAAGCCCGATGGAAATCGTGAGCGGTACGCGCGCGCCATCGTCGTCGGGCACGTCCAGCCGTGCCACGGCCCGACGCACTCGCTCGGCGACCGTGCCCGCCCAGTTCTGCTCGGTCTGCACGAGCAACGCAGCAAACTCTTCCCCGCCATAACGCGCGAGCGTATCCGTCACCCGAAGTTGCGCACGCATGCATGCGCTGGCCGCCCGCAAGGCCCGGTCGCCCGTGGCATGACCATGACTGTCGTTGACGCGCTTGAAATGGTCGATGTCGATGAGCAGGCACGCGAGCGGCGCACCATAACGCGCCCCCCGGATCACCTCTTCCCGCAAGCGCTGATCGAAGTAGCGTCGGTTCGACAAGCCTGTGAGCGGATCGGTCAGGCCGATACGCTTCAGACGCTCGCGATTCCACATGTTCTCGAGACACACCGCAACGACCGCGCCGAAGCGTTCGATGAAATCGGTGGCCATCTCCGGCGCGAAGCGGCGCGCGTCGCGACTCCCCAGCGCGATCACGCCAAAATACCGGCCGTTGCGTGCCAGGGGCATCACCACGGCGCTGGCCGGCGGACGCGCCCCGAAGAGCGGCGCGTGGCGCTCGCGCGGCGCACCGATCCAAAGCTGCCCGTCGCCGCAGACGGCCGCGAACGTGCCGGCATCCTGCGCAATGCACAGACCGGCGTCGAGTGCGCGAATGCCCTCGGCCGTATCGATGAGATCGCGCAGGGTGTCGTCGACCTCGGCGAGCATCAGCCGTACGCCCGACAGGTCGAAATCGTGACGCAGGCGATTGAGCACCACTTCCAGAAACTCGCCGAAGTCCGGGGCGCCCATGAGCGCCAACTCGATATCCTGGAATCGCTTTAGCGAGCGCTCATTGCGCTGGACCGTCGCCAGCAGCGATTGCAAGGAGTCGAGCGTCGGTGCCTGGTTGGTTGCCACGTAAGGTCTCGAAAGACACGCGGCACTTCGCGGCCGCCTAGCGTGATCGCCCGGCATTGTGCCGTAGCGCCCCGGTATCGCGCTCGCACTGCGCGCCGAGAAACAAGTTCCGGGCAGAGACGCACACGTTGAACGCATTCGCCGAACCCGATGGTGAGGCCATGACGACGCCGGTTATCCGACTGTCATTAGCCGTTAACGGCACGTCCCCCACCGGAGTGAAGGGTAGCAGAATCGAATCTTGCCAGACGTGAAATCGAGCCGTCACGCGGCCCTCCGATACCCTAGGGAAAATACTTAGTTCACCCCAACGTCATGCGGCAGCGCATCAAAACGCTCGCTGCGGCTCAGGACGTCTTCCGGGCGATCGGCCGGCCATCGCGCCAAGCCGCAGCCGATGGCGACCCATCACCTTCACGGTGCATCAGCAAAATCGTTGACAGTCGACGTCGCGAGCCCGCATCGCGCCCGCCATCGCCCGCCATCGCTCGCGTTGTGCCCGCGCCACATGACATTCGCCTGTACTCGGCTTTTGCGCGTGTCTTTGCGTCGTCGACGTGTGACTGCCGACGGGGCCGATTCGCCGGGCACACTGTCCGGATAAGACATTCCGATATTGGGAAACCGGTCGTCCGGAACGCATGCATACCTATCGCAACGCAGCGAAAAATCATCGAAAACTGGCGTAGATCAACAATCCCAATGTTTCCCCGCTTGACACCTTCCCACCTTTCCCGTAAAAAAACGACTGCATGAACGTTGTATGGCGAGTCTTGTGTTCATCTAATGTCGCCCTAGCGTCGCCTCGGTTGTACCTGATCAGCTTTAATGTCATGCGCTCACTGAGCTTCTGGCTCGCTCATTTGAAAACTTTAAGGATTTAAGAAATGGCAACTGGTACCGTCAAGTGGTTCAACGACGCCAAGGGTTTTGGTTTTATTACGCCGGACGAAGGTGGTGAAGATCTCTTCGCTCACTTCTCGGAAATCCAGTCGAAGGGCTTCAAGTCGTTGCAAGAAAACCAGAAGGTCACCTTCGAAGTGAAGATGGGACCGAAGGGCCGTCAGGCCAGCAACATCCAGCCGGTCTAAGCGACGGATGTTTCGCTGCTGATCGCTTAACGCGATCGACGCGTCTCGGGCAGGGCTAAAACGGCCCGCCCGAACTGAAAACCCCGCTCTCGCGGGGTTTTTTCGTTTGGCTCGACCGGCGCGTCAGCGCCACGCAATCACATCGCGCGCGGCTTCACCCGACTCGCGGCTTCGACCGCGTGACGACGGGCCACCTCCAGATCGCTGTCATGCGCCAGCGCCACCCCCATACGACGCTTCACGAAGCTCTCCGGCTTGCCGAACAGACGAATATCGGTGTGCGGCACCTGAAGCGCCTGATCGACGCCGTCGAACACAATGCCCGCCGCATCCACGCCACCATAGATGACCGCGCTCGCCCCCGGCGTCTTCAGCGTGGTATCGACCGGCAAGCCGAGAATCGCCCGCGCATGCAGTTCGAACTCGTTCTGCCATTGGGTAATCATCGTGACCATGCCCGTATCGTGCGGACGCGGACTGACTTCGCTGAACCACACCTCATCCCCTTTGACGAACAGTTCGACACCGAAGATGCCCTGCCCCCCAAGGTTGTTCGTCACCTCGTGCGCCACCACGCGCGCACGCTCGAGCGCCACCGACGACATCGGATGCGGCTGCCAGCTCTCGACATAATCGCCGCTCACTTGCTTGTGGCCGATCGGCGCGCAGAAGTGCGTTTCGACCTGGCCGTCGGCGCCACGTGCGCGCACGGTCAACAGCGTTATTTCGTAGTCGAAATCGATGAAGCCTTCGACGATGATGCGACCGTGACTCACACGGCCACCGGCCATGGCGTAGTCCCATGCCGCCTTCACGTCGTCAGGGCCGTCGATCTTGCTCTGTCCCTTGCCCGAACTGCTCATCACCGGCTTGACAATGCACGGGTAGCCGATCCCACTATCGATGGCCGCTTGCAGTTGCGCCAGCGAATCGCAGAATTGATACGGGCTCGTCGGCAAACCAAGCGTCTCGGCCGCCAGACGGCGAATGCCTTCGCGATCCATCGTCAGACGCGCGGCACGGGCCGTGGGAATGACGCGGACCACGCCGTCGGCCTCCAGCGCTTCGAGCATCGGCGTGGCGATGGCTTCGATTTCGGGTACGACGAGATCCGGCTTCTCGGCTTCGATCAACGCCTTGAGTTGCTCGGGATCGGTCATCGCAATAGTGCGCGCGTGATGCGCCACCTGCTGCCCCGGCGCATTTTCATAACGATCGACGGCAATCGTCTCGACGCCAAGACGCTGCAGTGCGATCAGCACTTCACGGCCGAGTTCGCCGGCGCCCAACAGCATGACCTTCGTCGCGCTCGGCGACAGCGGTGTTCCGATAGTGGTCATGGGTGACCTTTGGAGAGTGAGAAATCAGAAGGCGTCGACGCACCCTGGCGCCGTACGCGAAAGTCGTATTGTAGCGAGCATGAACGGCAACGCGGCATCAAACCAGCGCGCCACGCAGCACGCGACGGCAGCTGGCGACCATGCACGCTTCAGTATCCTGGTAGCCCATGAGCACCCAGGCGGTGCCGGCGTTGGTCATTGCGCCCACGAGCGCCAGGCCGACGATTCTCGCCTGCGCTTGCGCGTCCTCACCAATGGGCGCCGGTGCGTCGGCCATCGCCAGGATCAGCTTCGCGAACTCGAAGATGTAGCGCTGATACGTCTGGTCCGTCTCCGGACTCACCCCCATCACTTCGAGCAGCAAGACGCGCGCTGCAGGCGGTTGTCGCAAAAACGCGAAGAAGGTGCGCAGGCCAGCGTCGAGGCGGGCGTCCAGGGTCGGTGCGCTCTCGGCAACGGCGGCCTGCAACTGGCCGAGCAACGATTGCGCATGATGGGCATACGTCGCGCGCAGCAAATGCTCGAGACTCTCGAACGCCGCGTAAAAGTACCGGTCGTTGAGCTTGGCCAGACGACAGACCGAGCGCACCGTGGCGCGGCGAAAACCCACGGTGCCGAAGACTTCCGTGGCGGCGTCGATCAGCGCCGCACGGCGCGCCTGCTCTCGCTGCGCCTGCCCCACGCCACCGTAGCGCCGTCCGGGCGTCGCCCCGGGCGGTGTCGCGTCCGTGCCGGCCTGTGCCGATGCCGATGCTGTCGACGCGGTATCCCTCGATTCGAGTCCTTGTTCCATTTCGCTATTTGACATCACTCGGATGCAAAACTAAAGTGGTGACACGTATCACCACATTATAGGCAGCGCGATACCCGTAGCCAAACGGCCTATCGACGCGGCGCTGATGGGAGACAGCACCATGAAGACATTCACGGACAAGGTGGCGGCCATCACCGGCGCAGGCTCCGGCATGGGCCGTTCGTTGGCGCTTGAGTTGGCGCGGCGAGGGGCGCATCTCGCGTTGTCCGATATCGACGAAGCGGGCGTGACGGACACGGCCATCGCCTGCCGCGCCTTCGGCGTGCGCGTCACATCGTGTCGGCTCGATGTGGCCGACCGCGCGGCCGTCTTCGACTGGGCCCGCGAGACCGCCGCCGCGCACGGCAAGGTCAATCTCATCTTCAACAATGCAGGTGTCTCTCTATCGGTGCCGGTCGCGACCGCACGCCATGAGGACTTCACGTGGCTGATGAACATCAACTTCTGGGGCGTCGTTCACGGCACGCAGGCGTTCCTGCCTTACCTCACCGCGTCCGGCGACGGCCACATCGTCAATACATCCAGCCTGTTCGGCCTCATTGCGATGCCAACGCAATCCGCGTATAACGCGAGCAAGTTCGCCGTGCGCGGGTTCACCGAGGCGCTGCGCATGGAGCTCGATCTGGCGAATGCCCCAGTGTCCTGTACCTGCGTGCATCCGGGCGGCGTAGCGACAAAAATCGTGCAGGCCTCGCGCATCGATGACAGCATTGCCGCGCTCACCGGCGTGGATGCACTCACACACCGGCAACGTGCGAACCAACTCATCGACGTGACGAGTGCTGACGACGCCGCGCGGCAAATGCTGGCAGGCGTCGAGCGCAATGCGCGGCGTGTGCTCGTGGGCCCCGATGCGCGCCGCGTCGACAAGCTGGCCCGCCTGCTGGGTGCGCGCTATCAAGGCATGGTCGTATGGTTCTACCGGCGCACGGCCATGTCGCGCAAACCGTCGTCGAACAAAGGCCGCGCGACAACGCGCCCCACCACGCCCCAGTAACGGACGACGGCCGAAGGACATCGCGATGAACACCCACACCACAACCACCGATATCGCCAGCGCCGCCACGGATCTCGACGTCATCGTCGTTGGCGCCGGGCTCTCCGGCATTGCCGCCGCGCATTACCTGCGCGAGCGCTGCCCGAGCACCCGCTTTGCGATGCTCGAAGCGCGCCAGTCGCTGGGCGGCACGTGGGACCTCTTCCGCTACCCCGGCGTGCGCTCGGACTCCGACATGTTCACGCTGGGCTTCAGCTTTCGCCCCTGGCCAAGTGACCAGGCGATTGCCGAGGGCGGCAAGATCCTTGACTACCTGAAGGACACGGCCCACGCGGAGGGTCTGGACACGCGCATCCGCTACGGCCACAAGGTGCTTGAAGCCCGCTGGGATTCGAGCATCGCCCGCTGGACGCTGGACATTGAACGCACTAACGCCGACGGCGCTCAGGATACGCAATCGCTCACGTGTCGCTTTCTCTTCATGTGCAGCGGGTATTACGCCTACGAGGCCGGACACACGCCGACGTGGCCGGGCACGGACACCTTCACCGGCACCGTCGTCCATCCGCAGCATTGGCCGGCCGATCTCGACTACCGCGACAAGCGCGTCGTCGTGATCGGCAGCGGCGCCACGGCGGTGACACTGCTGCCGAGCCTGGCGGCGAGCGCGGCGCACGTCACAATGTTGCAACGCTCGCCAAGCTACATCCTGTCGATGCCGCAGCGCGACGGCGTTGCCGAACGGCTGCGCGCGTGGCTGCCGGCGCGCGTTGCGCATCGCATCGTCCGCATGAAGAATGTGCTGATTGCGCTTGGCTTCTACCAGGCGGCGCGACGCTGGCCGCATGCCATCCGCCGCGTGCTGATCCGGCGCGCGGCGCAACAGGTGCAGGGTCATGCCGACGTCGCACGCGATCTCACGCCGCGCTATCAGCCTTGGGATCAACGCCTTTGTCTCGCGCCGGGCGGCGATATCTTCAAAGCACTGCGCGGTGGACGAGCGGCCATCGTGACTGACGAGATCGCGTCGTTCACGCCACGCGGACTGGCACTCAAGAGCGGCAAGACGCTCGACGCCGACATCGTCGTGACCGCCACCGGCCTGCGCGTGCAACTGATGGGGGGCGCGCGCCTGCGGGTCGACGGCAAACCGGTGGATCTCTGCGACGCGGTCGCCTACAAGGGCATGATGTACAGCGACGTGCCCAATCTCGCGTCGATTTTCGGTTACACCAACGCGTCGTGGACGCTCAAGGCCGAGTTGATTGCGCAATACGTCTGCCGCCTCATCAATCATATGAACGCACACGATGTCGACACCTGTGTGCCGCGCCTGCGCGAAGGCGAGCATGGCGAGTTGCCGGCCATTGGCCTGACGTCGGGCTATATTCAGCGCGCCGCGGGCGTGCTACCGAAGCAAGGGCGGCGCAAGCCTTGGGTGTTCTATCAGAGCTACCTGCGCGATCTCCGACTGATGCGCTGGGGCAGCGTCGACGACGGCGCCATGCGCTTCGAGCGTCGCGCCACGCGCTCGGTCGCCCAGGCCACAACGACGCGCGCTTCCGATACGTCGAGTGCAGTGGCCACTCCAGCGCGCTAGTGCGCGTCCTTCGACGACGTCTCGCAAGACACGCCGCCCGATAGCCAACCCATGCCGCGCGTTGCTACGATGCGGCCTAAGTTAACTTGCCTGCGGATCCACTCGACGCCATGCTCATCGTCTACTTGTTGGGTTGCCTCGCCATTGCGATTGCCGCCGTGGTGTTCGTGCTGAGACGCTTCACGCGCCGCGTCGAGCGTCGCGCCGAGGCGGCCGTGCCACCGGACGGCCAATATCTCGACATCGATGGCGACCGCCTGCACTACGTCGACATCGGGCGTGGACCGGCCATCGTGTTCATCCACGGCCTTTGCGGCCAGTTGCGCAACTTTGCCTATCTGCCGCTGGAGACGCTGGCCCGAACACATCGCATCGTACTGATCGACCGCCCAGGGTCTGGCTACTCGACGCGCAACGCGCTGCGCGACGGCGGCCTCGCGTCACAGGCGAACGCGGTCGCGCGCTTGATCGACGCGCTCGCACTCGACCGGCCGCTGGTCGTGGGTCACTCACTGGGCGGCGCAATAGCGCTCGCACTGGCGCTCGACCATCCGCAGCGAGTGGGGGCGCTCGCGTTGATCGCCCCGCTGACGCAACCGGTGTCCGACGTGCCGGCGCCGTTCCGCTCGCTCGCGATTCGCAATGCCGGGTGGCGTCGCTGGATCGCGCGCACGCTCGCCGTGCCTGTCGGCATGATGACGGGCCGCACGACGCTCGCCTATGTCTTCGGCCCGGAAGACGCACCAAAGGACTTCCTCATTCGCGGTGGCGGCGTGCTCGGCTTTCGTCCCGGCAACTTCGAGGCCGGCTGCGCCGACGTGCTCGCCGCCGAACGCGACATGCCTGGCCTCGCCGCACGTTACGCCGCGTTGACCGTGCCCGTCGACATTCTCTACGGGCGCCGCGACCGCATCCTGGATTGCCATGTGCATGGCGAGACGATGCCGGCGCTCAGCGAGCGCGTGCGCCTGACGCTCGTCGACGGCGGGCACATGCTGCCCGTGACGCAACCGGAAGCGACCCTGCAATGGTTGCAGGACGTCGTTGCACGCATGCCCGCGCCGCAATACGGCGCAGCCCAACCCAACATGACGGTGCCGATCTGCGTGGCGAACGACGCTGACTGAGCGCCACGACCCTGGCGACTTCGCCTGAGCAACGCTGCCCAGGCGCACGACACCATCGCGTCGCCGCCGACGACCCCGACGTCCCTGTCGCGCATCGGCGGCCACCCCGCGTGCGGCGGCGTCCGTCCAATGGCAAACTAGGGACTTTCCGATTTCGCGCGGCAGATGCGCGCACGTCTCATGTCCGATCGTCCTGAAGGCCCCTCCGGGCCGTCCAGCTTGCGCATGGCCGCCAGTCTCGTCACGCTGCGCGAGCGCGCAAGCGGCATGGAAGTCTTGTTGCTCCGGCGCGCCGTTCGGGCGAACGACCATAGCTCCGATGCCTACGTCTTCCCCGGCGGCGTTGTCGATGCGGCCGATGCTGCCGGCGCATTCGGCCACGCCGCCTGCGGCGGCCTGGACGACGCCACTGCCAGCCAGCGCCTGTCCCTCGCGCACGGCGGCCTCGATTACTACGTGGCCGCCATACGTGAGTGCTTCGAGGAAACCGGCGTGTTGTTTGCCGACGATGTCTCGGGCATGCCGGTCGACGCAGCTCGCCTCGTCGCCATGCGCGCGCAACGCGATGCGTTGCATGACGGACGGATCGATCTGGTGTCGCTATGCCGATCGTTCGGCGTCAGGCTCACGCCGGAACGTCTGCACTATCTGAGCCACTGGGTCACGCCTTTGGGTCTGCCGAAGCGCTTCGATACGCGGTTCTTTCTGGCGATGCTGCCCGCGGGCCAGCAGGTGGAAGTCGATCAGGTCGAGACGGCGGCGCACCGCTGGATGCGCCCCCAATATGCGCTCAAGCACGCCGATCAACTTCGGCTGTTGCCTCCCACCCGCAAGCTGCTGCAATGGCTCGACGGTGTCGGCACGGCGGATGCCGCCCTGGCGGCCGCCAGGGCGCTGGCGGCGGTGCCACGCATTCAGCCGCGACTGGCCACCGGCAAACGCGGCCGCTGGCCGGTCACGCCCGACGAGCCGGCATGGGCCGAACTGACACTGACGGATCCCCATGAACTTGGCACCGGCAGCTACGACATCGTGCCTGGGCGTAGCGTGACGCTGATGCCGGGCGTGCTGCGTCTCACCGCCCCGAATCCCGGCATGATGACCGGCCCCGGCACGAACACGTACCTCCTGGGCGGTGGGCCCGACAATGCGTGGGCCGTCATCGATCCGGGCCCGGATGACCCGGCGCACATCGACGCGATTCTGGGCGCGGTGCCCGGCGACATCCGGCAGATCTTCGTGACGCACACCCACCGCGATCATTCGCCGGGGGCGCGCCGGCTAAAGGCGACGACCGGTGCAACGACGTACGGCATGCGCGCGCATCACGACGAGGGGCAGGACGCCGCGTTCATCCCTGACGTGGCGCTCGCCGATGGCGATGCGGTGCCCTTGCCGGACGGCCGAATCTTGCGGGCCATTCATACGCCGGGGCACGCGGCCAATCATCTGTGCTTCGGACTGGACGACGCGGCGCTGGTCTTCACTGGCGATCATGTCATGCAGGGTTCGACGGTCGTCATCAACCCGCCTGACGGGCATATGGCGACCTATCTGGCGTCGCTCGCGAAGCTTGCGGCACTTGCGCCTGCGTGGCTCGCGCCGGGACACGGCTTCGTGATGGATCGGCCGGCGCAGCGGATTGCGCGGCTCATGGCGCATCGACTCGCGCGCGAATCGCGCACGCTCGAGGCGCTTGCGCAAATCGGCCCGGCCACGCTCGACATGCTCATTCCGGTGGTCTACGCCGACGTGCCCCTGGCACGTCACGCAGTGGCGCGGCGCTCGCTGCAAGCGCATCTGGAGAAGCTGGCGGAGGATGGCCTCGCGGCAGTGTCACCAGATGCGCGGTGGCGGCGTGTCGGAACGATGGCGGCAGGGTGACGCCCACTGGCGTGGGTCGACGTCAGTCGTAGGCGTCGCCGAGCAACTCGTCTACGATGCGTTCCCCCGCCTTGCGCCCGGCCATTTCGGCGTCGAGGCGATTGTCGCGATGCCCGTCGGGGGATCGCACCTCCGGCCCCTCCGGCTTGCCGTGCCGGATGACCTGGACCAGGGAGTCCCACGGTCCCGCGTACTCATTCTGAAAGGCCCGCACGCGAATCTGATAACCCGCGCGATAGTCGTAGACCTGCTCGTGCGATGCATAGCTCATGACGGACTCCGCTTGTCTTGAAAACGCCCTGCCCTGTTAAAAAGCGTAGCACCTTCACCCTTCATCGGCCACATAGAGGCTTGACTCCAAACGAGAGAACAATGCCGCGAACCGGCGAAAAAAAACCCACCTGAGCGAGGTGGGTTTCAAAGCCGGGACGCATGGGGCACCATGACACGCCCGGGAAGACAGGGTCATGCGAACATGACGAGCCCATTATGGACGGACGCGCTCCCTCGGGGCGCGTGTGCCATGCTTGGAATTAGACATAGATCAAATGTTGCGATGTTGAGAGCGTCGTGTGGGGCGCGTCGGCGGATTGCGCAGGCAAAATGCGGGCTGCGCTGACGCGCGGACATCGTCGAGCGCCCGGCGCCCGCTGTGCACGAGATTCGCCCAAGGGGGCAACTTCCGCCGGGCGGCGCATTGGCCACGGATCAACGAGATCATGGCGCCTTCATCGAATTCGGCTATGCTGACGACAAAACAAGCCGAGACGCTGGCAAAACGACACGACATGGGGATGTCGCCCGAGGGAACGGGGTCGTATTGTCTGGCAACTGCGTCAGTAGGCAAAACATCATAATCAGTCACGCGGCCATGCCCATTTCGGCAGTTTTTATCAGCATTGCGGTTCTGTCTTGCGTCATGAGCGTAGCCGTTCTGGGTTCGTTGTTCGGAACGAAAGTCCCGGGGGTACGCCTATGGTGTTTTGCGAGCGCACTCCTGGCGATCGTGGCGGCCCTGCTCCTGACGGGACCCTCGGACATTGTCGTCGCGGTATCGAGCAGCGGGCTGCTCATCGCCTCGCTGATCGGCTTGCACGGCTTCCGGCAATTCCTCAACGCCCGAGCCTCGTACGCCTGGGAGTATGTCGCGCTCGGCGTCATCCTCGTCATGCTGATCTACTGGACCTTTCTTTCGCCCCACGTCGACGCTCGCAGCACCATGATCTCGGGGTGTATTGCTTACGTCCGCTTCAGTATCGGTGGGGCGGTGCTGAAATACCGACCGCGGGAACGCCCTAAATACGCGTATTACTTTGTGGCCATTGCAGCGATTCTCGGTGCTGTTGTGCATGCCGTTCGTTCCATTGCGTATGGATTGGGTCTGGCGCATGAATCCACGTTCCTGCAACCGACGCCGTTGAACGTCATGTTCCTGGGCATGGCGACGCTGACCTTGCCGTGTCTGTCGGTCGGCATGGTGCTGTTGGCGCACGACCGGCTGGCCGACCGCATGGAGCGCCTGGCGACGTTCGACGACCTGACCGGCCTGCTCGCGCGGCGAGCGTTCATCGCGCGTGCGGAGGCCATCGCCAGGGAGTGCGCCCACAAGCATTCGACGTTTTCGATCGCGATTCTGGACATCGATAACTTCAAGAGCATCAATGACCGTTATGGGCACGCGGCGGGAGATCTTGCGCTTGCGCATGTGGCGTCGTTGATCGCCGGGGCGGTGCGCGCCACCGACATCGTCGGGCGCATTGGCGGCGAAGAGTTTGCGTTGTTGCTGCCGGGTGAAACCCGGGAGCATGCGGGACACCTCATCAATCGGTTGCGCGACATCGTGGCCACCTCGGGCTCCTGTGTGCCCGGCAGGGAGGTGATGTCGACCCTTAGCGCGGGCGTCGATGCGTTTCGCGATGGCGACACGTTGGCGTCCGTGATGGCGAGAGCCGACGCGGCGCTTTACGCTGCAAAGGCCAAGGGCAGGAATTGTGTCGTGGTCGCGCCCGCGATGGAGCCGCTGCCTATCGTTGTCGAGCACGGGAATGGCGCCGGCGTCGGTGGCAAGACCGCAGTTGGCTGATGCTGGAGTAAGACTTTTGGAGAATTCCCGAATCGGGAGAGAAATGACGCGCGAAACGCTTTGAACTACAAGGGAATTTTGGGGTGACCGATGGGACTCGAACCCACGACGACTGGAATCACAATCCAGTCATGAAACCTCAATTTCTTCTTATTTTTCATTTAGTTAGCGGAGTCGATTTGTCAACCACAGTGGGGCATACCACCACCGTGGCATAAGGCTCACCGGGGTGCCGTTGACAAAAAATCGCACTGATTTAGCTCAGCTATTCATCTCTGCCGGAGTGCGGGACTCGAACCCCAGCACAATCCTTATAGCTTAAGGCTTTCAGGCGATACACTGGCACAATGCTGGCATTGCGGATCTCAACCGAATTCGTAAAACGTAAGAGCCTATTTCGCGGCGCTCGTTTGTAGGCGCAACATCGAACAACGACAAGAATGAATACCAATCCCACCGTTCGCGTTTTCGCACCTGAATACTGGGGCGAAGTCGGAAAGTTCAAACAATTTTACGCCACAACCCACAACTTCAGTTCTGCCACGAAGAAGGCTGTATCGGGCATCGGGGGACATTTTGACAAGGCAATCAAGCTGCACACCCTCGCGCAAAAGCTAGTGCCAAGCATGGGCATCGACAAATCGGAGTTGAAAGAAAAAGGCTACACCTCAGCCACCAATTCTCAAGAGGTGTCAGCCGTTATTGAAGAGGTCTTTACCGAACTGTATTCAACAATCGATTGTGACCTGTCCTGAAAATTTCGTACCAATCAAATCTAGGGATAATGGCTCCTCAGCTCAGATGAGGAGTTGGTATG
>NZ_CABPRY010000023.1:0-21411 GCF_902459625.1 Pandoraea cepalis
CGGGTCAGCGAATGTAGTTCAACCACCGGGGCCGTGATTCTCTAGACGCCAGTGGTACGAAAATATCCGTCAGGTCACCTGTACAAAACGGAACTGATTCACCGGCGCGCGCCTTGGAAAACAAGGGAATCCGTCGAGCTTGCAACTCTGGAATGGGTCGCTTGGTACAACCATCATCGGCTGATGGAACCGCTGGGCTATATCCCGCCAGCCGAGGCTGAGGCAGACTACTACGGGCAACTCAGAAATACTGCTGAAGCGCCTGCATTAACTTAAACCAACCGGCCTCCTCGAAAGCCGGGGCGATTCATTTGTCCTCGAAGGCTAACACCTGAGCAGGTTTTCAGTGGGTCATTACAATCGGTGGTACGGAGAAAGTATCAGTTCGACGTCGGCGCCGGCACACCGGGGGGCACCGCACCGACCTTGCGTCGAGCTGACAGCCGCATAATCAGCCAGAACGGCACATAGATGGAGAAGAACAAGACCGTGACCGACGCTAGTTCTCCGCGAAAGTAATGGAGAATGAGCGCAACAAGCAACGCATGACGCCCTAACGAAAGATCGCATTCTGGATTGTCGCGGATCTTACGAAATGATCGTCCATATACAACACCGGCCAAGATCCCACCTAGCACGATCCCGACCCACCCGAAATTCATGTACATTTCGCCAAAATAGCCCGGCGGCATAGTAGTGGCTTCCAATATCCACTTATTTGGCCAGAAAGCGAGCGTAAACACTCCTGGTGCCGTCGGCGGCTTTGCTGGAAACAGTAACGACGGCAACCAGATCAAGAAGACCATGGCCAAGGTTGCGCCATATTGATAATCCAACGTTCGTGGCATCCCATCTATAAGAACGGCCATGGTCTGCAGTTCCATCAAATTCCCGGTGAACTGGAGAACCATAAATTTGATGAGAGATCCGAGTACGTTATCCGGCTGTATCGATACGAAATGACCCACCACCAAATACTCCTGTTTGACCAAGTGGTAGAGCATCAGCAGAATGTACATAACAAGCCCCATTACAAGAAGCTTCCCCCCCGCGAACCGCTTAATACGGTAGTGCCGCACTACAGCAAGAGCGACCACATAAACGAATATTGCAGATTTAGCCCCTTGCAGGGCGACGATAAAAATGGAGAAAATGACGTATATACAAAAACCCCAAACTGCCAATCTACGCCAACTCCACTTCTCGTGGGTCAAGAGCAGCATCCACGCCACGCCAACGCTTACTAACGTATTCTGAAAAAGGACGACAAAATTCAGACCCGCAAAGGCGCGAATACGGTCCCCCCCTGCATGCAGAAACTCGCTGACCCCCCCAAGCAGTATGATTGTAGCGGCAACACTAAGAAGACTGAATCCTATAAAAACGAAAAACGATCGGGGAACGTGCCCTGCTTTACGCAACAGGAGCCTCGAATATAACTTACGCGCTGAATTTCCAAACTTTGATTGCCTTCGCCCAATTACAATTCGATAGACAAACCAAAATGATATTAATGCCAGTCCATACGCCAATAGCGCCAGCAAAACCGCAGCTTCCTTGTCGTCAAAAAAATACGGCCAGGCAATACTGAATCCGTCCTCGCCCTCCAAAAAAGGCCAAATCGGCAGAATAACACCTGCGGCGACGAACGCGACGAGCAGCGACAGTGGTGAGAAAGGATCAATTTTTTTCTTCATAAATTGTGCGATAGGGGACGCTGCGCCGCAGATATGCTTCCATTTCAAGAAAAGGCTTGAAAAATTTATATGTTGCTTTATAAGCCATCAACTCGCCGCTCAGTTTTTCGCATTCCGATTAAAATCAGAATCTTCTGAACATCATGCAGCAATCATCATATTTTCGAAGCGCCTGACCGTAGGCATAGCACACCCCGTCCGGCAATAGTCCCGATGGAAAAATAAAGGTGCCAAATTGCGCAAGCCGGAGCGGAAGCATGTCGGCTTTTGCATGAAATATCGACTCGACATCATCCGTATTCGTCATCGCATAAATATGCGCGTTTGTAGAAAGAATACCTGGCCCTGGACGATTCGACAGATAATCTATGACCGTGTTTTTTGTTGGCGCACCGGGCTCAACCGTGCTGGAAAAGTACGTTATATCCTCCCCCATCCCAACATAGATCGACGATCCCTCAATCCCCTTCAACACCTCAACATTTGCCGCATTCGCGGAGAACCGTAGTTTGCTGACGTAATTCTGCGAAAGCTGTGAGTCAGTCGCAAATACGTAGTCATCCCCTTGCTTGCGCAACCAAGCGGCGCGATAGGCCTGAGACCCAACCAGCACTGGAGTAAGTGCGCCACTTTCAGGCGAATAGAACCAGATGCCAGCTGCCTGATCGAAATCACCGGTTAGCACAAGCGCACCGTTGCGCTCGGGGGCGGGCACAATCGAGTGAACGTGATTGATAGTGTTTCGAGGGAACGTGCCTATGATATTCCACTCTCCGATCCCCTCTGCAGGGCGGCCCCAGAGATTCACCTCATCCAGTTGGGTGTTCTCGAAATACTCGCCAAACATGACAGTACTAGTCTTCCGGCGATGATCCGTGACAGTGGACAACGCCAATACCGCCTTGCCCCCCGGGATTCGCATCTCAAGAACAACCTCCCCAGTTCGAACGTTCACTCGCCATATTTCACCTTTGCGCACGGCAAGTCCGATTTCCTCATCCAAAAATATGAACGATGAAATCCCTAAGCGCAACACACGCTCTAGAATGCGAAGCCGAGGTAATCGGTCTGCGTTTCCAGACGCGGGCAATTTACAGATCTTCTTAAACCGCACCAAGCCTGAATCGGCCATGTACAGCGTCCTTCCACGAGATGCGATGAGTATGTTACGAGCATACGCCAACGGCCGGTATCCCTTTACCGTACGGACAAGTTTCCACATAGGGCTCTTCAAAATTAATGTTTGGACACACCATCATTTTAGCCAAGACGGTATCAGGTATGGGTATCCTGAATGTTTGCGGCTGTTAAGGTAGTCGACTAGCGATGCGCTCTCCAGAACTCGTATCGGAATATCCTCAACTACGCTCTCCTTGACGATCTTGTCGCGATACAGATCTCTCTCAAACCGCCGTTCCGCATAGAACAGTGCCCACTCCGGCCGCCGCTCACCGACAGTAATAATCTCGTCGTAGTCGCGATCAATTACTCGGAACTGCCTCTGCCTATACCAGTTCCCTATTGGCCAACGCTCGGGAAACATATCCTCCGCGACATGGATCATGGTCAAACTGTGCACAACCCCCACACCGAGCATCAGAATCTTCGCGTTGTGCCGGTAGCAGTACGCCCATGCCGTGCCGACACCGCAAGGATACTTCTCTGTCGAATCGAGTTCGTCCGCGAGCATTTTGTTCGCGTGTGCCCCCAAGGCCACCACCGAGTTCAGGGGATGTCGACTTCGCCGCGCCCCCTTCATTGATATCAGGGCCTGAGGCAATGCTCCCGTCCAAATACGCGCCTTCCGAACGTCATAAATAAATGGCTTGGAAAACTTTGCCTCATCGAATCGCTCCTCGCTAGGCGGCGATTCGCGATAAACCGGGATCGCGGGCATGACGAGAGTCCCCGTCTCACCAACCAAGCGAAGTAATCGCTCATTGAACTCCATGGGGGTAAGCCCGAAGCGCTTCAACGGGCCGAAGCTGGAATGCACGATGACGATGTCCCCTTCCCCCACCCCCTGCGCGGCGATCGCTGAAAAAAAAGCATTCGCATCCGCAGTCGACTCGTGCTCGATCGTTACACTTTGCGTCTTTCGTTTTGAAAAGATGCGTTGAGCCACACGACGAGCAGCGGCATTTCGCCAATAGAAATTACGCCCAACAACCTCAAATATTGGAAATGTTGCGAGCAACCAATTCAACATTTTATCCCTCTACTTTGGCAATCTAGACAATTCATATACTTTGCTCATTTGCTTTGCACTACGATTCATTTGAACTTAACAATCTCGAAGCACGAAGTACGCCCGCGTGCAACGCGAGCGAGAGAACGCTTCCCAAAAAAAATGCAATGGCCGCACCTTTCGCCCCAAATTGCTTCGCCAAATAATATGCTATCGGCGCTGTCAAGACGGCCTCTACTGAATTGATATAGACGGACAGCTTATACTGGCGTAGCGCCATCAAAACTGTTCCTATCGCCAATGAGGTGACCCTAAGCGGCAAAGCCATTGACAACACTATCAGCAGATCAAGTGTGTCGCCAATTGGGAAATGAAAAATTAGACGGTTAAATACACCAATGACGATGAAAATCCCCGAAAAAAGCAGTGCCGAACGCAATAGTGATCGCATAAGGCGACGCATCCGCCTAGCTACGGCTCCGTGTTCAGTGCGGACTAAAACAATTTGCGGCAACTCCACCTGCGCTATGACCGCAAAAATGAGCGTCGGTCCCATCAGAACCAATGTAGCGAGCCCGAAATGGCCGATTTGGTCAGTCTTAACTTTCGCTGCAGTCATCCCCAAAATCGGCAGGTTGTCACACAGTAATCGAACGAATTGCGCGACATTGGCCGACACGCCAAGAGAAATCAAGGTCAGGCTCGGCAGACTCTGGTTGACCAGGATCGGACGTCGGAACAGATATCCTCGCAAGTGCCACACCAGTGCCGAAAGAACTATCATCTCCCCCAAATATCGTCCCGCAATCCATCCGCTTATCGAGTAGGCATGTGCGACGCCCGTTACGACGCAGACAGAGCCAAACGTGGACGCGATTAGAATCACCGAGACCGAAGGTGCCGTTTGTGTGCCTTGCACAAAACCTGCAAGCACTCGAACACTGTTCGTGAGGACCGCGATGCCAGCAATCAATGACGCATACCCGATGATGGCGTTACTCAACACAAGGCGATGGAAAGCCAAGAGCCCAACAAAAGCGATTACCCCGACCATCATCTCCATTACGAGAAGACGTCGTAGAAGATACGCCCGCTCGTTGAGACTAGTTGCGGCCGCCGACTCTCGAATCGCCAACGTAGGGGTTCCGACCGACGCTCCCAGCACCAGGATCGCCAGTATGCTCTCCACGGCCCGAATTACGCCGACTTCAGACGAGCTCAGGTAAAACGCCGTCAGAAACTGGGAAACGAGCCCGCCCCCCTGAATGCAGGATGTAAGAATGAGGACAGCAAAAGTGCCTCTGAATAAAGCCAGTCGATGGAAAATTTTTGGCACGATTCACTTCAAGCGTACGGCGAATATGTCTTCAGAAGCAGCACCCTGCAGATAGGTCACCTGCTCCAAATATGATTCGCCCGCATAGATTCGAAAGAAACTTTCGTTCGAGACGGCAAATACAGTCGGTCCGAACGCTATCTGAACTGGCAACCGGCTCTGTGCGCCAGCATCAGTGGTGGCATTGATGCAAAATGTATTCGGTTCATCTACGCCCCAAGGTTCCCTGGACTCACCCTGCGGAGCCCTGCATACAGTGCCCTTGGCCAATCGCCAATGAGGGGAGTTGCGGCAATATGAGCTTGTCCAACAGCGCGCACTGTTGCGGCGCTATGTGCCCCCCATCTCTCAATCGAGGCTAGGGGATGCAAATTATAACGGTTCCCGAGTCGAGCAAACCCATGCATTCAGTCCGTTTTGCATTGCGGATGAGGCGCTCGAGATCTGCTCAAAAAAAACGGCACCTATCAAGTGACGGGTGCCGTTGATCAAACTACCAACGCTGCCAGTGCGTCGGTAATGGCGCTTTACTCCGCCGTAGGCTCTTCCACCGAGCTTGGCATCGGTGCAAACGCCTCTTCCAGAGCGATCTGGTCGTGACGCTCGCGATCCGACGTCTCACGGGCCTTGCGGGCCTTGTGATACGCCAGACCCGTACCTGCCGGGATCAGACGGCCGACGATGACGTTTTCCTTCAGGCCACGCAGGTCGTCCTTCTTGCCCATGATCGCGGCTTCGGTCAACACGCGCGTCGTTTCCTGGAACGAGGCTGCCGAGATGAACGAATCCGTCGACAGCGACGCCTTCGTAATCCCCAGCAGCACGTTCTCGTACTGCGCCGGACGCTTGTCCGCGGCGTTCATGGCGTCGTTCTCGTACAGCATGTCCGAGCGCTCGACCTGTTCGCCGATGATGAAGCGCGTATCGCCGTTGTCGGTGATCTGCACACGACGCAGCATCTGGCGAACGATCACCTCGATGTGCTTGTCGTTGATCTTCACACCCTGCAAGCGGTACACGTCCTGCACTTCGTCGACGATGTAACGCGCCAGCGCTTCGATACCCTGCAGACGCAGGATGTCGTGCGGGTCGGCCGGACCGTCCACGATCATTTCGCCCTTGTTCACCACCTGGCCGTCGTGCACCAGCACCTGCTTTTCCTTCGGAATCAGGAACTCGTGCTGGTTGCCGTCGAGATCGGTAATGACCAGACGCTGCTTGCCCTTCGTGTCCTTGCCGAACGACGTGGTACCGGTGACTTCGGCCAGAATGCCGGCGTCCTTCGGTGCGCGCGCTTCGAACAGTTCGGCCACACGCGGCAGACCCCCGGTAATATCGCGAGTCTTCTGCGCTTCTGTCGGGATACGTGCGAGCACTTCACCCACCGGTACTTGCTGACCGTCCTTGATGGTGATCAGTGCGCCCACCTGGAAGCCGATCGTCACTGCGTGATCGGTCCCCGGGATCTTCACTTCCACACCATGTTCGTCGAGCAGCTTGACCTGCGGACGCACGTTCTTCGACGCCGGACCACGACGCTTCGGATCGATCACGACCAGCGTGGACAGACCCGTCACATCGTCGATCTGCTTGGCCACCGTGACACCTTCCTCGACGTTCTCGAACCGGGCGTAACCGCCGTGTTCGGTAATGATCGGGCGCGTCAGCGGATCCCACGTCCCCAGTTGGGCACCGGCCTTGACCTGTGCGCCGTCCAGATGCAGCAGCGTGGCGCCATACGGCACCTTGTGGCGCTCGCGCTCACGGCCATGATCGTCCGTGATCAGGATTTCGCCCGAACGCGAGATGGCGATCTGTTCGCCGCGACCGTTCGTCACGTAACGCATGGTCGCCGAGAAGCGAACCGTACCGTTCGACTTGGCTTCGATCGACGAGGCCACGGCCGCACGCGATGCCGCACCACCGATGTGGAACGTACGCATCGTGAGCTGCGTGCCCGGTTCACCGATCGACTGCGCAGCGATCACACCGACCGCTTCGCCCACGTTCACACGGGAGCCGCGGCCGAGGTCACGGCCGTAACAGGCAGCGCACAGACCGAAGCGCGTATCGCAGGTCAGCGGCGTGCGCACGCGCACTTCGTCGACACCCAGCGCTTCGATCATCTCGACGGCGTCTTCGTCGAGCAGCGTGCCCGATTCGTACACCGTCTCTTGCGTTTCCGGATTCACGACGTCGGCCACGGCCACGCGACCCAGGATACGGTCACGCAGGGCTTCGACCACTTCACCGCCCTCGACCAGTGCCTTCATCGCAACGCCGTTGCTCGTGCCGCAATCGTCTTCGACCACGACCAGATCCTGCGTCACGTCGACCAGACGACGCGTCAGGTAACCCGAGTTTGCCGTCTTCAGTGCCGTATCGGCCAGACCCTTACGTGCACCGTGGGTCGAGATGAAGTACTGCAACACGTTCAGGCCTTCGCGGAAGTTCGCGGTAATCGGCGTCTCGATAATCGAGCCATCCGGCTTGGCCATCAGGCCACGCATACCCGCGAGCTGGCGAATCTGGGCGCTCGAACCGCGAGCACCGGAGTCGGCCATCATGTAAATCGAGTTGAACGATTCCTGGTCGACGATATTGCCGTCGCGATCGGTCGTCTTCTCTTTCGAGAGCTGCTCCATCATCGCCTTGCCCACGGCGTCGCCGGTCGCACCCCAGATGTCCACGACGTTGTTGTAACGCTCTTGCGCCGTGACCAGACCCGACATGTACTGACGGTCGTATTCCTTGACCTTCTTCGACGCTTCGCCGATCAGCTCTTCCTTCTTCGTCGGCACGAGCATGTCGTCGACGCAGATCGAGATACCGGCACGCGTTGCCAGGCGGAAGCCCGACTGCATCAGCTTGTCGACGAAGATCACCGTCTCGCGCAGACCGCAGCGGCGGAACGCCGTGTTGATGAGCTTCGAGATTTCCTTCTTCTTGAGCGACTTGTTCAGCACCGAGAACGGCAGGCCCGGCGGCAGAATTTCCGACAGGATCGCGCGGCCGACCGTGGTCGGATACAGCGTGATCTTCGGCGTCTTCTCGCCCGTTTCCGGATCGACCGTGTACTCCGTGATACGCACGTTCACGCGCGAAGCCAGTTCGACTTCCTTGTTATCGTAAGCGCGCAGCACTTCCGAAACGTCGATGAACGACAGGCCTTCGCCGCGGCCGTTGATCTTGTCGCGGGTCGCGTAGTACAGACCCAGCACGATATCCTGCGACGGCACGATCGACGGATCGCCGTTGGCCGGGAACAACACGTTGTTCGAGGCCAGCATCAGGGTACGCGCTTCCATCTGCGCTTCGAGCGACAGCGGCACGTGAACGGCCATCTGGTCACCGTCGAAGTCGGCGTTGAACGCCGCGCAAACCAGCGGGTGAAGCTGGATCGCCTTGCCTTCGATCAGCACCGGCTCGAACGCCTGAATCCCCAGGCGGTGCAGCGTCGGTGCGCGGTTCAGCATGATCGGGTGTTCGCGGATCACATCTTCGAGGATGTCCCACACCACCGCCGTCTGGTTCTCGACTTCTTTCTTCGCGGCCTTGATGGTCGTGGCCACGCCCAACACTTCCAGCTTGTGGAAGATGAACGGCTTGAAGAGTTCGAGCGCCATCAGCTTCGGCAGACCGCACTGATGCAGCTTGAGCGTCGGGCCCACGGTAATCACCGAACGGCCCGAGTAGTCGACCCGCTTACCCAGCAAGTTCTGACGGAAACGACCGCTCTTGCCCTTGATCATGTCGGCCAGCGACTTGAGCGGGCGCTTGTTCGCACCGGTCATCGCCTTGCCGCGACGACCGTTGTCGAGCAGCGAGTCCACGGATTCCTGCAGCATGCGCTTTTCGTTGCGCACGATGATGTCCGGGGCCTTCAGCTCGAGCAGACGCTTCAGACGGTTGTTACGGTTGATGACGCGGCGATACAGATCGTTCAGGTCCGAGGTCGCGAAGCGGCCACCGTCGAGCGGCACCAACGGGCGCAGCTCGGGCGGGAGCACCGGCAGCACTTCGAGCACCATCCACTCGGGCTTGATGCCCGAACGCTGGAAAGCCTCGAGCACCTTCAGGCGCTTGGCGTACTTCTTGATCTTCGCTTCCGAGCCCGTGGCTTGCAGCTCGGCGCGCAGATGCTCGACCTGCTGGTCGATGTCGATCGAGCGCAGCAGCTCGCGCACGCCTTCCGCGCCCATCTCGGCACGGAATTCGTCGCCGTATTCCTCGACCTTGTTGTAGTAATCCTCTTCGGTCATGATCTGGCACCGCTTGAGCGGCGTCATGCCCGGTTCGAGAACCACATACGCTTCGAAGTACAGCACGCGTTCGATGTCGCGCAGCGTCATGTCGAGCACCATGCCCAGACGCGACGGCAGCGACTTCAGGAACCAGATGTGCGCGACCGGCGAGGCCAGCTCGATGTGGCCCATGCGCTCGCGACGCACCTTCGCCAGCGTGACTTCCACGCCGCACTTCTCGCAGATCACGCCGCGATGCTTCAGGCGCTTGTACTTGCCGCAAAGGCACTCGTAATCCTTGATCGGACCGAAGATCTTTGCGCAGAACAGGCCGTCACGCTCGGGCTTGAATGTCCGATAGTTGATCGTTTCCGGCTTCTTCACTTCGCCGAACGACCACGAGCGGATCTTGTCCGGCGAAGCCAGACCGATCTTGATCGCGTCGAACTGTTCGACCTGCTGAACTTGCTTGAATAGATCGAGCAAAGCTTTCATTGCTTTCTCCTGTTGCCTGAACGCAATTAACTGCGCTCCAGGTCGATATCGATACCGAGCGAACGGATTTCCTTGACCAGCACGTTGAACGACTCCGGCATGCCGGCATCGATCACGTGATCGCCCTTGACGAGGTTCTCGTACACCTTCGTACGCCCCGTCACGTCATCCGACTTCACGGTCAGCATTTCCTGCAGCACATACGATGCGCCGTATGCTTCCAGTGCCCACACTTCCATTTCACCGAAGCGCTGACCACCGAACTGGGCCTTACCGCCCAACGGCTGTTGCGTCACCAGCGAGTACGGACCGGTCGAACGCGCGTGCATCTTGTCGTCGACCAAGTGGTGCAGCTTGAGCATGTGCATGAAGCCGCACGTGACCGGACGCTCGAAAGCTTCACCGGTACGGCCGTCGAACAGCGTGACCTGGTTCTTCGACGGCGTCATGCCGAGTTCCTTCGCGACGTGATCCGGGAACGCCAGATCCAGCATGCGACGGATTTCGTCTTCATGGGCACCATCGAACACCGGCGTTGCGAACGGCACGCCGTTCTGCAGGTTGCGCGCCAGCGACATGATTTCGTCGTCCGACAGGCTGTCGATATCTTCTTGTTGACCGCTCTCGTTGTAGATCTTCGTCAGGAACTTGCGAACTTCCTGGACCTTGGTGTGCGCCTGCAGCATTTCGCCGATCCGCCAGCCCAGACCCTTCGCTGCCCAGCCGAGGTGCGACTCGAGAATCTGACCCACGTTCATCCGCGACGGCACGCCGAGCGGGTTGAGCACGATGTCTGCCGGACGGCCATCGGCCATGTACGGCATATCCTCGATCGGCACGATCTTCGAGACCACGCCCTTGTTACCGTGACGGCCGGCCATCTTGTCGCCAGGCTGCAGACGACGCTTGACCGCCAGGTACACCTTGACCATCTTCAGCACGCCCGGCGGCAGTTCGTCGCCCTGCGTGAGTTTCTTGCGCTTCTCTTCGAAGGCGAGGTCGAACTGGTGACGCTTCTGCTCGATCGATTCCTTGATCTGCTCGAGCTGTTGCGCACCTTCGTCTTCCGCCAAACGGATGTCGAACCAGTGGTAACGATCCAGATCCGCCAGGTATTCCTTCGTGAGCTTGGTGCCCTTGGCGAGCTTCTTCGGACCGCCATTGGCCGTCTTGCCCACCAGGAAGCGCTCCAGACGCTGGAATGCATCGCCTTCCACGATACGCAGCTGGTCGTTCAGGTCGAGGCGGTAGCCCTTGAGTTCATCGTCGATGATCTGCTGGGCACGCTTGTCGCGCTGAATGCCTTCACGCGTGAACACCTGCACGTCGATGACGGTGCCGCTCATGCCCGACGGCACGCGCAGCGAGGTGTCCTTCACGTCCGATGCCTTCTCGCCGAAGATCGCGCGCAGCAGCTTTTCTTCCGGCGTGAGCTGGGTTTCGCCCTTCGGCGTGACCTTGCCCACCAGGACGTCGCCCGCTTCGACTTCCGCGCCGATGTACACGATGCCCGACTCGTCCAGACGGCCGAGTTGGACTTCCGCCAGGTTCGAGATGTCGCGCGTGATTTCCTCAGGTCCGAGCTTCGTGTCGCGAGCGACCACGTTCAGCTCTTCGATGTGGATCGACGTGTAACGGTCTTCCGCAACGACACGCTCCGAGATCAGGATCGAATCCTCGAAGTTGTAGCCGTTCCACGGCATGAACGCGATCAGCATGTTCTGACCCAGCGCCAACTCACCCAGATCGGTCGACGCGCCGTCGGCGATCACATCGCCGCGCGCCACCTTGTCGCCTTCTTCCACGATCGGGCGCTGGTTGATGTTGGTGTTCTGGTTCGAACGCGTGTACTTGATCAGGTTGTAGATGTCCACGCCGACTTCACCGGCGACGGCTTCATCGTCGTTCACGCGAATCACCACACGGCCTGCGTCGACGTAGTCGACCACGCCGCCGCGGAACGCCTGCACGGTCGTACCCGAGTCGACAGCCACCGTACGTTCGATACCCGTACCGACCACCGCTTTTTCCGGACGCAGGCAAGGCACGGCCTGGCGCTGCATGTTCGAACCCATCAACGCGCGGTTCGCGTCGTCGTGCTCGAGGAACGGAATCAGCGACGCGGCGACGGAGACGATCTGCGACGGTGCCACGTCCATGTACTGGATGCGGTCCGGCGTGACCATCAGCGTTTCGCCGGCTTCACGCGACGACACCAGTTCGTCGGTCAGTTCACCGTTTTCGCCAATCGACGCGTTCGCCTGAGCGATCACGTAGCGACCTTCTTCAATGGCCGACAGGTAGTCGATCTGGTCGGTGACCTTGCCGTCTTCCACCTTGCGGTAAGGCGTCTCGAGGAAGCCATACTCGTTCAGGCGGGCGTACAGTGCCAGCGAGTTGATCAGACCAATGTTCGGACCTTCCGGCGTTTCAATCGGGCACACGCGGCCATAGTGGGTCGGGTGCACGTCGCGCACTTCGAAGCCGGCACGCTCGCGCGTCAAACCGCCCGGGCCCAGTGCGGACACGCGACGCTTGTGCGTGATTTCCGACAACGGGTTGGTCTGGTCCATGAACTGCGAGAGCTGCGACGAACCGAAGAACTCGCGAATGGCCGACGAGATCGGCTTGCTGTTGATCAGGTCGTGCGGCATCAGGTTTTCCGACTCGGCCTGACCCAGACGTTCCTTCACAGCCCGCTCGACACGCACCAGACCGGCGCGGAACTGGTTCTCGGCCAGCTCACCCACGCAACGCACGCGGCGGTTGCCCAAGTGGTCGATGTCGTCGACTTCGCCGCGGCCATTACGCAGATCCACGAGGATCTTGATGGTCGAGAGAATGTCGTCGTCGCCCAGCGTCATCGGTCCGAGCACTTCGTCACGGCCGACACGACGGTTGAACTTCATACGACCCACCTTCGACAGGTCGTACGCTTCTTCGCTGTAGAACAGACGATTGAACAGGGCCTCGACCGCATCTTCGGTCGGCGGCTCGCCCGGGCGCATCATGCGGTAGATCGCGATACGCGCGGCCGTGCGGTCGGCGGTTTCGTCGATGCGCAGCGTGGCCGAGATGTACGACCCCTGGTCCAGATCGTTCGTGAACAGCGTCTGGATGTCAGACACGTCCGACTCGCGCAGCTTGACCAGCACGCTTTCGGTGATTTCTTCGTTGGCGTTGGCGATCACTTCGCCGGTATCGCCATCGATCACGTTCTTCGCGAGCACTCGGCCGAGCAGGTAGTCTTCCGGCACCGAGATGAACTTGGTGTTGGCGTTCTCCAGGTCGCGGATGTGCTTGGCGTTGACGCGCTTGTCCTTCTGGACGATGACCTTGCCTTCGCGATCCGTGATGTCGAAGCGAGCCACTTCACCGCGCAGACGCTCCGGCACGAACTCCATCTGTGCGCCTTCCGGCATCAGCTTGAAGTTGTCGAACACGAAGAAGTTCGCGAGGATCTGTTCCGGCGTCAGGCCGATGGCCTTGAGCAGAATCGTGACCGGCATCTTGCGACGGCGGTCGACGCGGAAGTACAGGATGTCCTTCGGATCGAATTCGAAGTCCAGCCACGAGCCGCGGTAGGGGATGATACGCGCGGAGAACAGCAGTTTGCCCGAGCTGTGCGTCTTGCCCTTGTCGTGTTCGAAGAACACGCCCGGCGAGCGGTGCAGCTGCGAGACGATGACACGCTCCGTGCCATTGATGACGAAGGAACCGGTCGACGTCATGAGCGGAATTTCGCCCATGTACACTTCCTGTTCCTTGACTTCCTTGACGACGGGCTTGTTCGGCGATTCACGGTCGAGAATCACCAGACGAACCTTGGCGCGCAGGGCCGAGCAAAAAGTCAGGCCGCGCTGTTGACATTCCTTGACATCGAACGCGGGTGTGCCGAGCAGATAGCTGACAAACTCCAGGCGTGCGAACCCGTTGTGAGAAACGATCGGGAAAATGGAGGAGAAGGCTGCTTGCAGACCCTCCGGCTTCCGCTCCGATGCAAGCGCTTCGGCTTGCAAGAACGATGTGTACGAGGCGAGCTGGGTGGCCAGCAAAAACGGCACCTTGTGCACGGTCGGACGCTTCGCAAAACTCTTGCGAATGCGTTTCTTCTCGGTGAAGGAATAGTGCATTACGATCTCCGAATCACTACGCTGGCGACGACGGCAGGCATCGTCAACGGGTGTTCATCGACTGAGACCAGACGTCCCCCGCGGCGGGCTTGCCGTGGAGCAACGAGCTTGGTGGTTGGCCGCTACCAACCGCTGGCTGACGGCGACGGATGCCTGTGTTGCCCGTCGCCCGACCAAACTTGCCTTCTGCAGTCGCTTCAGAAGACAAAGAGAAAACCGCCACGGGTCGAATCCCGGCGCGATCTTTTCTTTGGCCTCTTCGGTACTTCTTCGGTACTACCCTCGCGTCCTCTCTGTTGCTGTGTTTCGTCAGTACCCTCGATAATGCGTGCGCTTGAAATGGCGAAAATCACGGATGCATCGGCGAAATCATTTCGCTTTCAACCCCTTGGCGCACTTTCACGCGGGCTTTCGAGTTGCGCGCGCCCCTTTCGGGATTTGGCTCTCCTGAAAGCACAAAAAGGCTGACGACGTTTCGTCGCCAGCCTTCCCTACGCGCAGAGCCGAATTACTTGATTTCGACCTTGGCGCCGGCTTCTTCCAGCTTCTTCTTGGCTTCGTCAGCAGCAGCCTTGTCGACGCCTTCCTTGACAGCCTTCGGAGCGCCATCAACCACGTCCTTGGCTTCCTTCAAGCCCAGGCCCGTGATTTCGCGAACGGCCTTGATCACGCCGACCTTGTTCGCACCGACTTCCGCCAGGATGACGTTGAATTCGGTTTGCTCTTCGGCTGCAGCAGCAGCGCCAGCACCCGCGGGGCCAGCCACCGACAGGGCAGCAGCCGACACGCCAAACTTCTCTTCGAACGCCTTGACCAGGTCGTTCAGTTCCATAACCGACATTGCGCCAACGGCGTCGATGATGTCTTCTTTCGTGATTGCCATTTGTAAAACTCCTAGATTGTGTTCGGACCGAAGTCAGCGATCGTGTAACCGGGACGAGAATTAAGCAGCTTCTGCTTGCTTCTTCTCGGCCACGGCAGCCAGGACGCGAGCAAAGCCGGAAACCGGCGCTTGCATGACACCCAGCAACTTCGCGAGCAGTTCGTCGCGGCTCGGGATCGAGGCCAGCGCTTGCACGCCTGCCTTGTCCATCACCTTGCCGTCGTACGAGCCGGCCTTCAAGATCAACTTGTCGTTGCCCTTCGAAAAGTCGTTCAAGACTTTCGCAGCGGCTACGGGATCCGTCGAGATACCGTAGATCAGAGGACCGGTCATCTGCTCAGCCAGGTCAGCAAACGGGGTGTTTTCCACCGCGCGGCGAGCCAGCGTGTTCTTCAGAACGCGCAGGTAGACGCCTTGCTGACGCGCATTGGCGCGAAGCTTCGTCAGATCGCCAACCGTGATTCCGCGATATTCAGCCACAACGATGGTCGAAGCGCCGGCGACTTGCGCCGAAACTTCTGCCACGACGGCTTTCTTATCATCAAGATTAAGTGCCACGGTTAACCTCCAAAATTGACATCACCTCATGGTGATGCCGTTCCACTAACGGCTTACCGACATGTCTGGAGTTTCAACCGCCACGCCCGGTTGCCCAGGTGAGGCGATGTGACTGCATAACTTGTTCGGGTTCGCCATCTGCGTTGGCTGGCGTATTAAGGGAGCGTCAACACATGCCCATTCCCGCCAACGGTCTTTGATAACCGGAAGCGATTTCCGAAGAATCCGCTTCCGCCCAAAGTCTTTTGCTGCTGACTGTCGATCCTGAGGATCGCAGTCGTCGCAGGGGACGCCATCACCCTGCGATTGCGATACGGTCTGGCTTAGGCAGCCAGGCTGGCCTGATCCACACGCACGCCAACGCCCATCGTGCTCGACAGGGCGATCTTGCGCAGGTAGACACCCTTGCTCGAAGCCGGCTTCGACTTCGTCAGGGCTTCCAGCAGGGCCGACAGGTTCTGACGCAGCGCTGCCGGGTCGAACGACGCACGACCGATGGTCGCGTGAATAATGCCGCCCTTGTCAACGCGGAATTGCACCTGACCGGCCTTGGCGTTCTTCACTGCCGTAGCGACGTCCGGGGTCACCGTGCCAACCTTCGGGTTCGGCATCAGGCCGCGCGGGCCGAGAATCTGACCCAGCGTACCGACGACGCGCATCGTGTCCGGCGAAGCGATCACGATATCGAAGTCCATCTTGCCGGCCTTGATTTGCTCGGCCAGGTCTTCCATACCCACGATTTCAGCGCCGGCAGCCTTGGCTTGCTCGGCCTTTTCGCCTTGAGCGAACACAGCCACGCGAACCGACTTACCGGTACCGGCCGGCAGAACGACCGAGCCGCGAACCACTTGGTCCGACTTCTTCGCATCCACGCCCAGTTGCACGGCGACGTCGATCGACTCGTCGAACTTGGCGCTTGCGCATTCCTTGACCAGGGCCAGAGCGTCGCCGACCGGGTACAGCTTGTTGCGGTCGACCTTGGCGGCCAGTGCTTGTTGACGCTTAGAGATCTTAGCCATTACAGACCCTCCACCGTGATGCCCATCGAACGTGCGCTGCCAGCGATGGTGCGAACCGCGGCGTCCAGATCGGCGGCGGTAAGGTCAGGCATCTTGGTCTTCGCGATTTCTTCCGCTTGTGCGCGGGTGATCTTGCCCACCTTGTCGGTGTGCGGCTTGCTCGAACCCTTTTGCAGGTTGGCAGCCTTCTTGATCAGCACCGTTGCCGGCGGGGTCTTCAGGACGAACGTGAAGCTCTTGTCCGCAAATGCGGTGATCACCACCGGGGTCGGAAGACCCGGCTCGAGGCTCTGCGTTTGCGCGTTGAACGCCTTGCAGAACTCCATGATGTTCAGGCCACGCTGACCGAGGGCCGGGCCCACGGGGGGCGACGGGTTGGCTTTACCTGCAGGAATCTGCAGCTTGATAAAGCCGATGATTTTCTTTGCCATGGTTTACTCCGGAACGAATATGTGGCGCATATTCGGGGTTGAGTCATAGCGCGCGTTCACCAAAACGGGCTACTGACGCTCCTCGGCGACGGCTGTCACCAACGCAAAAACGCGCCGGACGTCGCGCCGGCGCATTTTATTCTTAGATCTTTTCGACTTGCCCGAACTCCAGTTCTACCGGAGTTGCCCGTCCGAAAATGGTGACGGAAACACGGAGGCGAGATTTTTCGTAGTTCACTTCTTCCACCGAGCCGTTGAAGTCCGTGAAAGGACCTTCCTTGACTCGAACCAGCTCGCCCACCTCGAACAACGTCTTCGGACGCGGCTTTTCCACCCCGTCCTTGATTTGCGACATGATCTTGTCGACCTCGGCCTGTCGAATCGGAATCGGGCGATTGCCCGTACCGCCGACAAAACCGGTGACCTTGGCGGTATTCTTCACCAAGTGCCACGTGTCATCCGTCATTTCCATTTCGCACAGCACATAGCCGGGGAAGAAACGACGCTCGGTGACCGACTTGTGGCCACCTTTGATTTCAACGACTTCTTCGGTCGGGACAAGAATCTCGCCGAACAAGTCTTCCATGCCGGCACGCGCAATACGCTCACGCAGCGCCTTGGCTACGCTCTTTTCCATGCCGGAATACGCATGAACGACGTACCAGCGCTTCTTACTCGGTGCAGCCCCGGTATCAGACATATCACTTCCAGCCAAGAATCAAAGAGAACACTGCCCATTCAATCGTTTTGTCGCTGATCCAGAGATACAGCGCCATTACGATGACGAACGCGAAGACGATCGCAGTCGTTTGAGCGGCCTCTTTACGGGTCGGCCAAACGACCTTACCCACTTCCCGATACGCATCCTTGGCAAAAGCCAGGAAGCTTTTGCCGGTTTGCGATGCCAATGCAACACCTGCTGCGATGGCTAGAACGACGACGATGGCAGCAACGCGCACATACAGTGCCTGTTGCGCCAGCGCGTAGAAGGCCACGACACCAGCAATCACGAGCAGCCCGGCCAGTGCCAGCAGCAGCTTGTCGCCAGTCGTACGTACAGTTTCTACGGGAGAATTCGCCATTTCCAGCTTGCAGACAGTTGTTTGGCAGGGGCAGAGGGAATCGAACCCCCAACCTTCGGTTTTGGAGACCGACGCTCTGCCAGTTGAGCTATACCCCTAAAACAGCAGTGGGGCCAGCCGCCAAAAGCTGACCCCGTAAGCGCGGACCGTTAAGGTACCGGCTTACGCTACGATCTTTGCAACCACACCGGCGCCGACAGTACGACCACCTTCGCGGATTGCGAAACGCAGACCTTCAGTCATGGCGATCGGGGCGATCAACTTGACGGTGATCGACACGTTATCGCCAGGCATAACCATTTCCTTGCCTTCCGGCAGGGTGATCGAGCCCGTTACGTCCGTCGTACGGAAGTAGAACTGCGGACGATAGTTGTTGAAGAACGGGGTGTGACGACCACCTTCGTCCTTCGACAGCACGTACACTTCGCCGGTGAATTCCGTGTGCGGCGTGATCGAACCCGGCTTGGCCAGAACCTGACCACGCTGGACTTCTTCACGCTTCGTGCCGCGCAGCAGGATACCGACGTTGTCACCTGCCTGACCTTGGTCGAGCAGCTTGCGGAACATTTCCACGCCCGTGCAAATCGTCTTGACCGTCGGGGTGATACCGACGATTTCGATTTCTTCGCCGACCTTGATGACACCCGATTCAACGCGACCGGTCACCACGGTACCGCGACCCGAGATCGAGAACACGTCTTCCACCGGCATCAGGAATGCCTTGTCGATGGCGCGTTCCGGCGTCGGGATGTACGTGTCGAGTGCGTCAGCCAGTTGCATGATCGCAACTTCACCGAGTTCGCCCTTGTCGCCTTCCAGCGCCAGCTTGGCGGAACCCTTGATGATCGGCAGATCGTCGCCCGGGAAGTCGTACTTCGACAGGAGTTCGCGAACTTCCATTTCGACCAGCTCGAGCAGCTCGGCGTCGTCGACCATGTCGCACTTGTTCAGGAACACGATGATGTACGGCACACCAACCTGACGAGCCAGCAGGATGTGCTCGCGCGTTTGCGGCATCGGGCCGTCGGCAGCCGAGCAAACCAGAATGGCGCCGTCCATCTGGGCAGCACCGGTAATCATGTTCTTGACGTAGTCGGCGTGGCCCGGGCAGTCAACGTGTGCGTAGTGGCGGTTCGCCGTTTCGTACTCGATGTGCGCGGTGTTGATGGTAATACCGCGTGCCTTTTCTTCCGGCGCAGCGTCGATTTCGTCGTACTTCTTGGCCTGACCGCCGAACTTCGACGACAGGACCGTTGCGATAGCGGCCGTCAGGGTGGTCTTGCCATGGTCAACGTGACCGATGGTGCCAACGTTCACGTGCGGCTTGGTCCGCGCGAATTTTTCCTTTGCCATTTCCGACTCCTAACGGGGTTATCTTTTGCCGAAGTTGCTCGGCATGATGATTGCCGCGCTTCACACTATCTTTGGTGCCCATGGGCAGGATCGAACTGCCGACCTCTCCCTTACCAAGGGAGTGCTCTACCACTGAGCCACATGGGCGAATCCTTTACTTCTACTGCGTCTGCGCGTCACCTGGAGCGGGTGAAGGGAATCGAACCCTCGTCGTAAGCTTGGAAGGCTTCTGCTCTACCATTGAGCTACACCCGCTTGGATTCTGACTCTCGCCTCAGGCAACAAGCGCCGGAGATTTTAATTTCCGGCGCTCATTACTTCCGCATTCTGGTGGAGGAGGTTGGATTCGAACCAACGTAGGCGTAAGCCAACAGATTTACAGTCTGCCCCCTTTAGCCACTCGGGCACCCCTCCGCAGAGAATTTGCAATTATGGAGATGTCGCCCCGCCTTGTCAACACCTGCCATGCGTTAAATACGCAGTTTTTGTGCCTGATGCTCTGCGGATTTTCACTATCCGCAGCAAGCCGTTGATTTGCTTGATGATATCAATGCGGCCAAGCGTTGACTCAATGCCAATGACGCGCCGGGGCAAACCAGCGTCGACGCCAGGCGGCGGCATAGCGACTCAGACTATCCCGCCCCCGGTGGAATTCTCGTTTGAGTTTCTGCCATGGGTTGCGCATGACCTTATGACGGCCGACGATGGTGGTACCGAAATCATCGCCTCGATCCAGCACGATATCCGGCGTCATCGAGATCATGTTGATGCCATGCTCCCAGTTCCGGTTGAGCATGTCGTCGACGGGGTGAATGGTGCGCCTGGCATAGGCCAGAAGCACAAGCGCTGCCGCGCGCCGGATAAGGTAGGCATGCGCACCGCCCGGCTGCTTTCTGTGGTCGCGCAGAATCCCACCACCAGGCAGTTGGCCAACGCGCCATGCCCCTGCCGCGCCCCCCTCCTTCAATCGCATGATGCCCCAGGGGAGCGTCACGCTCAGTGTCGATGCAAGACATTGCGAGAACCCGGGAGTCAGTTCGACATCGTCTTCCAGGACGCACCAGACATCGTCGTTGGAGTTCGCGAGCGCCTCCCAGACCCGGTAATGACTGTCATAGCAGCCGACCTCTCCGAGCGTCAGATGATTGCCGTATATCCGAAGGCGTTCGGAAGCGTCATACGTCGACGGATAGTCGCTAATACGTTCGGCATCGAAGAATTGAAAGGGGACGTCGGCTGCCGCCAACTGCTCGATCATGTGTGCGCGACGAACATCGCTGTCCACGAGAGAGATGACGACAACCGGGGGAAACCTGGAGGGTGAAATAGGATTCTGGAACATCGCCGCGCGCTCGCGCCGCGACGGCGCGGCACCTAAGCCGCAAATTGGAATAGCCGCACGATAGCGAACAAAAAACCGAATTACGAGCTTATGGCGATAATTCGAGGACTTTCCCACGCCCCGCTTCCTCCAAGCCTTCACTCGCTACGGCGCAGAACGAAGGGGGCTGCGAACGACGCGGAAATCCCGGCGCCGATTCGCCCTATGGGTCACGGTGACGCAACACGATCTTGGCATTGAACCGCGCCGCCGCGCCGGCGCTGCGTACTATCGCCGTGGACACGATCTGGGCATCAAGCCACGCTGCCGCGACAGGGCCAGGCGTTGTCGCCGTCGACATGACCTAGACATCGAGCCACGCAGGCGCGCCGACGCTGGGCGTTATCGCCGTGGACACGACCTGCGCATCAAGCCACGCTGCCGCGACAGGGCCAGGCGTTGTCGCCGTCGACATGACCTAGACATCGAGCCACGCAGGCGCGCCGACGCTGGGCGTTATCGCCGTGGACACGACCTGCGCATCAAGCCACGCTGCCGCGACAGGGCCAGGCGTTGTCGCCGTCGACATGACCTTGACCTGACGGATATTTTCGTACCACTGGCGTCTAGAGAATCACGGCCCCGGTGGTTGAACTACATTCGCTGACCCG
>NZ_CABPRY010000024.1:0-11768 GCF_902459625.1 Pandoraea cepalis
CCAACTCCTCATCTGAGCTGAGGAGCCATTATCCCTAGATTTGATTGGTACGAAATTTTCAGGACAGGTCAAAGGCACGGTTGAGAACCCACCAGGCGATGCCATGCTGCTTCGTGGACTTATCGGCCTTGAGTGTGTCTATGTGATAAATGGTTGCCTTACCTATGCCATCAATCTCTACTTCAACCACGGACAGGCAAGCAGAAGGTATGTCGTTGAAAGTTATCTTCGTTTCGTTGAGGAAAACTTCGAAGGCAGGGTTCGCAAGAAAGCGACTTCCAAGAAGCTGGCGGGCTTGCTCGTTGGAAAACTGATGATAGGGAATCTCCCCGCATCCGCGAATTTCGGTTCCGTGTCCAGCAACACCTTCAGGTATGTGTTCCAGTTCTTCGAACACAAGTGGGTTACTGGGCGTTCGGGACACCCTGACTGTGAACTGCTCGCCATCTTTTTTCGATGTGACCTGATATGCACCGGCAAAGCAAAAGCTTGCGAATCGTCCCTTGCCGTTCCTGCCAAAGACTGCGCGTGGAGGACCTGAGACATCGGCCGGTGGTTCGGTTGTGGGGCCGAATTTTGCGATACGATCATAGGACATGGCTCGCCAAATGTATTGAAACTCGGCCAGAGTCATACCTTTGCCATTGTCCGTAATGCTGAACTGCACATTGTTCTTGGCATCAGGAAGGGTTATGTCTACTTTTGTAGCATAAGCATCCCAGGCGTTAGCAACGAGTTCTACGATGGCCGTGCTCGGGGTGGTGATAATTGCCCCCGCCCAACTTTCAAGAAATCGGTCTTCATAAAGCAGCCCTTGCGTGTCCATCGCGTTCCCCGATATGGTTCTGTTAGAGCGTGGGAGCCTCAATCAGTTGGTGTTGCGCTTCCGACCTTATTCCACAATTTGGCGCGGAATTGACCATTATCTCGTCGCTATCGCGCCACCACATCCTCAATGTCACCATCATACCGATAGTGAACAATCTCACCATTGATGAGTAGCTGAACGGCCATTTCTATCGCGGCAAGAGGAGCAACAAACCACTCTCTTGGCTGGATGCGCTTGCCGTTCTTGTCCACGACTGCAAGATCCAGACAATTCTTACCGAAGAATGCATGCAAGAGAGATTCGAACTTCTGAACATTAACGTTGTAGCACTCAAACGCTGTGACGATTCGAACAGGTGCCATCAGGTAGGTAGCTTCCTGCGATGCATTCCTGACTCGCTCTTCTACGGGCACGGTGGAAAAGCCAATCTTGTACAGATTCTTGATGCCTGCAATCCCTGGCTTCGGGCTCAAAGAGGTCACGATATAGATGTAGCCTGCAAGCTTGTCATCGCCGCCGAGACTTGCGAGGTCTTCTAGTGCCTTATCCTGGTGATCGAGAATCCTGCGGCCGGCTTCGTCCTTATATAGCTCGGTTGCTAGAGAACGAAGAAGCATGTTTGACTCGGTGCCATTTTCAAAGATACATCGCAACCGTGCATTGACCTTGCCTTTCTTGGCTTCCTTCTCACCGACATGTGCCACATAGGCCATTACGCCATGAAGGATGAAAAAGTGGCCGACCTGGATTTGCTGTTCGCCTGTGAAAGCCCTAGCTTCCCTGATCCCACTCGCCAATTCCTCATGACAGGTCTTGAACAGTTGCTCAAAGTCTTCGAAGTCTTTGCACGGTTTGCGCGACGCGATGGTTTCGGGCATCTCGATGCTGGCCGGCACATGCCTGAGCTTGAAAATATCCTCGTCGGACGAACCCAATAACCCCATATCGTCATCGTTGAAAACATCGGCTATGGAAGTGGGCGTCACCGTAAGAAGGCCGCATTCATCAAAGGGAAAAAGACTCGTTCTCTTGTCTTGGCTGGCCCTCAAGCCAGCAAGCCTGCTGTGCAATCTGAATTCGGTCATGTCCTCTTTATTGGCTTCCGGCTCGCGCTTGTGCTCCAGGTAGAACTGCTCGATTTCCTTAAACGAGTTGAGAAGTCGTTCATCGGTTCCCAATGCCTCGCGCTTGGACTTGACATCAAGCAAGCCCATATCGTCGTCAGCGATAAGCTTGAGCAAGTCATCCTTGTTCATATACCTTCCTGACGGCGCGCATTGCGAAGATAAATCAGAGCCTCACCCATGCGTGCCTCAATCGGATCGGCGGAATTAGAGTTTGGGGGTCTGCCATGCTCGATATTAAATGTCTTGATTTTGGGCCATAGCAACATTGCTTCCTCGGATGACATGACAATGCGTGTGGCGTCGATGTTTTCCTGGATGAGCTTAAGGACACCGGCTGTCAGGGACTTAGACAGGATTTCAAAGGCAGACTGGAAGGGGTTGATACGGTCAATAAGATCGATGTGCAGATCATCAATATTGACGAATTTTCCTGCCATCTTAATAAATCGCCTGTCACCATCTTCCTTGTACTCGCCGCTTTTGAGAACAGAGTCGGCTACGATGTGTTGCCGGACAGTCTCAATCTCTTCATCGGAGAGTTCGGGGTAGCGAATCTTGATGATTTTGGGAATAAGAACCTTGTTGATTACCTCTGGGTCGACATTGCCAGGCATCGCCTTGAGCATCGTGTCGTCCTGAAGAATCACGGCCTTGAGGTCGTTGAGATCAGATTCAATAATCTCCCGGACGCGACCGGACGATGGCTCCTTGAAGCCCCCAATTTTGACTTCGCCAGGACCTGCAATGTCGTCCTCTGATGTCTTGGTCTTGAACTTGAAGTTCGGGGCAAGTACCTGCTCCATGAGAAGAGAACAGGTGATCGCCTTGAGCATGTTGTTGACGGAGAGCTTTACCAACTTGTCCGTGGCATCGGGTTGAGCAATCAGGTTGGTAAACTGCGCATGCGATTTGTTGTCGCTATCTCGGGTGCATCGTCCGATAATCTGGATGATTTCAGTGAGCGAGCCGCGATAACCAACAGTCAGGGCATGTTCGCAGAACTCCCAATCGAAGCCTTCTTTTGCCATCCCCAAGGCAATGATGATGTCTAGGTCATCTGCACTTTTGATGGTCCTAAGGTGGCCTACGATCTTGTCTCGCGCTCGTGCATCGTCCTGCACTAGGTCTGCAACCTTTAAGACTTTCCCATCACCATGACGCTTGATATGAATGACGCCAGTGTGCTCATCCTGGTAGTCTATCGTCCCGATGATATCGAGAATCGCGTCTACCTCGTTGTATTTCCCCTCTAGGGTCGACTCACCTGAACGCACGCTTGGGATATGCAAAATGGTCTTCTTGTCTGTATCCAAGACTTCACCAATGGCGCTCAGATACTTGCGCGTATAGAAGTGATAGCCGATACCCAGGGACTTGAGGTAGGTGTATCCGTTTAGCTGCTCGTAGTAGTTGTAGGTGACGCGGGTGAACTTGCTTTCGTCCTCTGGCAAAAGAACAGGAACACTGTCGCCTCTGAAGTAGGAGCCCGTCATGGCGACGATATGAACGGTTGACTGTTGCATGATGGAACGCAACAGGAAGCCTAACCGGTTGTCAGCATCGGCAGACACATGATGGAATTCATCAATGGCAAGCAGGCAATCGTTAAAGCTGTCCTCTTCAAGAGCCTCAAACGAATATCGGAGAGTGGCGTGGGTGCAAACGAGAATCTGATCGTCGCCTTTCATGAAGCGAACAAAGGCATCGACCTTCCCGCTGTCCCCGCCTGGCGTACAGAGGTTGTTCTCGGGCTTTACCTGCCAGTCTGCAAAAAAGCCAAACTTTGACAGGGCAGTGGACTGAAACGAGTTGCCGATAGAGCGCTCTGGAACGGCAACGATTGCCTTCCTGACGCCTTGATTGTGCAACTTGTCCAGCGCAAGGAACATGAGCGCTCGGCTCTTGCCGGATGCTGGAGGCGCCTTGAGCAAGAGATACTGGTTGTTTCGCGCCTCAAAGGCCCGGGCTTGCATTTCGCGCATGCCCATAGGGTTGGTCTTGGTGCTTTCCCCAGTCTGCTGATATGTGACTTCAAAGAGATTAGGCATCTTCGGTCTCGGTCATTTTTTCGTAGAGTTTGAACAACGCCTTCAGTCGCTCTTCGTCGTTCTGGAATGCAGTTTTCTGGTAGCAAGATTCAATGAGAGCATCAAGACTGCGGTGTGCCTCCAGCAATTCGGCCGGCATCAGTTTCGGGTCATAGAGGTCAGCTATGACTAGCTCAGGATGGTTCTCGCGCGCCGCTAGAATCTTGAAGGTGCATTCGCGGATTTTTTCACGCATCGCATCTGCGATAACCGGGAAGGGGAAATTGTTGTAGGCGATGATGTTGGAGTACCGCACTCGGGAATCTAGTGTCCCGCATGTGGCCTTGGTCCATAGCATGTGCAAGCGTGAGGATACGATGCCGAACACAAAGGCATCGGCATCATAGATTACCTGTGCAGAATGGATGGCGATGTATGAGCGGTCAAAAAATCCAACCTGAAGGTAGTCCCTGCGTTCAGAGGATGTGCATGGAACCAGCATCATTGAACGGGTCGCTGTGCGACGATAGCGGAACTGGTGGGATCGTTTCACCAAAGTTCGAGCGACATCACCACCATCTTCTCGGAAGGCCTTAACCTGCTCGATGCGTTCAGCAATCGGCGCAATGGACAGCGCTTCATCAAGCTCCTCGTCTTCAATCCATAGACACCAGCGCTCTTCGTTGTAGAGGAATTCGTTTCCTCCCGTGAGCTTCTTGATGAATTTGGCCGCGCTTGGGTAGGCTTTAACCAGTGCATCTTTTTCGGGCGTTTCAAGCTTCAAGAACCCGCCATCAAGGGGCATGTTGCCGTAGACCATCTCGGGTAGATCTGAGAGTATCTGATTGGACTTGTAGATGATGGTGTTGGATGAGTCGGTCAGGTAGGGACCGATATTCTTCGCTGGAATTCTTTGACCTTGCAGATAGATCCATTTCGGGTCTTTGCTCGCTGCCCGAAGACCAATCACCACGCAACTGACGCCTGCCGTGTTTTTTGCGTTGTTGCCCCATTTGAAGCTCTCATAGGCGAAGCCGATTTCCGCATCCTGGGCGAAGATGTGAGGCCAGAGGAGTCCTACCTGGTCGCCTTGAACGATGGAATTGGTCGTAACGAACCCGGCCTTGGAACTGGTGCCAGAGATGTAGAGCGCAGCGAGGTAGAACCAGCAAGCTATAAAGTCCAGGTTCTTGTAGTCACGGCTATGGGCGAAAATGGTGGCAATCGAGCGCTTCTGCTCGGCGTTTTGTTTCTTTGAGCCAAGGTAAGGTGGATTGCCCAGAATGTAGGTGTCGCTGTCTTCATCCACTGGGCATACTGTCTGCCAGGCAACAGTCGTGGCATCGCCACACACAATACTGCCACTTGGTTTCAGGGGAAGTGTGGGATTAGCCTTGCCAAAGCGTTGCATGAAAACCAGGTTCATCTGGTGTTCCGCAAGCCATAGGGAAAGCAATGCGACCTCATGAGCGAAGTCGTCTAGCTCGATGCCATAGAACTGAGAAAGCCTGATGGTGGATAGGCCAAGATCAATCTGCTTTTCGTTGACACTGATTTGGTTCAGTATCTCCATCTCAAGCTTGCGAAGCTCCTTATAGGCAATGATGAGGAAGTTTCCCGATCCGCAAGCAGGGTCGAAAATTCTGATTTTTCCAAGACGAAGTAAAAGCTCGCGAAGCTTGCGAGTGTTTGTCCGGCTCTTTTCAAGTTCTTCGTAGAGGTCCCTAAGAAACAGCGGGTCAATCACCTTCATGATGTTGGTCACGGAGGTGTAGTGCATGCCCATGTTGGCGCGCTGATCTGTGTCGACCACCGCCTGAATCATAGACCCGAAGATGTCGGGGTTGATTTCTGACCAGTTAAGCTCGGTGCCACATTCAATAAGGACGGCTCGTGAGCGAGCGGAAAATTGTGGGACTCGATGCTCCTCTGCGAAAAGTCCACCGTTCACATAAGGGAACTGCCGGAAGTATCCTGGGTACTTGGTGCGGTCTTCCGTGTTCAGTATCCGGAAGAGGTTTGCCAGGTAGTTGGAGAGATCCTTGCCGTCTTCCGCAGTGTGTGACTGGATGCAGTTGCTAAAGAGATCCTTGGGAAAGATGTCGGTGTCTTCTGCAAAGAAACAGAAGAGTAACCTCGTTAGGAATACATTGAGGCTGTGCAGGAAACGGGCATCTTTGGTCGGGTTGTCCAGCCGTATCATGTCAAAGAGCTTCGCCATCTTCTCGGCGGCTTTGACATCTGCGGGGCTGTCAGGGGTGTGAGTTGCTTTCTCCATGCCTGCCCACGGTAGGAAAAACTCAACATAGTTGGGTAGCTCGGGGAAGGCGATCTTCAGCGTTTCCTCGGTGCGTGTGTCTCTGGCAACCAGCGTGTTGAAGTCGGTAGCGATGATGAAGCGGGGCTTATGCTTCAGGACGATGTCGCTATCGGCATGCTCCTCGATATACGAGTCCAGTTGGTCATGCTTTATGAATTTGTAGAGTACATTGTTCTTCCAAAGAACTTCGTGCTCGTTTTTCGAAAGGTTGTAGCTCGCATGCCCCTTGGCCTGAAGGCGACTGATCGATGCCTTAGGCTTCCCGAATGCCAGTAAAAAATCTGCCAGGAAGTCTTGCTGTGTCGAGTGCAAGAGGACGTTCTTAACGTTGTCTTCTATTTGTGCGATTTTCATGCGGTGCATTCTCGTAGTTTGTGGCTTGGTCTCGTGGCCACTGGCCAGTATCCCAAAATTCTAGCCCAATGGCAGCCAGTGATAGGCGCCCAACTGCGGAGTGACTGGCGAGCCGGGCACTCAAATCAGGTTGGGTGGCGCGCAGCAATCGGCGTTGGTGTTCTGCTTCGAGTTTCGCTGTGACAACGGCGAACCGCTGCGCGTGACGTTCGCGCTCGATTGGTGCGACAGTGAAGCTATCAACTGGGCGGCCGCGATGGCAACCCATAGCGGCGATATCGTTCGGGACGTGATGCTGGCTGCCGTGGAAAATCGGTTCGAGAATGTGCTGCATACCGAGTCCCAAAGCGAGTGGTTGAGCGATAACGGCTCGGGCTACACGGCGCACGAGACGCGTCAGTTTGGAGCAGCCCCCTGAAGCTCCGGACACAGTCTCCCACTTACAATAGCGGGTAGGCATACGACTGTGTTTTTGACTAACAATAAGCACGAAGTGATGGAAGTGTTGACGGGGCCGGAGCGCCGGCGGCGGTGGTCGGCGGAAGAAAAGCTGGCGATGGTGCGGGAGAGTTTCGAGCCTGGCAAGACGGTCTCGATGGTCGCGCGTCAGCATGGCGTGAATCCGAATCAGCTGTTTCATTGGCGCAAGCTGCATCAGGACGGCGGCTTGTCGGCGGTCAGTGCCGGCGAGGAAGTGGTTCCGGCCTCGGAACTCAGCGACGCGCTCAAGCAAATCAAAGAGCTCCAACGGATGCTGGGCAAGAAGACGATGGAAGTGGAAATCCTGCGCGAAGCCGTGGAGTATGGCCGAGTAAAAAAATGGATTGCGCGCTCGCCATCATTGCCGGGGGACGACCAGTGAAGCGGGTCTGCGACGTTCTCGGTGTAGCGCGCTCGAATGTAGCGGCAAAGCTCGCACGGCCTGCTGACTGGCAGGACGGGCGCGCGGCCCGGGAAACGGATGACGTGGACTTGGTCGAGGAAATCCGCTTGTTCATTGCCGACTTGCCGAGCTATGGTTACCGACGCGTATGGGGCCTGTTGCGAAGTGAGCGGGAAGCCCGGTGCGCCGCTCCGGTCAACGTCAAGCGGGTGTATCGGGTGATGCGCGTTCACGGCCTGCTGCTGCAGCGCCGAGCACGGCCACCACGCTCTGAGCGACGACACGACGGCAAGGTCGCGGTAGCAAAGAGCAACCAGCGTTGGTGCTCGGACGGCTTTGAGTTTCGTTGCGATAATGGCGAGCCGCTGCGCGTCACGTTCTCGCTGGATTGCTGCGACCGTGAAGCGATGAGCTGGGCGGCGACGACCGGCGGCCACAGTGGCGATGTGGTGCGCGACGTGATGCTCGCCGCCGTCGAAAATCGTTTTGGCGCCGCGCTGAGCGCGCCGGCTGAAATCGAATGGCTGACGGATAACGGTTCGGGCTATACGGCGGACAAAACCCGCAGCTTTGCGGCGTCCATCGGCTTGAAGCCGTTGACGACGCCGGTGTGCAGCCCGCAGAGCAACGGCATGGCGGAAAGCTTCGTGAAGACGATGAAACGTGACTATGTCGCCTTCATGCCGAAGCCCGACGCGGCAACGGCTGCGCGCAACTTGGCCATTGCATTCGAACACTACAACGAGAAACATCCTCACAGCGCGTTGAAATATCTCTCGCCGCGCGAGTTCCGACGCAGGACCGATTCATCAACCTTAGTGTGAGGCGGTGTCCGGAAGTGCGGGGGCAAATCCACATGCTAAGTCCGCTACCCATGAGCTTTATGGTCGAGTCAGGTTGCCTATGCGGCTCTTCGACAACAAAGGGTGGGGAAGGGTGATGAGGGGAGAGCAGAGTGGTCTGGTGGTTGCCTAGTTTGAGTTCAGGCAACGTGGGCAGCGAAGAATGGGCGGATATACACCGTAACCCATTGAACTTGCTGGGCATTTTTGTGGCGTGTGCGGAGCGGAACCTGTGGGCAGCGGATTATTTCGCGGTTGCCTATAGGTTGCCTGGCTCGTTTTTCAGCTGCGCGGAAAAGAAAAAAGGGGCTACAGTTTCCTGTAACCCCTTGATCTTACTGCAATTCTTGGTAGGCCGTGCGGGATTCGAACCTGCGACCAACGGATTAAAAGGCTTGCGTAAACCCGAGAAAAATCATGACGTTGTGGCGTGCATCCTTCTACAAATGTCTTAGATTGGGTCGCATTACGAACCCTGCCAGGCTTAGCGCCCGTCGCCAGTTGTAGATGGCCGGCGCACGCTACACGGGCGATTTAAGTAGATCCAGCAGGGCAGGACGATCCTCTTCGGGCAGGCCAGCCACAATAGCGCGAACCCGCACGTCAAAAAGCCTATGGAACTCAGCCTGGACCCACATCCCAGCAATCGTGTGACAGTGCATATCGTGATCGGTCACTTCAATATCGTAAAAGGTTCGCGGATGCGTGAGTCGATTGCGTGCTGACTTCGCAGCCAAAAAGTCCTGAAAATCTTCGCCACCAGATGAAAGCTTGAACTCGTGCAGGTTCCATACCTTTGCCGCTAAACGAAAGGTGCGCTTGATATTCGTATCCAAGGGCAGGAATTTTCCCGATTCCGTGTTCCCAATTACGTGGAGTGGACCAAGTGTTTCCCTTTCCTTGTCGCTCAACTCCCCCGCATACTCTCCTAGACGGATAGTGCTTCGAAGCTCCACTTTAACGGCCTCGACGAGCGCCTCTATGTATGAGAAAACGGCACGAACCACGCATCTGCGAAGGTATTGGGACTCTCTATCGTTTTCCAACGTGGCGTAAGCGGAATCGATGTCCGCGCGAAGCGCTTGCAGAAGGTCGTGTGATCGGATAAAGCCTTCACCTTTGTCGATCCGAGGAGCGCCTGGCATGTAGATTTCTCCGAGTGCTAAATAACAAGTCCATCGGCGGCTGATGTTACCGCAAATGTTTAAGCCGCCCCCGGTGGGCGTCAACTATGGTGGATAGCGGCTGACGTCGCCAAATGGAAGGCCGCTGCAAGGTTTAGATGATGATGGTGGGGACGTCCCGATGCGCAACGCAACGGCGGTATACGTGCGGAACGGTCCGAAGGTGCATCGATGGTCGTCGGAGGCGTTTTCGAGTGGGCACAGTGGCGATCACGGCAGTTATCATAGTGTGGCTACCCTGACGGTACGTACGTAACGTATGTTACGAACTGGAAATTGCTCCATGGGGGCTGTGGTTATGCACACCAACCGACCATATCCAACGTGGTTGCAGCGCTTCGGCCGGTTGCAAGTGTCTCTATCGAAGTGGTTTGACGCGCTCCCCGATTCGTGACCGAACGTAGTGCTCGGTCATGCTTCGGCTCTGATGTCCAAGCAGTTTTTGCGAGTGCCCGATGTCCCCGGTATCGCTGGCGGACTTCGCTCGGATATCGCGAAACTGGAATGTCACGCCCGCAGCCTTGCGCGCACGGTCGAACCTTGAGCGCAGCTCGAACTGGCTTACGGGTGTGCCGTCGTCGTTCTGCAGCAGACTCGTGCCGGTCATCTTACGCGGGCGCGTCATAATCCGCTCGATGACGGCCTGTAGTTCGCCCTCAATGGCGATGCGCAGATGCTTTCCGGTTTTGTTCTGGACAATGTGCAGGTGGTCGCTCCATATGTCTGCACGGTTTATCTTCAGTACGTCGGCGGGCCGCTGGCCGGTCAGATAGGCGACGTCCATTGCATCCTGCAGGGTAGGGTGCGCAACGGCGTATACCGCTCGGAATGCCTCATCCGTGACATAGATATCCCGCCCGCTTTCGCGGAACCCCTTGACCCCGGCGCATGGATTCGGGGCGTTCGTGTATCCCCATTCCCGCGCCTTGTTGCATATGTGACTCAGCAGCGCCTTTTCCCGGTTCGCGCGAATCTTGGCTGTTTCGCCCCGAATGTCCAGGTACTGACGGACGTGAACCGGCGTGATGGCGTCAACCGGCATGCGCCCAAACACCGCCTTGAGGTTGTCCAGTTCCTTCATGTTGTCGCTGCGCGTGCGCGGTGCCTTCGTTGGCATTACCTCCTTTACGTACCTCCGCGCCACCACGTCAAAAGTCCTGTCATCATCAAGAGCTGGTTCAGCCTCAATTTCCGCCCACTTCCGCCGCGCCTCGTTGATGTCCGCACCGAGCGGCGTCCATTTGCGAGGAAGCGAAGTGCCGACGTGATAGAAGCGTCCGCCCTTCTCATGCATGCGCGGGGGCAGGTTGTGGTTCTTCTGTCGCTTACGCCCCATGTGCTACCCCTCGCGTGGTTCGTACTGCGCGAAGTGCCTCAAAGCGCGGTGCAACGGTATCAGATGCTCGCACGTCAGGCTCGCGCTGCGCCCCGCCAAGCCGCACCTCGAAATAGCTGCGCGCGACTTTCGGACGGTGCTGCGAATCCTCCGCGTACCTCCACCCATTCGCCCTCAGCCATTCGATCTGCTTCGCCGCGCGGACAAAACCCGTCAGTTCTTCCAGTTCTTTTTTCGACAGGAACATGACTCACCTCGTCCGCAAACCGCACCGCATACGGCGGCCCAAACGGCGATGCGCAATCATTCGCCCTAGGCGGCCCATGGGGCGATAGTGCTTCTTCATGTTGCGGATAATGTGCCCGCGCAAGCGCGCGATATTCGCGGTCACGCCAACAGCGACGTTGAGCTTGAATTGCTTTCTCACGCTGCAACCTCCCGCCTGGTCGCAACCTGCGCTTCTTCCCCAACGGGCACAGGAAATGCGTATACGTCCGCCGTGTCGATGCTCTCCAGTAACCCAGCGATCCGCTCGCGCATGGTTTGCAGCTCTTTCGTGACATGGCCGTTCTTGAACATGCGGCGCAGCTCCGTGTTTTCGGCCTCCAGCTCCTGTATTCGTGCCTGTAATTTCTTGTTCTGATCTTCGACCCCGCGCGCCACTGCCATAGTTGACGCGTGATGCACTAGGTCCTCATGCGTAAACCGAATATCTGGGTATTCGTCGCTCGTCAGATAACCCCTACCATTGCGGTAGTCAACGTACAAATCACGAAAGCCGTCTCGACTCAGAGGTGGCTTCGCTCGTTCGGACAGTCTTCTGAGATTTTTAAGTGGAACGTCCGAGGCAATCATGCTGCCGATTT
>NZ_CABPRY010000025.1:0-8512 GCF_902459625.1 Pandoraea cepalis
CGACGCGGCTTCGGCTCGTTGCCCGGGCGTGCGCCACGACCGCCATCGCGCGGCTCACGCGCTTCACGCGGGGCGCGGGCCGGTTGGCGCGCGTCGTCGTCGCCGCTGCGCCCGCCACGTCCACCACCGGCCCCACGGCCTTGTTGCGCCTTGCGAATCGGTTGCGCCACGGCATGCGGATCCGGATCGAAGCCCGGGATCACTTCGCGATCGATGGTGCGCTTGATGAGACGTTCGATCTGCGTGAGCAGTTGGTGTTCGTCCACGCACACAAGCGACACGGCCTCGCCGTTTGCGCCGGCGCGTCCGGTGCGGCCGATGCGGTGGACATAGTCCTCCGCCACTTCCGGCAGGTCGAAGTTGACCACGTGGGGCAACTGGTCGATGTCGATGCCGCGCGCGGCAATATCGGTCGCAACCAGCACCTGCAATGTGCCGCTCTTGAATTCGGCGAGCGCGCGCGTGCGGGCGCCCTGACTCTTGTTACCGTGAATGGCGAGCGCCGGAATGCCGCCCTTCGTGAGCTGCTCGGCGAGCCGGTTCGCGCCGTGCTTGGTGCGCGTGAACACGAGCACCTGGAACCAGTTGTGCTCACGCACGAGGTGTTCGAGCAGCTCGCGCTTACGGTCGCGATCGACCGGGTGGATCTTCTGCGCGACGGTTTCCGCCGTCGTGTTGCGACGCGCCACTTCGATGAGCGCGGGCGACTTGAGCAGGCCGTCGGCCAGTTGCTTGATCTCGTCGGAGAACGTGGCCGAGAACAGCAGGTTCTGGCGCTTCGACGGCAGCACCGCCAGCACACGGCGAATATCGCGAATGAAGCCCATGTCGAGCATGCGGTCGGCTTCGTCCAGCACGAGAATCTCGACGCCAGAGAGATCGACCGTCTTCTGCTGCATGTGATCGAGCAGACGGCCAGGGGTCGCGACGAGAATGTCCACGCCGCGCGCCAATTGTTTGACCTGCGGCACCATCGACACGCCGCCGAACACGGTCATGGACGTGAGCGGCAGGTACTTGCCGTATTGCGTGACGCTTTCCTCGACCTGGGCGGCCAACTCGCGCGTGGGCGTCAGCACGAGCGCGCGCACGGAGCGCTTGCCGTTGGCCGCCGCCGCGCGCGCACGCGTGGAGAGCATTTGCAGGATAGGCAGCGTGAAGCCTGCCGTCTTGCCGGTCCCGGTCTGGGCACCGGCGAGGAGATCGCCGCCTTGCAGGACGGCCGGAATCGCTTGCAGTTGAATGGGAGTCGGGTGCGTGTAGCCAAGGTCGGCCACGGCACGCAGGATGTCGGCCGACAGGCCGAGCTTTTCAAAAGACATATATGGACCAATGCGCGGACTCCACGAAGTGTGTCCCCGCGCGTATCGATGTTGTGTGTTCTTGAGGGAATGCCCGCGTAGGGCGTGCGACAGGCATCGCGCTCATTAGGGCGATGCGCCGAAAGACGCCTGCAAGACGACCCGCCGGCGAATGAAATCAAGCGGCTTGGCGGGCGAGGCCGTCGCGGGTACGGCCGTGTCTTGGAAGCCCGTAGTTTACCATGTGCCCTTTCCCAAGTCAGTCGGCATCGCCATTTGCCTTCCCCAGGGTCCGAAATTCGGACGTTCCGCGGGGTGTCTGCGCGCCTATCGCCCAAGCCGCTACACTGACGTCATTGCCCCCGAAGCCATCCGGCCTGCCTGCCCTGTGCGATTCGACCTGACCGACCTGCGTCTGTGCGTGCTGGTTGCCGATGCCGGCAGCATCACCGGCGGCGCCGAGCGCGCCCATCTGACACTGGCCTCTGCCAGCGCCCGTATTCGCGGGCTCGAAGAGGCGCTGGGCATCGCGCTCTTCATGCGCCACCGCCAGGGCGTCATGCCCACCCCCGCCGGCCGCGCCCTGCTCGCTCACGCCCAGCGCGTGCTCGCCCAGATCGAGCAGCTGCGTGGCGAACTCGGCGAATACGCGGCCGGGCTCAGGGGGAACGTGCGTATTGCCTCGAACACCGTGGCGATGTCCGAGTTTCTGCCCGATCTGCTGGGGGCATTCCTCGCCGAGCATCCGAATGTGGAGATCTCCCTGCGCGAGCAGACGAGCCCGGCCGTCGTGCAAGCGGTCCTGGAAGGCGCCGCCGACATTGGCGTGGTCTCGGACTGGATCGAATTGACGGGGCTCGAGACGGTGCCATTCCGGCAGGACCGGCTGGTGGTCGTCACGCCGCCTGGGCACGCGTTGGCCTCGCGCGCCGAAGTGGCCTTCATCGACGTACTGGACTCGGCGTTCATCGGCCTGCCCGAGCACAGTGCACTGGCCGAGCACCTCGACGGGCACGCCAGGCGAGCCGGTCGACCGTTGCACTACCGTGTGCGCCTGCGAGACTTCGACAGTCTGTGCCGCGCCGTGGCGGCGGGGGCCGCGCTGGGCATCGTGCCGCTGAGCGCCGCCGCGCGCTCGGCCGCCACGCTGGGCCTCGGCATCGTGCCGCTCTCCGACGCGTGGGCCCTGCGCACGCTGGTGCTGTGCGTGCGTGAGCGCGACGCCCTGCCTGTCTACGCGCGGCAATTGCTTGAACGGCTGCAGGCCACGCCCGCCGCCATTAACGAAAACGGCACGACGTAATCATCGTGCCGTGATCGCTTGTGCCGTCAATGCCGGCGAATCCAGCCGGTCCAGCGCGTCCGGTGTGACCGGTGAGGCGAGCGAGTCGACCTACATCGCCGCCGGTGCCGACGCACCACGCCCGCGCAGCAACGCATAGAGGATGATGGCGCCGAACGTGGCGCAACCGATGCCGCCCAGCGAGAAGCTACCGAACTTAAGCGTGAAGTCGCCCGCGCCGAGCACCAGCGTGACGGCGGCGACGATCAGGTTACGGTTATCCGAGAAGTCGACCTTGTTCTGCACCCAGATGCGCGCGCCGGCCACGGTAATCAGACCGAACACCACGATCGACACGCCGCCCAGCACCGGACCCGGGATCGTCTGAATCACCGCGCCGAATTTAGGCGAGAAGCCCAGCACCAGCGCGATCACCGCCGCCACGGCAAACACCAGCGTCGAATAGATCTTCGTGACGGCCATCACGCCGATATTCTCGGCGTAAGTCGTCACGCCCGTGCCCCCGACGCTGCCCGACACAATGGTCGCCAGACCATCGCCGAGGAAGGCGCGGCCCATGTAGCGGTCGAGGCTCTGCCCGGTCATGGCGCTTACCGCCTTGATGTGTCCGAGGTTCTCCGCCACAAGGATGATGGCAATCGGGGCGAGCAGTACCATCGCTTCCGGCTTGAATACTGGCGCCGCGAAGTGCGGCAGGCCGAACCAGGCGGCATGGGCCACCACGGCAAAGTCGATCGGCTTGCCGAGGCCCATGCCGTTGGTCAGCACGGCGTACAGCGCATAGGCCAGCAGCAGGCCCACGAGAATCAACAGGCGTTGCACCATGCCGCGCGCGAGCACCGCCACGAGACCGACGCACAGCACGGTCGCCAGCGCCATCCACGTGTCGAAGGGAGTCGCCGAGACGCCCTTCACCGCGACCGGCGCGAGGTTCAGGCCGATGACGGCGACGACCGCGCCCGTCACCACCGGCGGCATGAGGGCTTCGATCCAGCGAGTGCCGACGGCCATCACGATCAGGCCGATGATGGCGTAGAGCACGCCGCAGGCGATGATCCCGCCGAGCGCCACTGGAATATTCAGGTTCGGCCCGCTGCCCGCATAGCCCGTCACCGAGATGACCAGGCCGATGAAGGCGAAGCTCGAGCCGAGATAGCTGGGCACGCGTCCGCCGACGAGCACGAAGAAGAGCAGCGTGCCAATCCCCGACATGAAGATGGCAAGGTTCGGATCGAACCCCATGAGCAGCGGTGCAAGTACGGTCGAGCCGAACATGGCGACTACGTGCTGCACGCCCATCGCGATGGTTTGCGGCCACGCCAGGCGCTCATCGGGGGCGATCACGCGGCCGGAGGCCGTGTCCTGCTGCCGCCACTTCGGGAAATAACCCTCTGCCATGTCGATCTTCTCCTGGGGGTCGTGCCGCCGAATCCGAAAGGTGCGGACAGTGCGGAACGTGGGTCGATGGGAAAACTGGCGGCAGTGTACGGAGCCACTGCACGGAAGGCAAGGCGGCGCGCTTGGACCGTGCCGCCCCGCCATCAGCCGTCACCGCTTGGCGACGCCCTGGAGAATCACGTCGGCCAGCCCGGTGTAGTTCCCGTCGAAATGGTGCCCGCCGGGCATCTTGACGACCTGAACGCGCTTGGGATCGAGCCCCGGACAGTTGCTGTCGTCTTCGTCGGCGCCATAGATGCACATTGCCATCCCGTCGGGCAGACGCTCCACTTCCGGACGAATCGGCAGGCCGTTCTGGCTCGACATCACCCAATTGGTCATGCGGAACTCGAAGTCCGCCTTCTGCCCGAGTCCCATCAGCACCAGCAGCGCCACCCGCTCGCGGGCCACCGGCGACAGGCGATTGACCATGAACGGCAGCACATCGGCCCCTTGCGAGTAGCCGATCAGGATCACGCGCTTCTTGTTCCAGCGCGTCTGATAGAAGCGCATGAGGCGGTCGATATCGAGCGCGCCGGATGCCGGGGTGCGCGCCGACCAGAAATAGCGCAGCGAATCCACGCCCACCACCGGAATGCCGTGCGCGGAGAGCGCGCCCGCGACATCACGGTCGAGTCCGGCCCAACCGCCGTCGCCCGACATCAGGATGGCGAACGTGTCGGTCATATTGGCGGCAGGCTTGCCGGTGGCCGGCACCTCGACGATGGGCAGATCGGCCACCGCGGCGGGCGGCCGGACCGTTCCCGCCACGTGGTGCGCGTTCAGACGCCGGAACGCATTCTTGTACTGCGTCACCCAATCCGCCAGCACGGACGTCGAGGGTGCGCCCGTCTCTGCCGGTGTGCCGGAGACGTCCGTCGCGCCCAGGCTGCCCGCTAGCCCGCCGACGAGCCAACTCGAATTCGGCGTGCGGGCGGCGAACGCCTGCGCCACATGGTCCGCGCAGCGCGGCGCGCGCGCGGCAGGTCCGCCGACCGGGCCGCCCATTGCCAGCCACGGTGCGCTCATGACGGGCGCGGGCAGCAATCGCATCGGCGCGCCGCCGGCCGTGTGCGTGATGCCGCGTCCGAAGTGCACCCCCTCGCCCTGACACAACGGCCGGGACATCGGCAGAACCGGGCAGAAGTCGACGGACAGCGCACCGGAGAACGTGTCGTTACCGGCCTGCGCAAGCATCGCGTAGGCGAACGTGCCGCCCACGCCGTCGCCGACGAGAATGGGCGGCGTGTAGCCGGGCAGCTTGACGGCCGCCTCGACCCATCGGCCAAAGTTATCGAGATCGCCTGCCGCGTAGACACAGGCGATTTCGTCCTTGGTGTAATTCGCCATCAACCGTGCAGTGTCGATGCCCGCCACCAACGCGCCGGTGTCCGCGAGGGCGCGGGCCATCCGTTCGGCGCGCGGCGTCCAGCCGTCATCGTCGGAGAAAAAGAGCACCGTCGCATTCGGCTCCCCTTCCGGACGGAAGATGGGCACGTTCTCGAAGCGGCCGTGCGTCAGGATCTCTGGCGCGGCACTTCCAGCCCCCCGAATGGCCACCGCTCCAGCTGCGGCGGCCGCAGCCTGAGGCATCACCGGACCCGGCACGCTCGACGCGGCCGCCGCAGGCTGCGCGACCGGCCCCGCCTTCGGGGCGGACTTGAGCACATTCGCGCGACCTCCCGGGGCGTGCGCGGGTGTTGGCGTCTGGGCCAGCGTGGCGCCGGACGTCATCATCACCGCCCATGTCGCGGCACTCACCGCAACATGGCTGATCCAGCGCGGCGCGCCCTCGCCGCGCCCGCGCTTGCGCGATTTCGCCCGCCCATCGTCCGCCTTGTTGTGCATCGCCATCGTGTGACCCGTCATTTCGTCATGATTCCTTTCCATCCGCCGCCCACGAGCGAGGCCACGTCGGCCAGCGTGAGCATCGGCGCGATGCCGCCCGGCGTCATCAGATAACGCGCCTCCCATTGCGGATCGAATTTGTCCTTGAAGCTGCGCAGCCCACGGAAGTTATAGAAGCGCGCACCGTGCGCGAACATCATGCGGCCGAAGCGATGCCAGCGGGGCGCAAGCTGATGCGTCTCCATGCCCGACATCGGCGCCATCCCCAGGCCGAAGCGCTGATAGCCCTGCGATTTGAAGTGCAGCATCAGCTTCGCGAACAGGAAGTCCATCGTGCCGGGGGGAGCGTCCGGCACCTGGCGCATCAGATCGATGCTCGCTTCGATGCGCTGGATGTCGGGGCACATCAACGTGGCAAACGCGACGAGACGCGCCTCGCGGCGCACAAGCGCCACGGGTTGGCGCGCCACGTACGCGTCAGTGAACGCGCCCAACGAGAACCCCTTCTCGCGCGTATGTTGGCGCGCAAGCCACGCCTCCGATACGCGCCGCATTTCCGCGAGATGCGGCGCGACGTCTTCCGCCGCCACGATCTCCAGCGTCAACCCTTCGCGTTCACCGCGCGCCACCCCATGCCGCAGATTGGCGCGACGCGCGCCTTGCAGCCCGAACTCGGGCAGCGAGACGAACGCTTCCTCGCCGAGCTTGAAGGCCCGCAGTCCCGCGTCGATATAGAGCGGCAGCGCCTGCGGGCGGGTCTTATAGAACGCCGCGCGTCCGCCATGTGCATCGGCCAGCTCGATGAAGCGCCAAATCAGTTCGGGCCACTCCTTCTGGTCGCCGACCGGATCCGAGAGCGACACCCACGAACGGCGATGCTTTGCGTACATGATGAAAGCGTTGCCCGACGGCGAGAACAGGAAGCTCTTGTCGCCCATCAGCGCCAGACAGGCGTCGGCGGCCGGTTGCTTGCGGATGACGGCGCGCGCGCGCGCCAGTTCCTCCTCGCTCGCGGGCACGATCGCGCCGGCGGACTGACGCAGCAATTGCCACAAGGACAGCCCGAGTCCGATCACGGCCACGACCATCAACGCGCGCATGGAACGCGGGGCGTCGCCGTCGAACGTGAACTGCCACCAGAGCTGATTTGCGTATTCGACGCGCCGGTACGCCATGAACATCAGCCAGGTACAGGCCCCGAGCACCGAGAGCACGGCAATGATCCAGCCCGGCTCGAACGTCTGCGTGAAAAGCGACGAGCGCCGGTCGAACTGTTCGCGCGAGACGAGCAGCAGCGTCGCCAGCATGGCCAATACGAAGCACTCCGACACTGCAATGCCCTTGGGAATCGCGAGGACGGCAGCGATGATCGTCAGGCCGAGCGAGCCCCACCAGGCGGCATCGAGCCGGTGCAGCAGACCTCGCGCGAGGAACAGCATGGCCAGCCCCGCCACACTGCCGAGCAAGTGCGACACTTCCACGAGGAACAGCGGCACGTGGTGGCGAAGGAAGTCTTCGGCGTCGCGCGTGGCGGGCGTCACGCCGGAGATCAGCAACATGACCCCGGCAACGAGCGTGAGCGCCGCCAACAGGCCGGGGAAGAGCCGCACGGCCGCACGACCGATCGGCGCCGCCGGGCCTTGGCGCAACTCGAATCCGGCGAGCAGGCATGCGGCAAGCATCAGCGGCAGCAGATAGTAGATACCGCGATAGAGCACCAGCGCCCCCGCCACCTGACTGATCGGCGCGTGTCCGTTGGTCGCGAGCAGAATCACCGCTTCGAACACCCCCACGCCGCCCGGCACGTGGCTGAGTACGCCAAGCGCCATGGCAATGGCATAGAAGACGACGAAGGTCGGTAGGTCCACCACGTTGGCCGGCAGCAAACACCACAAGGCGGCGGCCGCCATGCCCAGATCGGCGGCTGAGATCAGCAACTGGCGCACCGCGACCCGCAGCGGCGGCAGCGGGATCGGCCAGCGGTTCAGCAAGCGCACCGTGCGCTTGCGCGCGCACAGTACGAGGAACGCGGCGGCGCCGGCCAGCAGCAGCAAGGCGAGCATCTGCAACACCCACGCCGGAATCGGCACCAGCGCCGAGACGCGCGACGCGCCCCACAACATGCCGAGCGAACCGAACACGGTCATGCCGAGACCGAACGCGCCGGCGTTGAACGCTACCGCCTGCGCCACCTTCGATGCATCGACCCCCGCGGCGGCGTACATCCGCATTCGCACGGTGCCGCCGGTGAGCACCCCCAGACCGACGGAGTTTCCCAGCGCGTAGGCGATGAACGAGGTGAGCACGACCGTCGAGCGCTTGACCTTCGCCCCGGCGAAGCCAAGCCCTGAGATGTCGTAACCGGTGAGGGCCGCGTAACTCGCCAGGGTTGCCAGCATGGCAAGCGCCAGACGCGTCACGGGGGTGTTGTGTATCTCGGCAACGATGTCGTCGTAATGCACGTGGCGCAGCATGTGATGCAACGCGTCGAAGACGAAGAGGCCGAGCAGAACGACGCCGGCCGCGATCAGCCACGGCCGGGCCGCGGTCCACGGCACGCGCCGGAGCCAGCGCAGGGGCGCGGGCAACGCAAACCAGGCGGCTTCGTCGGCGGACGGCGGCT
>NZ_CABPRY010000026.1:0-4096 GCF_902459625.1 Pandoraea cepalis
AGCCGATCATCGTGCCGCCCGAGGCGCCCGAGGCGCCCGCCGCGCATGCCGGCGCTGGCGGTGGCGGTGGTGGCAATGGGGCGCATCCGCCGGCAGAGAAGCGTCCGGCCGCACCGGCGGGCGGCGCGGCCGGACACGAGAACAGTTCGATTCGCGTGGGCGTGGAAAAGGTCGATCAGCTCATCAACCTGGTGGGTGAGCTGGTGATTACGCAGGCCATGCTCGCGCAAACGGCGAGCAGCCTCGACCCGATGCTTCACGATCGCCTGTTCAACGGCATGGGCCAGCTCGAGCGCAATGCGCGCGATCTGCAAGAAGCCGTGATGTCCATCCGCATGATGCCGATGGATTACGTGTTCTCGCGCTTCCCGCGCCTGGTGCGCGACCTCGCGACCAAGCTGGGCAAGCAAATCGAACTCGTCACGTTCGGTCAGGCGACCGAGCTCGACAAGAGCCTGATCGAGCGCATCATCGATCCGCTCACGCACCTCGTGCGCAACAGCCTCGATCACGGCATTGAGACGACGGAGCTTCGCCTGGCCTCGGGCAAGGACCCGGTCGGTCAGCTCGTGCTGTCCGCGGCGCATCAGGGCGGCAACATCGTGATCGAAGTGAGCGACGACGGCGCGGGCCTGCGTCGCGAGAAGATTCTTGCGAAGGCCCAGCAGCAGGGGCTGCCGGTCTCGGACGCGATGTCCGACGAAGACGTATGGCAACTGATCTTCATGCCGGGCTTCTCCACCGCCGAGGCGATCACCGACGTGTCGGGCCGCGGCGTGGGCATGGACGTCGTCAAGCGCAACATCCAGCAGATGGGCGGGCACGTGGAGATTCTGTCCACGCGCGGCAAGGGCACCACGATCCGCATCGTGCTGCCGCTCACGCTCGCGATTCTCGACGGCATGTCCGTCAAGGTCGGACCGGAGATCTTCATTCTGCCGCTGAACTTCGTGATGGAGTCGCTACAGCCGCGTCGCGACGACATTCGCGCCGTGACCGGCGAAGGTCAGGTCGTGCTGGTGCGCGGCGAGTACCTGCCGCTCGTCGAGCTGTACCGCGCGTTCGACGTGCCGGAGGCGCGCGCCGATCCCACGCAGGGCATCATCGTGATCCTTCAGGCCGAAGGCCGCCGCTTTGCGCTGCTCGTCGACGAACTGGTCGGTCAGCAGCAAGTCGTGGTGAAGAATCTCGAAACCAATTACCGCCGTATTCACGGTATTTCCGCCGCCACCATCATGGGTGACGGCAGTGTGGCATTGATCGTCGACGTGGCGGCGCTTCAGCGCGGCCAGCGCTCGGCGGCCGCCACCATCTTCAACTGAAGTCGGAGACGCGTCAGATGGACAACCTTTCGCAAGAACATGCCGTGTCGCGCCAGGGCGGCGCCATGCAGACCGATGGCGACGGTCAGGAGTTTCTGGTCTTCACGCTCGGTGACGAGGAATACGGCATCGACATTCTGAAGGTGCAGGAGATTCGCGGCTACGACGCGGTCACGCGCATCGCCAATGCGCCGGACTTCATCAAGGGCGTGATCAATCTGCGCGGCATCATCGTGCCGATCGTGGACATGCGGATCAAATTCCGTCTGGGCCGCGTCGAGTACAACACGCAAACGGTCGTGATCATTCTGAACGTGGCGGGCCGCGTGGTCGGCATGGTGGTCGACGGGGTTTCCGACGTGCTCACGCTCGCCCGTGGCGAAATCAAGCCGGCGCCGGAATTCGGCGCGCAACTGGCCACCGAGTACATCACCGGACTGGGCACCGTCGAAGGCCGCATGCTGATCCTGATGGACATCGAGAAGCTCATGACCAGCAGCGACATGGCGCTCATCGAGCGTCTGGCGAGCTGAGACCCGGCGCGCCACCCGACACACCTGACACACCCGAGACCCCCCGACCTGTCATCCACGGAGACCGAGCACGTGCGCAATAACCAGCCCGTTACCCAGAATGAATTCGTCATCGGCGAGCATCAGTACCTGATCTCACGGACGGATCTGAAGGGGCGGATCACGTATGCCAATCCCGCCTTCGTGGAGGTGAGCGGCTATTCGCGTGAAGAACTGCTGGGCGCACCGCACAACATCGTTCGCCATCCGGACATGCCGCCGGAAGCGTTTGGCGATCTGTGGGAGACGGTCAAGCGCGGCGATACGTGGACCGGGCTGGTCAAGAACCGCCGCAAGAACGGCGATTTCTACTGGGTGCTCGCAACGGTAACGCCGACGCTGGAGAACGGCGCCGTGGTGGGCTTCACGTCGGTGCGCGTGCGTCCGGCGGCAGGCACGACGGCGCAGGCCGAGACGGTCTACGCGCGCTTTCGCAGCGGGCAGGCCGGCAACTTGCGCATTCGCGGTGGTCAGGTCGAGCGCGGCGGATTCGCGGCGGTGGCGCGCAAGATCCGTCTGGACACGCTGCGCGCGCGGCTGACCGGGATCATCGTGCTCGGTGCGACGCTGTTGGCCGTGGTTGGCGGTCTGGGGCTCTGGGGGATGTCGAGCAGCAACGGGAAACTGCTGCGCGTATATCAGCACGGCATGGTGCCGGTGAGTACGCTGGCGGTCATCGGACAGAAACTCGACCGCGACGTATTGCTCGTGGCCGAAGCCGTGGGCAGCCCGAACCTCGACGCGATGAAACGCGCGGGCGACGAGATCACGAGCAGCCTCGACGACATCAACCGCGAGTGGGCCGAATACATGGCGTCGGTCGACCCGGACACGCGCGCGCAAGCCGAGCGCTTCAACACGATTCGCCAGCGCTTTACGACCGACGGCCTGCAACAGACGGTCGAGATGCTCAAGGCCGGTTCGGCCGAAGGCGCCCAGCAGACGTATCTCGAAAAGGTGAAGCCGGCCTATGGCCCGATGCGTGACGAACTCAATGTACTCACGCGCCTTGAACTCACCCAGGCGACCGACCTGTATCAGCAATCGCAGAAAGCCCACACCTTCGTGCGTGCGGCCACCGTGATCGCGGTGATCGGCGGCATCATCCTCTTGTTCGTTCTCGGCAGCGTGCTGCGTCGCGCGATCAATCACCCATTGCGCGTGGCGCTCTCGATGTCGAAGCAGATCGCGGCGGGCGACTTGACCGTCAAGGCGGAAGGCACGGGGCGCGACGAAATCGGCCAGTTGCTCTTCGGCCTTACCGTCATGAAGAACAGCCTGCTGTCTATCGTTTCGGACGTGCGCGAAGGCATCGAATCGATCAACGTGGCCTCGCACGAAATTGCGGCGGGCAACACCGATCTGTCGGCGCGCACGGAGCAGCAGGCGGCCTCGCTGGAAGAGACGGCGTCGTCGATGGAGCAGCTCACGGCCACGGTCAAACAAAACGCCGACAACGCCAAGCAGGCGAGCGTGCTGGCCGTGAACGCCTCTGAGATCGCCGCCCGCGGCGGCCGCGTGGTCGGCAACGTGGTCGACACGATGCACGGGATTTCGTCGAGTTCGCACAAGATCGTCGACATCATCAGCGTGATCGAAGGCATCGCGTTCCAGACCAACATCCTGGCGTTGAACGCGGCGGTGGAAGCGGCACGCGCGGGCGAACAGGGCCGCGGCTTTGCCGTGGTGGCCGGCGAAGTGCGCACGCTGGCGCAGCGCAGCGCGGCGGCGGCCAAGGAAATCAAGGTGCTGATCGAAGACTCGGTCGGGCGCGTGGAGAGCGGCTCGACGCTGGTGGCGCAGGCCGGTCAGACGATGGAGGAAATCGTGCAGGCGGTGCAGCGCGTGACCGACATCATGGGCGAGATCTCGGCGGCATCGAGCGAACAATCGAGCGGCATCGAGCAGGTCAATCGCGCCGTGACGCAGATGGACGAAGTCACTCAGCAGAACGCGGCGCTCGTGGAAGAAGCCGCGGCGGCCGCCGGCTCGCTCGAAGATCAGGCGGGTCGCTTGCGCGACGCCGTGGCTGTGTTCCGTGTCGGCGACGCCTTCAAGGCAGCAGCGGCGCACAGCACCACCGCGCATCACAGCGCCTCCGCGCAAGGCCAGCCGGAGGCCGCTACGACGTCGGTCCCGGCGGTCCCGGCGGTCTCGGCGGTCTCGGCGGCCCGCGCGGCACCGGCACGGGCCAGCGCAGGC
>NZ_CABPRY010000027.1:0-1501 GCF_902459625.1 Pandoraea cepalis
CGGGTCAGCGAATGTAGTTCAACCACCGGGGCCGTGATTCTCTAGACGCCAGTGGTACGAAAATATCCGTCAGGTCAGCATCACACAAAATATAGAGAGAAGAGGTAGAACATGTTCGATGTTTTCACCGACGAGATAGAGGTGCTGATCAAGGACGGCCTTGCCAACTTGTATTGGTATAAAGGGGACCTCCACAAAGCATGGCTCAGTTCGAAGGTGGAGCCGCGTTTGGTGTCCGAGATCAAGAATCTGCGTTCGCCAGAGGGTAAATCGTTAACGAAGCGCGAGCAAATGGATGCTCTGTACGAGCGGATCAGGACGTTGGAATACAACAGGCGACTGGAAATCTCTCGCAATTTCGCCCGTATCCTGATTGATCAGCAAAGCTTTGTCGCCCAAGACCGTGGTCATCAGATCCAGAGAGCACAACTGGCGACTTTGCGCTTGCGGGAACTGCGAGATAGGCAGTCGAAGGAACAGGAAATAAAGCAGGCCCGTGTTGTTCCCCGCATAGAGACCTATGACGAGAAGCGTCAGAAGTTGCAGGCGCGGTTCATGGACATGCATACTCTTAGCCCACAACAAAAAGGGTATGCACTGGAAAAGCTCTTCGCTGACCTCATGGATGCGAGCGGCATCCCAGTTGAGAGGCCATTTAGCAACCTTGGCGAGCAAATCGACGGCGCTATCAAGTATGAAGGGCGTTATTACCTGATTGAGCTTAAATGGACTGCCGATCAGACTGATCCTGTTCAGCTTCGCAACTTCTACGTGAAAGTACTAGGAAAACCGGATGGGCGCGGGATTTTCCTGTCGATGTCTGGTTTCACAAGCGGAGCCATTCAGACCCTCCCATACGGCAAGGAAATCAATATGATGTTGCTTGATGGCGTTCATTTATCGAATGTGCTCTTCGGCCATTATTCCTTCAAACAGTTGCTCGATCATGCAATCAAGACCGTATCGTTGAGGGGCGAGATTTACTGCCCTCACGCATTCGGGAAATCATGAGATTTTCCGAGAGAAATGGCTTTGCTCCAGTGCGTGCTGCGCCGATCACGTCCCGGCTAGAGGCTTCAGAAGAGCTTCGCAGTGTCGCTGTGAACACTGCCCTGGAATCAGGCGTAAAACCGGACAAGCTACGAGAATTGTTATGCCGCATGCTCCAGAAGCGCCCTGATCCCAACAACTGGAGTGCTGGCAATGTCGAGACAGAGGCGCGAGGGCTGCTGGACGATGCGCAGTGGTATGAGGTCTATGATTTTATTGAACTGCTCGCGAGTCTTCGCGGATATCACCAGGAAAGCTTTCAGAGAGACATCAATCGCTATTTCTTCGTCAACGGCATTGGCTGGTCGGTAGATAGTTCGGGGTGATCCGCTTGGGTTTTCTGTGCCAAATCCAGAGCGAGTTTTTCGGCGTATTGATCCGCTTGGGTTTTCTGTGCCAAATCCAGAGCGAGTTTTTCGGCGTATCGGGTCAAGTCGGCCCGGGTAAAAAC
>NZ_CABPRY010000028.1:0-1357 GCF_902459625.1 Pandoraea cepalis
ACTCGGCCAACTCGGCCAACTCGGCCAACTCGGCCAACTCGGCCAACTCGGCCAACTCGGCCAACTCGGCCAACTCGGCCAACTCGACCAAATCGACCAAATCGACCAAATCGACCAAATCGACCAAATCGGCTGACAGGCCCGCGCGGATGTCGGTCAGCGCCAGGACAACGGCGGCTCGTCCATGAGGGCAACCTGTTCGCGAAGCTCCAGGATGCGGTCCTGCCAGTAGCGCTGTGTGTTGAACCACGGAAAGGCGGCGGGGAACGCCGGATCGTCCCAGCGCCGGGCCAGCCAGGCGCTATAGTGCAGCAGGCGCAGCGTTCGCAAGGCTTCTGTCAGATGCAGCTCGCGCGGGCTGAAGTCGGCAAAGTCCTCGTAGCCGGAGAGGACTTCATCGAGCTGGACCGTCATCTCTTCGCGCGTGCCCGAAAGCAGCATCCACAGATCCTGCATCGCCGGCGCCATGCACGTATCGTCGAAATCGACGAAGTGCGGGCCGGCATCGGTCCACAAGACGTTGCCGCCGTGGCAGTCGCCGTGTACGCGCAGCAGTTTCACATCTCCAGCCCGCTCGTAAGCGCGCGCGACACCGGCGAGCGCCAGGTCGACAATGCTGCGCCAGGCGTCGCGCAGGTCGTTCGGAATGAAGTCGCTCGCCCACAGATAGTCGACCGGAGTGCGTCCGTACGTGTCGATGTCCAGGGTGATACGGTGCCGGAACGGCTGGATGGCGCCGACTGCGTGAATACGGCCGAGAAAGCGACCGAGCCAATTGAGCGTGTCGGGATCCTGCAGTTCGGGGGCTCGGCCGCCGCGTCGGGGGAAGAGGGCGAAGCGGAAACCGTTGAAATGGTGCAGGGTCGTGCCTTGCGTCTCGAGCGGGGCAACGACCGGAATTTCCTGATGGGCGAGCGCTTGTGTGAAGGCGTGCTCCTCAAGGATGGCGTCGTCGGTCCATCGCTGGGGGCGATAGAACTTCGCGATGAGCGGAGGGCCGTCTTCCATCCCTACCTGATAGACGCGGTTCTCGTAACTGTTGAGGGCGAGCAGGCGCCCGTCGCTGAAATAGCCAAGCTGCTCGACGGCGGCAATGACGGTGTCGGGCAGGAGGGTGGAGAATGGATGCGCGGGCCCGGAGGCGTCCTGGGAAAGATCAGTGTTCATGGGCGCTATTGTGCCAAAGGCGGTGCGGCGGGCGCCGGTACTCTTCTCTATAGCGTCTGGATACAGATAGGACGCGGTGGGGCAGGAACGCGAAAACGCAGAAAATTGCCTCGCGTTCAAAAAAGTTTCACAAAGGGCTTGCGCGGTTCGTCGAAGGTGTCTAATATTCCGTCTCTCGCAACGACGGCGA
>NZ_CABPRY010000029.1:0-1284 GCF_902459625.1 Pandoraea cepalis
AGAGGTGGCTGCGCGAATTCGGACAGTCGGATAAGTGGAGCGACCGGGGCCTGAGCCGGCGATAATGCTGGCAAAGGAACCCGGAAGATGACGAAGAGAACCCGACGGACGCACTCAGCGACGTTCAAAGCGAAGGTGGCACTGGCAGCGGTCAAAGGCGAGCGGACGCTGGCTGAACTGGCGCAGCAGTTCGATGTACACCCGAACCAGATCACGGAATGGAAGCGGCAATTGCAGGAGCGCGCGGCGGACGTGTTCGGCGCGGGCGGTGCGCCGTCGAACGAGCCGCCCGTTGATCTGAAATCGCTGCACGCAAAGATCGGGCAACTGACGCTGGAAAATGATTTTTTAAGCGGCGCGCTCGACAAGGCGGGATTGCTGAGCGCAAAGAAATGATCGACCGTAAGCACGCGTTGCCGATTTCGCAGCAGGCCCGTCTCGTCGGCGTGGCGAGATCGAGCGTGTATTACCGGCCGCAGCCGGTGAGCGAAGCGGATCAGTTGCTGATGCGACGGATCGACGAATTGCACATGGAGTTTCCGTTTGCCGGGGCGCGGATGCTGGCGCGCCTGCTGCGTCGGGAAGGCCATGAGGCTGGCCGTCGCCGAGTGCGGACGCTGATGAAGCGCATGGGCGTAGAGGCGTTGTACTGTAAGCCAAACACGAGCCGCCGCAACGCGCAGCACAAGATCTGGCCATACCTGCTGCGCGGCATGAAGATTGACCGGGCGAATCAGGCGTGGGCACTCGACACGACCTACATTCCGATGACACGAGGCTTTGTGTACCTGACGGCGGTGGTGGACTGGTCGAGCCGCAAGGTTCTCGCGCACCGGGTGGCGATCACGCTGGAAGCCGTACATGCTGTCGAGGCGCTGGAAGAAGCGTTCGCCCGCTACGGGCGGCCGGACATCGTGAACACCGACCAGGGCAGTCAGTTCACGGCCAACGCGTTTACCGAGGCGGTGCTCAGTCGGGGCATCCGGCTGTCGATGGACGGCAAGGGAAGCTGGCGTGACAACGTATTCGTTGAACGGGTCTGGCGCAGCATCAAGTACGAAGAGGTCTACCTGAAGGCGTACGAGTCGGTCAGTCATGCCCGGCGCTCCATCGGCGAGTACATCAGCCTGTACAACTGGAAACGGCCCCATTCGAGCCTGGCGGATCAGACGCCGGATGAGGCATACTTCGCGACGCTGCCAGCGATCAAATCGGCAGCATGATTGCCTCGGACGTTCCACTTAAAAATCTCAGAAGACTGTCCGAACGAGCGAAGCCACCTCT
>NZ_CABPRY010000030.1:0-1240 GCF_902459625.1 Pandoraea cepalis
TGATCCGCTTGGGTTTTCTGTGCCAAATCCAGAGCGAGTTTTTCGGCGTATCGGGTCAAGTCGGCCCGGGTAAAAACACCAATTGTCGGGCGAATTCGGCTGGCGCCAGCTCTTTGAGAGCTGAGTGAGGCCGACTCTCGTTGTAGTCCCCGCGCCATGCCTCGATAGTTGCCTTCGCTTCGTCCAGCGTCTCGAACCAATGCAAGTTCAAACACTCGTCACGGAATGATCCGTTAAACGTCTCAATGTGGCAATTGTCCGTGGGCTTTCCTGGGCGACTGAAATCGATTTTCGACTTGTGGTGATATGCCCACATGTCGAGCAATCGCCCGGAAAACTCACTGCCGTTGTCTACGAAAATATGCCGAGGAGCGCCGCGTCTGGCCGCGATTCGAGTGAGCGCCGACACCACATGCTCTCCCCTCAACCGTTGACCAACTTCGATGGCCAGGGCTTCTTTCGTGAATACATCGACAACTGTCAGCATGCGAAACTTCGAGCCATCTGCGAGTTGATCGGCGACGAAATCCATACTCCAGGCATCATTCGGTTTGCTCGGCACGATTTTCTGCACGCGCGTGACGACCATCTTGCGGCGCTTGGGCAGTTTCGATCGTAATTGCAATTGCTCTTCGCAATACAGCCGGTATGCTTGATCCCTGCCCAACTGCCAGCCTTCACGCCGTAGCAGTACATGCACGCGCCGATAGCCATAGCGCACCCTCGTATGGGCAATTTCGCGCATGCGGGCACGAAGCTCGGGCCGAGGATCTTTCACGCTTTGGTAGTACTGCGTGCTGCGAGGTTGCTTCACCAAACGACAGGCCCGCCTCATCGTCAATCCATAGTGGCTTATCACGTAATCCACCACGTCTTTCCTCAGCGCGGGCCGGGCCACTTTTTTGAAGCAACATCCTGCAGAATGGCCTTGTCCAGGCTTAGCTCGGCCACTAGCTTCTTGAGCCGTGCGTTCTCGTCTTGCAACTGTTTGAGCTCACGTACCTGATCTGACTGCATACCGGCATATTGCTTCTTCCACCGATAAAACGTCTGCTCCGAAATACCGACGTGACGGATGAGATCGGCCACCGGCATACCCAACTCGGCCTGCTTCAGTACCGCCACAATCTGCTCGACTGAAAAGCGCTTGCGTTTCATAGCAAACTCCTCCTTTTTCCAAGGGTAAAGTTTGCCGAAAAACTAACGTCCCAGGTGGTCCAGATTTCTCATTGCAGATCAC
>NZ_CABPRY010000031.1:0-1167 GCF_902459625.1 Pandoraea cepalis
CCCCGGTGGTTGAACTACATTCGCTGACCCGACGGAATTCGGCGGGGGTCAGGTACTGCAAACTCGAATGCGGGCGCACCTCGTTGTAGTGCGTGCGCCAGTCCTCGATCACGATCTTCGCTTCAATCCGATTGCGAAACCACTCCATCGCTAAACATTCATCGCGAAATTTCCCGTTGAAGCTCTCGTTGGTTCCGTTCTGCCAAGGCTTGCCCGGATCAATCAACGCTGTCTCGATCTGCTCCTGTACCGCCCATTTCAACAGCGCCGTGCTGACAAATTCCGGCCCATTGTCTGAGCGCAGATAACGGGGCGCGCCATGCACGCTGATCAACCGACTTAACACTTCAATGACTCGACGAGAGCGAATCGATCCCGCCACATCGATCGCCAGGCACTCCCGCGTATATTCGTCGACCACCGTCAGGCATTTGACTTGCTGGCCGTTCGCACAGGCATCGAATACAAAGTCATAGCACCAAACCGAGTTGCGAGCTGCCGGTGCGTGGGGCCTTGGACGACTGCCTGCTACGCGGCGTCTACGACGTTTCTTTGGCACTTGCAAACCCGCCTGCGCCCAAAGCGAAGCGCATCGGTCACGACCGACCACAATGCCCTCACGCCCGAGCAATACTCGAATGCGACGCGAACCGAAGCGCGGGAATTGCCCCGACAATGCTCGCATCGCATCGATCACTGGCGCGTTCTTGCTCGGCATCTTGAGCTCGTAACCCAAGCTCGAACGGCTGACCTGCATCAGCGTGCACGCTCGCCGTTGGCTCAAGCCCCGTGCCATCGCAAACCGGGCTTGCTCACAGCGAGCCTGCACGCTCACCACTTTTTTGCGCCGATCTCCTTCAGGACTTGGATATCGAGCGCCTGGTCGGCGACCAGCTTCTTCAGTCGGACGTTCTCCGCCTCCAGTGCTTTGAGGCGCTTGACGTCGTCGCTGACCATCTCACCGAAGCGCTTGCGCCAAGCGTAGATCGACGCTTCGCTTACGCCGTGGCGCTTGGCCACCTCAGGCACCGTGTCCCGATCCGCTTCACGCAGTATCCGCACAATCTGTTCGTCGCTGTACCGGCTTTTCTTCATACCAACTCCTCATCTGAGCTGAGGAGCCATTATCCCTAGATTTGATTGGTACGAAATTTTCAGGACAGGTCA
>NZ_CABPRY010000032.1:0-620 GCF_902459625.1 Pandoraea cepalis
TCTCGCACGCCCTGCCGGGCGCGAGAGGGATTCATTCACGCTTACGCTTTCTTTTCGCTCAACCGGCCCCACAACCGCAAACGCGATACACCCCCGTCCGGAATGATGTTGAAGCGAATGTGCGTGATCGCCCCCAGCTTCTGTACCTGCTCCTCAAAGCCGAATTGCTTGTCCATCGCTAATTTCTGCTCCGGCAACAGCTCGGGCCAGAACATCGACTGCGTAATCAAGGACTGCTCGGTGCCACCCGTCACATACGCCGCCTGAATGGAACAACGGTCCGGGAAGTTGCCCTTGAAGTGCGCCGTGTCCACTTCGATCTTGGCAATCTCGCCCGGCTGCGCCAGCGCAATGATCGCCCAGTCGTTACCCGGCTCACGACGTCGACGCGTCTCCCACCCATCCCCCATGTTCACCCCTCGGCCCGGCATCAACAGGTTCGACGCCATGCCGAAATGCTGGTTGTTCGCCGCCACGACGTAACCGCCATTCTCCATCGCGATCAGGTCGATCAACTCGTCACGCGAGCGTCGCGCCCAATCGCTCTGCGGCAAGCCATACACGCGCAAACGCGCCAGACCACCATCGGGGTACAGGTTCACTCGCACATGGGTCACCGC